>DGTS01000009.1 GCA_002394385.1 Prevotella sp. UBA4330
CTAATCGGACGCATCCCCATCCCATGGCGTAAAACTTTAGTGCTCCTCAGATGTCCTCAAAGCACAACATAGGGTGTTAATCCGCATTTCTACGGGCTATGCCCTACCAGGGGGAAGGTTGGATACGCGTTACTCACCCGTGCGCCGGTCGCCATCAGGAATTGCAAGCAACTCCCATGCTGCCCCTCGACTTGCATGTGTTAAGCCTGTAGCTAGCGTTCATCCTGAGCCAGGATCAAACTCTCCATTGTAAAAATCTCTTTTATCTAACGCCAGACCCGCGGACCCCGAAAGATGCGCAGGACGGCGAAGTCTTGTCTGTTCTCAGAACGCCTATCCGGTACAATCAACATTTATCGGCTATAAAGGCACCTGTACATATTCCCGACACATGGCCGGGATCGACGGTTTCCATTACACCAGGGACATCAGGCATTCAAGCCCGACACCCCGCTTCTTGTACTACTTCTCTGTCTTATGAAATCTGTCAAAGAACTCTTTCTTTTTAATCGCCTCAACACCATTTTTAGGAGCGAAGCGAGTGCAAAGGTACAACAAATATCAATACGCTCCAAATATTTCGAGGGAAAATTCTCGAAAATAACATTTTTTTTCATTTCGGCGCATTATAAGACTTCTTTTTACGTTATGACGGACCACAAACTCGCTATATATAATATAAATGTACGCGTGTACATAATATAATACTACGAGTTCAGAACTTCAGTCGCAGTTGCAATTCGAGGTCAGTCATTGAGGAGCGGTTAATCATTTGATAGGAAGAGCCAATAGTGTTCCTGTCGAAGAAGTTTGTAGTTGCTACTCTTGCTATCATCATCACTTTTCTTGAGAAATCAGCCCTTGCAAAAAGCGAATAGCGTAAGCCATTGCCAAAGAACGACGGGAAATTGAACGTATAAAGTGGCCCTTTCTCATAGGTGTAAATACGTGCTTCGTAACTGTCGGTATTGAAATACCCGACATTTCCAGCCAGCAGAAGCCACTGCAGAGGTCTTACGGCGACATTCTCGCTCACCATCCAGCCGAAATCCTTTTCCTTATATGCCACGTGAGCGACATCTACCTGAGTGGTGGCGGTCCACATTCCGCCGTCATATCCCAACGCTACCCTACCCCGCTGCTCGGTTCTATTGATGAGTGCAGTCTTCTCCTCGTTGTCTTTCTCTCTGATTTTCAGTCGATAGCGAGCCAAGAGGTTCCATGCTCCGCGTTTATACGTAGCCTGCAAGAATCCATCGTAAGCATGTGATGCGATAGCCGCCTGATACTTAGGCCAGGGAAAGAAAGCGAAGTCGAAATATCCGAGCAGTCGGAATCTCGCTGACGGATGCCAGTTCATTCCCACATAGAAACCACTTTCGTCCTGCACTCGTCCGCCCTCGCTGAAACTTTCAGAATAGAGAGAGTAATATTTTTTAGAGTAGAAACGCTGCAAAGCCATAATGTCAAAGTCACCCGAAACACGATAAGAAAGTGTGTTAAGTGTAGCCATTGCCCCACAGTCGCCCGTTGCCGTCTCGCCAGACAACTGCAGCCTATGAGACACAAAACCATAATTCAGACTCACATTCCACAGGTTGTTCCCTGCCGCATAGTACCGTCTATATATCGCTGAAGTGTTCGGCTGAAGGTCGCGAGAAAGATGAGAGTACACCCCAGTGACGCCCACATGAAATCCGCCTCTACGGTAATTGATGTTCATTCCGCCCATCGTGATTGTCGAATTATTCTTTTTATCCATTTCCGTCTGCGTGCGATGATAGCCGTCATCGAGAATGGTAGAGATGGTGGAGTCCTTGTTCAGCGTGGCATCAATATACCTGAATGAGGCAAACGCCGTGACATCGAGCCCCCGAGCCACATTGATTGTCGCTGCGGCGCCCTGCAGGTAGTTGCCCTCCATGCGCGACGAGTACGCGCGGACATTATATTCCGTGTTCCCCAGTTGCTGCAACGACGCTATCTTGCCGAGAAGGAAGTCATTGTTGAGCACCAGACCCATGCCGAACCTCGCCTTGTAGCGCCCTACCACAAGATTCTTCATCCGTCCCAACTTGCGTATCTGCAGATAGAACGAATAGAAATCATAACCCAGCGAGTTGCCCTTGGTAAAGAAGGGTTCGCCTGCATCCTGCGACCCGAGCAGCCCCGCCTTTACATATTGTCCATAATTAAAAGTATATTTTATCGAGTGCTTATAAGGGGCGCCCAGATAGCCGTCGTCGTCGCCCTTTCTTTTGTAGAAAGGCACTTTTGCCGTTGCCACAACCTCATGACTGCCGTGTTTCACTATATTTTTTAACGTGGGGAAGACAGCCTGCTTTACATCTCCCAGTACCACGAAGTGTCGAAGCAACTCGCGTTGATAATAGTCGAGCGACTCTATCATAGCCAATTCGCCCAATGACCTCATCGGCGCATACTTATAAAGATACTCGCAAATATCCATTACCTGCTGCGCTGTGAGGAAGGGAATTGCCTCAAGATCCTCGCGAGTCGAGTTGTTTAGGTCAATGGGATGCTGTTCTAAATCACATAGTATGTCATAAGTCTCCTGCCACGACAGACTCTCACCGTCCTCCAAAGACATTACGTCATTGAGCAGCGATTCCCAGGAATGATGTGACTCCTGAGCAGACATCATAGTGGCACCCATAATAAAGAACAAGACGAGCAAAAGTCTTGCTTGCAGGAAATAAACAAACAAACGCTTCATGTGTTTTCCAATAATTAAAGTTTTCACAGCAAATAGCATCATCATTGCAATGCCAACACAATGCAAAGGTACAAAAGAAAGATAATAAAACAAAGAAATGGACGGAAAAGTTACCCATCCAGAAAGGCATTAATATCTATCGGCTTTTCTGTTTATGCCAAACGAGGGAACAATGTTATTAACTTTGTTAAACAAAGTTATTAAGATTGTCGAACAAAGTTAATAAGATTGTTGAACAAAGTTATTAACTTTGTTAGCCGTTTTGTAAGTTGTTGATATCCAACATGATAGAAAGGAGCATCTCATACGGGCAAAAAAGAAAGGATTTCGCATCCCTTGCGGAACGGAAATCCTTTTCTTTGTGGGCGTTGACGGATTCGAACCGCCGACCCTCTGCTTGTAAGGCAGATGCTCTAAACCAGCTGAGCTAAACGCCCTCATGCCTAAAAAGCGGTGCAAAGGTACTATCTTTTTTCGTAACCGCAAAACTTTTGGCTCAATATTTTCGATTATTTCTAAGAATGTTCTAAAAAAATGAGAGTAAAACTATACGCAATTAGACCTTTGATGTATTTGAGATACTTATAGGTTGATGCGGACAGAAAGTATAACTATATCAAATAAAAGGGTAATTATATACTATATGCCCCTTGCTATTAACTCCCCTCCATTTTAATTTACCCCCACCCCTTGGAGAGGGGTTCTTGCGTTGTATGTGTCCTTCGGCCGAGCGAGGGATGAGACTTTGTGGCAGGGTTGGAGGCAGTGTCTTTGTCCGCACAACTTCTTACATGTCCCTCTATCTTATTCCTTAATATCACTGACCCCACCCCTAACCCCTCCCCTACAAGGGCGAGGAAACAATGTGTACGGCATCTTTAGAAACACTATTTCATTTATGGGACCAAATAGTATATAATTGCAAAAAAAGAGTGCTTCCTCATGTGGGGAAGCACTCCGTTTATTGTTTAACTAAATGTAGTCAAGTGATTACTTTGTAACCTGAACAGTTGCACGACGGTCGTAACTGATTGGTGACAGAATCTTCACACCGCCCTTAGCCTCTTTGCGGATCTTGCTCTCAGCGATACCCATCTTAACGAGTTCACCAGCAACGCGATCAGCACGCTTCTCAGACAGCCACTGGTTGTGCTTTGGAGTACCTGTTGCGCTGTCAGCATAACCTGTAACGAGGAGGTTGCTGTTGGTTTCCTTAGCGTAGTCAGCAAGTGCACGTACGTTTACGAGGTCCTTAAGTTCAGCAATCTCGGTCTTGTCGAGGTTGAAGAATACAGAGATAGGAGTAGCAACGAAGCGCTCAGATGCTGGATCGTGTACTGTGATTGTCTCAGGCTTGATCTTCTTCAGGCTGTCGATTTCAGCGTCACGGTCGCGGATGATGTTGTTGAGGTCAGCGATGCGAGCCTCATAACCACGGCGGATAGCGTCAACATCGGGTACTGGATCCCAACCTACCTTACCAACGTTGATTGTCAAACCAACCTCAGCATAGAGTACGTTATCGTGAGAATCCCAACCACGGCGACCCTCGTCAAGGTTCTGGTAAACGCCGTCGAAGTCAGACTCCCAACGGTTCCAACCGAGTTCGAGGTTAAGAGCAACGCGCTTAGAGATGTTGAACTCGTTCAAGATACCAACGCCGAGACCCATTGAGTAACGGTTAGCACTGCAGTTACGAGCGATACCACCACCAGCGAATGGAATGAAATTCCAAACACGGTTAGGATTGTAGCCCAGCAACATGTTGCTCAGGTTGAACAATACCTGACCCTGGCCAGTCCAGAACTTGAAGCCATGGCTCTGATCCTCGTCAGACAACTGACCAGCAACGCGCTGTGCATATGGATAAGGAAGACCTACGGCACGACCCCAGATACCTGAAGCCTTAACACGGAGTCCGAGACCTGGTGTGAACCACTTACCAATGGCTGCAGAAGCCTCGAAGTTACCACGGAAGTTCTTGAAAAGAGCAGAGTTGAGGTTGCTACCGTGCTCCTGTCCTGAGTAGAATACGTCATACTGTCCGCCTAACTGGATGAACCAGTTGCTCCAGAATGAGTTTGTTGCAACGCTGTACTTGAGGTTAGCGTCTGTGTCCTGTGCATAACCTGCAACAGAAACTGTGGCGAATGCCAGTGCAATTAAAAACTTTTTCATAACTAATTAAAAATTATTATTGATAATAACATTAAGTCCTCGTAAGGATTCCTCTCTTCCAATTTTGGGTACAAAGTTAGTAATTATTTTTAAACTGCAATACATTTTTTGTAGAAATTTCACTTTTTAACTAAAAAAACACAATCATTTCGTCGTTTTTGAGTGTTTTTTCGGCAATTATCCAAGCATTTGTTCAATTTCATGTTGTTTTAGAATGCAGAGGATAGACTTTCCGTCTGGCGTGTAGTTCACATTGGAAGTGGTGAAAAGTTCGTTTACTATTGTCTCCATCTCCTCGTTGCTTAGCACCTGCCCCTGCGGTATTGCAGCATTTCGTGCCAGACTCAAGGCGAGTGAATGGTTGATTGCGTCGGTGTTGAGTGAGCCGCTTTCCATTGCCGTGGTCACCATGTCCTTTATCAACGAGTCTATTTTCACGCCCTCGATGCCTGTCGGTACGCCATTGACTGCATAACTTCCGCCGCCGAGGTCGGACAGTTCGAAGCCCAGATGTTCCATCTCGGGCATCACTTTCTGCAGCATCACGATGTCTGAAGGAGGGAACTGCACCACTTCGGGGAAAAGCATCTTCTGCGAACTATGTCCGCTGCTTGCCATTTGCTGCATATACCTATCATATAATATACGCACGTGCGCGCGATGCTGGTCTATAATCATCAGCCCCGACTTAACGGCAGTCATGATGTAACGCCCCTTATACTGATAGTGGGTTGGGGCCTTTTCCTCTATAATCCCCTCGGCAGAAGGTGGCTCAACGTCAAAAAAATCCTTCTGTTCCGACGAGTTGGGTTTTAGTCCTTCGTAAAGGCTCTCCCAGTCTTTTGGCACGTCATTGCGCCGATAGACCTGCTGTCCGCTTTCCTTAAACGGATTATATTGCGGGTTGTAATCCACCTTCGGTGCATTAAACCCATCGCTGGTTGGCGAGAACACAGGAATATCAGGCTTGCCCTCCACGTCGAAGTCGATGGCTGTGACATCGCTGAAACGTCCCAGTGCATCCTTAACGGCAGCGGTCAGTATCTGCCATATCGCCACCTCGTTGTCGAACTTTATCTCGGTCTTTGTGGGATGGATGTTCACATCGATGTTCTCTGGCTCCACGTTGAAGTATATGAAATACGGAATCTGGTCGCCAGTCGCAATCAGCCGTTCGTACGCCTGCATCACTCCTTTGTGGAAAAAACCGTGTTTCATGTATCTGCCGTTAACAAAGAAATACTGATGAGCCCCTTTCTTACGTGCAGACTCTGGTTTTCCGACGAATCCCGAAATGCGGCAAACGGTGGTGTCAACACTTATCGGCAGCAGTTCCTGGTTGATTTTCTTTCCGAAGACATCGATGATTCGCTGGTGTGTGTTGCTTGCCTTGAGGTTAAACACCTCTACCCCATTGTTATGGAACGTGAAACTAACTTCCGGATAGACAAGCACTATGCGTTCGAAAGCGCTGAGAATATTGTTTAGTTCGGTTGTGTTCGACTTGAGGAATTTCCTCCTTACAGGCACGTTGAAGAAGAGGTTTTCCACAGAGAAGTTGCTCCCGACGGGACAAGAAACAGGCTCTTGTGCCACCACCCGCGACCCGCTGATTGAGAGATGCGTGCCAATGTCGTCGTCCTCCATCCTCGTTTTCAGTTCCACCTGCGCCACAGCAGCGATGGAAGCCAATGCCTCGCCGCGGAATCCCATTGTCCGCAGGGCAAAGAGGTCGTCAGCCTTGCGTATCTTCGACGTGGCATGGCGCTCAAAGGCGAGTCGTGCGTCGGTCTCCGACATTCCCCTGCCATTGTCGATAACCTGTATCGAGGTTCGTCCAGCATCAACCACAACGACATTTATCACTGTCGCTCCGGCATCGATGGCATTCTCCACCAATTCCTTAACCACCGAGGCGGGACGCTGAATCACCTCGCCTGCGGCAATCTGGTTGGCCACGCTGTCTGGTAGTAATTGTATTATATCACTCATTGAAATTTAAAGTTAAGAGTTGTTTTCCCGCCTTGCCACGGAAGTGTCCATTTCGGGTAGAGCGAAAAGGCAGGAGTCAACGGGCAAGAAGATACAAGACGGCTGCGATTATCGCCAACAATGCCACACCGGCAACCAGTAGTCCATGAGACTGCCGTGCCTCCCTACGTCGCAGATGAGATGTCTCACTGGTGAATGCGGCATGGAAATCGGGCGTCGTAGTTTTCTTCTCACTCATCCCGAGTTCTTCCCTCGCCCTCTGCTCCAGTTCGCCGAGGAATTTCTTCCTGTCGTCTGCATATATCATGCGGTGCTCGAAACGGCGAGGCTTGCGCTGACCGAACCACATCATAGTTTTATCTCCTCGCCTTTCAGTGTCTCAACCTTTCCGTCTTTTATCTGTTGCAACGGTGCCGCATGGCGAGTCTGAGGCTTCAGCACCTCCTCTTCTTTTTTGCCTCGCCAGTTGAAGATGTCGTACTTATCTACAGGACGGATGTTGTCGAACCAGGCAAATCCGGTGAGTTTCTCCATTCCCGGTGGTATCTGTGACATTGGATATCCCGTTCCCTCAGCCTTTGAAGTCCATATCTTCTCCAGTTGGCGTTTGGCGAGGAACATCCTCATCGTGTCTGTTTCAAGGTAATTGAGAAGTATCAGCGAACTGTCTTTCTCGTCAATGGGGTAATAAACGGTGCGCACATTGCCTATGGCCTCTGTCTTTCTGAGGTCTCCGTTGTCAAAGTAAGCAAACATTTCGCGCGAAGACACCTGGTTGTAATGAATGCTGTCGTGCAGCATCTCGATGGAGAACGCCTGTCCTATAACATGAGCACGCTCAACGGTGGAGTCCTTCATAAACACCTCCATCTTCTCGCCCACCATCTGTCTTCCCATATTCCACACTATAGGGTCCTTATACATCGTCATGCACGAGTCCTTGGTAATGTAAACAAGCGAGTCGCACACTGCCTGAATATCGGTCCTGTACGCGCGAACCCTGTTATAGCAATGTGCTGTACGATAGACGCTGTCGGTGTTCAGGTTATAACTGAACATGCGTATCGTGTCGGAATGTACATAAAGAGTGTCCTTCTGGGAAAACTCTTTCAGCAGTGCCCTGTCTGTTGCCAGTGCCTCTCCTGTGCTGTCGTTGTACCAGAAATAGTCGCAGTCGAGCGAGTTTTTGTTTTCCTTATCCACATACACCACATGGTTGAAGCCCTCGCTAACGCCAGTATTCTCGTTGTAGAAAAGACTGTCGGCGGTCATTTCCTTCGCCTCGTTCACCACCGTGCTCCTGCCGTAAAGTTGAGTTTGTCCAGTGTTGCTGTTATAGTATCCCGACTCGGTGTTTATTGTGTTCTGTCCCGATACGATACGCGAAGGTCCAACGACATGGGCCAGCGAAGTGCGTGTGTCATAGTGGAGAGTGTCGGTATAAATGGTAAACTGCTCGTTGCGCAGCGTCACGTCGTAATTGAAAATCGCCTCGTGCGTCTCCGTGTTATACTCGCCCCAGTCGGCAACGAGGGTGTTCTTCTTGTCAACCATGCGTCCGCCCTCGAAGAAATAGCCCACGTTATACAGGCGGTCGTAGTTCAGACTGTCTGTGTAGAGCGTTGTGCCACGATGCTTCAGCACCACGTTATACCGTGCCTCCGCCATCTGGTCATTGCCGTCGTAATAGGCCTCCTCACTTGTCAGTGTGAGAGTGTCGCCCTGCGTCATTCTCACATGTCCGTAAGCCTCGAAAGAGTTTTCTTTCTCATAATAGAAAGCGCTGTCGCAAGAGAGCGTTGCACCTTTATGGCGGAACTTCACATTGCCGTTAAGCACCTGTGCGCCAGGGGCATTCGAGCCATACTGGTCGTAGTGCAGCACGTCGGCATGTATAAGATAGACCCTCTCGTCGGTGGTCTTGCGCCTCTTATGTTTCTTTGGGCCTTTGCTCATGGCGCAAAGACCGAACAGGCATAGAATCACTAAGAAAATGATTCTATGCCCGCCGAACATCTGTCTTATCTTATTCAATGCGGTCATTTTATCCAACCTTCATATTCAAACTTGCAGTCACGGTAACGGTCGTTCATCCTGACATAGGTGTTTCTCAGTTTTTCCTTTACCCACGTCTTCAGGAATTCCTCCTTGCGCTTAGCGAGCACCACGTCCTTCATAACCTGGAAATCTTCGGTGATAGTGGCGCGGTGTCCCTCCACTCTTGACTTCAGTTTCACTATGGCGCACACTGTCTTGCCCTTCTCGTTCACCATCTGGAACGATTTGGATATCTCGCCCACTTGCAATCCCTCTACGGCACGTGCCACCTCAGTAGGCAGGTCTTGCATGCGGAATCGCGATGTGCGGCCCGACTCAGAGTAGTTTGCCATCAGTCCGTGGTTGTTCTTTGTGTCCTTGTCGTCAGAGACATAAGACGCAGCCTCGTCGAAAGTGAACTTCTCGGCGCGGATGTCCGTTGCGAGAGAATCGAGTTTGCCGAGCGCCTTGTCGATGGCATCGCGGCTCACGTGTGGCTTCAGCAGTATGTGGCGGCACTTCACCTTGTCGCCTCTCTTGTCAATAAGTTGAATGATGTGGAATCCGAACTCTGTCTCCACAATCTTCGAAATCTTCTTCGGGTCGGTGAGGTTGAACGCCACACTGGCGAATGCCGGGTCGAGCATACCACGACCAACATAGTCCATCTCGCCACCCTGACGTGCCGAGCCTGGGTCTTCGGAGTAGAGACGTGCCAATGTAGCGAACGTCGTCTCGCCCTTAGTGACACGGTCGGTGTAAGAACGCAGCAGGTCCTTCACGCGGTTCAGTTCCTCGGTTTCTATCTTCGGCTGTTTCGTGATTATCTGCACCTCCACCTCGGTAGGCACGAAGGGAACGCTGTCTTCAGGGATATTCTTGAAATAAGCACGCACATCGGCAGGCGAAACCGTCACGTCGCTGACAAGTTTTTCCTTCATCTTCTCTATCAACTGGCGGTCGCGATACTCGTCGCGCATCTGCACCCTCATCTGAGTCATTGTCTGATTGCGGTACTCCTCCAGTTTCTCTTTTCCGCCAGCGGCATTGATCATATAGTTCAACTGCTGCTCGACGCCCTGTGTTATCTCGGTTTCTGTAACCTCAATACTGTCTATCGCCGCCTGGTGCAGATAGAGTTTCTGCACTGCTATCATCTCGGGGATGGCACAGTCGGGGTCGCCATTGAGTTTCACGCCTTCCATCTCGGCTTGCAGACGCATCACCTCTACGTCAGACTTCAGTATTGGCTCGTCGCCGACAACCCATATCACCTCGTCAACAACAGAAGGTTCGTATATCGGCTGCTCCTTTACCTGAGCCTTGGCAGTGTCCGCAGCGGCAGTGTCTGCCGCGCTGACGTCACTGCGGCTACCCGTAGCGAACAGTCCGGTGCGTGCCGTGATACTTGCCGAGAGAGCCATAAGCCCCACCACGGCAAGTGTTATTCTATGTGATGTTCTCATCAATTATGTTTGTTTACGGTGTCCAGAACGTCGTCGTTCACCACCACTGTATATCGCTTGCGCAGTTCGTTGACCCATGCCTTCTCCATCTCTTCCTGATAGTCGGCGGTCACCAGTCCACGAACATCCTCATAACTCTCTGGTCCTTTCTTGAGCAGTTTGCCATAGACAGCGTCGATGGGATAATCCTTCATCGGCGTCAGCGTGGTGTCTTTCTTGAACACCATCTTGTCAACAACGGCATTGTCGCCCTCCTTGAATATGCCCTTCTCAACGCGGATTCGAATCACCGAGTCGGCATTGAACGTGGTGCGCAGTTTGTCTGCCCACTGGTCGAAAGCCAGTCCCTTGACACACTTGGCCACAGCCTTCTTGTCTGCCTCGTTCTTCACGTGATAAGCCATACCCTTATATCGTGGTTTGTCCCAGTTGTAGCGTTTCTTATTCTTCTTGAAGAAGTTGCGCAGCCCTGTCTCGTCGGCAGCAGCCTTCTCCCATACGTTGCGGTTGCTGATTTCATAAAGCAGCAGTCCGTCGTGATATTCGCGTATAAGGTTCTTCATGTCAGAGTCGGCGGCCGACAGTTCTTCGGTGCGCTGGTCGAGCAGGCTCTTCACTTCGGCATCCACCTGAGCCTTCTGTTCTGCATTGAGATGGTCGATGCTGTCCTTCAGCCCGAACTTCTCGGCAGCGAGTTCCTTAACGCGACGCTCTGCCACCGCGTCGCGGAGGTTGCGGCTCTCCATCCATTTCATGATGTCCTCACGCTCCTCCTCGTACGGGCGGAGGAAGCGATGGTTGTTCATCTTCGCTATGAGATATCCCATAGGAAGAAGGAACGGCTTGCTCATCTCGCCGTCTTTGAGAGCGAATATCTGGCTTGCCATGTCTTCCTGTAACTGCGAGCGAGTGACGGGAGGCATCTGTCCGCCGCGCATTGCAGTCCCCTGGTCGTCAGAGTGTTTACGTGCCAACTCTGCGAAATCGGCACCTGCAAGCAGCGCACTGTAGATAGAGTCGATGCGCGCCTTTTGCCTGTTCTGCTCTGCCAGCGATGCGTCAGGGCTGAGTTTGAGCAGAATTATTGACGCCTGTGCCTGTCCGTCGGGACCTATTTGGTTGTATGTGGCATCATAAACCTTATGTGCCTCCTGCTCCATCGCCTCGTCAGTGGCGAACGACGGGCGCACCTGCTGGTCGCGATAGGTAAGGAACTCGTCGCGGAACGAACTGAGAGTGTCCAGACGAGCGTCGAGAGCCGCCTGCACCTTCAGTTTATAATTGACGAAGAGGTCAACATACTCTTTCACCGACTTCTTGTCGATGACGCCCTCTGCATTGTTCTTGTTGTAAGAATACTCAAACTCTGAGCGGTTCACGGGATTGCCCGCGATGGTCATTATCACGGGGTCGTCGCTCTGTGCAAACGTCATGCCCCATCCCAGAAGCATGGCTGCCAAAAGAAAAGTCTTCTTCATTGCGATGATATTCTATATTCTATTCTTATTCTGGTCGCGAGTAGTTTGGTGCCTCGCTGGTGATGGTAATGTCGTGCGGGTGGCTCTCCATCACACCGGCATTGGTGATGCGGGTGAACTTAGCGTTGTGAAGCGCCTCGATGGTTCCCGCTCCGCAGTAGCCCATACCCGAGCGCAGACCTCCGGTGAGTTGGTAAATCACCTCCTGCAATGTTCCCTTGTAAGGCACACGACCGGCGATTCCCTCTGGCACCAGTTTCTTGACATCCTTGGTTCCTGACTGGAAGTAGCGGTCCTTAGAGCCGTTCTCCATAGCCTCCAGCGAGCCCATGCCGCGATAACTCTTGAACTTACGTCCGTTGAAGATGATTGTGTCGCCAGGACTCTCCTCGGTTCCTGCCACCAGCGAGCCTATCATCACCGAACTACCTCCGGCGGCGAGAGCCTTAACCACGTCGCCCGAGTAGCGCAGACCGCCGTCGGCAATGAGTGGAACACCCGTTCCCTGCAGTGCACTGTAAACGTCATAGACAGCGCTCAACTGAGGAACGCCGACACCGGCAACGACGCGCGTGGTGCAGATAGAGCCCGGACCAATGCCCACCTTGATGCAGTCGGCACCGTTCTCCACGAGCATCTTGGCTGCCGCACCCGTTGCCACGTTGCCCACAACGATGTCAACATTGGGGAAAGAGGCCTTTGCCTCAACGAGTTTCTCTATCACCGACTTCGAGTGTCCGTGAGCGGTGTCGATGACAATGGCGTCGGCACCAGCGTCAACCAGCGCCTGCATGCGGTCGAGAGTGTCGGCAGTGACACCCACGCCGGCAGCCACGCGCAGTCTGCCCTTGCTGTCCTTGCAAGCCATCGGCTTGTCCTTGGCCTTGGTGATGTCCTTGTATGTGATAAGTCCCACCAGTCGGTTGTCCTTGTCAACAACAGGGAGTTTCTCTATCTTGTTTGCCTGCAGAATCTCTGCCGCAGCGTTAAGGTCGGTCTGCTGGTGGGTCGTCACGAGGTTGTCTTTTGTCATCACCTCGTCAATCTTCTTGTCCAGACGGCGCTCGAAGCGCAGGTCACGGTTGGTGACGATGCCCATCAGGTGTCCCTCCTCGTCAACAACAGGGATGCCACCGATGTGATATTCGGCCATCATGTCGAGAGCATCACTCACCGTGCGGCCCTTCTGAATTGTCACGGGGTCGTAAATCATGCCGTTCTCAGCACGCTTCACGATAGCCACCTCGCGCGCTTGCGCGTCGATAGACATATTCTTATGTATTACACCGATACCACCCTCGCGCGCTATGGCAATAGCCATTGCACTCTCGGTCACGGTGTCCATTGCCGCCGTCACGAACGGAATGTTCAGTTGGATGTTCCTTGAGAACATGGTTTTCAACTCTACCGTCTTTGGCAGCACTTCTGAATAAGCGGGAATTAAAAGGACGTCGTCGAATGTCAGACCGTCCATCACGATTTTATCTGCAACAAATGATGACATATAATTAGTGTACCTTAAAATTTATTGCGTGCAAAAATACACATTTTTTTCCAAATAGCACACGCTTTTCAACATTTTATTGGCAGATTAATTCAATTTAACGTGTCGGCACCTCTTTTACGCGCCAAAACATGCTGGCTTTTCGCTGTGGCAGTCGTCTCTTTCCTGCCGCCGCTTACATTCCTCTTGAAAAGTAAAATAGGCTATATTACTGAGTAAAATAGGCTATATTGGTGAGTAAATCAACCTATTTTGCCATGCGATAGAAGTTGATTTACCCACCAAGTGACTTTTCCTGATTTCACTAGACACTTTTTCTCTTCATTAACTGAAACAGTAGACAGTTGTTTTGGAGTCGTACTGAATTGATAGACACAAGCGAAAAAGCTGTGCTGTTTTTGTTGACACTTCTGTCATGCTGGACACGCAGAGCCCGGGCTGTCTGTTCGGCCCGGCAAAGATACGACATTATTTTCATTCCCTGTCTGCTTTTTAGGATAAATTCTGTTTTTCCACATCCTTTTCTGCTCTCCCTGCTCCAGATGCGCTGCTGTCGGCGTTTTGTATCCGATGCTCATGTGCAGCCGTCGGTCGTTGTAGAAGTGGATGTAGCGTTCTATCACCCTGCCGGCATGCTCAAAGGAGTTGAAGCACTTCTGCCGGTAGACACATTCCACCTTTATTATACCGTTGGCCCGCTCGGCGACGGCATTGTCCGTCGGCTTGTAGTCCTCGCACATGGAGATGGTGATTCCATACGCCTTGAGCATGGCTACGTAGGCATCGCAGCAATACTGCACGCCGCGGTCGGAGTGGTGGACAAGTCCATAGAGGGTTCCGCTGCCAGACATGGCCGCTGCCTGATTGATGGCCATCCTCAGCGCCTCCATGGAGACGGCAGCCTTGAGTGTCCTGGCCAAAGCCCAGCCTACAATCATGTGCGAGTAGGCATCGGTGATCAGGTGCAGGTAGCACACGTCGCCGTCTGCAAGGGCGATGTAGGTTATGTCAGCCACCCACAGCCGGTTGGCTGCGGTAGGAACAAGCCCCTTAATAAGGTTCTTCCACTTGTGGTAGCGGTGGTTGGAGTTCGTCGTGTGGCGGGGCTTCGGCTTGGGGAGCATCAGACCCTTGCGGCGCAGCAGAACGAAGAAACGGTCACGCCCAGGCACGAAGTCGCGCCCGAACATCGCTATGAGCATCAGCCACAGCTTGTAGCCACCGGTGCCGGGATCCTCCGAGCGGATTTCCCTGACAGCATCGATGACCTTACGCTCACGAGCCACCTCCTTCTCAATGTCGGCCTTCGACTGGTAGAAGGCCTGACGGCAATGGCCAAACAGCCGGACGACGAGGGCGACCTTCAGGCCGCGCCCGCCGACCAGTTCCGTCGCTACTTGGCCCCAGATTTTTTTCTTATCGATATGTCGAAATACTCCTCGGCCTTGTCTATCATCATGTCACGCGCAAGAGTCTCCAGACGGGAGAACTCCAACGCCTTCTCAAGTTCACGATTGCGCTTCCTTAACGCCGCAATCTCATGCTTGTAGTCTTCCTTGCTGCGGTTTGCCATATACGTCTCTTCTGGTTCACGACACAAAGATACTAATTCTTTCTCACTTTCGTACTTCTTCAGCCAAGAATATAGCAAGGAATTGTAAATGCCATGACGCTTGCAAAAACTGCGCTTGCTCATTCCTGACTCGTGATACAGACGAAGATAGTTTAAACGCTCCTCTTCGCTGTACTTCGTTAGACTTTTTCTCATAATAATACACATTTAATCGTTACTAAATGTGTCTACCTATATCAGTATAAGTCAGTAGACAGGAGAAACGGCATTTGTGCTGGCTCAATAGCTGGCACATGCTCCTTTTGGACCGAAATGATGGTAGGCAGTCAATGCACTGACTGTTAATGACTTCGTGTCTTGTGGGCAGGCGTTCCTACTTTACGCCATATTCGTGCCGGTTCCTTCATCAGCGTAAGCCGACAAGTCCGAATTCTTCAT
>DGTS01000002.1 GCA_002394385.1 Prevotella sp. UBA4330
ATTACAAATCCGCCCGAGCGGGAGAGATTAGGATCGCATATAACGGTATAAATATCGAATCTCAAAAATGTAAACACAGAAAAGAATATATACGCGCTTTAAAGAAAACCAGAGGAATGTGGATTAAGAAAATAAAGAACCAAAAAAAGTACGTTTATATTATTAGTATGCATATTAATTAAATCGTGTTAGTTACAGATAATAACTTTCTGCAAAAATACGAATATAATGGAAATACTATCAGACTATGGTGTAACACGTCAACCTGCTCGGGCGGATTTGTAATCTGCCCACATTGAGTATTAGCATTTGTAATGCACAATAAACCAAACCTAGGGCAACATTAAGTTTTACAAAAGGACTCTATATTCTGCGCGACTTTAAGAAGTTCACTAGCAAGGCAGTTCCGAACATCACCGTCGCCATAGGCAGCGTGAGGGAACTGAGCAAGAATCTTTAAACATGCCTGCCTCAATGTCCGCCCACAGACATTTACGTCCCATTTACGGCAATTTGCGGATAAAAAGTATAGCCTTGTAAAAAAATGCATTAAAGGATGCAATTAAATTTGCAGCGTCCAAATAGGAGGTGACGTGTCTCACGTCACGAAATGAGGGATTGTGACGTGGGACACGTCACCTCCTACGAGTGGAGAGATAATGTATACCGATAATGCTTTTTTTTACTTTAAAAAGTCGAAAATCAATTTCACAATTTCACATCCGTTGTAACGTTTTGGAATACAAGGAGTTGCGTGTGAAGGTGCAATTTCACCCAATTTCACGCAATATCACGCAGGCGAAAACAACTTCCAGTGGCGCCACTTGTGCCTTTTGAGGAAGTGATTAGGGTCTAATCACTCTCTCACTTGTGCTTCCTGACCACCTCACTTGTATATATCTGACATCCTCAGGAGATACACCTGACATCCTCAGGAGTATCCCCTGACAAAGACTCCAAGTGTTATATGGCTTATTGCAAACTAAAAGTCAGCCACATGTAGGGGCGTTCCTCCGTGTGCGCCCGAACCGCCATCAGGCGGTATGTGTCGTTGTGTGTTTTTTTTAGATGACAACAATGCAGTGGATGCTTACGGGCGCACACGGAGGTACGCCCCTACAATTATATGGCGGCATGCAGAAATTTCGTGTCCTTTATGTCTTTATGTCCAATAAACATGTCTTTATGTCCAACATAATATGTCTTTATGTCCAACATAATATGTCTTTCTGTCTAATAAAAATATGTCTTTCTGTCTAATAAAAACATGTCTTTCTGTCTAAAACCACTTATGTCTTTATGTCCTTTTCCTTGTCGAGTTTCAGCAGATGGCGTATGGCGAAGAACGTGAGGAGCATCATCACCGTGAAGAAGGCGAAGAAAACAAGCATCAGCAGTATGTCGATGCCCTCGGGAGCAACACCGGAGCACATCAGCAGGGCGTCGTAAACCCAATGGTTGAACACGGGGACGGCGATGACAAGCAGATAGTAGAGCCAGTTCTTGTTGCGGTCGAACCATGAGCGGGCGAAGAAATAGCCCATGGCGATGCCGAAGGAGAAGTGGGCGGGGATAGACATCAGGGCGCGCCCTATGCTCATGCCGATGATGTCGTCTGCTCCGGCGATGTACATGATGTTCTCGAATCCGGCAAAGCCCAGTCCCACGATGCCGCAATATACGGCGCCATCGAAATATTCGTCGAAGTTCTTCATGAAGTGAAGCACTACGAGGAACATCAGGAGTTTTGCCATCTCCTCGGGCAAGGCTGCCATCAGCAGTGCTTCGAGAGACTGTCCGATCATCGACTCGCTCTGGCTAAAGTCGATTCCCATGAGGCTCATCGGTGTGGTGACGGCAAGCGAGAGGAACACCGACAACACTCCTGCCGCGAAGGCGAGCACGAGATTAAGCGGCGGTTCGGGGTTCGCCTTGTCCTTGCGGTAGAGATACCATATCAGCACTGCCACAGGGGTGAGTGCGGAAATCATTATCAGTTGGAAGTTGAACATTTCTGTAGGTTTTAAGTTTAATGTGCAGTGCAAAGGTAATGTAATTATGTGATATCGCAAAATAATGATTGCAGAATCCGTATTTATCAAAAAACTGCGGGTTTGTGTGGTTAGTCCGAAATGTTTTCGTAATTTTGCACCGCATTAGTAAGGAAACATGAAACAGATACTGCTCATCAACGACCTTGCAGGTTATGGCAAGGTGGCTACGGCTGCAATGCTGCCAGTGCTGTCGTACATGGGATGGCCCGTGTATAACCTTCCCACGGCACTTGTAAGCAACACTCTCGACTACGGGAAGTTCAACATTCTGGAGACCACCGACTATATGGAGGGCGTGTTCCCGGTATGGAAAGAACTGGGATTCTCGTTCGATGCCATTGCCACGGGGTTCATCTGCAGCGAGAGGCAGGCGCGTATGGTGGCTGACTATTGCCGCGAGCAGTCGGAGAGGGGCACCGTGATATTCGTTGACCCCATTATGGGCGACGAGGGAAAACTGTACAATGGCGTGACGGCAGAGCGTGTGCAGTGTATGCGCGAGATGCTTGAGGTGGCACATCTGTGTTTCCCCAACTACACCGAGGCGGCATATCTTACGGACACGCCATACAAGACAGAGGGTGTCACGATGGACGAGGCGCGCGAACTGCTGCGCCGACTGGTGGAGATAGGCACGCGCTCGGCACTCATCACCAGTATCAAGGTGGACGGTCAGACATCGGTGGTGGGATATAATCATAACAACGGTGAGACATTCTGCCTGCCATATACCGAGATACCGGTGCATTTCCCTGGCACGGGCGACATGTTCTCGGCCATTCTCATCGGTCATCTGCTCAAGGGCGAACCGCTGAAGCAGAGCACTCGCGCTGCAATGGACGCCCTGTCGCGGCTCATTGATGCAAACAAAGACAACGAAGACAAAAATAGAGGAATTCCTGTTGAGAAATTCCTCCATCTGCTTTAATTTTTTTCAGCACTTTATCACTTCACAATCACTCTGCGGTTGCCCACGACATAGATGCCGCGAGGCAGAGAGCGGAGCGATGTGACATTCTCGCGCACCAGTTTTCCGTCTATCGAATAGATGTTCTGCGGTGTGGCGAAGTCTATTGTCACGTTGCTGATGCCCGTCGGGTCGGTTGCTTCGGTAGGTGCTGACTCTCCCTGGTCGTAAACCACAGAAACCTGATAAGTGTGTGAGCCGCTGATGTTGGAGGTCCATGTGGTCTGGTCGGCACCCACTGTCGCTGCCAGTTCGCCGTCAACATAGATGTTGTAGCCCGTGATTACGGGTGCTGCCACGGCGTATGTCACGTCGTCGAGGAAGAACGCGAACTTGTCAACCGAGATGCAGTGTATGGCGAAGCGCTTCGTTCCTTCGGGCAGGTCGGCGGTGTATTCGGTCCACTCGAACGGCAGGTCACGGTTTGTTGCCACCACGGTGGTGAAGTCGGTAGCGTCTGTTCCTCCTGTCGATGTGCGTATCTCGAATGTCTCGGGATAAGAATACTCTCCGTCGTCATAGTAACTGCGTGCGAAGAGTCGGATGGTCTGTGCCTTGCCCGACAGTTCTGGTGATATGAGCCAGTCGTCGTTACCTCCTGGCGCATAGTATGTAGATGCAGCCATTGACACCATGTACTGGTTCCCGCTGTGCGGTGCGAAGTCGGGGTCTGTGGCGGTGCTGATGCCCACTTCTGCGGGGTTGAACACTATGTATGCGAACGCCTCGCCCTCGTGTGGCATGGTGATGCCGTTGAATCGGTAGTTGCGTGCGCCGTCACCGTCGTAGGTCAGCCACTCTCCGATGCCGCTGATGCTCCATGGTGTGTAACTCTCAAAGTTGTCGGTCACTGACATTTGTTCGCCAATCTCGGGCGCTGTCCATGACAGGGTGGTGTTTTCTGTTCCGCTTGCCGTGAGGTCTTCTGCCGTTGGCAAGTCGTTCTGCATCACCTTCACGCTCACTGTCTCTGTGCAGTCGTCGCCATCATCGAGGTCCTCCATGAAGTTTACCTTTGCCATGAAGCCAATCTCGCTGCCGACCTTTGTCACCGGCACGGTATAAGTGAACTCCACCGTCTCGTCCTTGAGCGATGCTATTGCCGGTCCTTCTTTGGTTGCCACTACCTCGCCGTCGGCAAGCAGACTCACTGTATAGTCGCTTGCATCCTGCTCGCCGAGGTTGGATATTGTGGCAAGGAATGTTGATGGTTTGCCTGCAAAGACCGTCTTGCTGCACGACAGTGAGCGCGCAGCGAGGTTGCTCTGCAGCATGTCAACCACACGCACATCGTCGATTACAGCCACTGCGTTGGCCTGCATTCCCACAGCGTGGAACTCGATGATGATGTATGGTGTGCCGATGAATGGTGTGAGGTCTATTGTTGCCTGTCTCCATCCTGCCTCGCCAGTAAGTGTGGAGAAGTCTATCGCCTCTGTCTCGCTAACGCTTTGTGTCGCGATATTCACCTTCGGCACAATCTTCATCATGGTGCCTGGCATGGCGTAATATTTGAATGTGAGTTTCGGCTGTGTCGCGCCGGCAAGAGAAATCATGGGTGAACAAACGGCAGCATCGTCGCCGGCAACCTGTATTACGCAAGCGAAGGCTCCACCATCGTCATCGGCCGACATGTCTTTTGTAAGCGAGAATGATGATGTTCCGGTCTGTGTGGTGTACCACTGCGATGTGGTGAGGCTTCCGTCTGGCACGCTCTCCTCGAACGGCAGAGTGTAGGGATTGCCCACCAGCACTCCGTTCGAGCGTTCCGACTCTCCCTCGCCTGCTGCTGTCCTTGCTGCCACACGGTAGTAAACAAACTCCTGATACTCGCCCTTCTCTACCTGTGGAGAGTAGTTGAGGTCGGTGGTCGTTGCCACCTGCTGTGCTTTACCCTCCTGGTCCATCGAGTAGATGATGTACTCTGGTGTGCCTATGAAGCCGCCGTTCACACCGCCTGCCGGTGCATTCCACGACAGCGCGAGGGTACCGTTGTTATCGCGGAGCACCACATTCGTAGGTGCTAACGGCACGTCGAATCCCACGAAAGCCGTGGCTTCTGCCTCCAGACCGTCGCCAGCCTCGTTAGATGCCACCACGCGGTATGTCACATTGCCGTTTCCGGTCAGTGCCTCGTCGGTATATTCGAGTCTTGTTGCTGCTGCTGTCTCGCCGAAAGTCTTTATCGGCTCGGTGTCAGCGTTGCGGAAGATGCTCACCTTGCTCACCGACGTTATTGGCGCTCCGCTGACAGTCTTTGCTGGTGTGACGAACGATATGGTGGCCTTCAGCGAACCGTCGGCAGCGGGTGTCACTTCCATGTTGGTCGGTTCGGCGGGACAATCGTCGTTTGCGGCCTCGTCGATGGCAATGCTGTCAATGAGCAGGCGATACATATTGGCATCGCTGGTGGCGTGGAATCCGAAGTTGTATGTGCCGTCGGCATCCACAGTGAATGCCTTTCGGTATTCTGTCGGGTCCTCGGTCTTCACATCGGTGCTGCCGATGAGCGGTATTGTCATCTCTGCACCTGTCGCTCCCTTGCCCATGGCCACCTCGAAGCGTTCGGGATAGAACGACCGTCCGCTGTACATTCCGGCATAGGCGCGGAACGAGAGACTGTAGTGCTTGCCTGCTTTCAGAGATATGGCTGGGGTTATGAGCCAGTCGTCTGCGGCGTTGGTGCGGTGGTAGTTGTAACGTGCGGCAAGGTCGTGAGCGTCGAAAGCCCATGTGCTGTTGTCGCTGTTGGCATCGTCAACGCTAAAGAGGTTGAATGCACTCTCGCTGTTGAACGGCTCCAGATAAGGCACTTCGTATGCCTTGCCTGCCAGTACTGTGTTCGATGTTGCCGTGGCACCGGTTTTGTAGTTGTATGTTGCGCACACCGTGTAGTAGTACTGCGTGAGGTTGTCGCTGGTTATCGTCTCGCTGAACGATGTCGCTGAGAGGTTCTTTGCCACCGACTTACCACCGGGATAGCGCACCACATCGTATGTCGTTGCAGCAGGATCGACAAATCCTCCATGAGTTCCCATGGTTACGGCATCCCATGTGAGTGTCATCTGCTGTGTCGCTTCGTTGTAGGTGAGGTTGACATTCTGCGGAGCGGCAGGCTCGTCGGGACCGATGAAGAGGTGTATGCTGCTCTTCTTTCCCAAGCCTGCACTGTTGGCGGCAAGCACAGTGAATGTGGCGTCGCCAAACACATAATCGCTGAAGCCGAATGTCTCGGAAACCTTAGCGCCAGGCATCACCTTGCCGGAGCGTATGGTGTCGCGGCGCACCACGATGTAATAGTCCAGTTCGCCAGTAAGGTCAGCACCGCCAACCGATTTCGATGGGGCGTTGAAAGAGACGGTGCCGTCGTATGAACCATTAGGGAAAAAGGCGGTGAGGTTCTCCACCGCTGCCGGTGCTCCTGCTGCTGGCGGTGCAGGAATATAGAGTGCCGTGAACTCCTCGTCGTTGGGGAAATGCTTCAGCAGAGTGGCTTTTCCTGTCGTGGTGTTCACCTCATAGAGGTTCGACTGTCCTGAAGCCAGTGTGGCTGCCCAGTATAGTTTTCCTGTGGAACGGTCGAAGATGGCACTCTGAAGATACTTCGGAGTGACGCCAGTGGCACCTATGGTGGTAACCTCGCCATTGGTCTTGTCAACGGTGACCAGATAGCCGTCGGCATCAATGGCATAGATGTTGCCCATAAGGTCGATGGCTACTGCCACCAGAGCCTTTTGCAGAGAGGCGATGGAGGTCTTCTCGAAGGTGGCGTAGTTCATCATGGCGAACTCATAACTGTTGCCTGAAGAGTTGTAGAAACATCCGTAACTGAGGTTTGTGGCGGGGTCGGTGTCGGTATCGGTAGCGATAAGACTGAAGTCCTCCACTGCCTCGGTGTAAACCGAAGCCCAGTCGTCCATGCTCACGGCGTAGTAGTTTGCCTGCACAGAATAACCATTGAAGCCATAACTGATATAGTAAAGATAATTGTTCTTATAGCCATATCCTCCGTTCACTATGAGGTGGTCGGCAACGCACAGAGGCTCTATTGCCGTTGACGCACTGTTGCTGCCGAAACAGTACATTCCTGCCGGCTGGTTGTTGTCTGTCCATGCGTTCGACGAGATGAGGCTACCCCAAATCTCTGTGCCGTCGGTGGTGACGAGCAGTCGTTGCACGGGGGAGACGGCATAGTCTGATGCTGCTTGGTTAGAGGCACCTTTCAGAGGTCTTGGCATCAGCGTCTCAGGCAACGGGTTGTTGTCGGGGTTCACGGGATAAGGATACGCGGTTTCACCGTATGCTAATACTACCGAAAATAGAAGTGTTAGCAGAGTAAAGAACAGTTTTCTTTTTTCCATTTTAGTTATTTTAGTAAGTATTTCTTGGTAATATAAAACTTGTGTTATTTCATATTATCGTTGCAAAAGTAAGCAAAATAATTGTTATGAAAAAAATATTAAGCCCATAAATAATGATTTTACAACAAAATAAAATGATTTTATTTACATTTTATGTGTATTGCTGGTTGTTTTTTGCTTGTCTGCTTCTTTATTACCATTTTTTTCGTAACTTAGCGGTCGCAAAAAAACATGTAAAAGACAATGGACTGCTTACATCCTTTAGATTCAAGCATTATGCCGCCAGAGCGTTTCACCTATCCGTTCTGCTACGAGCCGCATGCTCTGTGCCGAGCGGCGGCTGCGCGTGTGCAAGAATATATAAAGGAACACGCGAGCATCAGGGAGGATGCCGACCGAGGAAAGATGTTCGGAGTGCTGGTAGTGGAACCCCAGTACAACCCTCAACAAGATGAAACCTCGCTCAACGCTCAACGCTCATCGCTCAACCTTAACACCTTCTTCCTCGCAGCCTATAGCGGACTGCTGGCTGGGCGCAACGACTGGCCGTGGTTTGTGCCTCCCGTTGTCGATGCTCAGCAGCCCGACGGGGTGTTCAAGACTCGCGAGGCAGAGATAAGTGCTATCAACAAGCAGATAGAAGAGATTGAGAACGACAAAGAGACGCAACGGCTACGCCATGAACTGGCCCGATGCCGCGAAGTGGAACGCTTAGAGGTGGACCGTTTCAAGGCGATGATGGAGAAATCGAAGAAAATCAGAGACCTCAGGCGCATGCAACGTAACATAGAACCCACCGTTGCGGCGGAACTGATACGTGAGAGTCAGTTCCAGAAGGCGGAACTGCGACGGCTCCAGAAGTCGCATGGCGAGAAGGTGGCGCGGGCAGAAGAGGCTTTGCGTGGAATAGAGGAGCGCATTGAGACGCTGCGCCGTCGCCGCCGTGAGATGTCCGACGAGTTGCAGCGATGGCTCTTCTCGCAGTACCGCATGCTCAATGCGAGGGGCGAGGAGAAAGACCTTTTAGATATATTCCAGGACTTTCGCGGCACGCTGCCTCCCGCTGCTGCTGGCGACTGCTGTGCTCCGAAACTGCTGCAATATGCCTATCAGCACCATCTGCGACCGCAATGTATGGCGGAGTTCTGGTGGGGAGAGTCGCCGCAGGCAGAGATACGCCACCACTTGGAGTACTATCCCTCGTGCCGCAGTCGTTGTCTGCCCATACTGACGTGGATGATGCAGGGTCTCGACGTTGACCCTAACCCGCAGGAAAAGGCTGAAAGTCAGCCACTGCCGATAGTCTATGAGGATAAAGACATTTGGGTGGTGGATAAGCCGGCGGGCATGCTCAGTGTGCCAGGCAAGATAAAGCGCGAGTCGGTTTGCGACATACTGAAAGCGCGGTGTGCGGAGGGCGAGGAGCCACTGGTGGTTCATCGTCTCGACATGGAGACCTCGGGATTGCTCGTGGTGGCAAAGAATGGGGTGGTGCAGCGGTGGTTGCAGCGGCAGTTTGAGGAGCGAAAGGTGGAGAAACGTTATGTGGCGTTGGTGGAAGGAAGCGTCGCAAAGGGTGGGGGAGTCATTGACCTTCCACTCCGCGCCAATCCTCTCGACCGTCCGCGTCAGGTGGTTGACCGCGAGAAAGGGCGCGAAGCACTGACACGATATGAGGTGCTGGACAGTGAGAACGGCATCACACGTCTGGCGCTGTATCCCGTCACGGGGCGTACCCATCAGTTGCGCGTCCACTGCGCTCATGCCGAAGGACTCGCAGCCCCCATTGTTGGCGACCGTCTCTATGGTCATCCCGCCACGCGCCTGATGCTCCATTGCCAGCAGGTACGCTTCCTCATGCCCGACGGCACTCCCAAGCAGTTCGCCTCGGAATGTCCTTTCTGAAAGCCCACCCAAGCCCTCCCAAAGGGAGGGATGTTTGTTTCTGAAGGTGTAAGTTTATAATTCTTACCTTTTTACCCTTTTACTTTTTTACTTTTGCTCTTTTACCCTTTTACCTTTTTACCTTTTTACTTTTTTACCTTTTACTTTTGTTCTTTTACCTTTTTACTTTTGCCCTTTTACTCGATACAAACTGCGGAGTGATTAGGGTCTAATCACTCTCCGTTTAGGCATCAATCGCGGAGTGATTAGGCCCTAATCACTCCGCAGTTTGGCATAAGTTGGAAAACCGTTTGTGGTTCAGTGAGTTACGAATTGTGCTTTCTGGGCTTTCTGCCCATCGTTATTTGAGGTCTATCATTGCCGCCATTTTCGTGCAAACAGTGGCTTGGAACACCGCTCTGCATTATGTAGCAAGAAAAGGTGGTCAGTCTTCCCACACTGAACGGAAGTGTTTCTTTTGCATGAATGCCGTATCTTTTGTTTTTAATTCGGTACTTTCTTCTTCGTATTCTTCTTCTGTTATAACGTCACCATTCCCCTTTGCCGCAGCAGGTTCTCCGCTGCCGAGATTGCCGAAGGGGTCGTCGATGACGAAATCCATCAGTTTGCCGTTTGTGCTCAGTTGCACGAATCCTGTAACAGGTGTTTTATATTGTTTTTTCATTGTTGTTCATTTTTATCATAATATGCGGGCGGTAACACCCGCGTTCCAGATAGTTTTTTGTTTATTTGATAATGATTTTCTTTCCGTTTGCGATGTAGATGCCTTTAGGCAGTTTGCCTTCCATTCGCTGACCGTTGAGGTTGTAGATAGAGAATTGTGTTTCCTCTGTCTCTATAGAACTGATACTGGAGGTCTCACCGTCCATCACGATGGAAATTTGCTTTGCCATATTTGCGTCGTTGACGGTGAAGAATGCACGAGTTCCAGAGAAGTTCCTTGTACTTGCCGATGGTTTGGAAAGTCTGCCCGAGGTGGAGAGGTACAGTTCTGTGCCATCGGTCTTCAGTGTAACCGGTCGCAGGTTTGCTGTGAACGAACCAACAGAACCTATGGCAACACTGTTGCCACCATTGACCATTGCTATTTCCACTCCATTGAACACAGGGTTAACAACAGTATTTGCTGGCTTAATGAAGTATGGATTGCCTGCAATGAGATTGCCTGTCACGGTGGTGAATGTCATCTGGTTATTGGCGAAAGTTCCAAATTCCACAACCTCAGTACCGTCACCGAACACTTCCTTCACCTTTTCCATGCTAACGTCGAAAGGCAGCGAAAGGCTGTTCCAGTAAGCATTGTTGAATGTGCGGTTGTTGATAGTCACATCCCATTGCTTTCCGCCTACTATATAATCGTTATAGTTGTCGGTGCTATTGTTGGCATCGAAGACGCAAGAGACATCTTCTTTTGCCGTGAAACTGATAGCAGGTGTCTCTCCTTCGGGAACACGGAGGTATGCACGACAGCCGCTTTGGTTGTCTTTGGTTGTCTTTGTCAGCGAAGCGTTGTCAGTGTAAATGTCGTTATTGAAAATATAGTCTGTTGATGTGCTTAATTCATACCCATGGTACAGCGATGCTCCGAAGAAGTGCTTGTTGTCGAAGGTAACCAGTTTGCCGTTGTATGCGTATGTTCCGTTGTTGACATTTTCTGAAGGGATGACTCCGTTGAAGCAAATGGTGGCATTTACCTGAGTCAGCGGCTTTATCAAGTATGGTATGCCCCCGGTGACATCAAGGGTTTCGGGTGTGGTGAAAAGCATGGTTGTCTCGTCTCTGTCCATTCCAGAATGTACTTTCAGTTCATACTGGCATCCCAGTGCTTCCTCCATTTGCTCCTGTGAAGCATCAAAGGGCAGGCAGAAGGTGTTCCATTCGCCGGTGGTGAATGAGCGGTTGACCATTGTTACGTTTTGAATGGTGTTTAATGTCTGTCCTGTGCCCCACCAATAGTTTTCTGTATTATATGTTGAAGCCGTCGGTTCTGGCAAGTTCTCGTACAAGGTGTTTATTTTACCCTGCAACCACTCTACTCTGTTTTTTATGTAGGTGTCCAGTTCTTCTACATATTGAGAATAGTCTGTGGAAGTCCTTGTCTTTCCCGAATTACTATCCAGGATGTTCCATTTCTTGTAGTTCTGCTTTTGGGTGTTCTTGAGTGTCTCTTGGATATTGTCTATGTCGGCTGAAAGTTTCTCATATATTCCGTCGGTCACGAGAGCGTCTATTTTGTCTTTAACCAGGGGAATGAATATATGATTGGTCCATAGTTTCTGTATGTTTCCGTCCAAGTTACTTTTATTGTACTCTTCAACAAGCATTTCGTTGCCGTTTGCCGGAAGCCACTGACAGTTGTCATAGGCCAGGTCTTTGTCCCACAGCGGTCCCCAGAAGAATGGACCTGTAGGAGTGCGGTAGCCCTTAAATACGAACCACCCGTCGTAGTCACCCGTAAGATTTATTCCTATATAGAAGCGCACCATCGACTCCACGTCGTTGTACGCCTGCCATCCAGACGTTTTGCTGCTTGACTGGAAAGCATTCTCCCATGCAGTGCTCCATGTCTTCACGTCATCCTTGAGTTGAGCCAGTTGCTCTGCTTCTTTTGTTGCACTATACTCTGGGTTCTTTATGCAAACAATCATGGTTCCGTCTCCAACATATGGTTCTTCAGCCATTGTGTCCCAATTAACATATTCCAAATACCAGTCATTGTCTTCGTCAATGTCAATTCGGTGGCTGCCCACTTCAACTTGGTCGGATACCTGGTAAGTTCCTCGATAGTTGCCGTTGATAACCAAATCGACGAACTTATATCCTGGGCAGAAAGGCATGCCTATGTATTTGCCAATGTGATATGTGATGGCATTGCGCATCATTGTCGGGTCGAAGGTGTTGGCGAGCAATGTCCAGTTGCGTTTCTTGTAACCGCTTCCAAGCAGGTCGTGCTTGTGAGTCTCTATTACATTTCCCGCTTCATCTTTCTTGTCTTTCGCAAACTTCAGACGGTAAGGGCGCTTGCCGCCGCCAGGCAAGGCAGTGGAGTTGCCGCGAACCTTTATCTGCAGTCCGTCGTCTGTAAAGTTTTCAAGAGTGCCACTAAGGTCAACAACCTGTATTGTAGCATCGTGATAATCGGTGTCGTCATTGTTCTTCTTTAGTTGGTTGTTTAACTCCAGGTCTGTTGCAATGCCATTAGTGCCAACGTCAGGAATTGTGATGTAGATGGTGGGCACATCAGTTATTTGTTCTTTGGCTGCTATTTTTGCTGCCAAATCCTCGTCAGAAAGAGGGTAGGTTTGTGCAACTGCATAATTGCACACCAATAGTAAAACGAGAATAATTGTCGTTTTAAAGGTTTTAAAGTTAGTATTATTCATTGTCGTTATTTGTAAGTATGTACTATTAATTATGTAATTGTTAGGTGTTTAGTCGCTGCAAAGGTAAAGTTTTTTCTTTTATTACGCAAACGTTTACGCCAAAAAAGATGATTAGTGTGGTTTTTCGGCATAACAGGAGTCTGTTATGAATTCTTCTTGTAACTTGCTACTGCCCATCCGCTCATGAAGATGCCGATGATGGCGAGGGCAAGCAACTGATGGGCTATTGCCGTGAAGCCGCCGCCACGGATGAAGACGGTGCGTATGGCATCGATGAAATAGTGCATGGGATTGACGTATGTGGTGAGGTACGCCCACCAGGGCATGGAGCGGGTGGGTGTGAAGAGGCCGCTGAGCAGCATGATGCACACCACGAAGAACCACATCACGAAGATGGCCTGCTGCATGGTGTCGCTGTAGTTGCTGATGATGAGCCCGAGCGACGAGAAGAACAGTGCAAGAAGCATTGCCAGCACATAAACCCAGAGCAGCGAGCCGGCGCACGTGATGCCATAAACAGCCCATGCAAGGACAAGGCTGACGGTGACCACGAAGATGGCAATGAGCCAGTAGGGGATGAGTTTCGACAGTATGAACGCCCATTTAGACACTGGTGTGACGTTCATTTGCTCGATGGTGCCCGCCTCCTTTTCGCCAACGATGTTTAGCGTTGGCAAAAATCCCGTCATCAGCATCATCACAATGGCCAGCAGGGCAGGAATCATGAACAGTTTGTAGTTTTGATGTTTGTTATAGAGGTTAAGGGTTGCCAACTTGCCCGCTCGACCCGAAGGGGCGCTTTGCTTGCAAAGAACTTGTTTACCTGACAACTCGTCAACTTGTTTACTTGTCAACTCGTCAACTATAATATTTGACAGATATGCCGAGCCCATGCCTCCCTTGGTGCCGTTGACGGCATTGGCAGCAATGAGATAGCGACCGTCCTTAATCTCAAGTATGATGTCGGCATCGCCTTTCTCCACCTCTGCAAGCGCTGCCTGATAGGATGGCTTCTGGCCGCAGAAGATGAAATAGCGCGAGGCCTCGATGGCATGCACGAGTCTTTGCGACTGTGTCGTGCGGTCGTTATCTACGACGCTGACGCGTATGTTCTTCACCTCCATGCTCATCACCCACGGCATCACGCACATGATGACGATGGGGAACATGATGATGAGGCGGGGCAGGAATGCGTTGCGCCGTATCTGAAGGAACTCCTTATGTATGAGAAATGAAAGTCCGCCCAAGCCCTCCCAACGGGAGGAATGTTTGGTTACATTTCCTGCTGTTTTATCAGTCATATTCTTTATTGTTATAATTCGCTCAGTATCTGTCTAAACGTCTTTCCCTTTGGGACTTTGGTGGGTCATTACTCCAGTCTCACCTTAAACTTCTTCAGCGCAATGGTGAGAATCAAGGCGGTCATTGCGGCGAGCACCGTTACCTCACGAGCGACCTCGCCGATGCCGACACCCATAATCATCAGTTTGCGCATCGCCTCGATGTAGTAGCGAGGCGGTACCACTGCCGCCACCCACTGGAGTATCTTAGGCATCGACTCCACGGGGAACAGCATGCCGGAGAGCATCACTACGGGCATTAGCAGCACCATAGCGGAGAGCAACAACGCCACAAGTTGCATCTTGGCGATGTTCGAGATGAGCAGTCCTAACGAGAGGGCAAGCAGGATATAGAGTATGCTCACGGCGACAATCCAGAACAACGAGCCTGCAAGCGGCACGCCGAGCACGAAACGGGCCATGAGAAGTATGGTGGCGAGGATGGCTATTGCCAGCACCAGATAGGGCACGGCCTTCGCAACGACCACCATCAGCGGGCGCACAGGCGAGACGAGCAGCACCTCCATGGTGCCTCGCTCCTTCTCGCGCACTATGGATATAGAGGTCATCATGGCGCAGATGAGCATCAGCAGCATACCCATGATGGCTGGCACGAAGTTGTATGCCGAGCGCATCTGCGGATTGTAGAGGAGCCTCACCCCCAACCTCTCTCCTGTGGGCGATGCGGACTTTTGGGTGGAGTGGAGAGAGTTGTACGTGCCTTCAGAGGGCTGCGTAATGATGGATTGTGCATAGTTGGTCCACTGCTGCGCCATATTGGGGTCGGCACCGTCAACAATGAACTGAACACCAGCGCATTTAGGTGCAAAGACTATTGCAAGGTCTGCTTTCTGGTGCCTTATCAGCAGTTCTGCGTCCTTCGGTGTGGGAGCAGTGGCTACGATGGTGAAATATTCAGAGGCAGCCAGTCGTTCCACGGCCTGTTGGTTTTGCGGCGACATCTGCGAGGTGACCACCACTGTCCTTACGTTCTTCACGTCGGTGGTGATGGCGAAGCCGAACAGCAGCATCAGCACCACAGGCATTCCGAAGAGAATGAGCATGGTGCGGCGGTCGCGCAGGATGTGACGTGCCTCTTTCTGTACAAAACTGAAGAACTGTTTCATCGTTGATGTCAATTATCCATTATCAATTATCCGCTCTCTTGGCATTTCTTGCCAGATGTGTGAACACATGGTCCATGTCGGGCTGCTGGAAGCGCTGCTTCAGTTCGTCGGGTGTGCCGATGGCGCTTATCTTTCCGTCAACCATAATGGATATGCGGTCGCAATATTCCGCCTCGTCCATGTAGTGAGTGGTGACGAACACCGTGATGCCACGGCTGGCAGCGTCGTAAATCAGTTGCCAGAACTGGCGGCGCGTGGCGGGATCGACGCCTCCTGTAGGCTCGTCAAGGAACACCACACCAGGCTCGTGGAAGATGGCGACAGAGAATGCCAGTTTCTGTTTCCACCCTAAGGGCAGCGATGACACGAGGTCGTTCTTGTGCTCAGCGAACTGCAACCGCTCCAGCAGTTCGTCTGTCTTGCGTGCAATGTCCTTGCCCTTCATGCCGTAGATGCCGGCGAAGAGACGTATGTTCTCGCTTACGGTAAGGTCCTCATAGAGCGAGAAACGCTGAGACATATAGCCAATGTGCTTCTTTATCTGCTCGTGCTCGGTGCGTATGTCGTATCCCACCACCGTACCAGTGCCGCTGGTGGGCTGGTTGAGTCCTGTCAGCATGTGCATGGCGGTGGTCTTTCCGGCACCGTTGGCACCCAGGAAACCGAATATCTCGCCCCGCTTCACGCTGAAACTGATGTCATCGACGGCATGGAAAGTGCCGAAGGCTTTTACAAGGTGGTTTACTTCGATGACATTGTCATCTTGAGAGTAGGGAGACAGGGGGCTTGTTTCAGCCTTGTTTATGCCAGGAGGATTGAACACGTCCTTAAACTGCTCCAATATCACTTCTGGCGTGTCGATGCCCCTGATGTGCCCTTGGTCGAGGAAGGCGACGCGGTCACAACGGCGCACCTCGTCAAGATAGGGCGTGGATGCAACGATGGTGATGCCTCGCTCCCTAAGCGTGCCCAGCATGTCCCAAAACTCCTTGCGGCTAACGGGATCGACACCGGTGGTAGGCTCGTCAAGGAACAGCACACTGGGACTGTGCACCAAGGCACAACAAAGGGCCAGTTTCTGCTTCATTCCGCCCGACAACGCACCTGCCCTGCGGTTGCGGAAGCGCTCTATCTGCTGGTAAATGGCCTTGATGCTGTCATATCCTGCCTCGACAGTAGTGCCGAAGAGTGTGGCGAAGAACTTCAAGTTCTCCTCCACCGTAAGGTCTTGATAGAGCGAGAATTTGCCTGGCATGTAACCCACCCGCCGCCTTATCTCCTTCATTTGTCGCACAGTGTCGTAGCCCTCAACGCTGGCGGTGCCTGCATCGGGGAGCAGCAGGGTGCACAGGATGCGATAGAGCGACGTCTTCCCTGCTCCGTCGGGACCGATGAGTCCGAAGACCTCGCCTTTGCCGACGGCGAAAGAAACATCGTCGAGCGCCTTCACCCGCCCGTACGACTTAGACACTTTATGAACCTCTATAGCATTTACCATTTCACTTCACCATACATACCAATTTTAATATAGCCGTCGTTCTTCACGGCAATCTTCACGGCATACACAAGGTCGGCACGCTCGTCATCGGTGACGATGGTCTTGGGAGTGAACTCCGAGCGGCTGGATATCCAACTGATGGTGCCGTCGTACTCCTTCTTCTGTCCGTTGCCATAGTCGGCATACACCTTCACTGCCTGCCCTGTCTTGATGTTCTGCAACTGAGCCGAGGTGACGTATGCACGCAGGAACATCTGCTTCACCTCGCCCATCTTGAAGAGCGGCTTGCCGGGAGCGACAAACTCGCCGCGCTCAACATATTTCTCGAGCACTGTGCCTGCCGCTGGCGACTTGATGTGACACTTCTGCAACTGGTCGCGCAACTGGCTCGACTGCACGTCTGTTGCCGACATCTGAGAGTTGAGAGTTGAAAGTTGGGTGTTGAGAGTTGACACCTGTGCATCGAGTTGTCGTTGCAACACCTGTACCTGACTTGTGGCATCGTCGAGCATCTTGGCAGGTGCCGCGCCGTCGTTTACCAGTTCGCGATAGCGTTGTTGCTCTGTCTTAGCCTTTGCCAGTTGCTGACGTGTCACGGCAATCTGCTTCTGCAGGTCGGGCTTCTGGCTCTGATATACCGCCTTCGTTGCCGTTGTCTGACGTATCTTCAGCCATATCTGTGTGGTGTCTATCAGTCCTATCTCCTGTCCTGCCTCGATGTCGTCGCCCTCTTCCAGAGCGAAGTTAAGCAATGTGCCACTCTGTTCTGCCGACACCGTAGTCTCGGTTGCCTCGAACGTTCCTGTGGCATCATATTCCTTCTTGTCAGAGTTGCACGCAGCCAGTAACGCTGCCATGCACATTATGGTTAACGTCTTGTTCATATCGCGATTAATTGTTTGTTGTAATCTTCATGTTATACATTTCTTTCAGCATCTCAATCTCGTGGATGGAGCGTTGCACCTGGGCATTGTTCTCCGCGTTGATTTCCTTCAGCAGGTCGTTGACGTCGATGATGCCGTGCGCCAGTTTCGACTCTGCCGCCTTCCTTACAGACGAGCGCAGCGCTATAATCTCCTCGTCGTTTGCCATCAACTGGCGATAGCGCTGCGTGTTCTCGCACTGCTGCATCTGCTCCAGACTGTTGTTGAAGAGGAACACCTCACGGCTGGTGGCTGCCATGTCGCGCTGCAACTGTATCTTTGCCTTGTCGTTCTTGCGTGTGTATAGCGCTCCGATGTTCCATGTCAGACGTGCGCCCACCATGCCGTTGAGCGACCAGCGGTGGTGCATCATGTCGTCGAACATGTTGTAACCGGGATAGCCATAGAACCCCTGTGCGAAGACACCTATCTTGGGCAGGAGTGCGGCATCGAGCGACTTCTCCTGTGCGTCAGCCAGTCGCATCTGGGCCTCGATGACCTTCAGTTCTGGTCTCTGCACGCTTTGCTGCGATGGCGTAGCAGCATACGGAACGGGTTTCTGCACTTGCTGGACATCAATTCCGCAGAATGTGCTGAGCATCATCGCCACAGTGCGCCTTTGCGACTGCAGACTCGTTGCCTGCTGCACCACATTCAGGCGTTCTGCCTTTACACTAAGATAGTCGCTCTGGGCAGCAGTCCCGTGCTTGAACATCGACTCCAGTTTCTTCTCGCTCGACGAAAGCAGTTCTTGCAGGTCGGTGTTCAGCCTTATCTGTTCGTCAAGCAGGAGTAGGGCGAAGTACATCTCGTTGACCCTGCTGCGCACCTGATACATCGTGACTTCTGTTTGTGCCTCCTCGACGGCACCCTGTCGCTGCGCTATCTCTTCCTGGCTGCGTATCATGCCGCCGTCATAGACTGTCTGGTTGATGTCTATGCCTATCCTGTACTGGTCTTTCCTAAGACCTTTCATGTCCAGACCCATCTGTTGATACACCGACTGCATCTGCTCGGGCCACGATGCTACGTCGCTCTGCAGTGTAGCCTGGGCCGACGCCGACACCTGTGGCAGCCATCCCTTCCCGATGTTCTCCACCGTCAGTTGGGTGGTTTTCGCTATCAGGTCATACTGACGTATCAGCGGGTAGTTATGTTCTGCCGCCTCCTGACATTCCTGCAAGGTCTGCGCTTGCATCGACAGGGGCAGCATCAGTAGTAATAACAGTTTCTTCATCTCGCGTTACTTTGTTTTTACGCAGCAAAGGTAAGGAGAATATCACTAACCAGTGCTATCCGAAGATATGGAGAAATGTTCTTTTTGTTCGATTTGTGTACAAAAAGAGAGATAATTCGCTGTATTTTACTATCTTTGCATCGTAATTCTATACAAAAGAAACATGAACAAGCAACCGAAACTGATGAGTCTGTCGCGAATGCGCGACCTTATAGAGCCACACCTCAGACAGGTGCGCGACAGCATATTCTTCAACAACGAGTTTGCCATAATTCATGGCGACCATAACATCTTCAGGATTGTCAGACAGCAGCAGCCGCCCTTCAGCATCAACGACCACCGGCTGGGAGTCATAATAAAAGGTGAGATACATGCCAGTTTCAATCTTGTTGAAAAGCATGTCAAGGCAGGTACGCTGGTGTTCATTGGGCCTGGTTCGATAATCAATCCCATAAGCATCACCGACGATGTGGAGATTTACGGTTTCGGCTTGTCGCCCGACTTCCCCATGCCTTTCGCACCGGGACAGTGGCCGGCGGCTTTCAATGGTCAGGTGCGCGACTTCCAGTTGCCTGCATCCGAGGCGGACATCGCCACCGCCATGCAAATCATTGAGACACTGTGGCATGTGGTTCATCAGCAAGACTACAACCGCGCGCTCGTCAGCAGTCTTGTGGCAGCGCAGATGCACCATTACGACTCGCTCTTCCGCCGCCTTGCCGACCAGCAACAGGGCTTGCAATCGCGCGAGCAGACCATCTTCGACCGCTTCATCTACCTCATCAACCAGCACGCTGTGGAACAGCATCACATGGCATTCTACGCCTCGAAGATGTGTCTCACCGAGCGTTATCTCGGCACCGTGGTGCGTCAGGCAAGTGGCATCACGGCAAAGGAATGGATAGACCGCGCCCTCGTCACGCGCATAAAAATAGAACTGCGCCACACAAACAAGAGTGTGGCGCAGATATCCGATGAGATGAAATTTCCCAATCCGTCATTCTTCTCCAAGTATTTCCGCCGTCTCACGGGCATGACCCCGCTGGAGTTCAGGGGATAGGAGGGGTGTGCTTATTTCATAAGATTGCCCAGAATGTCGCGGGTGATGGTGCGTGTGGCGGCACTGGTGGCGTTCTTCACCACGCGTCCTGTTGCCGATGTCGATGACTTGCGCGACTTCTTGCCCGTCACCGTGTCCGAAATCTTGGTGCCTATGATGGTGGCAATGGTGGCGGTGACGGCGGTGACGATGGCTTTCCATATTTTCGCCCAAAGGCTCTTCTTCTTTCCATCCTTGTCTTTGGCCTTCTCCTCAGCCTCTTGTGCCTTTGTCTGTTCAGCCTCTGCCTGTGCCTGTTCGGCTGCTTTGCGCTCTGTCTCGGCCTGAGCCATGAGCACCTCGAATGCGCTCTCGCGGTCAATCGGCGTGTCGTACTTGCCTGCCAGTCGGCTCTGGCGCATTATCTGGCTGCGTTGACCGGTGTCGATGGCTCCTATCTGGCTCAGCGGGAACAATATCTTGGCGCGCTCAACAATGCTTGGCGCACCCTTCTCGTCGAGGAACGACACGAGAGCCTCGCCCGTCTCGAGGTTGGTAATGGCCTCGTCGGTCTTGAAGTCGGGGTTTGGTCGGAAGGTGTCGGCGGCAGTCTTCACTGCCTTCTGGTCCTTTGGCGTGTAAGCGCGCAGTGCGTGCTGAACGCGGTTGCCCAACTGTCCGAGGATGTTCTCGGGAATGTCGGTAGGACTCTGGGTAACGAAGTAGATGCCCACTCCCTTGCTTCGGATGAGTCGGATCACCTGCTCAATCTTGTCAACAAGCGCTTTCGACGTGTCCTCGAACAGCATGTGGGCCTCGTCGAAGAAGAACACCAGTTTTGGCAGTTCCATATCGCCCACCTCGGGCAGCGTGCTGTAGAGTTCGGAGAGCAGCCACAGCAGGAAAGTGGAGTAGAGTTTCGGCTGCATCATCAGTTTGTCGGCAGCCAGAACGTTCATCACTCCCTTGCCGCCCTCTTGCTGCAGCAGGTCCTGAATGTCGAACGATGGCTCGCCGAAGAACTTGTCTGCCCCCTGTGCCTCAAGTTGCAGTATGGCGCGCTGTATCGCACCCACCGACGGAGCCGATATGTTTCCGTAGGTCGAGGTGTATTCCTTGGCGTTCTTCGACACATAGTCGAGCATCGAGCGCAGGTCTTTGATGTCGAGAATGAGCAGTCCTCGCTCGTCGGCGATGCGGAAAACGATGTTCAGCACACCGTCTTGTGTCTCGTTGAGGCCGAGCAGACGGCTCAGCAGTTGCGGTCCCATCTGGCTTACGGTGGCGCGCATGGGATGTCCCTGCTCGCCGTAAACGTCGAAGAAACGCACGGGACAAGCCTGGAACTGCGGGTTCTCGATGCCGAATTCGGGCATCCTCTTCTCAATGAAACCACTCAGTCGGCCCGCCTGGCTGATGCCAGAGAGGTCGCCCTTCATGTCGGCCATGAAGCAAGGAACGCCTGCCTGGCAGAATGTCTCTGCCAACACCTGCAGCGTAACGGTTTTTCCCGTACCCGTGGCACCGGCAATCAGTCCGTGCCTGTTAGCCATCTTACCAATGATGCTCAGCGGTCCTGCCGAGCAATGGGCTACATATAGCCCCCGTTCTTTATCCAGCATATCTTTAGGTTTTTAGTTCGTTCTGCGCACAAAGATACAAATTATAATTGACAAATTATATGTGAGCACACTTTTTTTTGATGTTACAGCCATTATTTGAATGTTGTTTGGCTTGTTTTTAATGCCATTTCCCATTGTAAGGAGACACCCCAGAGAACGCCGTCTGTATCTACTTGGTTTTCAGTTAGATACAAGCGGGATAACAAAGTTAATAACTTTGTTCAACAATCTTATTAACTTTGTCCGACAATCTTATTAACTTTGTTCAACAAAGTTATTAACATTGTCTCCCCGTTTGATATCTATTGCAATGCGAGTGGGTACAAATGACAAGAAAAGGAGTTGCAGAACGTTTTCGTTAAGCCATAAGATCAGAACCGAATTTATTCGAGTTATGCCTTGGCGAGAAAAGGTCGGATGAAGTCCAACGTTTTCTTTAAGCCATAAGAGCAGAACCGAATTTATTCGAGTTATGCCTTGGCGAGAAAAGGTCGGATGAAATCCAACGTTTTCTTTAAGCCATAAGAGCAGAACCGATTTTATTCGAGTTATGCCTTGGCGAGAAAAGGTCGGATGAAATCCAACGTCGTTCCGTAACTCCTTTTTTATACCTTATTATATTATATAAGAGGATGTCGGCGGTTAGTAACTTACGCTAACAGGCATGCTCTGCAGTTCTTTCTTTGCTGTTCCCTTCAGTGTGCGTCCCTGTTTCTTCAGCGTTATCTTTATGAGGTCGTTGCTGTTTGATGCGGTGAGATAGTATTCGTCGCCATAGCGGTCGCCTGTGATATCGAGGGTTGCCCCTGTGGTGTTGTCGGTGAGTTTACCTGTCACGAAACCTCCCGATGTGACGTTGAGTTTCATGTCGATGTTGTTGCCAGCCATTGTTCCGCGACAGTTGTAACTTCCTCCTGCTGTTGCCACGTCGCTGTTGGCTTTCTCCTTCTGCTCTTCGGTGGGCTTAGCAGGTTCGGCAACGGCGGTGTTGTCATTGCCTTCACCGCCCGTGTCGGTGACGGGTGCGGGGTTGGATTGAGGGTTGGGCGTAGAGGTTTGAGTGGGAGTTTGCTGCTGTTGTTCAGTGGTGCCTGTCCCTGCCTCGTTGCTGTTCTCCGGCTGAATGGTGATGTTGCGGTCGGTACGGTCAACCTGTTCTTGCTCTTCTTCGTCGCCGCTGCTGATGCTATTGAAGAAACTCTTGCCAGCAAAGGCGAGGATGGCGATGGTGAGAATGGCAAGAACAGCCACTACGAGACATCCCAGTGCGAACATCTTTCCGCATGAAGTGTTCTTCTTTGCGGGTGGCACTGGTGCAGCCTTTGGTGCTTTCTTCTCTTGCCTTGGGGTCTCTTCAATGGCGGGCTTTTCTTCTTTTGCGGGAACGGCCTGCACGTTGCTTTCTGTCGCAGGAGCCTCTTCTTCGTGAGGAACATACTTCATGTGCTCCTCGGGTATCGAACCAGAAGGCGTCACAGGAGGTTGAGTGTTGAGCGTTCTTTCTCCGCTTCGCTTTGAAAGCGCCCCTTCGGGTTGAGCGGTTGCCTCTGCTGATACAGGGATGTCTGGTGGCAACGTGAGTGTTTGTGTTGCTCCGCATCGGGGACAAACCACAGTCATCTCCATCTGTCCTTCATTTGGAGTGACGTCAAACTTATATCTACATTTTGTGCATTTAATGTCCATATTATTCCTGTTTACTTTTCACTCTTTTAAGTTCAAATTTATATTTGTTCTTCAGATACCTGAATGTTCCGTTGAATTTTCCATTGGCATCGATGGAACCTTCGAAACTGCCGGAGTTTTCTTCGCCATCGACATATTCGCGCATGGTTATGATGCCGTCGTCAGCGACCTTCCCTTTCAGTTCGAGCGTCACGGTAGGTGTCTGGTTGACATAGTAGTAACTGCCTTCGACGATGGTTCCCGTCTTGGTTATCTTCATCTTTATGGGCAGGTCTTTCTTTTTCCCCTTTATGTTTCCCTCGAAACTGTATGCGAAGTTACCCATCTCGCTGCTTGACATCCCTATAGTGCTTGTTGAGGATGCAATGGTCTCCACGGGCTGCGTCTCGTCTCTGCCGAACAACGTTGATAGCAGGAAGATTGCTCCTGCCACGAAGACTGCCGCCACGACGAATAGCACCATCACCTTGAGTCTGTTGCTGCTTGGTGCTGGCGAATAGTTGTAACGGGGTAGGGTTCTTTCTCCGCTTTGCTTTGAAAGCACGGAGTTCGCAGAGGAGACAGAGGGCACAGAGGGGCGAGCAGGCGTCATCTGCGCTGCTGCGGGGACTGGCGTTACCTCTGGTATTGCAGGTGTCACCACGGGCACTGCTGGCGGCTGCTGGTTGTCGGTTGCTGGTTGTTGGATGTTGAGTGCTGGTGCCGGCGGCGGTGTCTGTTCCTTCAGTATGTCCTCGTCGGTCACCTCAACAGAATATGACTGTCCACACCGCGGGCATATCGAAACCAGTTCTGTCATTCCGGGTTTCAACACCTCGTTATACTTATATCTGCAATGCGGACATTTTACTTGCATGATGTTTTTTCGTTTAGTGTATTTATTCAAAGATGATGTATCCGTTTTTATAGTCGAGAGACACCTTTCCGAACTGCGACAGTGCCGTCTGACCGAGCAGCAACGGAGCGTTCTGACTCTTGATGACCGACGCTTTAACATCGTTGATGGTGCGGTCGCCTATCTTCACCTCGCGCAGCAGGATAATCGTTCCCTCCGACATGCTGCCGTCTGCAATCTGATACTGCTGTGTTCCGATGATGTCCTTCTCTGTAAGCAGTCCCTGCTTGGCAAGAAACTGTGCCTCGGTCTGCGAGATGGTGATGTCTGAGGCGCCAGTGTCGAAGATGAAACTCATCTGCACACCATTCACCTTAACAGGCACAACCAGCACTCCGTTCTCACGCTCCATCTTTATCTTCATCGGCTTTCCGTTGTGCCTTGGTCTTGATGTTCGCTCGGTGTTGTGCTTCTTGCGCTGTCGTTCGCCACCGCCTCGCGGTCTGAACTGACACGAGACGATGGTCATTACGGCGACGATGAGCAGTAGTGCCTTTCTCATTCGAATCTCACAGTTGCTTTTTCTACCACCCGCCACGCATTTCCTTCGCGCACCACTTGTCCTTCGGCGACATTGGTTATCTCGCGAGGGTTGTTCTTATAGTTCTCCACACGACACACGGTTTTCACTATCTGCGATATTGATATCATGGCCGTTGCGAGCGCATCGCGGTTCTCATAGAACGAGAATGTGCCGTGATGGTCGTCGATGGTGGTCATCTGATACACCGTTCTGCCCACGCGAGGCTGTGTGAAAGTCTCGTGGAACACTCCGTCGGGCGACGGAGTGGGCAGATAGAAGGTTTGTGGGGTAGGGGAACCCCCCTCTGTCTCCCCCGAGGGGGAGGAATGTAGTCCTTTCTCTGGCTCATTGTCGTCAGCATTGATGCTTGCACTGAGTGCAGCGATTTTGTTTCCCGAGTTTTGCTCAGACAGAGAGTCTTCGAGGCGTGATATCTGCTTTTTTAGTGACTTGATGTCTTTCTCGTACTTCTCGAGTGTGACATATTCGGGCGTTTCGCTGTCAACTTTCTTGTGCGTCAGCATCTTCACTATCCATGCCAGCAAGAGATAGAGAAGGAAAAAGAGAAGCGTGAAAAGACCGATGGTCCATATTGTATTTAGTGCATCTGGCTCCATATTCTATAATGTAATGTCCTTAAATCATGTTCTCAATGAGATTGTAACGCATAGAACCCACGATGGGGTAGAAGAAGAGAATGTCGGCGACCTTCTCGTTGTCGTTCTTCTCGTCCTGGTTCTTCTGTGTTGACTCCCATCCCTGCACGAAGTGGTGCTCGAGGTCTTGGTTGACCAGTTCGCGGAAGGTGTTGATGCTCTTCATGTCAACAAGGAAGAGGTCGGTGACGTGCATGTCGTCGCACAGTTTCGAGAAGAACTCGTTGTACTGGCGCACCTCGTCAACGATGCCTGTCACTATCTCCTTGCGCAGCGTGTCGTCCTTCATGTCGGCGTATGTTATGCCTTCACGGTTGATGAGAGTGAAGTTGGTCACGATGTTGTTGTCATAGTCTGACAGTCGCTCGTTGACCACTGCCAGTTGCTGCATTCCCTTGCTGTCGGCCACCTGATAGAGTCCGCCCTGACATGTAATCTGTTTGGGATAGTTCTTTTCCTTGATTACAGAGAATGCGCCAGCATCATATTTCTCGTCGTAAATGAGTTCGATGATTTTCTTAGTGAGCATGTTCAGTTCTTCCTGCGAGCCCACAATGTCGAGCACCTTCGAGCCTGTTCCGCTGAACATCACGTTGCGCGGCTTCTGCAGTCCGTTCTTCTTCATCAGGTTTGCCACATAATATATTATGGTGGAATAGAAGTAGATGAACGTCAGTTTCAGCGACGAGTCGTTGCTGAGCAGTTCGTTATAAGAGAGTACAGGATTGTTCTTCGCCACCTTGTTGTTCTCAACCGAGAAAAGGAAGGCGTTGATGTCCTCGCTCTTTCGTTTTGCGGTGATGTCGTCCATGATGCCGTTCAGTTCGTCAAACTTCTCCTCATCGGCATCGAAGAGGTTCTTGAAGTATGCCACATACTTCTTCACCATCGGGTTGGAATCACCCTGCGGAACATCGGAATAAGCATCGCCGAAGATTGCATTGGCGGCAAATCGGAACGACGTGAGCAGTGCGGGACTGTCGGAGTTCTCCTTGAAGATGGCAATGTCGCTTGTGCCGCCGCCGATGTCGATGCTTGCCACTGTTGATGCTGCCGCCTTGAAGCGGTCGGGATGGTTCTTATAGAAATAGTATGGCGCTATAGACTCTGGCATCTGAATGAGGTTCTCGTCAGTTGCCGTAAGTCCGAAGACGCTTCTCATAACCTGTGCCCAGGCTGTCTTCAACTTGCCGATGTTGCCTTTCTGCATGCTGAGAGGATAGAACCACACAAGGCGTGTCTTCCTGATGTCGCCGCCGTCGAGCAGCACCTTGGCACGCATGAGCAGTGCCAGTTCGGTGAGATAGCACAGGATGCGCTTCATGTTCGAGGGGTCGGTGCTCCATTTCAGGTTTGCTATGATGCGGTTGCCGATGCCGATGCTTTCCTTCTCGTAGATGAAAGGTATGTTGGCATCGCCCAATGCCTCGATGCGGTCTATCTTTGAAGCGTCGAGACGTTCACATTCGGACAGTACGGTGCGCTGCGGGAAGCAGTAATCGTCTCCCAGCACCTTTGGCACGAACTCCTGTCTCATCACTATCTCGAAGAGATATTTCGAACTGTCGCTGCCGTTATAGAGTGTGGCAACAAGGCGCTCGCGGCTCTCGTTGTCAATCATCAGCGGCTTGGGAGTCTGGTCGTCGCGGGTATATTCCACATGGGTGTTTGTTGTTCCGAAGTCAACGGCAAAGGTGAATGCCGCCGTGCCGTTCTCGTTCTCTATCCATTGTGGCGCCACCAGTCCCTCTGCTATGCGCTGTCCGCGGTCGTCGGTCACTACGACATTCATCAGGTCGAAGTCCGACTCTATGCTATAATATGTGGAGCCCATGTTCTTCACCCTCTTCAGACTACGCTGACGGGTGACAGGCTCTGCGATTTGCTCGCGCAGTCCGTTGCGATAGAACTCCAGGGAGATGTCGCTGCCAGAAAGACCCGACAGTGCGCGGTCTATGAGTTGCACGTGATAGCGGTTGATGTCGGCACGTTTCACAAATGGGAACACTCCGAGTGCGAACGACACACTTATGAACTTGCCGTAGTCGTTGGTGCGGTCGTAGGTAAGGTCGCCGTTCACCGACTCAACGTAAGTGCGCTGCATGGTGATGAAACTGTACGGACTCTTTTCTGTCTTCTTCACCCTGATGCGCAGTATTGCCTTCACTGCCTCCTGACCTCCGATGCGCATGTGCTGCATCTCGAATATCGGCTGACCTGCAATGGTGCCTGTCATGAGGTCCTTCATAGTGAAATACTTGAAGAATGTGGGCTTCAGCGGCAGCAGGAAACTGTTGTCGTCAACGTCGCGGCTGAATGGCTTTGTGTTGCCGTCGAAGAAGCAGTCCTTGTCGATGGGGAAGTCCAACTTTATCATCGTTGGCTGGAAGAAATCATCGTCGGTAAGCCATGGATACTGATGTGTCGTTGCGGGCAGTATTCGTTTGTTGATGTCGTGCTCGGCATACATCTCAGGTGTTATCACCGTGGCATTGTCCCATGGATAGGTGACGTAGATGAATGGGTCGCTTGTCAGTGTGCTGAGATTGTTCTGCAGTACGAGCGGCTTGCGTGGGTCGGCAATGGCATCAGGCTGAGAAGGAACAATGACGAAGTCGCTCTGTGCTATTGCGGCATTCACATCCTCGGGGCGGCACTGATACAGTGGGAATCCGAGCACATTCACTCCATTCTCTATCTGAATGTAATTACGGTTCAGATAGTCGCGAGCCTTCATTGCGCTTTCCTGGTCGGCAGCCTCGGGATTTCCTATCTCGCTGATAATCTCGGAGCGTGTCTTGGCATAGTCGGGGCCTATGCGCTCCATCACCTTGAAGTTCTCAATGAGGTAGTTGTTCACCTCCGAGCACATCTTCTTCAACTCGGGGAAGGCAGTGAATATGGCGTAGAAATACTTCACGAACTTCGGGTTGCGCTCCCATAGGTTGCGCCACTCTCCGAAGAGCACCTTTCCCTGCTCCACCTGTATCTGCTGCATGCAATTGGCGTTAGGAGAGGCCATGAACAGCGAGGCTGGCGAGGTGCTTCCCACCACCTGGTTGTTATACGTTATGAAGTAAATCGACATGTTCTGCGAGAAGTTGTATGCCGAAGCATCCTGGTCGATGAACATCTTGAGTGTCTCGCCCAGCAAACGGTGCGACTCGTCGCCAAGCAACATCTGCAGGTGGTTCATGTTCCACTCCACGAGTTGCACTCCGTACATCGACTTCATCTCGTCGAAGTTGTAGAACATCTGCGCAATGTCGAGAGCGTACGACACGAGACGCATGTCCATGCGCGAACCCAGCAACCGTTGGTCCTTTGCGATGTGCTCGAATGCATTCTTCACAAGGTCGAGTTGTGCAAAAGGACTTGGGATGGCAGTCTTCGGATTCTCTGCCTGACCGCCATTAGGATCTTTTATCGCCTTGATGTCGTCCTCGTTATATTGTCCTGTCAGCGAGAACCAGTCCTCGCCGTTGCTTTTCTGATTGTATGATAGTACCTTGTCCATGTCCTAAACGATTGAGTTGTACTTCTTGTCGATGATTTTCTCGGTTGCGCGGTCCAGCAGGTCCATCAGTCGGAACATCACGTTGGCGTTGCTGTAGCGTGCCTGCTGTGAGGCAGCCTTCGACTCGGTGTTAAGTGCTTCCTGCATTGTCTTATACGATATCTTGCTCTTCAGGAATCCCGTCACCGGAGCAATGTCGGTGAGACAGTCGAACAACTCGCGAGTGTATAGATTGAACGGTGAGAACTGCCGCTTGTTCATAGCCATCTCCTGCAGCCACTGGCGGTAGGCGGTGAAGAAACTGCCAGCCAGCGAAGTGTAGCCCGATGTGGTCAGGAATGAGCGCTGTATCTTAGGCATGTCGTCGGTGTATGCCATCTTTCCGATGTCTTCGCCGAAAGCGTAAGTGAGATACATGAATGCCAGGTGGAACTTTATCAGTTGTCGGTTGACAACGATGCGTGTGCGCTCGCCGAAGTCCATCAGCGAGAGGGCCATCTTGTCGTTGCGCAGTCCGTACTCCTTGAATGCCGCATTGCGCACACGTCCATTGTCGGTGCGCAACTTCTCGTCGCTCATCGAAAGGAAGTCGAGTATCGACAGCGCGCCTACATACTCTATGAAGTGTGCGTCGTTGCGTTGCCCGTTTTGCCCTGGGTCGTTCTTGTAAGGATTAGACACCACCTCGTCGCCGAGATAATAGCATGCGTTGACACTTGAGCCCAGCATGCCGTCCTTAGAGCCGGTGAGGTTGACGCGGTAGTAGTCGAGTGCCGATTTCGTCTTGCTGATGAAGTCGGCAATGGTTATCTGGCTGTTCTTGTCCTGCTCGATGTTGAAGTATGGCAGCACGGTGAGCGCGCCAATCTTCGCGTCAACAAGTGTTCCCTTGTTGGCAATCGACGGATTATTCGCAGCGTTGCGTATGTTCTTCACTATGATGGGGTAGCCGGCGGCACCCGTACCACCGAAGATGCTGCTCACGATGAACACACGGTCGTCGGCACTCAGCACATTGGCAAACTGCTTGAACTCCTCGGAGTCCTTGAACTGGTTGAGTGCAACGCTGCCGATGTTGGGGCTTCCCACAAAGCCGATGTCCATCTTCGTCTTCAGTTGTTCCTCGCTGAACAGCATACTGCACAACGCCTGGTTGGCGCTGTCGAGCGTGTTGTAACTGATGAAGTCGCGGAACTCCTTCGAGGCGATGCTCTCAAGATTGAACACGAAGGTGTCGTTTAGCACCGTGTCGCGGTTGAGGTCGCTCAGTGTCGAAATCTTTGTCGCGAAGAATCCGCGGTCTATCTTGTCGCTGCTCACATCGCCATAGATGCTCGTGCGAATGTCCTTATACCAGCGCAGCAGGTCGTCGGTGCGCTTCAGGTCTTCGTTTGCCTTGTGAGGGTCCATGATGATAGGTACCACTTCGAGGTCCTTCATCACCTGCCCGTTCTCGTCGATAGGACGAACGCCGGCGGCAAACTGCATTATCAGTGGCTTCAGCACTCGCGATCCGGTGCCTCCCACGAGGAAAAGAAACAGTCTCATCTATTCTTAAAGTTCAATGTTCAAAGTTCAAAGTTAAACGTTCAAAGTTCAAAGTTTAAAGTTCAAAGTTCAAAGTTTACTGCGGTATCGGTGTATGGCGGCAGTTGGAACTCCACCATCTTATAGAGAATGACGCAATGATGAAGAGCAGTGCCTCAATGATGATGTTGAGGAGCGAGAATTGTATCAGTTGCGTGGTGAACTCGTAGTCGTACTCGCTGAACACGCTGTTAGGGTAGATAAAGTCTATGGCAACTGCGAATATCACGGCAATGCCGAGGAATATCAGCCAGTGATACCACCGTGCCCAACTCACTGAGTTGATGGCATAATAGTATATTGCGGCTGTTGTCAGTGCTATGCCCGAGTTTATCAGGGCAACTACGAGATACATATTCTCCTCGTACATTGCCTGTGAGAACTCGCTTTCATAATAGAGCAGTTCATAGATTTGCATCGAGAAGATGATGTACAGGGCGGTAACCACGAGCCCTGCGATAAGCAAAATACCGTTCTTCATTTCTGTGTAGTTGAATTATCTTTTCATTTTCAGTTTCAGTTCAAAGTAGTATGGCTCTCCGTCAGACAGTTTCTTGTAACTGTCGTAGATGCCCTGCAGCAGGTATCTCAGTCCGAAGGTAGTGCCCGCAAAGCCTTCCGCCGCAAGGTTGGTGTCGTCGTCGGTAGAACTTGTTGCTATCCATTCCGGCAGACGGTTCAGCAGGCGTATGCTCACGTCCTGGTCTTGCTTCAGCCCGCTCGTTTTCAGCGTTATGATGTGAGTAGCGCGGTCCAGATATTTCTTGTTGTTCGCGTTGCGGTCGTCGGCGGTGATGGGGCGTATCGACATTATCTCTATCTTGTCCTCGCTTCTCACCAGATAGTTCTTGGCATCTGTCAGATAGTCGCTGTCAATGAGCATCTTGCCGAGGTTTACAGCCACCTCTATCTGCAAGTCGTCGGAGTTGCGGTCCGCCTTCACGTTCTCTATGCTTGTGATGCGCTCCGTCTGTCCCTTCGTCGGGCGGAACATGCCGCGGCTCTCCTTGCCCTTCAGCATAATGGTATAGAACGGCTTATAAGCATCGCTGGCATCAAAGAGATACTTATGCTCGAAGCCCTCCAGTTCGCCGAACTTCGAGAATGCGGCATACTGTGGGTCGTTCGTCAGGCGTGCAATGTCGTCGTTGTCGCCCACAATGAGCAGATAGTAAGGGCGTTTGCCGTTATACAAGGTGCCCTTCGACGGCGAGTTGTATGGGTAGTAGTTGCCCGCATAACTGCTCATCATCTTCATTATGAGCATCGACTTGTTTGCTGCCTTCTCCTTGAAGATGGCGTTCGCCACGCCCTCAGCCTCGTTCAGCACCTTCTGCTTGTTCACCGTCGTAAGGTCGCGCGTAGAGTAGATCATGTCCGATGCCAGAATGCTCAGTTCGTTGCGCTCGTTCTTGTTCAGTATCGAGTCCAGAATTAGTCCGAAGTCGGTGTATTTCGGGTCGCCGATGCCTTCGGTTGTTTTGAAGATGTTGTTGTCCGTGATAAACTCCTTGTACGACTTCGGGTAGTTATACACTGCGTCGTTCACCACGAATATTATGTTGTCCTCGTTGTCAGAGGGCAGCGAGTTCAGCATCTTCACAATGGCTTTCTTGAACTCGCCCGATGTCTGCGGCGAGTCGTAACTCACCATCGAGCCCGAACGCTCCAGATAAAACTTCACGGTGAGGAAACGCTTGTCAGCCTTGCCCCAGAACGTGATGTCCTTCTCGTCCTTGCCTTTAGAGTAGAGTTTCTGTATATATTCCTTCACAGCCTCCTCGTCCAGACGTCCCTCCTTGTAGAACTCCTTCATGTGAGCCTTGTTCGCATCCATGAAGTCCGCTATCCTCTTCCAGTCGTCGCTGTCAATGGTGGCATCGTCCTCCACCAGTTCGCGCACCAGCCCAGCCAGTTCCTTCTTTGAACTGTCAGAGCAAGAGCATACGAGCGGCAACGCCAATGCTGCCACAAAAGCAGTCTTTAAAAACCTTCTCATATATCCTTAAAGTTCAATGTTCAATGTTTAATGTTCAAAGTTCAAAGTTCAAAATGCAAAAATACATATTTCGCAAACGAAAACATCATTTCCTCTGCTATTTTTTGTTAAACAACCCTCAAAAGCCTAAAGTTCCGCTCGACCCGAAGTTCAAAGTAGGGGCTAACCTCCGTGTTAGCCCGCAAAGTTCAAAGTTCAAAGTTCCGCTCGACCCGAAGGGGCGCTTTCATAGCGAAGCGGAGAAAGAATGTTCAGAGTTCATAGTTTAAAGTAGGGGCTAACCTCCGTGTAAGCCCGCAAAGTTCAAAGTTTAAAGTTCCTTATCCACTTGATGTTGTCTATCCATTGTATGATGGGACCGATGACAGGCAGCGTGCGCGCTCCGCCCCATCTGAGGCGGTTCACCTCGTCGGGAAGCATGTGTGAGATGGCTGCGTTCATCTCTATTTCCGCCATTTCTTTCTTGCGCTCCCTGTCGCTGATTTCCCTCGACTCTCTTTGCATTGTCTCCACAGCCTCCTCCACAGTCTCGCCAGTGCTTGTGACAAACCGGTTCTGGTGCTTGACAAACAGTCCGGAATACTCCTGATACAGAGGACTCTGCATAAACTTTGTGGCGAAGTCGGCATGGTCGGCACACCCATTAGCGAACTCTTCCACACGTGCGAAGTAAGCATCGACATCGCGCCTTGCGTCCCCGTCAAGACGAATCTGCTGCTCCACCGCGTCGCGGTATGGCTTTATCCAAAGTGAAATATCTTTCATAAGTTAAGCGGTAAAATGTTTTTGCGCCTACAAAAATACGGAAAAAGGATGACACAACAAACTTTTTGCACATCATTTTCGCCTCTTCAAAAGATTATTCGTAACTTTGCAAAAAGTTATGTATAGTCTTAGAGAAGGATGGAAACTGATGCACGGGGATAATACCGTGAACCATTGGGACGGCATGATGCTCTGCAACGAGACTGATGCCACCCTCACCTTCCGTGCCAACAATATACAGGGATTTCTCGCCGCATACACCTTCACGCTCGTTATCGAGGGATGGCTGACCATTGTCTATAACGGGCAGGAACTCACTCTGCAAGCCGACGACCTATACATCTACTCGCCAGGACTGCCCGTAACCATTATTTCTACGTCGGAGAACTATCACGGAATATGTCTGCTCGCCGACGAGCGAGCCACCATTGAAATGCCGTCGGTGAGAGATCTTGTGCGCATTGCATACCAGCCGATAGTGCAGTTGCACCAGCCGGTAGTGAAACTCCAGCACGAGACGGCGCTGAAAATGGCAAGCAAGATGCGCGAGATAATCACCTATCTGAACTCCGACCATATCTATAAGAGCGAAATAATACGAATGCTCTATGCCGTGTTCCTCCTCGACTTGCAGAACGCGCAGGAACAGGCAATAGATAATCATCCGGTGCCGCAACGGGTAGAGGAATTGTTCATAGACTTCATTCGTCTGCTGCCCGACCATTTTGCCCAGCATCACGACATTGGTTTCTATGCGTCGCGACTGAACATATCAAAGGTTTATCTCTCGCGCATAGTGAGACAGGTAACAGGGCGCCGTAGTAGGGTACATCGATCAAATGCTGCTTATGGAGGCGTCGTTCCAGTTGCGCACATCACAACTCAGCATAAGCCAGATTGCCGACCGTCTGCACTTCGCCGACACTCCTTCTTTCAGCAAGTTCTTCTCACGAATGAAGGGAATGTCGCCCAGAGAATACAGGGGACTTATTTAAGAACTCCCGCATCTTTGTCTTCAAGTTCTATTGTTCGGTTGATGTCGCGGTACTTCCTGCCATGAGAGAGTTTGATGGTGAAGTTCAACCCCACGTAGTTTCCTTGTTCTCCATCACGAACAATATCGCGTTTTTGAAGGTTCTCATTCATCAGCCGCGCCTCATGAACAAGAGGATGGGCGTGGAAAGGATTGCGCAGGTAGAGTGAGACAGAGAAAGGACCATGCTGATAACTCGCAACTGCTTGTATCTCAACACCGTTCTTGCCCCGTTGCTCGCCCTCCATCCAGCGCCATCCAGTGTCTGCATACGCCATCAATGACCAGTTGCCAAGATATGCATTCACCATCATCGTGCCCTCAATGCTATTGTAACAATGGTGGTAGTCATTGCCCCGATTGTCGAAATGGGCATAAGTGTACGCGAGAGTGGCATCCAGATGGTCGGGAATGATGTCGTAACGCACATAGCCGTTGCCAACAATCACATCGCAATGTGGCTGGTTCTCCTGAGTGTCAATAAAGACATTGTCGTCCGTTCGGATGTAGCGGTGCATGTTGGGATGGTGGTTCAACTTAGCGTAACCCTCCAACTGTACCGTCAGTCGCGGCATATTATAGTTCGCCTGCAAAGTATGCTCCGTCACAGCGGTGGGTTTCAACTCGGGGTTTCCCATCTGCATTTCCATAGAATTCAACCGAAATGCCACATCATTAACAAGCGCTATCTGCGAGGTGCGCATGCTGCGCTGGTAGTCATAACTAAGTCTCATGCCCTTACTCAGCGGGACACTCACCTTCACTCGCGGTCGGAAGACGTGGAAATCATGCTGATGCACGCCCTGACGATAGTAACGGCGACTGCCACCAAGCCCTGCAACGTATTGCAAACGCTTGAAGAGAGTGCCCGAAACCTGACCAAACAAATATTGCTCGCTACTGCGGAAGAGCGACAACGACTGAGCATCGCCCGTATATTCGTTATCCGTGAGTTTCTGGTTATATTGCGCTCCTGCCGTCAGGGTGAAGGGCTTAAGCCTGTTTTCATAAATCACCTCACTCATCAACGACCACACTCGCCCTTTTACATTATATACATAGGGTGCCCCTTCATCGTAGGCGCTGTTGCTCTTTGTCGCAATATGGGTGACTGTGGCAGAGGCCGTCAACTTCTGATGATGTCCTAAGTCACGATGATAATATACATCGAAGGCAGGAGAATGTCTGCGCCCGCTGTTCTCACGATGTGCAATGCTCGTGGAACGGTCGAAGATTTCTATTTCACGAAGACTCTTGTCTGGCAGCAGGTCACCGCTATACTTCATCCTCATCTGCAACACACGGCAGGAGTCGGCAATGCTATACGAGAGTCGCATGTTATGATTGAGCGACCGCTGACGAATGCTGAGGTCGTTTCTCATTATAGTTCTGACCGAGCCATCTGTGAGATGATAATCCGCCTTCTCGTTAACCTTGCTGCCCCTCATGTCTTCATATCCTATGGAATAGTCGATGCCCCACTCGCTCTTACCCGTGTTGAACCTCCCGAAGAAACTGTCTGAGAACCCTCTGCGCGTGAGGTCGTGAGTGAGGTCGGCACCAACGGCATAACCACTTTGCGGTCGTTTCACCACGATGTTTATCGCGTATGCCACATCCTCGCCGTACCGGAGACCTGGACGGTCGGTATATTCGATGCGCACCACCGACGACATGTCTATCGATAGCATGTCTTCCATAGTGGCAGGCACATCATTTATACGCACATTCACCGTCCCGCGATTGTCCGTTGCGGTCAACGAGTGCGACGACTGGTCAACACGAATGCCGTTAAGCAATAGTTTTCCTAACAAGGAATAGACGTTGCTGGAGTGTTTCAACTCCGTTTCTGACGGGAAAATCCATTGTGCGTCGTTCTTCTGTACCACCCTGTTTCCGCTCACGGTCACCTCTCCGACAGAGCCACCTTCCACCTGTGCCTCAGCAATAACATTGCCAAGCACCAACAATAAAACAAATATTGACTTCTTCATATTTTGCAGTTGCATTTGATTTCTCAACCGCAAAAATATGAAGCATTTATAAAAGAGACCTTAAAAGCAACCTGACATTTGCCTGACATTTAGAGTTAGGAGTTAGACCGAACTCTTAACTCATACGTTTTTCTTCTGTCCGACTCAATCATGAGACTCGTATTCTGCTCTAAAATGGGACGAAGACGGCGGATAAGTGTGTAAAGAGTGTCGCTGGCGTCTGGTTTCTTAGGCCACAAGGCATCGCAAATCTCCTGTTTCGTGAGGCGATGCGACGGAGCATTGAAGAACATCTCCATCAGTTGCTGCTGCATAGGGGTTAGTCGCAATGTCTCACCTGAGGAGACAACAAACATACCTTCAGACGCACAAAAAGCCAAACCGCCGTATGTGTTCGGCATTTCTGCAACCGCAACAGGCAACTTTTCATGCAACTGCCGATGTCTGTAATAGCAGAAAAGGAGCCACATCATCGTCACCATCCATAACACTCCACTTGCCCGCTTGTCGGAAAGCGAGATAATGGTAGCAGCCGAACATTGACCTTTAAGTGCCATTTGCCCGTCAGCCTTCACACCAACAGCAATGGTTGCCCTGCCTCGAAGGTTGGTCAACTGCAAATGACTGTTGAATATTCGCACAGTATCTTGACTGATAACATCGCTCTGTTGCTCGGCAATCGTCTGTTCCAGCGCCTGCGCCATATCCTCGCTCACCTTGCGTTCCGTAGATTTGTAAGTATGAACGCTTGTGAAGAACGATGCAACAAGCAAGCAAAAAAGCACTACTACAGTATATCCTTTCATTTCGTTTCCATTGTTTGATGGGGGCAAAAGTAAGTAAAATCCGCAACAAATCCAAACAAATGACACACTAAAACATGTTATCTGCAACATAAAAAGATATGATACAAAAACAAAAATCCCCTCCTTCACGGAGGGGTGGGGTAATAAAAAAACTACTAAAACGAAAAAAGAGCGCAAAGGTTTCTCACGAGACCCTTGCGCTAACATATTCAACAAATAACACTAACAATTATTATTACTCAAGACAAAATGCTATATTTTAAATCAAACTGCTATATTTCTACGTCGAGTCTTATATAACACGCATTTGTGCGCTGTAGGGTTCTAAATCACGTTGCAAAGGTATTCAAAAATGCAACACGCGCAAAACTTTCCTGTTTCAAAAATGTTTCATAGTTTCTCACAGCAAATTTATTTTCGCTTCTTTTGTTTTTGAAACATTTAGAAACGTAAAATGACACAAATAAAAACGTATTTCTTGCCTATATAAAGATGTTTTGACTAATTAACATGTTCGAATTGAAAATTATTTGTCAGTATAAAGTATAATTCTTATCTTTGCATGGCATTTCCTTAATAAATAATAACGGTCAAACTAATTAACCATAATATGAAAAGAACAATCATCCTCTCTGCCATCATCACCGCAACAGCAACAACGATGATGGCACAACAGACAGAGACAATCCGCATGAACCAGGTGGCTCTCTATCCCTCACAGCAGAAAACAGCAGTCATCGAGGCGTCATCGGCAAAGAAAATCAGTGTCAAGAACGTGGCAACAGGCAAGAGCGCAGGCAAGGCACGCGTCGTAAGGAAGAGCACATCGCCATGGTCGGGCAAGCAACGCACCATCGTGGACATCGCCAACATCACCGAACCAGGCACCTACGAACTGAGTGCCAACGGCGCAATACAGAGGTTTGTGGTGAAGAACGACGCACTTACCGACATCACTAAGGCCGCGCTGAAGGCGTTCTATCTCATCCGCTCGGGTGTGGAGATAGAACCGCAATATGCCAAGGAGTATGCCCGCCCGCTGGGACATCCCGACACCAAGGTAATGGTTCATGCCTCGGCAGTGTCGCCAGGACGACCCGAAGGAACCATCATCTCGTCGCCACTGGGATGGTATGACGCAGGCGACTATAACAAATATATCGTCAACTCGGCTTATTCCGTCGCTGTGATGCTGCAGTCATACGAGCAGAACAAGGCATACTTCGACCGTCTCAACGTGAATATACCTGAAAGCAACAACCAGACTGCCGACCTCCTCGACGAGGTGATGTTCAACCTGAAATGGATGCTCACCATGCAAGACCCGTACGACGGTGGCGTTTATCACAAACTGACGACACCCAACTTCGAGGGTTTTGTGATGCCGAAGGACTGTCATCAGCAGCGGTATGTTATCCAGAAAAGTGTCACCGCTACATACGACTTTGCCGCTGTCATGGCTCTCGCATCACGTTTGTTCGAGGGTAATAAAGACTATTCATGCTTCTCGGCACGTGCAAAGGATGCTGCGCTCGCCGCATACAACTGGGCAGAACTGCACCCCAAGGCTCTCTACAACCAGGACGCTATGAACAAGCAGTATGACCCCGACGTGAGCACCGGCACATACGGCGACTTCAACGCCAGCGACGAACGGCTGTGGGCTGCCGCCGAACTGTTCCTGCTCACTGGCGACAAGGTGTTCCTCGATGCTGCCAAGCCCATCACCGAGCGCAACTTCACACTCCCATCATGGGGAAATGTCGCAGGTCTCGCCATGTTCTCATGGATAGCCAACAAAGAGAAAAACCCAGAGATAAGCGCCGATTTGCAGAAGAAACTGATTAATTATTGCGACGCAAAACTTGCCACCACACCGACATCATCGTTCAACACTCCTTGCGGCAACGACGCTAAGGACTTCGGATGGGGTTGTCTCGCAGAGGCTTTCTGTGCCAATGGCATGACGCTGCTCTATGCCAACAAGTTAACTGGCGACAAGAAATATCTTGAGGGAGCACTGCAGAACGCTGATTATATCCTCGGACGCAACGCCACGGGCTATTGCTACGTCACAGGCTTCGGACAGAAGAGCACCATGCACCCGCACCACCGCGTGTCGGCAGCCGACGGTATCGACGCTCCGATGCCGGGACTGCTCGCCGGCGGACCCAACCCGGGACAGCAAGACAATGGCGATGGCTCACTGGCTTATCCATCAAAACAGCCCGATGAGTCGTACATCGACCACGAAGGCTCATACGCAAGCAATGAAATCGCAATCAACTGGAACGCCACTCTCGTAGCAATGCTTGGATGGATTGACGCTCAAAATAGTCCGTATTAATTACTAAAATAGCCCGTATTAATTACTAAAATAGCCTATATTGCAGAGTAAAATAGCCTATTGTACTCACCAAAATAGCCTATTTTACTTTTCAAAGCCGCCGATCATACATACTATAATCGGCGGCTTTGACTATCAGAAAGCATGTAAACGTCTCCCCGCCCCTGAAGTTCCCCTCGCCCCTTGGAGAGGGGATAGGGGTGAGGCTTTGGGGCCAGGGGTGGGGTCAGTTATATTAGGAAGAAGATAAAAGATATGGTAGAAGTTGCGTGTGGATAAAAGTCTCAGTCCCCACCCCTTCCCCTCCCCTTCAGGGGCGGGGAGTCGTTAGCAAATGGGATAATGTTCTGAATGAATCCGTACGCGATGTATCCCCACCACTGAAGTCCCCCTCGCCCCTTGGAGAGGGGATAGGGGTGAGGCTTATAAGGAGACGGTAGAAACACTATGCAAGTGTGAGTGTTTCGTTCTTCTCCACAATCTTTCCGCTATCTTTCAGCATGTTGATGGCAGCGTCGAGACAACTTAGAAGATGCTTGCCGCGCAGAGCACTGCCCATGAGATGGGCGGTGAGTCGCTTCAGTTCCTTCGTCGGAACGCTGACCTGCTGTCCCACGAGGTAACACATGGCGTTGGCGAGTTCTTCCACCGGTATGTCATCGATGTCTCTGCCCTCGAGCGAGCGGTGCCCGGTGTAGGCAACCCTGTCTTCATCTGAGACAAAGACGGTTTTCTGCTGCAGTTCAGGATAATTCTTGCAAGAGCATTTGCCGAGTACATCGCTGATTAGAGAGTCGAGCCGCCAGAGACTGTCCAAATGCAGGAGGTCGGCCATGCGACGCCTGACATAACTCTCGGTGACGGGCTGTTCCTCGACGACGAGTTGCTGAATGATTTCCTTTATCCTTCTCTGTGTCCTTTGGTCGAGGCTGAACTGTGCCGGCACGTTGCCGAACGAAGCGTGGCGATATGGCGAACTCTCGATGCCTTCGATGTCTATCTTCTCCTCGTCGTCAACGTTGAAAGCCTTTGGCTTGGTCTCCTCGACGGGAATATCGGGCGGCAGTGTCTTGTTGCGTATTCCCTCGATGCGCTCCAGAATACGGTTCACCACCTTCTCCTTGTTCTCATACCAGTCAACGCTCCACACGCGCATCACCTCCCACTTGAGCGAGTTAAGCACATTTGGCTGCACTATCTCGCGGTCGCGTGTGGTCTTTGTCTCGTAGTAGTTCTTGCCGTCGCAGAGTATGCCCAGCATGTAGTTCTGCTCGTCGTCGGGGTCAACCACCGCTATGTCAATCTTGAAGTTGCTCCTGCCCACGTTTGTCTGCACCTGATAGCCACGCTCCTCCAGTTCCTTGGCGACAAGGTTCACGAGTTTACTCTCCTCTGCTGTCGATATCGCCGACTGCGGGATGTTCATCGTTCCGTTAGCGGCGAACTCGAGGAAGCGCTTCAGACCCTCAACACCCTTTGCGCTGCTGCGCTTCAGGTCTATCTGCTCGGCGCGCATGGTGGAATAGACAATCATTTCGTAACGTGAACGCGAGACGGCCACATTCAATCGGCGCTCGCCGCCATCGTTGTTCAGCGGTCCGAAGTTCATCGACACATTACCGCTCTTGTCGGGACCATAGCCCACGCTGAACAGAATGACATCGCGCTCGTCTCCCTGCACATTCTCAAGGTTCTTGATGAACAACGGCTCTTCGCACTGGAAAGCCTTTGCCTCCAGGTCGGGCTGCTTGGCAAGTTCCTCGATGAGAATGTCCTCGATGAGGTTCTGCTGCACCTTGCTGAACGACACTATACCGATGCTGCGTTTCGACTTCTCCGGGTCGGCGAGCCGTCTGAGCACCTCGGCAACTATCGCCTCTGCCTCTGCACGGTTGCTGCGTGTACGTCCCTTGTCGTAGGTGCCTTCTATCTGCACCAGACTCACCTTGCGCTCGCGGTCGTCAACCGAGGGGAAGGTGAACAGTCGCCCGTCGTAGTATTGCTGGTTGCTGAACGCTATGAGCGACTCATGCTTCGAACGGTAGTGCCACGACAGGTAATGGCCTGGCATGGAGAGAGTTATGCAGTCGTCGAGGATGCTGTCCATGTCGTCGATGTCTGCCTCTTCCTCGTCCACCTGCTGAGTGGCGAAGAAACTGGTAGGCGGCATCTGCTTCGGGTCGCCCACACAGATGAGTGCCTTGCCGCGCGCTATTGCTCCGACAGCCTCGCTCGTCGGCATCTGCGATGCCTCGTCGAACACCACAAGGTCGAATTTCTCGCCCTCCATGTCGATGTATTGCGCCACGCTGATTGGGCTCATCAGCATTACGGGACAGAGTTTGGGCAACAATGTAGGTATCTGGTCGATTATCTTGCGTATGCTTGTGCCGCGCCCTCCGTTGGCAATGTTGCGCTTCAGTATGCCCATTTCCGAGTTTGCCGCTGCCGCAACGGTCTGACTCGGTATGCGGGCGGCGAGGCGGCAGTAGAGTTCTTTCTTGGTGAGTTCCTGGAAAGCGTAGGTCTCCTGGCGGTATTTCTCTATTATCTTCTCGAACAACAGTCCGTTGAACATGCGCAGTTGCTCGTCCTTGTCAACCATCTGCATGGTCAGACGGTGCAGCATTCCCTTGCGGAAAGCGAGCGACGCATCGCGTGCCGAGGCGCGTTTCTGCACGATATATCGCGGAATGCAGTGCAGCCCTTGTGCGTAAAGTGCCGCCGTGCGGTCGGTGTATTGGCTCCAGTCCTTCAGTTTGTCGATGTTGGCAAGCCATCGCTCCGAGAGTCGTGGCACCGCCGTGAGACGTTCCTTCGTGCCAAACCCTATAGACACCAGTTGCTCTATCTGAGCCATGATGTCCTTCAGCGCAGCGTAACGGCGCGAGAAGTCATTGTATAATGTTGAGTGCTGAGCGTTGAGTGTCGAGCGATAATTGTTTTGAACAGCGTTGCTTCCGTTCATGGCTCCACCCTCTATGCTCGTCAAGAGTTTTGACAGATAAGGCGCGTGTCGCAGTGATGGCTCTATGGTGTCCCACTGTTCGTTGTCGGGTTGTGCCATGACGCCGAATATCGCCTGCATCATCGGCGAGGACGATGCGGTGGAAGCGTGCAGTTGCTGATAGTCTTCCACCTTCTTCAGCGTTGCGGGAACATTTTCGAACACTGCCGTGGGGCAGTATGTGGAGAACTCCTTCATGAAGTTCTTCTTGGCAAAATACTTCGGCAGGAACCACTTGTCGTTCACCTGTTGCCAGCGTGCCTGCCACTGCTTCATGTCGGCCTGAAGCAAAGAGGGGCTACATGTCTTGAGCAACGACGAACGTTCTGCATCGCGCTTGCGCCCGCTTTCCACTGCCGCCAGCAACCGCTGGTTGGTTGTTTCGTCAGAGTTATACTGCAGGAGAGTCTCGTTAATCACGGGCATAGCAGTCACCGTCTTGCCCAGTGCGTCGGTCCATTCGAGCCATGCGTCGGTCTCTGCTCCCTTCACTGGCAGCATGTTGTACGCCGCTATGAGGTCGGCGAATGCCTTGCGATACTGTTGCAGCAGTTGTTTCAGGCGCTCGGCATTGTCGAAGGTGTATTGCTTCATTGCGATGTCGAGCAGCGGGTGGTTGGCAGGATGGCCTGTAATCTCGAACACGGTGTCGAGTGCCAGTGTTTGTTCTGCCCACTGCTCCATTGCCGCACGTGTCACGGTGCTGCCTTCCGGCAGTCCCTCGCCAATCTCGTCGCCGTCGATTGAAAGATATTCCGAGATGGTGTCATAGAGCGAGTAGCCGTTGGAGTGTTTGCGATGCAGGTTCTCCATGTATTTTATGAGTTGCTGGCGGTCGGCAAAGAGTTGCTGACTCGACTGCTCGAAGTCCTCAGGCGACTTTATCCTTGTAACGTCGAGAGCCTTCTGCATCTGCTGGAGGAAGTGGGTCTTCGACACCTTGTTGCTGTGCAGTTCAAGACAGAAGGGGTCGAGTCCGATCTTTGCCAGACGGCGCTGCACCACCTCGAGAGCCGCCATCTTCTCTGCCACGAAGAGCACCCGCTTGTCGTGATAGAGCGCATTGGCAATCATGTTGGTGATGGTCTGGCTCTTTCCCGTGCCCGGAGGACCGTAGAGTATGAAACTCTTGCCGTTGCCGCTCTCTATAACTGCCTCGAGTTGCGACGAGTCAACATCCACAGGAATGGCAAATTCCGACGGTTGTGTGCTGCGGTCGGCATTCCGTGCATCCACGGTATTGTCAACATCACTCAACTGCACCTTGCCTTCCATCAACGAGCGCACCACCTCGTTCTCCTTCAGATGGTCTGCGTTGTTGTGAATGTCGTTCCACATTACGAACTTGTTGAACGAGAACAGTCCCAGCAGCGACTCCTCCATGACATCCCAGCGCGCCATTTCGCTTATCGACTGTCTCACCGCCGAGAGTATCATCTTGACGTCAACGCCGTGCTCGTCTTTAGGAAGAGGGTTGAAGATGTTGAGGTTCACCTTGAACTGTTGTCTGAGCAGTTCTACCAAGGTGATGTTTATTATGATGTCCTCCTCGCGTGTTCTTATTATATAGTTGTTGCCAGCCTTGCGCAGGATGTTGACAGGCATCAGCAGTATAGGCGCGAAACGAGGCACCACGCTCTTCTCGTTCTCATACCATTTCAGCATTCCCAGCACGAGGAACAGCGTGTTGGCACCGTTCTCCTCGAGTGAGTTGCGCGAGGCGCGATAGACGAACTTCAATGCGGAGTCGAGTTCTGCCTGACTGTGATAAGATATTAGCCTGCGGTTGTCGTGCGCCTCGGTGCGTGCCATTTCCTCAAGGTCGGCAGCCTGAAGCCGCGAGTCGTACATGCCCGTCTCTGTGGGGTCTATCTGTTTCTTGGGGAAGGGTATTACGCTGAAGTCATTGCCGTCGAACACAGCGTCCTCGAGTTTATCGATGCCGAACGACACGAAAGGTATCACACGGCGGCCGAGACGGCAGTTTATCAGGTTGTTGCGGAGCGAGAAGTCAAGCAACTTGCGCTCCCAGATGAGTTGCTTGGTCAGTTGCTGTGGTGTCTGGTCCAGATGCAGAGCATAGTGGTCGAAGGTCTGTATTCCGTCGGTTGCCGCGTCATGTTCCACCCCTTCGTTCTCCAACACCCAGCCGCTTTCGCCCAGAACCCTTGTGGGCAGCGGCCTCACATTGTCGAGACGGCAGCGGCGTATGTCGATGAAACAACGGAACTGCTGCTCCTGCCGCAACTTCTTCTCTGCGGCAGCCACAGCATCGTCGAAGGTCACTGGCGACGACGAAGTGATGAATGTGCTCTCCACCAGCACCAGATTGTTCACGCCGTCGGCGCTCTGCTTCAGCAGGTAACTGGCATCGTCGCCCACGTCCTGCGAGTAGAACTGCTCGTTGAGCCATGCTCCCACGAAGGCATGTCCGTCCATTATTACCACGATGGGGAACAGTCCGACAGCCTCGAAGCATGAAGCCATGAGCACTGTGGTGTCCAGACATGTGCCCAGTTTCTCTGTAAGCACGCGGTCGGCAAGGCGTATGCGCTGGCCCCGTTGCTCGAAACTGGCCATTGGCTCGCTATACACGATGCCCTCGCCGCGCAGCGCCTCGTAAATCGCAGCCACCTGCATGCGCACGCGGTTGCGGTCTTGCGTCTGGTAAGCATCCATCGACGACGACCCAGTCCAGCGCTCCAGGTACTTTGCACCATTGGTGATGACGCGCGAGAGTAACGGATGGTTTGGCGTGACAAAGGCAGCCAGCAGTTCGGGCATGATGCCGATGCCAGCCCACTCCTCGTATGCCAGCAGCCGTATGGGCAGTTCCTGCACCATCTGCTCTTCCCCACCGATGCACAGTTTCAGAGTGAACGTCGTGTCGGTGGCCTCTGTGGAACTTAGCAGCACGTCTTTCTTCGCCTCGATGCGCAACTGTTCTATCTGCACTCTGCTACCTGCGGTGATGCTCTCAAGATGTATCTCAGAGAAGTCAATCATCTCGCCACTCACCTGCAAGATGACATCTTGCCAGTCGTTGACATCACTATTCTCCACCACACAACTGACACAGGTCTTCAGCCCTGCCCTTGCCATTGCGTAGTTCACGTTCGGCAAATACTCCAGTTCAATGCCGCCCTTCGCCGTTCCCGTTAGTTCGTATCTGGTCATAACCCTTTTATCTATTACCCATCACCCATCACCTATCACCTTTATTCCATCTCCACATCACCGTTGCCGTGCGAGAACGACACGATGTAAAGTCCATCGCGCTCACCCTCGAAAGTGATGTAGTAGGGGTTGCCGAGCCGTTGACCGGCCATTTTGCTCAGTCCTTCGTCATAGACAGCCTTCAAAAACACTTTGTCGGCATGAAGGTCAGGCGACTCGTCATACATCTGCTGCATATTCTGGTCAACCTTATACTCCTTCTCCGAATCCATGCCAGCCATCAGGGCGTCATAGTCAGCCTTGTTTGCCAGCAACAGTTCCCATGCCTCTCCGTCAACTTCATGGGATATCATAGCCAAGCCGATGCCGTCATCGGCGGTCTTCTTGAACTTGTAAGTCTCGACATTGTAGTCGATACCCCTTGTGTAGAGGTCCAGCACCTGGTCAGCATCATATTGCATGTCCCTGCCGTCGCATGTCCATCCGATGCGTTTTGTCAGGGCCTCCCATGCCGAGCCTTTCCATTCGATGTAAAGATCCATCAGTTCGGATGCCTTCAGGTCAAGACCCTTCTGCACTGACTGCTCAGTATCCACAGCCTTTGTCTCAGGTGTTTCTGCAACCATTGCAAACTTTTCCTTAATCTTGTTACACGCCGTGAGGCTCATTCCCAGTGCCGCTGCTGCGATGCACAGCACTATTGTCAAAAACAATTTCTTCATATTACGATAGTCTTTTTTATTGGTTATACTGATGAAATAATATCACTTTGCAAATATACATATTTTAATTGGAAAAACAATACGCCACCATGTTAATACATGCAAAACACTCTGCAAAAGGGGAAAACGCACTGTTACGATACATTTCTGACGTTTCTATCATGATTACTTCCGTTTAACATACTTACTGGGCGATACTTGGAAGTACTTCTTAAACATACGGGAGAAATGTTGGGGATATTCAAAGCCAAGCAGTTCGGCGGTTTCGTTGATGGATGTGCCGTTGATGAGCAGGTGACTTGCCCGCTGCATTATGAAGCGATGGATGGCACTCATGGCGGTGTCTCCTGTCAACTCTTTTATCAGGTCGCCGAAATAGTTGGGCGACAGGAACAGTTCTTGCGCACAATAGCGAACGGTGGGTAGTCCCTGCTGACGGTAGATGCCCTCGTCGTAATATCGGTTGAGCAGGTTCTCGAACCGCGTGAGAAGGTTGGAATTGGCAGGAACGGCTGCCGTTAACTGTTCGGCATAGAAACGGGCGGTGTATTCCAGTATCAGTCCTATGTGCGCCGCGATGAGGCTCTCGCCGCCGACACCACCCAATGGGGCAAGGCTTTTCCTCAGCATTTCGAGGAGAGTTACTATGACCTGCCGTTGCTGGTCGCTCATGAGCAACGCCTCGCTGATGTTGTATGAGAAGAAGGTGTATTGCGACATGAGCCGCTCGAGGTCGGTGCCGTGAAGCAGTTCGGGGTCGAAGAGCAGTGCCCATCCCTTTGTCTTGATTTCCTCGCCGGTATCGGTTTTCCCTCCTATTTGTCCTGGTGCCACACACATCAAGGCGTGGCGGTGCAGGTCGTAGCGCACCTGCCCGTAGGTGAGTTCCTCGAGCGTCTCGTCACCAATGAACATGCCAAAGACATCGTAGTTGTTCAGTGAGTGGCGACAATGCTCCAACTCGTCGTAGTGAATCACCGAGACGAGCGGATGCAACTCTGGCGCACCAATATATCGTGCGTAGTCGTTGACGTTGTGTACTTTCAGCACCTGTTGCATAATGGCTTATTGCTTGTCGGGCTGCTGACCGTCGTGTGCCTTCCATGCACACTCCGTGATCTTCATGTCTGAGAATACTGCCGTGAAGGAAGACTCCTCAGGCGAGCAGGCATAGATGCCGAAACTGATTTCGTCGGCACCGGCATACATGTGGCAGATGCGCATCTGGCTGAAATCGACACCATTGGTGGAACACTCGATGCAGTAGTCGTCCTCACGGCGAGAGAAACGATACCACATGGTCTTCACATCGGCAGGTATTGCCGTTGTTGCCCAGTCGGAATAGCCGTTGTTCGTTGCCACGCTACCCAGATGCTGGAACTCGTTGTTCTCGTATTCCACCGAACCTTTCAGCCAGTTGCTGCTGTCAAGATACATCACGATGCCGCACTGGTCGAAGCGATGGTGACTCTGTGTGAAATCAGTCTTCACCACAAAACTGAAGAATTTCTCGCGTGTCTTCATCTGCAATACGGGGGCATTGTCGTTCTGGAAGTGATAATAGGTGCGTTGCCATAGGTCGGTATGCGGCGCGGTGGTAATGACGATGGTGTCGCCTTTTATCTCGAAGCCTGCTGGCTTGCGTGTCCACTGGAGGCTGTTCAGGTCGATGTGGCCGCTGTCGGCAAGTGCCGTTTTCACGTTATCTGCATAATTCATATCTTCTTTTATCTTAGTTTGATTACCACATGCAGCGAGCATCAGGCTGCAACAAATCAAGGTGATTATGTTTTTTCGCATAGTTATTTTTATAGATTATGTTTTTCTCACGACTGCAAAGATACAACTTTTTTTTGATAATCAGTAAATATGGTTGAATTATCCGTAAATCGTTTATTGCGGATTTCGTGCTTTTGCCGTATCTTTGCAACATGATAAATATCATATACTTATGAACTTACAAACTTACGAACTTACAAACTTGCAAACTTACGAACTTGCAAACTTACAAACTTGCAAACTTACAAACTTGCAAACTTACGAACTTACAAACTTACAAACTTACGAACTTACAAACTAACAAACTAATAAACTCACAATAACTATGGCAAAGATAGCATTAGGAACCTGGGCTTGGGGCGCAGGTGCATTCGGTGGCGACACCGTTTTCGGAAGTAATACTGACGTGGAGAACCTGAAACCCGTGTTCGATGCGGCGATGAAGGCGGGGCTTAACCTGTGGGACTCGGCTACCGTCTATGGCATGGGCGAGTCGGAGCACATTCTCGGCACACTCGCAAAGCAGTATGGACGTGAGAACGTGCAGATTTCCACGAAGTTCACACCGCAGATAGCCGAGATTTATGAGAACTCAGTTGAGAAGATGGCAGAGGCTTCGATAGAACGCATGGACTGCGACTACATCGACATCTATTGGATTCACAACCCTATGGACGTGGAGCGCTGGACACCGGGTCTGATTCCTCTGCTGAAGAGCGGACGCGTGAAGCGCGTGGGTGTGTCGAACCACAACATTGCGGAGATAAAACGTGCCAACGAGATTCTTGGCGAGGCAGGATTCAAGGTGTCTGCTGTGCAGAACCACTTCTCGCTGCTCTATCGCTCATCAGAGAAGGGCGGCGTGCTGGACTACTGCAAGGAGCAGGGCATAGAGTTCTGGGCATACATGGTGCTGGAGCAAGGTGCTCTCTCGGGTAAATATAATAAGGAGAACCCACTGCCCGCAGAAAGTGACCGAGGCAAGAAGTACAACCCTGTGCTGCCGCAACTGGAGGCTCTGACCAAAGAGATGACCGCTATCGGCAAGAAGTATGATGCCTCTTGTTCGCAGATAGGCATAGCATGGGCAATAGCCAAAGGCACTCTGCCTATAATTGGTGCCACAAAAGAACGCCATGTCATCGAGGCTGCCGAGGCTGCGAAGATACATCTGACTGCCGAAGAGGTGGCACGCTTGGAGCAACTCGCCGACGCGACTGGAGTTGACACCCGAGGCGGCTGGGAACACTCGATGGAGTGAGAAGTTCAAGTACAGTCCTTAAGCGTGCGAAATTCAAATTAGTATATTGTATAATGAGAAAGAAAGTATTGTTTATCTGCATGATAATGCTGCTTAGCATTGGTGCAAAGGCGAAGACTCTGGTGGCATATTACAGTTACACCAGCAACTGCCGCAATATCGTTGCTTCGCTGACCAGCCAGATAGAGGCCGACGTACTGGAGATACAGCCGGCAGTGAAAGGACTGCAGTATGATGCCAACAACTATGCCCTGGGGACGCAGTTGCTGAATGCCATCAAGGCTAATCCTGACGATGCCAGCAGTTATCCTGCCATCGACCCTGTGACGGTCAATCTTAACGATTATAACACTGTGATTATCGTGACACCTCTGTGGTGGAGTCAGATGGCTGCCATCATGCAGACATTCCTGTTCAACTATGGACCGCAGATGGCTGGTAAGAACATAGGACTGATAGTGTCGAGCGCTTCCGGCGGTATTAGTGGAGTAGTGGCCGACTGCAAGCGACTCGTGCCCGCAGGCAACTATTTCAGCCAGAACCTATGGATAAACAACTCCAACCGTTCCAACCGCAACACACTGATACAGAACTGGCTCAGTGCCATTAACTATCAGGAGGTGGCAGACATCAGTCAGACTCCGATTGAATCGAGCGACCAGTATGATGTCTATTCCCTCGACGGGAAGAGAATCCTCGTAAAAACACGTTCACTTGATGAACTGAAGAAAGGTGCGTATATCGTAAATGGAGAGAAGCGCATCATAGAATAATTCTATTCAATAACTAACATGAAGAAAGTAGTAATTTTAATGTCAGCACTTATGGCACTGTGCCTCAGTGCATGTTCACAAGGCAGTAACAAAAAGGAGAATAAACAGATGAAGACATTGGTAGCCTATTTTTCAGCAACAGGTACAACGAAGGGTGTGGCACAGCAACTTGCTGAGGTGACAGGTGCCGACCTGCATGAGATAAAGCCTGAGAAGCCTTATACCGATGCCGACCTCGACTGGCAAGACAAGCAAAGCCGCTCTACAATAGAGATGGAGGACAAGAGCAGTCGTCCTGCCATCACAGAAAAACTCCCTAACATGCAGGAGTATGATGTGATTTATGTTGGGTTCCCCATCTGGTGGTACACTTGTCCCACTATCATCAACACCTTTATGGAGTCCTACGACTTTAAAGGCAAGACCGTGATACCCTTTGCCACCTCTGGCGGCAGCAGCATCAAGAAAGCATGCGAAGACCTTAAGACGGCCTATCCTGAGGTGAACTGGAAAGAGGGAAAACTTCTCAACAGGGCATCGAAGAGCGAGATTGAAGAATGGATAAGCGGATTGTAATTTAGGTTATAGGTTATGCGTTATAGGTTATGGCACAAGTTATGGGTTATAGGTTTGTTTGTCTCGATGTTTTCAACTACAGCGCTTGCACAGGGCGTGATTGATGTGCATGCACATCTGTTGCCTGCAGAGTTTGTTGACGCTCTCGCACAAGAAGACAGGCTGCTGGAAGAGGGATTCCCTCTGCCGCGATATGATGTTGACGCTCATCTGAAATGGATGGATGAGGCTGGTGTTCAGACTTCGGTGCTAACGTTGGCAGAGCCTACTCCGCAAAGGGATGGAGACGTTATCAGAAAGTGCAACGAGACGGCTGCCCGCCTGAAACGGGAACACCCAGGGCGGTTCCTCTTTTGTGCCGCCTTGCCCTTGCCTGATGTCAAGGCTGCTGTCCGTGAGGCCGTTTATGCCCTTGACACGTTGAAGGCAGATGGCATAAAGTTGTCCACCAACGTTCAGGGGCAGTATCTCGGTGCGCCAGAACTCGACACTCTTTTCTCGGTGCTTAACGAGCGCAACGCTGTTGTTATCCTTCATCCGCACCGACCGGAACCTGTGAACCGTCAGGTGATGCAACAGACACCACTCGCCATGCAGGAGTATCTCTCGGAGACAACGCGTGCTGTGGCAAACATGATTACGCGCAACGTTCTGGCACGCTATCCCAATGTAAAGGTAGTGGTGCCACATTGTGGTGCTTACCTGCCGTTGGCGGTACCACGAATGAAATCACTCACGCCTGTGATGCAGGCAAATAAGATGGTGGGTGAAATAGACTGGGATGCAAACCTCAGGTCTCTATACTATGACCTTGCCGGCGCACACTCACCAGAGGTTATCCGTATGATGCTCACCATCACCACGCCCGAACATCTGCTTTATGGTTCCGACTATCCTTATGTTGCCCCTCAGGTGCTGACATCAGGTCTCGCGAGAATGAAGCAGTATCTTAACGACGAGCAGGACCTTGCACCTTTCAGGCAGATGATTCTATACGACAATGCTCACAAACTGTTCAAATAACAAACAAATGAAGAAAACAACATTTCTCATAATGACTGCAATGTTGATAATGTCAGCCATTGCACAGGCGCAAAATAACAAATATGGTAAACACTAGTCGTACACTTATATTTTTACCATTTTCAAAACCTTATAATCACTTATTTGACATAAAATGCGCCCCAAAAGTGTTAAATGTCAAAGAAACTTATTGTATATGCTTTTTTTTATTTAACTTTGCACCATTATAGCACTAAACAAGTACCCTTGGGTGATTAATATTTATCTCAATGAAATCGAAATACATCAAACCATCCGCAGAATGCCTTCCATGTATGGTAGTAGATTTGCTCGAAGCAAGTGTGAAAACCACGATTTTCGACCCGGGAACCGGAACTACAGAGGCGCTGAGCAAGGAAGCAGACCTCGTTGACGAAGACACTGAATGTGAAAAGGTCATGGATACAAAAATGCATTATAAATTGGGACAAAAAGACGGCAACTGGTATAACGCCATTGACAATATAATGGGGAGGGAATAGCCCCAATTTCCCAAACGACCAAACACCAATCCCCCAAACGACCATAAGATATGAAACGATTATCGCTACTTATAACGCTGATGCTCACGACGGTTATCGTGACAAACGCACAGAGTTTCAAACTCTGGTATGCCAATAATGTTACCGATGTCGCCAACCTTGACGACATCGAGAGTGAAGGTTCCGGACTCAACTGGCGAGAGGTGGATAGTAACACCCAGACTGTTGCCGGCAATCTGGTGGAAGTGAGCAAATTGAAACAGATGCTCTCCTCCACAAGGATGAAAGGTCTTGAAGACAAACGACAGTTCTGGAAGATGCGCGACCACGGGCTGCTGTGCTTTAAAGTAGAAGACCTTGACAACGTGCATCACACATACGAAGTGATTGTCCATAACGGTCCAGACAGTATATCACAGACCGTTGACGACTACTTCTTCGTCAATGCTCCAGTGCCCCGTGACACCGTGGCATACGAAATCTCTGTAAGGAGGGTAGATAACGATGAAACCGTCAAATTTAAGTACTTTGTGTATGAATGGGACAATGACAATCTGTATATGTTCATGCTCGATCAGAAACGACAGGTGACGGGCGAGACCTACAAGTTGGAATATGTCACGGGATATATGGACGAGTACGGTGACATGCACAAGACATCTACCACCCTGGAACTGCAGAGCGACAAGTTCCAGAGTTTCTATGTGCCGAAGAACAGCAGCCTATTGGATGTGTTCCTGATGAGTGGCGACGACAAGAAACTGCGAATTGACAAGAACAAGCTGCACACTGGTATTGACCTGAACGACCGCATGAACTACATGGAGATTTCCTCTACCTTCAACCTCGACAAGCACGAAGGCAGGGAGATGATGAACTTCAACTGGCTCGGAACGGGACTCTATGAGAAATACGACACCCTGTATCTGTCGCTGTTCAACGAGAAGGGTAAGCAGATAAAAAATGCCACCATCCACCCCGAGCGTGTAGATCATAATGGCAACCGCATCTACGACCCGGCTGTCAAGTACGAAGGCTACGACAGCAAGACCAAGCAGCACAAGATTGTCACCATGAGCAATCCCGCATATATCGAGATTCTCGTTGACGGCTATCTGCCGATGCTCTACAAACACCCGGGAGTGGTCGATGACGAGGGCATCGTCAGCCCTGACCTCTGCCAGGTGGCTCTCACTCCGCAGAAGGGAACCATCAGCAGCGGCTTCAACATCAGCGACCAACACTTCATGAACCTCAACGACGAGAAAGCCATCATCGTACGCCAGGGGGTGGACCACCGTCTGTGCTCCATCGATGCAGTTGACCTCAGTGGAAGGATTGAGGCCGATACCATTTCCTATATGGAAGACCTGGGCAACGACTTCCCGAAACTGCTCAACAACAAGATTATAGAACGCTATGCACAGTTTGAGACTTCGTTCTCTATTGCCAAGGGAGGCACAGCACCCGACTGTCAACTCTTCGCCACCGACATAGCGACAGCCGTTGCCAAGGAAGCTACAGAGAATAACACGGAAGTGGTGAGGGCATCGGAGTTTACCTCGTTCCAGTATGATTACTACTTCGTGCGCTTCAATCTTCTTGATGTCATTGACAAAGGCGTCACGGCGAAGGTAGCCCTGCATGTTGGCGACAAGCAGTATGCCAAATTCCCCTATCTCAGAAATCTTGATTTTAAGCGCGACGAGATAGAGGCTGCCGCTGATGAGGAAGTGAACGAAAACTACGTCGGCAGCAACAACGAGGACAACGTTTCTAACGGTTTTGCCGATGCCGGCTACGACCTGAGATTTCCCCCTCAATTCAAGTTCTCGTTCAAGCCGGTTTGTCTCAACACGGCTATCATATATAACATCCGTAAGAACCTTCTCAATCTAAAGATAAACCTCTCATTCATGCGTGACGATGAGCGACCAGGTGAGGACGAGAAGTATAGCAAGGCGCGCAAGGAGTTGAAGGAACTCGAGAAATATGAGATGGTTGGCAAAAAAGTCGAAAAAAGCATTATGGGCGACGAAGTTGAGTTCGACAACTGGGTATATGAAGAGATTGACGACATCTTCGGTATCACAAGCCAACGCATCGGTCAGGGATGGTTCGGTGGAGCCAAACTCGCCTTCAGAATGCCTTTGTTTGATTTCACACGCTTCCAGGTGACCGAGACATCAGGACAGATAGGCTATGGCATCGGCATGCGATGGAACGTAGCAGAGAACGAGCGTTTCGGCAAGCTGGCAAGTGTCTTGGAGAGATTGGATAAATTCGTCTCCCTCTCTGCCTGCTTTGAGACATCAGCACAACTTGACTTCGGAATAAAATCCTTCCAGCAAGATACCAAAGAGAGTATGTCGAGTACCAACATGGGCTATTTCTTCGATTTCAGTGGGAAAGTATCGGCAGGAGCCTCATTGGACGTCTTTACACCCGACACGCTGTTTGGCATAAAAATATCTTCTCTATGCAACCTGCAAGCCGGGCTGCGTCTAGGTGGCAAGGCGGGCTTCCGCTTCGGAGTGGAAGGTCCATTCGACAACTATGCTCCAGGCGTTGGACTTAACCTCACATGCGTCATCATCGGCCAGGCCTATTTCAACTTTAAGACACCAATCTTCACTTATGGAGCCAGTGCTGGCTTCAAACTGGGAGGCAGGCGACTCTTCCCCAACGACGGCCACAACCCATTCCACGAGGATTTCCCATATTGGCTCAACAACGATGCCGGAGCTAAGCCCAGGCCTAAGCCCTTGGCAATGGCGCTTCGCAAGATACCTGCACCTTTGACAACAGATCTCAACGGAAGGGCAATTATCAACGATGTGGCGATGGATGCCAATCCTCACTTCCTCGACGAAGACCATGTGGTTTATAACGACATAGGCTCAGTTACCGACTATAACGACGACAAGGTGAAGATTGCCAATATCACTGACAGTGAAGTCACCAAGGAGTCAATCTCTGCCGACGGGCTTTTTGGCGGTAACAACATGCGCTCGAAGCGAGGCGAATACGAGATAGTTGCTTTTGAGCAGTTGTCGCAACCCATAGGCGAGGTAGATGAAGAACATGCAGTAAGTCAGAACAGCACCGTACAGCAGACCACACGTATCCGCACTGCCATGCGCCAGGGAACAAGCAACTGGACGCTGACCGATGTGACGAATAACGACGGATGGGCAGACCTGAAGCCTGTGGTGACGATGCAGGAGAATGGTCATGCCGCCATAGCGTATTTGCATGGAAAGTTTGACGTCATCGACCCGAACGAGTCGGCAGACTCACTCGACAATGTACAGTTTAAGGGTAACCTGATGCTACGCACCTTTAACGGGACAGCATGGAGCGAGGCAACGCCGCTCTATGACTTTAACCTCGACAAAGACCACGCCATTCAGCAGTACGACCTGCTGATGCGTGGCGACACTGTAGTTGTGGCTGCCACCTTGATGGAGACAGGAAAGAAGAGTGTGATGCGCTATGCTTCGAAATACATCAACAGCAGCACGGTGACCTACAACGACGAAGTGCTCCTGGCACGCTCCTTCCACATGAAACGTGTGGGACAGAATGCCGTGATAGCGATGATTTATGCTGCATCAGACTCCATCTCTGACATATACGTCAAGACCATCGACATGACAGGAAGGGGGGATGGACGTCAGGGTAACGACCTCGGAATGGGCTATAGTCTGCCCAACAAGGTGAAGATTGTCACCGACAGCAACGCTGACGACTTGGACAACTTCGCCGTGATGTGGACACAGATGAGCAGCGTCTATCGTGGCGACGAGGGAGAGAAGATGTATGCAAAGAACTCCACGATGATGCTTCAGGCGTCACGTATCTTCGTTTCCAACGCCCTTCAGATTACCGACCCCATAACATTGGGCGCGGAGATGATAGACTCTGTTGGCGAACGACAGCGCAACCTCATCATCACCGATTTCGACGGTTTCCTCGACGATGCAAAGATCTGTGCCGTCTATACCCTCGCTGATGTGGAGGATAATGGTGCTGTCATCATGCACAACGAGAAGTATTTCCGCAACAGTTGCGAGTGGGATGTGGACTATGGCAGTGCCGCTCTACTTGGCAGCAACACTCTACCCGTAGTAGTAAGCATAAGGAACACAGGAACTTCTGCCATTAATGGTGTGACTGCGGTCATCAACGGCGAGGACTTTGCCATAGATGGTGCATACGTAAAGCCGTTCGACAGCAAGGAGTTTGTTGTGCAATACCCCATCAGCGACGATTTCGACGGTCGCCTCACTAGTCAGGTAATAGTAGAATATCTCAACACCTTCCACGCTAAGGCACATCCTCGCAACAAGGCAAAGAGTTTCCTCCGACAAGTAAGCCCCGTCAATAATATTCGCGTTGCATTAGAGGATGTAGAGTGCAACGTGATAAGCCAGAGCATAGAGAATGGTAAGAACATCATACTCGCCGAACTCATCGACCACTCTGGTCTATATAAGGACATGGCGGCCGTTGTTGGCGTGTTCCCACATCCAGATAGTTTTGAGGCATTGGACGATGCGAAGTATGTTGTATTCTCCGAGAAAGAAGAGTATGGTATTACCGCTGATGATGAAAATGGTCTGTTCAAATTCCAGACTATCGGTGGTCAGCGAAAGGCATACGTCCCACTTGAGGTCAGCGGCATCACCGAACCCATACAGGCTTACGTCACCTGTCATTTGGTTGACTACAATTACGCCAATGACGGTCTGGAGTCGATGGCCGCAGCCATCAAGAATGTGAGGGCACAGGAGAACCCGACACTCGTCAACCTCTTCCCTGCCGAAGACCCTGCAACCTTCGTCCGACCAGTCATAAGCAACGAACCGACTGGCCATAAGGTCACCGTCACTACATTAGACAATGGCATACGCCTCGATGGTCTCACCGCAGACAATATGGTGCGTGTGTTCACAGCCGATGGTATGACTGCCTTTAAGAAAGAGGCAACCGGAACCACCATGTTCGTGCCACTGAGTCGACATGACGTTTACCTGCTGAGCACAGGTGAGGAGATATTTAAGTTCAGATTCTAAATATATAATATATATAATGTATATGAAAAAGACTTTATCAGCACTTTTGCTTTGTATAGCAGGAATGCTATTCCCAATAAACACCTATGCTGACGGTGAGGCACCGGCAGACTTCACAGGGCATACATGGTATGAATATCGGGAACCTATCACCGAGGGTACGGGAACAATGACTGACCCCATTCTCATCAGCAGTGCCGGTCAGCTGGCTCAACTGGCATACGACGTGAATACGGGTGCCAACTCGTATGAGAACAAGGTGGTGGCCCTTGCCGCTGACATAGACCTGAACAAGATGGTTGACGGGAAGCGTGTGCAGTGGATTCCCATAGGATATAGCCATCCTTTCAGTGGAATGTTTCTGGGCTTGAACCTGAAAGAATATGCTGCCAATGGCTATGTGGAAGGACAGAAGCACAAGATCAGCGGCATGTATATCAATGTCACGACAGCCACCGACGCACGGCAGTTCGGCCTGTTCGGTATACTCGGCGGCAACGTGTCGCACTTGCAGTTGGAAGATGTCAGCATCAGCGTTGACCTTTCGGCTTTGTCGGATTCACCAACAAATTATTTCGTGGGGGCACTGTGCGGCAGCACTATCGGTATAGACCTTGAAGATCCCGATTGGTATCAAGGAAGATATAAGGAGCAGAATAACGAACTCCTGCACAGTGTCACTCATGGCATTGACGATGTGGCCGTGAGCGGCACCCTGACGGCAAAGGGCAACGCGAATGCTACGGTTTACGTTGGCGGCATCTGCGGACTGTTTTACATCGCGGGAATCATCCATTCAACCGCCAACGTTGTCATCAACACCTCCGACTGTGTGTATATCGGTGGTATATGCGGCGTTGACTACGGTATATATGGCGCCTTCAGCACATACGGCAGATGCCTGTACGATTGCCTCAGCAATGCCACCATCACCTGCAACGGCAACGTCAACCGCTCGGTCATGGTGGGTGGCATCGTAGGTCAGATGGTGGAAGGAGAGGAGGCATATGCCTGCGTGTCGATGGGGTCTATCAGGTGCAACAACGCTGCTGTCACCTACAACGTTGGTGGTATATGCGGCTATATGCAGCCCTATTCCGGCATCTTTGCCTCTGGCAGCACGATGATGATCAAGGCGCAAGGTAATATTGGCGGTATAGCCGGCAAGATGAAAAGCGGCTCGAATACTGATTACTCTAAATACGGAAAAATAGAGTGCTGCTCATTCAGCGGTCACCTCGACGGCAGCAATAAGATTGTCGACGAAAAAGGGCAGACAACAGGAGTTGCATCCTCAGCTCCCGCAGACAATTATATTGGAGGTATCTGCGGACATATGGAGTGGAACGACAACCTTGAGCACATTACCCGTTGCTTGCTGCTCGGTACAATAACCGCCGAAGATTTTGTTACAACCGCTCCTCTGCCAAGCGCCATCGTCGGCAAGCAGGGCACAGCCCCAACCTTAACGGGCGACAATCTGGCTTCTACCGTGACCTATTGCTATTATGACAATATGTTGTTCGGCGGCTACGCCCTTCCTGGAAGCACGGATGGCAAGAACTCAGTCAAGGGACTGACTACATTCGACCTGACGTCTGCCAGCGAATCGAAACTGACATGGCTTAACGCTGGCGCCACGGAGACTGGCGATTACGGCTACCGGCTGGAAAAAGGCTACTATCCGATATTCTATGAAAACAATGGCTATTTGGCAACATACTATACAAACCAAAGTAATTTAGGGTGGGGGTTGTCAACCGATCACGTACATTTAAGCAAGATGTTCGATTTCCGTCCTAATAATAAAGACGCAAACTTCAATAGTACGGTGTATGTTTCGGGAGCCATGTTGTGCGCCATGCCCGTGAACTTTGTCAAGGGCGACAATGCCGATGACTTCGTATCAAAGCTGTCGGCACCGACGAAGACCTACAACTGGGATGAGAAAGGCACCGGACGCAACATCATCATGACCTGCGAGAGTTTCTTCCCCGAGTCGGATGTCATCAAGGTGAAGGACAAGACGGCAACGGCTAATAATAACGGCACCTGTTTCGTCACCACAACAGGCACGGTGAAGAAGAAGTCTGTTACCTACAACCGTCCTGCTATTATAAGCGGAACGAAATACCTTGGACTTAACTCCACCATCGATAGTGAGTGGCGCGGCACAGAGGCCACAGGATTTGCCGCAGGCACGGGAACGGCAGCCGACCCCTTCCTTATCAAGAACGCTGCCCAGCTCTATTATGCCATAAAGAGCAATACCGAAGGAGAATTCTATAAGCAGATTTGCGACATCACCATAACAAAGAGCGTTAACACTGACAATTCCGTTAATAACAAGCTCATCACCGAAGCGTGCTTCCAGACTCCTGCAAATCCCCAAAGGCACGTAACTGCTGACTGGGAGACGGACGAGTGTTCGTGGAAAGCCAACTACAATGGTGACGGACATACCATCTCGGGGTTGTACCTTTATGACTACTGCTCAACTCCACCTACCACCGAACGCAAAAATTTCTCACTCTTCGGTTATGTCCGTCAAAATGGCTCCGTCAACAATCTCGCAGTGACGGATGCGTGGGTTGCCCCCGAACCGTCTGTTGTCGAAGGAACAAAGACAAATTATGAGCTACCAACCTTCTATGGTATTATAGCAAGCTATGTGGAAGGATCCATAACCAACTGCATAGTACAGGGCGTAAATGCTGTGGGCAGACCTTGTGGAGGTATCTGCACATACGTGCTATCTGGCGGAACGGTGGAAGACTGCATCTCAGCAGTCACTCCGCTTTCCACCACCTTAGACTATTTCACGCCATTCGTTGCCTACTACCAGAGTGGCGCTGTTGGTACTGTAAAAAACTGTCTGGCGGTATCGCCAACGATGTTCTCATCTGCCAATAAAAGCACAAACGACCTCTCTGCCATAAAGGACTGCTATTGGCTGAAGGGATATGAGCCAGGCAACACCGGACAGACGCTCGACGAAATTGGTGCGGCACTCGGCAAGCGTGACCGCTGGACATGGTCACACGACTATTTCCCAACGCTCAAGACGTTTGCCAATACCGACATCGCCAAACTCATGATGGTGCCAGTACGTACAGACAACAACTATGAGTTCAACACATCTACAAGCACTGCCAACAACTACCTGATGGGCTTCACGAAGATGCTGGAATTTGAACCTGGCGCAGCCACATGGACAAACCTTCACAACACGAATTACTTCGAGGCTGATAGCGAATTGGGCATCGTTGCACCAGCAAATGCTATGGGAGCCATCAACACATCGGACGTGATGATTAACCCGATGGAAGTTATCTGCGCCTCTTTGAATAAGTCGTTCTACTATATTCCTCTGCGTACAAACAGCGGAGATATAGAACGCGGCATAACCTTCGTTGATGATCATGCAAGAAAGGCTTGTGTAAAAGCTTTTGACACAAGTGGCGACGGCAAACTGTCGCTGGCAGAAATCAGTGCCGTAACTTCAGAGCAGACTCTTACGGCCTTCACAAACTCTGATGTACAACTAGAGGCACAACAGATTGTGAAGTTCCCCGAGTTTCGTTTCTTCAAGGCGGTGACAAACCTTACCACCCAACTCAGCGGACTAAGCAACCTCGAGGAGGTGAGGCTGCCCTACAACCTTCAAACCATCAGTGGCGACCCAAGTCTCACGGGCAATGGTACACGTCCATTCTCCATGACGAATATTAAGAGCATCACTCTGCCCGCCAAGGTGACGACCATCGAACCCGGTGCTTTCACAGGTTCCGAGATAGAGAACATCTACGTTGACCCATTCAACACCAAGTTTGTCTCACGCGAGGGTATCCTCTTCGACAACAACAATGCATTTGTGGCTTATCCTAACGGACGTTCGGGCGAGGAGATAATCATCCCTGGTGTCATAGAAGAGATAAAGCCAGGTGCTGTATATGACATCACAAACAGATTGCAAAAGATATTCTTCGACACCACCGACTACAGTACTGTTGCCGACCTCGATGACAATGGCATCTTCACTGGAGACGGTTCGCTCGTAGATGTTTACATCAGCGATGCCACCTATGGCAGCGTGCTATTTAATCAGTACCTCGACGATGAGTCGTGGGACGACTATGCCCATGCAAATAAACTGCACTGCTACTATCCGTTGAAGGTAGGGTCTGCCAAGGCAGCCACTATGTACATAGGTTTCGACACAGAACTTCCGTCAGGCCTCAAGGCATATATCGTCACCTCTGACTCGAAAGAGGAGAAACTCGCATATCTGAAGAGGATGAGCAACCACATTCCCAACCGCTCGCCAATAGTTATCTTCGCCGACAAGCCAGGCACCTACCCCCTTTTCCCCCTCGAAGAGACGTTGCAACCGTGGAACATGTATGACAACCTGCTCAACGGTGTGGGACGCGATGGCATGGAGGTCTATCAGAGCGATGCTGACAGAGGTAGCATCCTCACACTTGGCCGCAACAGCGACGGAGAACTCGGATTCTTCTATTACAAGGGCACCGTTCCAATACCCCCTTATCGTGCATACCTTACATACGAGTGGGTTGCCAATGCCAATCAGTATCTTTTGTTCAGTATCGTTGACGACGATCCAACAGGCATCACCCAGCACCCGACGCCCGACACCCAACAGCAAGACTGGTACACACTCGACGGTCGTCGCATCAATGGACAACCTGCCAAGCGTGGCATTTACATACGAGGTGGAAAGAAGTATGTAGTGAAATAAAAACTATAAACTATAAAAGATATAAGGGGGTGTGTCAAAATGATTTGACACACCCCCTACAAGGATTTTAGGAGTGCAAGAGTACGCTCCTATTTCTCTCACTTAATCACGATTTTGTTAATTATTAATATATATACCCTTTGCCATGGGCTTGTAGTTCTTTTCAAAAAAAACTTTGCGCTGCAAAGTTACAAGTTATTGCCTACATATTTAGGCAAAAAAGACAGACTTTAACATGTGATGTTTGAACTACAGCGGCTAAAAGCCGTGAAAACTCCTGTACTCCTACACTCCTACACTCCTGCACTCCTTAAGCATCAACATCCACGGAATAGCAGTCACTGTCGTGCTGTCTTGGGGCGCGATGGCTAAGACATGGAGCCAGTACGTGACGTTCGGACTGGCAGTACGTGACGTGCGTACTGTGAGTCCGAACGCTTCGGACTGTGAGTCCGAACGTCACGTACTGAGTCTGTTGAACAGAGAGAGGGCCTTGCAACCGCCGTCGCAAGGCCCTCTGTTTAAACAACCTAATCTTTTATCTTAACTAATCTTTATGAAACTTTCTCATGTTGTAGGAGTTCGCCCCTACAAACTCCTGTACTCCTACACTCCTTATCTGTCGATTAATATCTGTGGTGGTGATGGTGGCGCGGATTGTGGTGATGCCTTGGTGCGGCGTGACGCCAACTATGTCCCAGTCCTGCGGGGTACCAGTGAGAGTCGGACGATGCGATGTAACGCCTATACTGGTGTGCCGAGAGCACCCTGCTCATCTCGTGGTTGCGCAGGTTTACGAGATGTCTCACATTAGCGTTTGGCTTGTCCATTGTGTTCAGATACTCGAGGTTTATGCTGTAAACCCGTGCTGCCTGATGTCTTGTGAGATGAAGGTCGGCTACCATCTTGTTTGTCATCGAACGCGCGTGGTTTCTGATCTGACCGTTTGTCATTGCTGCGGCAGAAGTTGCTATCGCTACTATCAGTGCCATTGTCATAAATACTTTTTTCATAATTCAGTTTTTTTTAATGGTATTGCTTTTGTTTACTGTTTCTGGTGCAAAGGTAACAATAATCAGCCAACCTCCAAAAGTGTAATTCCTAAGATGCAATAGGAATATCCCTATACATCTGGGGAAATCCCCGCCGCGTGCATATCCTCCGCATAAAATGGCACAGATGTAAGTCAAAAATGAAAAAAACATGGATATAACTCGTATCTTACGCGGAAAATAACTATATTTGCAAATGATAAAACCTTAAAGAGAGAAATGAAACGTTTCAGAGAGACCATTTGCCAACTCAGCGTGCTGCTGATATGCATGACGGCAAGCATCAACACGACGGCACAGAGCGTAGAGCAGACACTAAAGCAGTTTGACAGCAAGGCAGATGCAGCCACTGCCAACCAGTTCTTCGCAGAACTGCTGAAGGCAGAGTTCATTGACGAGAAGGTGACCTTTGCCGGCAGTGCCCCTGCCGACTCGATGAGGCAGCAGGTGTGGTACTGGGCGGCAGAGTGGATGTATGACCGGCAGCAGTACGAGACAGCAGCCCAATACGGTAAAAAAGCATTGCCGCTGTACCATGGCGGAAACGACAGCAAGGCCGACTGCCTGAACCTGCTGGGACTTATCTATGTCCGAATGGGCGACGTGAAGAACGCTGCCATGTATGCCAAGCAATGCCTTGAGATAGACATGCGCAGCGGTGACGACGACCGCATATCGTCGAGCATGAACACCGTGGCGGGCATCTATATGGCGGGTTATCAGGCAAAGGAGGCCGAGCAGTACGTACTGGGGGCGCTGAAGCATGCCGAGAAGGCGAACAACCCTGCACGCAAGGCGGTAATCATGGGCATGGCATCAGAGATTTACCACTCCCTGGGCAATGACGACAAGGCTCTGTCTTACGCCGAGAAGGCATATCAGACAGACTCCATGCTGAAACGCGAACCGCAGGCCAGCATACGACTGTCACAGAAGGGCTCGGCACTGTTGGGACTTCACCGATACAGCGAGGCGGAAAGCATTTACAGAAAGATAATGCCTGTGCTGAAAGCCTCGGGCGACTACCACTCGTATGCCATAGCACTCAACCGCATGGGAATGTCGCTGCTATGCCAGGAGAAGCAGCGCGAGGCTATACCTTATTATAAAGAGGCTGCCGCACTGTTCTCGAAAATGGGCGACATCTACAACGAGATGCACTCTCACCGCGGGCTCTACGAGAGTTACTGGAAACTGAATCCCGATTCGGCAAAGGCAGAACTCGACTACTTCGACCTGCTGAAAGACTCGCTCTACTCACACTCCACCGCCGATGCCCTGTCGCGCTACAATGCGGAGTTCGGCAACAACCAGTTGCAGCAGGAGAACGAGCAGGAGCGCAAGGCCCATAAGCGCACCATCATCATCTGTATCATCGCCATAGCCCTCGTTGCGGCATGTGCATGGGCAGCGTTGCGCATCAGCCGTCGCCGCCAGGAACAGAAGATTCAGGAACTTGTCCGGGAGATAGAAAACCTGAAGAACACCAAGGCAGACAAGGCGGCAAAAGATGACAACACGGAGCAGGAGCAACCTGCACAGATGGCAGAACCCGACGAGGACCGTCTGTTCCTAATGCGCGTAATAGAGATAGTGAACGAGGGACTGCCCGTTGGCGACTATAGCGTTGAATCGGTGGCGTCAAAGATGAACATGAGTGTGCAGACATTCCGCCGCCGACTGCAAAGTGCAGCGGGAGAGTCGCCAAAGGCATATATCTCCGCAATACAGATGAACCGTGCCTCGACATTGCTCACCGAAAACCCGGACATGCCCATATTGCAGGTGGCTGGTCTCTGCGGTTTCGACGAGACAAGTTCGTTCAGCCACACCTTCAAACGTGTGTATGGCTGCTCGCCAAAGCAATATCGCGAACAGCACCATGCCGCGTCCGACTCATAGAATAATTACACTGACAATACACAAAAGGCTTGTTTTTCTGCATTTTGGTAGAAAATAACAAGCCTTTTGCCGTTTTTTGGAAGATTTTATCAACCGCCGAATGCCGTTATTGGCGTATCTTTGCAACCGAAACAATGACACATTATGGAGAAGACGGAGCGACAGAAAGAAGCCATGAGGCTGACCAAGGACTACACCGACTACCTGCTGCATCAAGAAAGAATGATGGAGCGGATGCTGGATAGGAAACTGGAGGAACTGGAGCCCAAGATAGACCTCCTGATAGAAAAACGTCTGAACATGATGATGAACAAAAGTAATCATTGATATTATACAACTTTTTAAAACTTACAAAATCATGAAGAAAACATTATTCAGTATCGCCATCGTGGCGTTATCAGCCATCGTGATGGCAGCATGCAACAACAAGGGTACAACAGGTGCAGCAGGTGCAGAGGGAGCAAACAGTGACGAGCCGACAGGTACTAAAGTCTCACTATGTGCCAAAACCTATGAGGCCGACACGCTGATGCTTTCGTGTGACTTCTGGTATCCCGACAATGCCGGAATGAAGGAAATTGAGGAATATGACACCTTCAACGCAAGAAAGACTCTTGTCGATTCTACCGAAAACGTCAAGTTTAAGGCTTACCTCGCAGAAAGCAGCACATATCCCAGCCATAAGCAAAGCGCGAAAGAAAACTATCCCGAGAGTTACAAAGAGTTTAAGGTGGGCGGATATGACGCTTTCGCATACGACAGCAACAAGAAGTACACCGTGGAAGTACTCCTTGAGAACATCTCCGAGACAACCGACCGATACCTCGAGATAGAGGTTGACCAGTTGATGATGAAGAGTGACGGCCCTGGCGGCAAAGAGTTCTTCGAGCAGAACGAGAAGGTGAAGTCTATCGTCAACTCTATAAAATATAATGGCGCTGTAAAGAAAACCATGGAACTTCAATAAGAGACCATGAAAAAGTCTGTATTGACAATCACAACACTGTGCCTGTGCGCCCTCTGTGACGTGCAGGCACAGATAGATAACCGCTACCACTGGTACGACGGGGAAATCACCTACACGGCAACCCACCTTGAGCATAGCAATGTGAGGATGAATGCGATGGACGAGGGTGAGGAACTGGAGTTCATACTGCGCTACGACAATGAGGTGAATCCCGAACATCAGGTTTATACCGTGCTGAAAGGAGGTCACGACATAACCACAGCGCGCAATGCCGGCCTTACAGCACACCGCCAGAAAGCCGAGGGACTGGACGTCATCTGCATATACGATTGTGACGGACTGCTGACGACGGTGATGGTAGGTCAGAAGGAGTGGGATGCTGAAAAACTGAACAAAAACCTCTGGCTGGAGCAGACCAAAGCCCGCTACAGCGCCAAAGGAACGGGCAACGGCAAGAAGGTGATAGACTGGGACATGGAGGAACTGAGCATCGACGGCATAGTTTATCCATACGAATTATACTGTTTCAATGGCCGGGCAACAGGGTTTATAAGAGTGGATGAAGTGCCGGGAGAACCAAACGAACTGGAAGGCACATGGCAGGTGGTGCCGACACTCGAGGGACTGCACCTCTACTCGGTGAACACCGAGACGGCAATCTCGCCCTGGGGATGGGAGCGCGACGGCAGAGAATATATCCTGACGAGAACCGACCTTAAATCAGGCCGCTTCGACTATGCCAGCCGCATACTGCTCAACGACATGCAGTTCCGCCATCTCGACAAGAAGGCTCTGCGCATAATGCGCAACGAGATTCTCGCTCGCCATGGCTACCGCTTTAAGTCGAAGGACTTGCAGGAGTATTTCGGCAAGCAGACTTGGTATAAGCCTCTGAAAGACAACTCCAAAATCAGGCTCTCATTCATTGAGCAACTGAACGTGGAACTCATAAAGTACGCAGAAGCACAGCCCGAACAGCCCGAGCAATAAGTCCCGTCGGGCAATTTTCTTCGCAAAAAGTTTTGCAGTGTCGCGGGAAATCACTACTTTTGCAGTCGCTAATCAAATGACAGGGGCGTAGCCCAGTTGGTTTAGAGCGCTGCAGTCACATTGCAGAGGTCATCGGTTCGAGCCCGATCGTCCCTACGAAAAAGAGGATATGTCAACAGGCATATCCTCTTTTGTTGTTTCCTTGGACTGTATTAGAATGGCAGGTCGTCGGCAGCGCCTTCGCCCTCTTGTGCTGCTGGCTCTCCGAATGGCGCTGTGGCTGCTGGCTGTGCTCCGAAAGATGCTGCTGGTTCTGGCTGCATAGCGTTCTGTCCAGCCTGTGCGGCAGCAGGGTCTATGCGGTCAACCTTCCATGCTGTAAGCGTGTTGTACCAACGTCCCTGATATTCGCGTGCGTCAACGTCGAAACTAACGCGCAGTTCCTCGCCCACCTGGATGTTCATTGCATTGATGCGGTCTTCTCCGAACACGCGGAAGCAGCACTTGCGCGGATACTGTTCGTGAGTCTCGATGACATATTCCTGCGATGCCCAGTGGTTGCCTGTTCTGCTTGATGTTCCTTCCTGCTTCTGCAGTACGTTGATTATTCTTCCTTCGATTTCCATTTTTTATTGTTTATTTTAGTGTTTAACGTTTTGAGCATAGTGCTTAATGGCGCGAAAAGCGCCAAAATGCAAAATCGTTTGCGAAATTAATAAAAAAGATTTAAAAGCAGAAACTTTTTGCTTTTTTTTTGCTCACCTCTGATGTTTTTTGTAATTTTGTGGCTAATTCAAGAAATATAAAAAACATTACACACATAATAATATGAGATTTACCGTATCAAGCACGGCTCTCAGCAGCCGTTTGAGCACTCTCTCAAGAGTGATTAACAGTAAAAACAGTATAGCAATACTCGATTGCTTCCTCTTCGAAGTGGCTGGCGGTCAGTTGGAGATTACAGCCTCTGACAGCGAGAATGTCATGAAGACCACACTGGCGCTCGACGAAGTGGAGGGCGAAGGCAGTTTCGCAGTGAATAACCGCAAAATCCTCGATGCCGTGAAGGAACTTCCCGAACAGCCATTGACACTGGATGTGAACCTCGAGGAGATGCTGATAAAGGTAATCTACCAGAATGGTATTTATAATTTCACATGCCAAAACGCCGAGGAGTATCCACGCACACAGCAGATGGGCGACCAGGCTGCAACGCTGCAGTTGCCGTCACAGGTGCTGCTGGACAACATCACACGCTCGATTTTCGCAACAGCCAACGAGGAACTGCGCCCGGTGATGAATGGTATATATATGGACCTGACCAGCGACTCGCTGAACATTGTGGCAAGCGACGGTCACAAACTGGTGCGCAACAAGTATTTCGCACTGAAGAGCGAGCAGCCGCGCGCCTTCATCCTGCAGAAGAAACCCGCAACACTGCTGAAAAACGTGCTGCCGAAGGACGAGAGCGATGTGATTATCCGCTTCGACGACCGCAACGCCGAGATAGCATTCGGCTCAACGCTGCTGGCATGCCGACTCATCGACGGCCGCTATCCTAACTATAACTCGGTGATTCCGCAGGACAATCCGTTCCAACTGAGCATCGACCGCAAGACTCTCATCGGAGCGCTGCGCCGTGTGCTGCCTTTCGCAAGCGAGAACAGCCAGCAGGTGCGTCTGCGCATCGAGGCAGGCAAGATAGAGGTGTCTTCAGAGGACATCGACTTCAACACCAGCGCCAAGGAGGAGGTTAGTTGCTCTTACGACGGCACGCCGATGAGCATCGGCTTCAAGGGTCCGTCACTCATAGAGATTCTCAGCAACCTCGACAGCGACGAGGTGCTGCTTGAGTTTGCCGACCCAAGTCGTCCATGCCTTGTCATTCCGGCTGAGCAGCCTGAGGGCGAAGAGGTTCTCATGCTCATCATGCCAATGTTGCTGAACGACTAAACATCCGTTTTATGAAACTGAATCTTACTAAGCCCCTCGTGATCTTCGACCTCGAGACCACGGGGCTTGATATTGTTAGGGACCGCATCATACAGATATCCTACATCAAAGTGTGCCCCGACGGGAAAGAGGAGCGCAAGAACCTGTTTGTGAACCCCGAAAAAGCCATACCCGTGGAGGTGGAGCAACTGACGGGCATCACCAACGAGGACGTGAAGGACGCTCCGACGTTCAAGGCCATCGCTAAGACTCTGGAGAACGACTTCAAGGGCTGCGACTTCTGCGGTTTCAACTCCAACCACTTCGATGTGCCGATGCTGGCAGAGGAGTTTCTGCGTGCTGGCATCGACTTCGACTTCGGCAAATGCCGCCTAATCGACGCACAGACGATATTCCACAAGATGGAGCGGCGCAACCTCGCGGCTGCATATAAGTTCTACTGCGGCAGGAAGATGGAGGAAGACTTTACGGCACATAAGGCCGACCAAGACACCGAAGCCACCTACCGAGTGCTGATGGGACAACTGGACATGTATGAGCCAGGACGGCAGGAAGAGCCGGAGAGACAACTGCACAACGACATGGACGAACTGGCAGAGATATCAAAAACCAACGATAATGTTGACTTTGCAGGTCGTATAGTTTGGAAGCCCATGCTCGACAAAGACGGCAAACCACTGCTTGACAAGGAAGGCAAGCCACGCCGTCACGAGGTGTTCAACTTCGGAAAGTACAAAGGTTGGGACGTGGCGGAGATACTGCGCAAAGACCCTGGCTACTATAGTTGGATGCTCGGTGGCGATTTCACCAACAACACCAAGCAGGCACTTACAAGGATTCGCCTGCGCGAAATGCAAAAAGGACAATAGAGAACAAGCGATATGTTAAACGGCAAGAAGATAGTATTGGGCATCACGGGCAGCATCGCTGCCTATAAGGCATGCATGATAATAAGGCAACTCGTGCGCAAAGGTGCTGAGGTGCAAGTGGTCATCACACCCGCTGGCAAGGAGTTCATCACACCCATCACGCTCTCGGCACTGACACGCAAGCCGGTAATCAGCGAGTTCTTCTCGCAGAGGGACGGCACGTGGAACTCGCATGTTGAACTGGGACTGTGGGCTGACGCCATGCTTATAGCGCCGGCAACGGCCAGCACCATTGGCAAGATGGCCAACGGCATTGCCGACAATATGCTCATCACTACCTATCTCTCGATGAAAGCGCCGGTGTTTGTGGCTCCGGCAATGGACCTTGACATGTATGCCCACCCTTCAACGCAGAGCAATCTGGAACGGCTGAAGGAGTTCGGCAACATCATAATCGAGCCAGAGAGCGGCATGCTTGCCAGCGGACTGGAGGGAAAGGGACGCATGGAAGAGCCCGAGGAGATAGTGAAGATTCTCGACCGTTACTTCGATGAGGAATACTACTCTAACTCTCCGTTGTGGGGAAAGACAGTGCTCATCACCGCTGGTCCTACATACGAGAAGTTGGATCCTGTGCGTTTTATCGGCAACTACTCAAGCGGAAAGATGGGATTCGCTCTTGCCGAGGAGTGCGCTCGGCGTGGTGCTGTGGTGAAACTCATCACCGGTCCGGTCAATCTGAAATGCTCTGACACGATAGAGCGCATCGACGTGGAGAGCAGTGAGGAGATGTACGAAGCCGCAGTGGCTGCCTTCCCCGATGCCAATGCCGCCATATTGTGTGCTGCGGTGGCCGACTTCAAACCCGCCGAGGTGGCTGACGAGAAGATAAAACGCGAAGGCAACGAACTGACTCTGCACCTGCAATCGACTAAAGACATCGCCGCAGCATTGGGCAAGATGAAGCATCCCGACCAGATACTCGTTGGATTCGCACTGGAGACGAACAACGAGGAAGAGAATGCCGAGCACAAAATGCACAAGAAGAACCTCGACTTCATAGTGCTCAACAGCACCCGCAACGAGGGAACAACATTCCGCAGCGACGACAATCAGATAGTAATCATCTCGGAGGCGGCAAGGAAGGCATTCCCCAAGAAGCCGAAAACCGAGGTGGCACGCGACATTATCGACGAACTGGAAATACCTTGGAGATGAAAAGACTCTTAATCATCATACCGCTACTCGCCATCACACTGTGCTCGAAGGCACAGGAACTGCAGGCGCGCATCACCGTGAACCATCAGCAGGTGCAGGGCACCGACGCATCGGTCTTCGACAACCTTCAGCAGACGCTGGAGCAGTTTGTCAACGAAACGCAGTGGACATCGCTGCAGTTTCAGAAGAACGAGCGCATACAATGCAACTTCAACATCACCGTGACAAAGTATGATGCATCGACGAATCTTTTCACCTGCAACGCTCTGATACAGGCCAACCGGCCGGTGTATAACTCTTCTTACACAACCACTCTTTACAATAACCGCGACAACAACTTCGACTTCGAGTTCGCACAGTTCGACCAACTGAACTTCAATGAGGAGCAGATAGACAACCAACTCGTGGCTCTCGTCGCCTATTATGCTTTTCTCATAATAGGAATAGACCTCGACTCGTTCTCTCCGCTGGGCGGTGAGGACGTGCTGCAGCGGTGCCTAAACCTTGCCAACAACGCACAGAACCTGAATTTCGGAGGATGGAAGGCATTCGAGAACGACCGCAACCGTTTCGCCATCATCAACGACTATATGGAAGGGGCTATGCGACCCTTCCGCCAGTTGCAGTACGACTACTACCGCCTGGGACTCGACGAGATGGCAAACAACGTGGAACGCGGACGCACCAACGTGACCACAGCGCTTGAGAACAACCTCAAGAAGGCTCACGAAGACCGTCCGCTGAGCATGCTGCCGCAGATATGGACCGACTACAAGAAGGACGAATTGGCCAATATATATAAAGGAAAGGGAACGCAGAAGGAGAAGGAGTCGGTTTACGAAATACTGTTCTCTATCAATGCCTCGCAGAATAACTCGTGGGAAAAGATTAAAGAATAGGAAATGCTGAAACAACTATACATCAAGAATTTCACGCTTATCGACGAACTCGACATGACGTTCCGCCCGGGGTTCTCGGTCATTACCGGAGAGACGGGAGCAGGAAAAAGCATCATTCTCGGTGCTATAGCGCTGCTGCTTGGGCAACGTGCCGACTCGAAACAGATAAAAGCGGACGCCGATAGATGTGTCATAGAAGCGCATTTCGACCTCAGCCATTACGACTTACTGCCTTTCTTCAAGGAAAACGACATCGACTACGATGCCGAAGACTGCATCTTGCGGCGCGAACTGACTGCTGCAGGCAAGAGCCGTGCGTTCATCAACGACACGCCAGTGGCTCTCACTTCCATCAAACAACTGGGACAGGCTCTGCTCGACATTCACAGTCAGCACCAGAATCTGATGCTGCGCGAGGAGGACTTCCAACTCAGCGTGGTGGACATCATTGCCAAAGACGGTAAGACACTCGCCGAGTATCAGTCCACTTACAACGATTATACCGCCGCGAAGAAGCGCCTTGAGCAAATGCAGAACGACATAGAGCGCAATGCGGAGAACGAGGACTTCATGCGCTTCCAACTGAACGAACTGCGCGAGGCTAATCTCAGCGAGGGCTCGCAGGAAGAACTGGAGCAGGAGAGCGAGACACTGAGTCATGTGGAAGACATCAAGGAGGCGCTGTTCACGGCAGAGTCGCTCGTCGGAGGCGACGCCGACCGCACTGTGGTGGAGAGCATCAAGGAGGCGAGCCGCGCACTTGCTGGCATCGCAGGTGTATATGCCGATGCCGCCGAACTTGCCGAACGGCTCGACAGTTGTGCCATAGAACTGAAGGACATTGCTCAAGACTTAGGTCAGAAAGCCGAGGATGTGGAGTTCGACCCGCAGCGTCTTGAGACCATCAACAGCCAACTCGACACCATCTACTCTCTGCAGAAGAAACATCGTGTTGCCACCGTCGAGGAACTCATCGCGATTGAAAACAGTCTCGCAGAGCAACTCTCCCACATAGAGAACGGCGACGAGGAACTGCAGCAACTTACGGCAGAGGTGGAGCGACTGCACACGAAGTGCATCGACAAGGCTGCTGCCCTCACCAAGCAACGCCGCAAGGCTGCCACGGCAATAGAGAAGGAGATGAAGGAACGGCTGGTGCCTTTAGGCATCCCTAAGGTGCGCTTCAGTATCGCCATAGACGATAAACCACTATCTACAAGCGGGGCCGACAAGGTGTCGTTCCTCTTCAGTGCCAACACAAGCACCGAGATGAGGCCTGTCAGCGAGATTGCATCGGGCGGCGAGATAGCGCGCGTCATGCTTTCTATAAAGGCAATGATAAGCGGGGCGGTGAAACTGCCCACCATCATTTTCGACGAGATAGACACTGGCGTCAGCGGCAAGATAGCCGAGCAGATGGGCATGATAATGCAGGAGATGGCGGCAGGCAACCGTCAGGTAATCAGCATCACCCACCTGCCGCAGATAGCAGCGCGCGGCACCACCCACTATAAGGTGTATAAGGAAGAGACCGAGAAGGGCACCGTCTCCACAATGACCATGCTCACCGATGACGAGCGGGTGCAGGAGATAGCGCAGATGCTGAGCGGCTCCGACATCACCGAGGCGGCCATCAGCAACGCCAGGGTGCTGCTGGGTAATAACAAATGAGATAAAAAGATTTCGGGAAACCCCATAACAAGAAGAACAATGAAAGTAAAAAGGATATGCGCAATGATAGCGATGGCACTGATGCCATTGCTCGCAACAGCACAGCCGGCAGCAGTCAAGAATGCTGGGAAGGCAGTGTTCACACTCACCACATTCAAGGCCGACGGCTCGCTGCTCGCCTCGTCACACGGTGTTTTCGTGGGGAAGAACGGTGAGGCGATAAGCCAGTTGAAGCCTTTCGAAGGCGCGGCAAGTGCTGTCGTGATAGACAATAGCGGCAAGAAGATGAACGTGGTGAGGATACTCGGTGCCAACGACATCTACGACGTGGTGAAGTTCCGCGTTGATGGCAAGACCACTCCTGCCTCTCTCGCCTCGCGACAAGAGCAGGCGGGAGCGAAAGTGTGGGTGGTGGGCTATGCCAAAGGGTCGGCAGTGCCCGAGGAGAACAGCGTGAAGAGCGTGGAGACGTTCAACACCTCCTATCCTTATTATATATTGTCGCAGACGGCACCTGAGGCAAACGCATCATGTCCACTCGTAAACAGCGCGGGAGAAGTGCTCGCACTGGTTCAGCCGTCGCTGGCATCGAGCGAGACGCATGCCACGAGTGCGCAGTTTGCCAACAGTCTTACGGTCAGCGGACTGTCGCAGAACGACCCTGTGTTGCGCCGCATAGGCATCACCGCAGCACTGCCTCAAGACTATCAGCAGGCACAGATTGCGCTGGTCATGGCTCCGCAGGTGCTCGACGAGAAGAAATATGACGAACTGGTGGAGGACTTCATTGAGCAGTTCCCTAACTATACCGACGGCTATCAGGCGCGTGCCGAGCGCGAGGTGGAGAAACGTATGTTCGCAGAGGCAGACAGGGACATGCAGACGGTGATAAGCAAGGCCAAGAACAAGGCTGACGCCCACTTCTCTTACGCTCGTCTCATCTATAGCAAAGAACTGAGAATGCACGATGTGCCATACGCACAGTGGAGTTACGGCAAGGTGGCGGAGGAGGCGCAAAAGGCTTACGACATAGACCCTCAGCCGCTGTATCAGCACCTTCTGTATCAGGCTCTTTATGCGCAGGACAAGTATCAAGAGGCATACGACGGCTTTATGTCGCTCACAAAGACCAATTTCCGCAACCCCGAACTATTCTATGAGGCTGCGCTCAGCAAGAAGCAGATGGGTGCGAATACCGATGAGGTGCTGGCGCTCATAGACAGTGCTGTGGTGAACACCGACACCTTGCGCTTTAACGAGGCGGCGCCTTTCTTTATGGCTCGCGGCGACATTGAGAGGGAGGCGGGTCGCTACCGTGACGCGGTGTTCGACTATGCTCGTGTGGAACTTTTGATGCAGGGCAGGATGGGTGCGGACTTCTATTATATGCGCGAGCAGGTGGAGATTAAGGCGAAACTGTTCCAGCAGGCTGTATCGGACATTAACCGCGCCATTGCGCTTGACTCACAGGAGCCGCTCTACTATGCCGAGAAGGCTTCGCTGCTGTTGCGTGTGAACAAGAAGGAGGATGCTCTCGACGCTGCTCGCCAGTGTGTGGGCATTGCTCCTGAATATGCCGATGGGCATCTGGTTCTGGGCATGGCTCTTGTGCAGACTGACCAGAAGGCTGAGGGGTTGCAGCACTTGCAAAGGGCGAGGGAACTGGGCAGCGCCCAGGCGGAGGAACTCATAGCCAAGTATCAGTAACGAGGGTGTTCAGCGCTGGGGGCTCGGGGTGCAGGAATAGTGAGGACGGGTTATGGTTACCATTTTATTACTCCCCCGTAGTCAAGCGGAAAAGCCGAGCGACTACGGGGGAGAATTTTGTTACTCTTCCCGGGTTATGAGGTGTGTTTTGTTTTGTGGGTTTTACAGTTTGTAGAGGTCGTTGGCAGCCATCAGTTCGACCTTTTTCTCGGCGAGCACGCGTTCGCATGCCTCGAGGTCGGTGGGTCGTATGACGACATGTGCGACGTCGCCGTTGGCGAAGGAGTACATGTACTCGATGAAGATGCCGTTGTCTGACAGGTGTTTGAGCACCTTGGCAAGTGAGCCGCTGGTGTTGGGGCATACGAAACCGATGACATCGGTGATTTTGACTGTGAAGTGGGCTGCCTTGAGTTCTCGGTATGCCTTGTCGGGGTCGCTGACGACGCATCGGAGTATTCCGAAGTCGCTGTTGTCGGCGATGCTCATGGCAGAGAGGTTGATGTCGGCTTTGCCGAGCACCTGGGTCACCTCGGTTAGTCTTCCTGACTTGTTTTCAAGGAATATGGATAATTGTTTTGCTAACATATTTTGTGAGTTAGGAGTTAGGAGTTTGTGAGTTTAAAGTTTAAAGTTTCAAGTTCAAAGTTTGGGGGTTTAGGACTTTTATAACTTTCTGTTGTCAAACACTCGGCGTGCCTTGCCTGTAGAGCGCTGGATGCTTTTCGGCTCTACGAGTTTGACCTTGAAGCCGAGTCCTATGACGCTGCGCAGTTCTGCCTCGAGTTTCTTCTGCAGTCCTACGAGTTGTGCCATCTCGTCGGTGAAATATTCTTCTTTTACCTCTACCTTGAGTTCGGATGTGTCGGTGTTGTTGACGCGATCGACGGTGAGGATGAAGTGTGGCTCGAACTCGGGGAGGCTGAGTATGACGGCCTCTATCTGTGAGGGGAAGACGTTGACTCCTCGTATGATGAGCATGTCGTCGCATCGGCCGAGTATGCGGTCCATGCGCACGAGTGTGCGTCCACACTGGCACTTCTCGTAGTGGAGTGCGGTGAGGTCGTGTGTGCGGTAGCGCAGCAGTGGCATTCCCTCTTTGGTGAGGTGTGTGAATGTGAGTTCGCCCAGTGTGCCTTCGGGCAGTGGCTCGCCGGTGTTGGGGTCGAGTATCTCGGGGTAGAAATAGTCTTCGCTGAGGTGTGTGCCGCACTGGTGCTCGCACTCGTACCCCACGCCGGGACCTGCTATCTCGGAGAGTCCGTAGATGTCGTAGGCCTTGATGCCTAGTGTTGCCTCCAGTTTCTGGCGCATCTCCTCGGTCCACGGCTCGGCGCCGAAGGCACCTATCTTGAGTTTGAACTCGTCGCGGGGCCACTCACACTCGTTCATTGCCTCGCCGATGAACATGGCGTAGGACGGTGTGCAGCAGAGGACTGATGCTCCGAAGTCGTGCATCAGTGTTATCTGCTTCTGTGTGTTGCCGGACGACATGGGTATTACACTGGCGCCGATGTTTGTGGCTCCGTCGTGTGCTCCCAGTCCGCCTGTGAACAGTCCGTAGCCGTATGACACCTGGAATATGTCGTTCTTTGTTGCTCCGTATGCTGTGAATGCTCTTGATATGCTCTCGGCCCACATGGCGAGGTCCTTGCGTGTGTAGAGCACCACCACGGGTTTTCCCGTCGTTCCCGACGAGGCGTGTATGCGTACTATCTGACTCATTGGAACGGCAGCCAGACCGAAGGGGTAGTTGTCTCTAAGGTCGAGTTTGTTCGTGAAAGGCAGTTTCACGATGTCGTCGATGTCCTTGATGTCGCCTGGTTCGATGCCCAGTTCTTGAAATTTCTTGCGATAGAATGGTGTGTTGTGATAGACATAGTCTGCCATTTTCCGCAGTCTGATGCTCTGCATTTCGCGCAGTTGCTCGCGGTCCATGCACTCAATACTTGGATTCCAAATCATCTTTTGTAATGCTCTTTTGTAACTAAATTCGCGTTTTGGCTTACAAAAGTAAACGTTTAGAGTCTTTTCTGCAAGAATTTGTAAACTATTTAACAGTTTTTTACTGATAATTCCTTATTCTCACGTCAATGCCACTGTCCTTCAGCATGTCGGGGAGGTCGCTAACCTTGGTGTCGCCATAGTGATAGGGGAAGAGTATTTTCGGCTTGATGGTCTTTGCCGAGCGCACCAGTTGTTCGGGAGTCATGGTGTATGGCTGGTTGCATGGCAGGAACGCCACGTCGATGTTTTTCACCTGTGCCATCTCGTCGATGTCCTCGGTGTCGCCGGCAAGATAGATGCGCTTGCCGTTGATGGTCAGGATATATCCGTTGTCGCGGCCTTTGGGATGGAATTTCTCGCGTCCCGCCGTGTTGTTGTATGCCGGCACAGCCTCCACGTTGATGCCGTCGTCGAGAGTGTTCTTGTCGCCGTTCTTCATTGCTATGCCCCTGCCGAGCATGTCGGCGCACCTCTTGTTCAGCACCACCACCGTGCCCTCCTTGCTCAGAGCCTCTATGGCTGCGGCGTCGTAGTGGTCGCCGTGCTCGTGAGTGATGAAGATATAGTCGGCCTTCGGCATTTTTGAGTAGTCGGCGCTCCAGTTTCCGAGTCGTGTCACGGGGTCGATGTAGATGTTCTTGCCGCCCATTTCGATGCGCACTGAGGCGTGCTTGATGCAGTGGAACACTATGGTGCCGTTGTTTGTCTCAATGCGGTCGGTTTCCATGCCAAACTCGTCTTTGGTGGTTTGTGAGTTTGTGAGTTTATGAGTTTGTGAGTTTATGAGTTTAGGGGTTTGGTGGTGGCTCTTGCTCCATGCTGTGAATCCGCCGGTGAGGTTGACCACCGTCTTGAATCCCTTCTCCGTGAGTATCGTGGCGGCGTTTGCCGACCGCCGTCCGCTGCGGCAGAACACTGCCACGGGGCGTTCCTTGTCGAGCATTTTCTCGGCACGCTGGGCGAAGTCGTTCTGCTTCACGTCGATGAGCACTGCTCCGGGTATGGTGCCCTGTGCGTTCTCCTCTGCTGTGCGCACGTCCACGAGTTGCAGTCCCTTGTCTTTGTTCTCTGCTATATATGCGTCGAACTCCTGCACATTGAGGTCTTTGTATGCCTTCTGGCTGCATGCTGTGCCGCTGATGCACAGTCCTGCCAATAGTAGTTTTATAAATCTGTTCATGGTTGCGGTGATATGTTTTATGATTATTGTCGGGTGTCTATAGAATAATGTGTGTCCTCTCACGGCAGCAAAGATAATGAATTATATGTTAACAACCATCCTCTTACACAATCTTTAACTACTTTTCTATGCTTCGGTCGCCCCCATTGTGTCCGTTGCCGACGGCATGCGGAAAAGTAAAATAGGCTATTTTACTGACCAATATAGCCTATTTTGGTCGGTAATATAGCCTATTTTACTTTATCGTCTCTGATTTGTTGTTATCGAAGTACGGCCTTTGTCGCGGCTAAGTGATAGCGTTCGGATGGTGCCGTCGGTGTCTTTGATTTGTAAGGTACAGTTGTTGTGCTGTCGTGTGAATGTGGTGTGGCGGGCAAGCCGTGCCGTCTGCTTGCTGCTTACGTCTGTGAAATATGCTGCTGCTTGCGTGTCGCTGGTGCTGATGACGCAGGTGTTGATGGAGTTTACGATGCCTTTGTGCTCTACTTTGAACGTTGGCGACGTCTGGCCTGCTGTCACTATGCCTATGCTGTTGCTGATGTTCGCCCACCGTTTGCCCTCGGTAACAGACATCTTGCGTCCTGCCCGTTCCGTGAAAGGGTCGTCGGCAAGGGCAAGGAACACGGGTCTGCCAATCACCATGACGGCATTTCCTGGCGTTGCCCAGATGCAGAACGGCTCGCCGTCGGCAGTTCCCACCACCGTCCAACTGCCGTCATCGTACGCTTTCATTTCTGTAATCTGAGGCATCGAGGCAGGTGTGCCGATGAAGTTTCCGCCGAAGCCCTCTTTATACGGTATGGCTATCTTGCATTCCCCGGCGGTGTTTGGCACTATCACGGCCGAGCAGTTATGCAGTCCCTTGCTTGCAGAGAAACATGCGAAACGACTCTTTGTCATGCCGCGCACTATCTGCTGACTGCCGAAATATACTCCCTTGCGGTGCCGCAGGCAGAAATCGTCCCATGTCGAGGACTTCAGCGAGGTGGTGGGGAAGAGGCGGTGCATAAGCAGTGTGGTGAGCACGCGGTGGGCGGTGACTCCCATTCGGCGCGGTCCGATGTCGGCATTGAGCATATAGGAGCCGTCGGCTGTTGTCTGCTGACGGCATAGCAGTTGTTCCAGACAGCGGCGTTCCAGCATCAGGGCATCGGCGTTGTGCGTCATCGTTGTCATAGCGGCATAGGCAGGCAGTTGGTCGTAGAGGAACATGCTCCAGTCGTTGCCGTTGGGCATTGCCAGTTCGCCGTCGGCGAGGGCGAGCCACGCGAGCACGTTGTCCCACACCTCTTGCCAGTGCCATGTCAGGCAGTTGTCGGGTGATGACTGGTAGGTGCTGGGTGCCAAAAGGCGCATGACGACAATGCTTTCTGCAAGTTCCTGCATCACGACGTTCTGATAACTGGTGTGGAAATAGTTGTGATTTTGCAGTGTGTAGTCATCGTATAGGTTCGCTCCCGCGAAAAGTTCTGGTACGCGTAGGCTGTCGCTGGCAACGGTGTAGCAGTTGAGAGAGTAGCGCATGAGAGCATTTTGCAGTGAGTCGGCACAGATGCCAGTGCCACCAAAAGCCAGTGCTGTGGCGAGCAAGTTGCTGTCCCATCCGTTTTCTTCTGCCTTGGTGTCGCCTTCAAATCCTGTAGGCACCTCTCTGCCGAGAAGAAACAGTGCCTCAGAGCGCAGCAGTCGGGCGAGAGCCTCGCGGTCGAGGTCGCTGCCTCCCTGCCACTGGCATGCGAAGTGCCATGCCATGGCAACGCTCATTGCCCACAGACTGCTCTCCCATTGCTGGGCGTTGGGGGCGCTTCCCCAGTGTTTGCCATCGGTGCAAACAGCGGTGGCATTGGCGCGATGGGTGCTGAGAGCATAGTGAAGCGAGCGGACTGCCATCTGCTTCAGCCTTTCTATGCTGATGTCCGCAGGCAATGTAGCCCTGCCCTGCAGAGCCTCGGAAGCAACGAAGGCTGTGACCATGGCGATATCCGCATTGGTGCGCACACCGTCCTCGTTGCTCTCGCCAGCGCAAATGGCACGGAAGAAGCCTATGCTGTCGCCGAGAGAATTGACCCCTGCCTCGCTATAGATGCTCGTGGCATAGTGCATGAAGGCAGTGAGCGACTCCATGCAACCGCGCTCAACGGCCCTGTCGTCGCTATCGTCGGCAAACGACAACAGCGGCACGGCGGTGAACAACAGTGCCCACAGCATCTTTCTCGATAGAGCAATGGCGGAAGCAAACATAGTGTTTAGTAGTCGTCTAAAGAAAAAATCACGCCCGTGGCGTGATAGGGTGGAGCATACAGGACTCGAACCTGCCACCTTTTGACTGCCAGTCAAACGCTCTAGCCAGATGAGCTAATGCCCCGTGGAGAAATGTGTTTGCAAATATAATACTTTTGATTTAAAGTAACAAAGAAAAACGAAAAAAATGACAAAATAATTGCTTGTTATGAAAAAAAACACTAACTTTGCCCCTGAAAAATACAAAATGGCTGAGTAGCCGCCAGAGCAAGGAGAGAGATTCCTATCCATAGGGGTGGCAACTAAGCAGAATGCCATTGACAAATGATAAAAAGAACGATTCCGACATCATGACGATAATGTCGGAATACTTTTTTTGTCGGATTTCATCCGACCTTTTCTTTGCTAAGCGATTGAAAACAATAATTATTATATATAAATAGAAAGAATTATGGCATATATGTCACAAGAAGGCTACGACAACCTCGTTGCCGAACTACAGAGGCTCGAAGCAGTGGAGAGACCAAAGGCTTCGGCTGCCATCGCAGAGGCACGCGACAAGGGCGACCTCAGCGAGAACTCCGAGTATGATGCTGCCAAGGAAGCGCAGGCAAAACTGGAGAACAAGATAAACCTGATGAAACGCCAACTGGCAGAGGCAAAAATCGTGGACACCTCAAGACTGAGCACCGACGCGGTGCAGATAATGTCGAAGGTGGAGATGACCAATATGGCAAACAAGGCGAAGATGACCTATACCATCGTAAGCGAGAGCGAGGCTAATCTGCGCGAGGGTAAGATTTCTATCACTACGCCGATAGCACAGGGACTGCTCAACCACAAGGTGGGTGACGAAGTGGAGGTGAAGATACCGCGCGGCGTCATCAAACTGCGCATTGACAAAATCACTGTGGGGTAGTATCATCAATCGTAAAATTGTGAAATCGTTAAATCGTTTTATAAATCCATGAGCATTTTCAGTAAGATAGCAGCAGGTGAGATACCGTCGTATAAGTGTGCCGAAAGCGATAAGTTCTACGCTTTCCTCGACATCAACCCGCTGGTGAAAGGGCACACACTGGTGATTCCACGCAAAGAGGTGGACTATATCTTCGACCTCTCTGACGAGGAGATTGCCGAGTTTCAGGTGTTTGCAAAGAAAGTGGCAGTGGCACTGAAGGCTGCATTCCCATGCAAGAAAGTGGCACAGGTGGTGCTCGGTCTTGAGGTGCCTCACGCTCATATCCACCTCATCCCGATGCAGAGCGAGGCAGACGTTGACTTCCGCAAGGAGAAACTGCAACTCACGGAAGAAGAATTCAAGGCTATCGCCGACAAGATTTACAAGGAATTCTCAAAGTAATTTTTCTCCTTCCTCTTAAATATACTCGTCACCGTACTTCAACTGCACGTCATTGATATATTTTCTTATCAGTGCAGAGGAGTCCTCACGCTTGCATATCATCAACACGTTGTCGTTCTCGGCAACGATGAAATCCTCAAGCCCGTTGATTATACCAATATGATCAGCGGGCAGTTTTATTATGTTGCCGCGACTGTTCTCAATTATCGTCTGGCCGCTGATGCTCACGTTGTCGTCGTCGCTCTTGCGCATGCTCTCATAAATGCTGTGCCACATGCCAAGGTCGGCCCATCCGAAGTCGCACTTCATCACAAACACATTCTCGCTCTTCTCCAGAATCGCCATGTCAATAGACAAGTTGGGGTAGGCGGGGAAATTGTTCTGAATATAGTCGGTTTCTTCCTCAAGACTCCACACATGACCTTCCTCGTCAATCTTTCCCAGCACCGACATCGGGAACACGCTCCTCATGCTCTGGCGCATGTTCTTGACGTTGGAGAGGAAGATGCCGCTGTTCCAAAGGAACTCGCCGCTGTCGACAAACATCTTGGCGAACTCGCGGGCAGGCTTCTCGGTGAACGACTTCACACGATAGATAGAGTCGAACTGCGTCTTCTCGCTATACTGCACATAGCCGTATCCTGGCTCAGGGCGTGTCGGCATCACCCCCATAGTGAGCAGCGCGTCATATTCCGACACGATGTCCAGTCCCTGCTCTATATTGTCAAGGAACGCTTCCTCCTTGAACACAGCCTGGTCACTCGGCACCACCACCATCCTCGCGTTCCTGTTCTTATGAAAGATGCGGTATGTCGCCCATGCCACACTCGGCGCGGTGTTGCGGAAAATCGGCTCGCTGAGAATGTTCTCGTGAGGCAATTCGGGCAACTGCTCCTCCACGAAATGTGCATATACATGATTGGTGTTGACGTAGATATTTTCTGGGGCGATAATCCTGCTCATGCGGTCGAAAGTGCTCTGAAGCAATGTCCTCCCTGTAGAGAAAAAGTCCAGGAACTGCTTCGGTTTCTCCTCACGACTGCATGGCCACAGCCTACGTCCCTTTCCACCCGCTAAAATAACACAGAAATTATCTTTATTTTGAGTCCTCATTTAATTAGATTTTATTTGCGCTACGAAAATAAACATTATTCTCCATACTTCCAAGTTTTGCCCGCATTATTTAAATATTTTTTCCAATTCCTTTGTTTTTTCCTAAAAAAGAATTACCTTTGCACCCGCTATTCGTCACCATGACGCTAAGCCAATGCCCAGATGGCGGAATCGGTAGACGCGCTGGTCTCAAACACCAGTGGGGCAACCCGTGCCGGTTCGACCCCGGCTCTGGGTACTTTTAGAGCACAATACAAGGTTCTCTGAAGCAAAAAAGATGCCGTAACACAATTAGTTATGGCATCTTTTTCTCTTTTGTCTCTCCAGGTTGCCAAGGGGTTGCCATTTTTAACATGGCTGCAAACAACCGTCACCTTATAGTCTCTTCTATATGGCATCATTCTAACCATAATATTAACGTGAGTTCGACGAATTCAGAATAGTGTGAGTTGTGTGTCTATGACTCTTTCGCAAGCGATGCTTGGTTTCTTTGGAAAGAAACAATATGCAGCTAAAGCTCGAAGCATATTGACAATGAAATTGTCAAACGACCTGTGACGTGAATGCTCCACCTGCGCGATATTCTTCAGCTCGTCGTTGATAGTCTCAATGATGGCCCTCTTTCTGGTAAGTAGCCTGTCCGACATACTCATGATGGCTCCCTTCATGTTGCTCTTGAGCTTCGTTATGAGCTGGATGCCGTCAACGAAGAGGCGCTGGAACAATTCCTTGCCAATGTATCCTTTATCCCCGACGAGTTTTCCGTAGAGGAATTCCACAAAAGGCTTGTAGTCAAGCGGCTTGCGGTCATCTACATCTCCAGGCGTGATCATGAAGTTGAGCAATTCCCCCTTCTCATTACAGATCAGATGCAGCTTGAACCCGAAGAACCAGCCCATGGAGCACTTCCCTCTTTGGGCAATGCCCTTGAACGTCTTGTGGATGTGGATACGCTGATTCCTGCACACCCTGAGTGGAGTGCTGTCCACGAAACTAATGCCCGTGCACTTGCCCAGCAATACCTTCTTGATGAACAATGCAAGGGGTATGGCCACCTCCTTCTCCAGCTCGACAAACCTGTTGTAGGATACCAGATGGGGGAAGAGATGCCGGAGATGCTTCGACACATACTCCAGATAGAAGTGCTTCAGGCAGCGATACCCAGAACCATGAAACAGTATCATAATCAGCATGACTTCTGCCTTGGAAAGCGTCCCGTCACGGTGATATGGACGCTTATTGGGGGCTTTTACAGTATATTTTGCCATCATTGCATCATAAAATTTGCAAAAATCATCTGCAATGCAGAAAATTTCAGTAACTTTGTCCTCGGTAAACATTAGCGATATCTTTTAGTTCAACTTTATGGGTGGTACTACAAAGTTACTAAAAATATCGCTAATTACCTAATAATCAGATGGTTATTTTACGAAATAATTCGTCGAACTCACGTTAATATTACAATGTCTGGCTTCCCACATAATCGTGGATGAAACAACCGCCCCTCAGGTTCCCCCAACCAACCGCGTACCACCACCTTTGGCTTCGTGTCCTTGCGTGGATAGCCGAGATGTTGGCGCGTCTCTACTATGGTGAAAGATTACCGATTGATTAAGGTTGAAAGATTTTCAAACGTAGTGTCAAGGAAGGTGTCCTTAATCATTCCAGCAGTCTTTATTCTCATGAAATCGACTGCCAGACTTCGGCTGTAAGTGAGATCAAAAGCAAGCCGGATATCATCAGCCACGGCATCCGTTCCTTCCAGTTGCTTGACATCACGCCCTGTTATCGTCCTGACTCCAGTTATCTCATACACATCCCGGATGCCTCTGCCAGGAAAATACGGAATGAAGAAATGTAAATTGTGAAGCATGATCGTTGATGGGAACTGAGCACCCGTATAGTATAGCTTTGCCTTTCCCTCCTCAAAATCCTTATTGTAATTCTTTCTGCTGCTTGGCCTGACTGTACCAATCAGGACCCTGTCGCCAACCTCTACAAAAGCTCCCTTCTGCGGAATCACATGCGAAATCGTAGTTACAGCTTTTGCCTCTATCAACTCATGGATGAAATGCTCCAGCAGCATCCTGTTCCTCTCGTCTTTTGGGCGCAAAGGGAATGCGCCGATATTGACCTGCCCGATGGTTTTGTAAAAGTTAGCCACCTGCACATCAGCCGGTTCGCCATCACCAGGAAACAAGATATAGCCGCCTATCACCTCCTTCTTCAAGGCAGCATCACCCTCATTATTGTCTTTATAGTATATGGCATCACGATAACGATGCATTTGGTTGATGGCATCGTCTGGTGGTGAGTCCACTCCATTCACCTTACCGTCTATCCTGTATTTGGCATCAAACAGATAAGTCATCTTCATGCCTTTTTGAACATCATCCTTCAATAATTGGAGTACGATGTCTGGCTTTTGAGGAACAGTCGGGACGACAAGGTTCTTGATGCCCGTTCTGTCATTCTCCCATGTCGTATGTTTGGGATTATAGACCAGTTCAGCCAGTTCCACTCCATTTTTCCTGAAAAGAATTCGTGAGTGTTCACCCTTGCCCAGTTCCCAAGTAAACACACCGTTCATTTCCATGCGGTTGCGATGCTCCACATCCTCGGGAGTAATACCCAACTGATCCCTCACAATATGGCTCACCTCGATAAAGCACCATATCTCATAGAGCGTGGCAATATCCTTAGACTGCAATCGATAGACACCATCTTTCAGGGAATAGGCACGGCGCAGCAAGTTCCATGTCCGATACACCTGACTATATCCCGATGCCCGTTGGAGCACCAGACTCTCCTGATTCAGTCCCTTAAATCTCCCCACCGTGCGGAAGAAAGGATTTCGTTGCAGATGCTTCAATGTATCCAACATTTTCTGCATCTTTTCTTTCTCCATCTCCCCAATGCCATTGAGTGCTTCAATACGCTTTTTCAGCGATTCATATTTCTCCAGAATCTGTCCAAGCGCATATTTCAGGAAGCGGTTTTCCTGCGTATCATTCGACTGGACATGTTCTTCAACCCGATACAGGTGTGCAGGCTCTTTTCTGTGCTCTGCCAACTCATTCTCGATATTGGCAGGCACACGCTTTAGTTTGTCTGCCCTTAGAAACACCTCATATCCACGAAGACGTCGGCGAGGACGTTCAATGATGCTCTTACATGCTTTAACAAAAATATTCTGTTCTTTTGCAAACACATTCCACCAGATTAGTTCAGGAGTGTTACCTTCCTCATTCGGTGTGAAGCCATGGAAGGTACGTCTCAGATAGTCAAACGAGAGCATTCGGTACTCCTGCTCGATATCCTCTATTATCTTCTTCCAGTGCTCATGATAATTCAGTTTCGTGCTCAGCACCTCATAGCCAAAAGTGAACCGTTTGCTTTCTGTTCCCGTCTGATAGACAATGTTCAGTTCGCTCTTGCCAATATCATTACCATAGTTGATAAAGCCTGCCAACGTGTGCCCCCTGAACGTAAACCGCTCGTTGTCGCTTTGCAGCATAGACCCGAATTGAGCCTTCGTCACGTGTTTCTTGAAGTCCACCCAAACCGGGTATTCCGTATTATCAAAGAACACGGCAGGAGCCTTCTCACCTTTTGCAATCGGTTCTCCATTCCGTTCTACCGACACAACACCCTCCGACCAAGTGTAAGTGGAAACCAAATCCTTTTCTCCCACATTACTCTTCGCCTTATTCCAGATGTCGTCGAACTTCGTACAGTCAACATACATCGTGAAATCTTCGTGTTGTATAGTCAGTAGGTCCATCCTAAAGTTTTTCTTTTAGCTCAGAGAGAATATCCTGCTTGAATTGGCTTACAATCTGACCTTTCTCCTTCTCAGTAGGATAACTCCCATAAGCAAAATTCTTATTGAGAATGCCATCTACAAAGTAATGGTCGTCGAAGAAAGTGATATAAAAAGACTTCTCTATAACAATATTTGTTTCTTTTGGATGTTGCACTCCTACCATTTGACAGTGATACCATAATGATTTGGCACTTTTCACTGCTTCAAGCAACTCAGGAGTGGCTGTCTCGCGCCTTGCTCCATTGATGCCAACTCCAGCTTCTCCATCTTGAGCCTGAGACAACAGACTAACTGTTTCCACATGCTTAAACTTAAATACGGCATTAGCAGTATCTATAGATTTGTCAAATTCCTGGATAATGGGAGAGAACACAAACTCCATAATGTTCCACACCTCTTCTTCATGAAGAAAACGATGTCTCAATTCGGCAGCAATATCCTGTTTCTTCTGTCTCTCCAGCACCTTCAGTTCCTTCATGAAGTCATCATCTTCTTCAATACTCTGCCCTTTAGCCGCTTTAATACATATTATCAGCGCCTGCTCCATACAATCCTCTATATATCTTACGAACGGAGCTATCTTGGTGATGTCTGCATGCGCACCGTCTGAAGGACTTGTCCCCACAAAGCCGTCACATGTGCTTAGGGCATTCAGATAATTCTCTTTATCTGCACTTTTTACCACTATCATTGGATAGTGATGACGAGTCAAGATGTAATTCACAAGCAAGCGGGCTATACGTCCGTTTCCATCCTCAAATGGATGGATGCGAATATATCTATAATGGAATAAAGCGCAAAGATCCGCTAAAGTCAATTCACCTTTTTGCTCTTCCTCCCGATACCACTCAACAAGATCTTTCATAAGGGCAGGTGTTTCCTCTGGCGAAGCATATTCAAATCGATCACCAGTACGAGTAATAACACTATTTGGACGCGTCTTATATACTCCGGCATGGACTACATACGACGTCTGTTGCCCACCAGGCAACTGACGATAAACAGTATAATCCTCACGGAGAATCGTTTGATGCAGTTGGCGGATAAAAGACTCCGTCAGTGGATATTCTGATGATGCCTGCTCTTGCATCATATTTAAGCCGACGTTACTGGCTTTCATATCCTCCAGATCCTTCATGTTTGCAGCATCCACGACCTTTCCAAACAACAAAAGCAACTCCGTCTGCCCATACGTCAAGGTATTGCCCTCAATATGATTGCTGTTGTAGTTAAACTCCAGCATGAACTTTCTGTTCAGCCGCTGCAGATATTCCTCCTTTATCGGCTGAAGACTCTGCCACTCTTGATATAGTTCTTCTATCTTTCCCATACGCATTCTCGTTTTTTAACTCCAGAAACTGGTGTAGCCGCTCTTCAGGCGGCCTTTCATTTCCTCCAGTTTAGCCAATGAGACTGAATAGACTTTTTCGCCGTCATTCTTCTTTTCAGAATAGTCCTTACCAGAAATATCTTTCAGCTGCTCGCTGACAGTCTTTCCAAGTTCTTCGAGCAAATTGCCAATCTTGTCGGAATCGCCCTCAATGCGAGAAAGTATCTTCATACTCGTTATCTCGTCCAACGCACGGGCAATCACCTCCTGCTGCGGAATCTCCTTACCATCTTTATCTTTATTATAAGGCAGATTGTTCACCACATACAACAGGAACTCATTCCTGGTACGATAAGCCACCTTGAATGGAGTACCATCCAAATTAAGGTTGATAGCCTGCAAATATTTCAAAGCCGTATCGCATACCTCTTTATTTTCCCGATAGACATCAACGCCCTCCACAGACGTTCCTATCAGATTGCCAGCCTCCAGCTTACCAATCTTCTCATGCCGATCATCCAGTCCGCCATACAAGTCCACCTCGTTCATCTCAATAGTCATAGCGCGGTCAAGCACCTTGCGGGAGAACGAAAATGTGGTCTCATCCATATTTACAGTGCCGACAACAATCAAGTTTGTCGGGATGCTTAAACGCTTACCACCTTTTTCCGTAAGATATTGGCTGCGCAGGGTATCATCGTTCGGGAATAGTTGGTCGATAAGACTTTTATATTCATCCGTGTTCGAGTACCCCACAATGGGGTCGGTCGTAATTGTTCCGTCTTCCTGTCGTTTCCTGCTTTCCACCACACTAAGAAACTCTGCAAAGTACTGTTCTACAGGAGCCAAATTCATTTCATCAAGGCAGAGGAAATAAGGGGTGTCTGGGTCGTTGATAGCTTTCACCATGAACTTCAAAAATGGGCCGACAACGTATCGAACACCATCTATGCGGCTGACATAGCCAATCAGTTCTGATGAATCGTGCCAGTTGGGTTTTACCTGCACCATCTCAAAGTTCTTCGGCTTCTGTGCTTTGAATTCTGTGCTACCTTCATCCCAGCAAGCACGAGCCAACTCTCTTACTATACGGCTTTTGCCCGTTCCTGATATACCTGCAAGTAGCAAAAAGGGTTTTGATTTTATTGCTGTAATAAAACTGCGGTACTTAGGATTAATTGTTGTAGGCACTTTAGGGGTAGAAGGTTTGACACCTTTGAGAAGTTTGTTGATTTCATCAACATCTCTTTTAATGTTTGAATCATATACACCCATAACTATAAACTAATTTGAGAATAAAACAAATCGGCTTCATCAGACAACTTGGATTCCAAAGAAGAAACCTTATAAATTAAGCCACACTCTTCAAGGTAGCTCCTTAAATACGAGTAGCATGTATTTGGGAGGACATCTCCATCTTCATTTACGAACTCAATTAAGTCAATTTTATTTTTATTTTTTTTGATGTCAGAAATGGCATCACCCAGAGTTCTTCCTGTTTCGAGGCAATGCAAGGTATAAAGGAACTCGTTCCAATGAATAAGGCGGAATTCTTTTAAGAGTTTTAGGGCTATCCACATGTTATGATTCTTCCATTCTGGATCATTATACATATTGATAAGACCTTTTATCTGGGCATTACGCTTTATACTTGCCAATCTTGAAATAATTTCTTCCTTATGTGGAGTGTCTTCCGTAACATTGTCAAGAGCACGACATGCTAATACAAATTGTGTTCCCAATTCAGTAAAACATTTATTTGCAGCAAAATCGCCATCATAGTCAACGAAATCTATCTTCTTCAGAAGAGGGAAGAAAGTTCTAATAGCACTTTTGGCTTTGGTCTTGCCAAACAACTTCTTTGTGTCAGCTTCTTCTTGAATGCCAACATAAGATATAACTGTACTTCCCAACGCTTCAAGCATTTCATAAACTTGAACCATTTGGGAACATCGTGTTGGTGAAAGGCTGCTTCCATCAACTCCCTTATAACTTTCAACGGATAGACTAAGTTTCATGATAGCATTTCTTTTATTTTGTCTGCAATTATTTTAGCTAGCATAGGCGGTACTGCATTGCCAACCTGTTTGTATTGGCTTCCTCTTGTACCCACAATTTCAAAGCTATCTGGAAATGACTGAATTCTTGCCGATTCTCTCACAGTTGGGATTCTCGGCTCAGCATAATGGAAATAGTTTCTATGACCTGTATCAATTGTATTGGAAGGCTTGAAAGTTCCCATTCTTTCAAATGCTTTATTATATTTTCGTACTTGCCAAATTTCTTCCGGCAGGTCGCGGATGTTACCTCCGTCAGGAACTTGGCTTATAATTGAAATTGTTTGTTCTGAATGGTTAGTATAATCTTGATTCAAAGGTTTGCTCACCCCACCACGCATCTTTTTTTGAAAATCATTTTGGGGCGCACTCCCATAATGCTCAGAAGTAGCTCCTTCCAAGTCACTTATACCATCTTTTGCAGTAAGTTTATATTCAAATGGTTCTGGGAATTCAAACTTTTTGTTTTTGATTCCCACATAAAAAACCCTGTATCTATTCTGCGGAATGCCGTAGTCTGCCGCATTAAGGAGTTGATAATTAATAGTATACCCCAATCCTTTAGGGCCAAACCGTTCGATTAGATCCTTAACGAAAGCCCCTTTGTTAAGGGTCAGCATTCCCTTGACGTTTTCGATAACGAAAAAGTCTGGAGAAGCCAATTTTACGGCTTTATAGAATTCAAGGTACATTTTATTTCTTGGGTCATCAACATCGCGTCTACCAACGGTACTGAACCCCTGGCATGGAGGACCACCGATAATACCAGTTATATGCTCTCTCTGTATCAACTTAGGCAACTCCTTGTCATTAAAGTCTTCAACAGTTTCAACCTTTGCGATTTTGTCTTTTCGATTGTGGTTGTATGTTACGACGGCATCCTTCCACATATCAACTGCAGAAACGACCTCAAACCCAGCTTGTTCAAAGCCCAAGCTCAGTCCGCCTATGCCGCAAAATAAATCAATTATCTTCATTTTTTAAAATCTTCATTATGGAATCTGCGATTGCTTTGGCGAGTAGTGGCGGAACTGCATTTCCTACTTGACGATACTTGCTTCCTCTTGGTCCTTGAAACTCAAAACTATCAGGGAACGATTGCAATCTTGCAGATTCTCGGATTGTTGGGATTCGGTGAAATACTGGGTGAAAATAGTTGCTATGAGCATTACCTGTATCTATAGTACAAGACTGCGTATTGGGGTCTAGTCTCTTATATGCAGACGAATGTCTGTTTTGGCGATTAGTAGGCCAAAGTTCAGCTGGTACATCTTGCCAATTCCCTCCTTGTGGGACATGCTTTATTCTATCCTGTACTTTTTGCGCTGGATAGACTATATCCTGATCAAGAATAGTATTATCCTTTGTACGCAAGAACTTACGAAGTGGCGTATCAGCTGGAGTCGAAATTATTTTCTTTCCATCGGCACTTTGTTCAAAGCAATATAATTCGCCAATAGCATCTTCTACTGTAGTTTTTTCCTGCTTAGCCAATTTGGAGAAATCGAAGGTAATATCTTTATAATCCTTTCTTATTCCAACAATGATTGCTCTTTTACGATTTTGTGGAACGCCATAGTCGGATGCGTCAAGTATCTTATAAGTTATATTGTATTCTTCTGCTCCAAGAATCTCCTGAATACGATTGATGGCATATCCATTATCTCTTGTCAAAAGACCACGGACATTTTCAATCATAATAATCTTTGGATGTATCTGTTGAACAAATCGGATATACTCAAAGAACAACTTGTTCCTTGGGTCTTCTGCTTCCTTCTGCCATCTGTTTGCAGAAGAAAATCCTTGACATGGCGGTCCACCTACAATTACATCTACGTCACTATATTCTTCAGCAATTTGCTCGTTGCTAAAGGTCGTGATATCAATATTATGAACCTTGGCACTTTTGAAATTGTGCTGAAAGGTTATTGTAGCATATTCGTTGAAGTCAATACCTCCTGCTATGTCAAAGCCGGCAAGGGCATATCCTTCGCTTATGCCTCCACATCCACAGAATAAATCTAATACCTTGAAAGTTTTCTTCTTTGCCATTTTATCTATTGATGAGTTATTCACAAACTCAAATAATATTTATTTTTTGCTTTGTTTGATATAATATAAAAACATTATTCGACAACAATCAAAGAGGATAGTTTCTCCTTGTTTTCTTCACGAGTTTTATGCGAATAACCTATAACATCACAAACTTGCTCAACCTTTGAACAAAAATCGTCGCAATTAAGTTTTGTCATAGAAAGGCGTCCATCCTCATCCCTGAGTATTGTATTCCACATTGCCTCATCATTAAGGGGATGCTCTGGACGGAAACTATTTATATTGAATATTTTATGATCAACACGAGTTATCCATGAAGCTCCGATTTCAACCATCGCACCCCACGCTGTTTTTGTGTTATCACTAGTTACAAACAGAACATACATCTTCTTGTCAGATACACTATCGACAAAGAATTTTCGTAGATAATCATAAATATTCATTCCTTGTGGCACCCTACTTATCTCATCATCACAACTTGTATAAATGATGTCTTCCGGGGGCACATTATTAAATACAAGCATATTGTAAACGATGTCACCGATGTCTTTGTCTCTTCCAGTATGACTTATGAATAGTTTCTTTTTTTGTTGATCAATGTGTGGTTTTAATCCTAAAATATTAGCATTCGCATTTATTGCATCTTCTACAGCAGACCGAACTTCCTCTTCTGAAAACAAGGACTCTTTGCCAACAATTCTCTTTGCCACTTGAGCAGAAGTATTCTTGCGAAATTCGCTTACACTCTGTCGGAAAGAACGTTCCTCCTCTTCCTGTTTGTCTATTTTTCCCTTTTCCCTTTGATCTTTTTTTGCCTTGGCATATGCCACCCTTTTTGCTATTATATTAGGCAATAATTCGTCTTTGACGTACTCGATCACCTTTATATAACGAGGATCGTCTGATTTGTATCCTTGTCGGTTACTTAAGGCCATATCTGGCAATTCTGACAACTCGAACAAATCAATATACAACTGTCCTACAACATAAGACTCATTCAAACGGTTTGCTCCGACCACAGGAAGGATGTTGAATTCACCCATTTTATCATTGGCATACAATGAAATAAAATTATCGGGAAAATCAGATGATTCCAATTTCCTTCCACGCGTTGATTTGTAAGCACCTATCCAACCTTCTATTATCAGCCTATATTCTTTTTCATTACCATCATTGTTTTTTAGAACGATAGGGAATTCTTTACTTGGTTTTTTGACAAATAATTCGACATCAGAATATTCGTTTTTATAAGTATTTTGAATAGTAGATGATTTGTCGCCAAGTAAAATGCATGCACACAATTCTCTGCCAATTTCTTTATCCACGGAATCAATTACATCTTCTTTATCTCCCATTATTATGTGAATCTTAAAATCTTCGCTTATTGCGGGAAATATTTTTAATAGATTTCTTTTAATTGCTGTTGGAGTTTTATGTAAATGATATTGAGGTTTTAGCATGACAATTGCTGTGCCATTTCCAGTAATTTTCTCAAAATGAATACTTTCATCAGGAATGCTCTGAAGACTCTCACTTTGCGGATGGCGAGAAAGCACAAATCCAGACTTCTCTCCTGATGAAACAGTCATAACATAAACTTCTTCGGACACAGACAAGGCTGCCAATTTGCCAACTCCTTTTCTGCCCATTTTTAACCTATTAAGTGCAGTCTTAGAGTCAGACTCATTAGTTCTGGATATTGCAGCCACTTTTAAGTATTTCGTTATTTCCCCTTTTGAGTACGACATTCCCTTTCCATCGTCTTCCACAATAATCATATCGTCATTGGAAATGATATAGACATTGTGTGCATCAGCATCATAGGCATTGGCGATTAATTCTGCCAGCACATAATAAATGTTGGTGTACAAGTTAGGACCAAGTAACTCCAATATTCTTACATCTATATTTAATTCATACTTTTTATCCATAATAGTAACTAGTGATTCCTTATATGTTGTTTGATACTTTCTGCAATCACCTCACCTAATTTGGGAGGGACTGCATTGCCTATATATCGAGACGCTTTAGCCAGAGAAACCTCTTGTTCATTGGGAAAGAACTTGTAAGTAGCAGGAAACGTTTGAATCAATGCTGCTTCACGAGCAGAAATAGCTCTGTTTTGTTCAGGATGGCCAAAGCGACCATTGCCAATACCAGTGCATTCGGTTGTCATGGTAGGAGCAGGTTCGCCCCATACCATACGACCATAAACGCTACCAAAACTCTTGCCACCTTCTTTTTTGTGGCATTCCAACATTAACTCCTCAGGCCAGTCTTTCCAACTTCCACCATAAGGTGTTACCACCATTCTTTGCATGTTCAATGGTGATAATGCTCGACATCTATGTAAAGCATCCGTAGGGCAACTTTCTCCAGCTTCTAAAGGAGGAAGATTTCCTATTGCATCTTGTACTGTAACATAATGGTCTTTAGTATGAGTTGATGGAATTAACTTAATATCTCCTAAACGAGAAGCCAGCAATACCAAACGCTTACGCGTCTGAGGTATTCCATAATCAGGACAGTACACCTGATTAACATCAATCTTGTAACCTATAAAATTCAATCTATCTACAAAATCTTGTAATACAGGCTTTTCTTTAAAAGCAATTATCTGTATTACATTTTCCATTGTAACTATATCCGGTTTAACTTCTTCAACAAGCCTCCCAAATTCATAAAGCAAATCATACTTGTTGGGGTCTTTTTTCTTATTTTTAAATGCATAAGAAGAGAATGGCTGACAAGGAGCACATCCTGCCAAAACTTTAATTGCATTTTTTGAATAAAGAGGTAATATATCATTTTTAGTGACAGTCTTGATGTCTTTATATATGAACTTTGCGTCATTATTTGTTTCATAAGCATATTGACAAGTCCAATCTAAATCAAAACCAGCAAGAATCTTAAAACCTTTTGACTTCATTCCATAGCTAAGCCCACCTATTCCGCAGAACAGGTCTACGACCTCTATTTTAGGAAGTCTTCCACGCCTCTTATGTTGTTTCACTTCCTTCATGTTTTAATCTACTATTTTTTGAAGCAAAAACTCCTTCAACGGCTCAAGATATTCAGCATCCAGATCCCAGTGTTGGGTATTCTCGTAGTTGCGGTTTGCATCTTTTATCAGTTTCTTCTGGGTCTTTGACTTACCCAACAAGGTTTCAAGATAAGCGTATATCTTGGTTTTCTTGGCGGGGATGGTCAACGTGGGAGGAGTTTTTGTCGGAATCCGCACCTTTGTTAGTTCTCCTTCGTACGTCTGCCAGCAATCCATTACGGGCTGGTTATTGGGGTTGATGATGTTTTCCAACAAGTCTTCCAATGCACCTGCATCTTTGTCGTTCGGCAGTAAGAATAATTCAAATTCCACGCCAAATTCTTCTTTGATGGCAAGCAGTTCGGCACGACGTGTTTCTATATCCTCGTCAGCATCGAAGATGACAAGGTTGATGCCACCAAGGTCTGTGTTCTGACGTATGGCGCCTATGGCATCTTCAGATTTCAACTTCTGATAGCCACCTGTATCACCGTCTTTACCTGGATGGGTGATGCTGCCTTTGGGGGCTTTCTCACCGAAGATATGGTGATAGTAATCCTCGAAGAACTTCTTGTCGGCATCACCCTCAACTATGATCTGAAACCTTCTCATCACACCAGCCCTCTAAGTTCAACATCGTTTTCGCATGCTCCGTTTAGGCCATCAAAAGTGTATTTATAGGCTTGATGTCCTTTTATTGGAGTATTAGCGAGTGTATATAACCGCATCTCTTGTTGATACTCTGGATGCTCTTCCAGCATTTCATTCAGGTGGTTGAGCGTTTCCTTGCTATGGGTAGTAACGAACACCTGCTTGTTTGTTGTGGTTGCCAAGGAGAAGATGGCTTCCCACAACTTCTTGTAGGCTGAATAGTGCAATCCATTATCAATCTCGTCTATCAGAAGAATGTTGTTCATAGGATTGGCAGAAGCAGCCACGATGTTCAGATAACGGCGAAGACCATCACCTTGCATATTGACTGCCAACAACTGATTGATTCCTTCCAGACCTACGTAAGCGACATTATTCAGAATCTCCAATGTGGTGATGCGGCTATCGAAATGCTTCAATTGCTTTGTTACCGCATCTTTTAACCTGCGCTTTGCCAACTCAACCAGGTCATTGGCAGGATTGCCAGCTGCCAAGTCTGAAGATATAAAAGCCACGCTGTTCTTTTCCAAATATCCTTCAGCCAGTTTCTTGTTAGATATCAATCCCTGTTGATTGACCGTCAGGCTGCATTCGTGTGTGCTCTTTTGTTGACCGGATTCAACATCGAAAAGCATCTTCAGCGTATTCAGGAAGGTCTTTGTTTCTGAGGTTGGTATCTGTCCGTTTTGCAAATCTGGCTGCGACTTCTCATCAAAGACATAGGTCAATTCTATAGACAAGTGACGTTTGGTGTCGTCAAACAAATCGGAAGAAATCTCTGGCTTTACCTTTATGTCGTAATTATGGAACATATAGCCCAAGTCTGCGAAACTGCTATAGTTGCGAGACCTGATAGAATTGATGGTCTGAGGCAGGTCTGGGTTGGACATGCCCATCATCATTAAAAGGCATTCAAGCACAGAACTTTTTCCGGAACTATTCTGCCCCAGAAGGATATTGACACGGGAAAAGTCGTCTATCTTCAGGTGATCGATGCCTCTGAAGTTCTTGATTTCTATATTTTTGAATCCGTCCATTGTCGTTACCGTATTAAGGTTTTTATGGTTCCTTTTTAGATGATTTCAGCCAGTATCTTGAAGTCCAAGAAACTATTCTATTATTGGTTTTCAGTCATTCACATGTGCAAAGATAAACATAATTTGTTAAATCACCTAACTTAATGTTGAATAATATCTCATATTTCAAAGTTTTTTTTCTATTCATGGATACGAAAAGGTGTTGATTCTGTGCAACAAATAGAAATTGTATTTACGACTACTTCCTTTTCCTCTTTCCCATTCCGTGTCTTCGCTTTTCGATAGGCAGATGTTGAGACATGTTATGTAATTGTTGTCACCGCCATCTTTCACGCCCTTTGTAATATAACGTGAGTCCGTTGAACTTACGTTAATAAAAAAGGAGATGGTGGGATGATGTTCGATGGGTTGCGGGCGATGGATAACGGGGATATGGGGGCATGTGAAACGTTGTGCAAAGTGCTTGAAACATGAAGAGAAGTGGTTTTGAGGGATTATGATTAATTTTGCAGCGAACAAATGAATGTGGACGATGCGTCTGCAATCTATGTGGACGGGGATGCCCGCGCTCCCTGCAAGTGCATAACTTATAATTACATAGTAGCAATAATCTATCAAAACTATTATTACGATGAAAAAATCACTTTGGCTTTTGCCGTTTTTTGCTTTAGTCGGTTGCACTTCATCAGGAGGTGACAGCCCTGTGTTGACCATTGAGGGTGGTCAGGTTCAAGGTGTCCTGGCGGACGAGTGCCCTGGCGTGTATGTGTATCGTGGCATCCCTTATGCCGCACCTCCTATCGGTGAGTTGCGCTGGAAAGAGCCGCAGCCTGTAGTGGCATGGGAGGGCGTGCGCCTGTGCGACAAGTTCGGACATCCTGGTTATCAGTCGGTTCACTATCCTGGCTTCTATGCTTCGGAATGGGGCTATGGCGACGAGGCACCTTACAGCGAGGACTGTCTTTATCTGAACGTATGGACCAAAGCACCGGGACAGACGGACAAGAAACTCCCCGTTGCACTGTGGATTCACGGTGGCGGCTATCGTGAGGGATGGGGCTCTGAGCCTGAGTTCGACGGACAGCAGTGGGCTTCTAAGGATGTGGTGCTTGTTACCATAAACTATCGTCTCGGCATCTTCGGTTTCATGACTCATCCAGACCTCTCGAAAGAGAGTCCCAACCATGTTTCGGGCAATTACGGAATACTCGACCAGATTCAGTCGTTGAAGTGGATAAAGGCAAACATCGCGCAGTTTGGCGGCGACCCAGACAATGTCACCATCTTCGGACAGAGTGCGGGTGCCGGTAGTGTGCGCACCCTTTGCGAGAGTCCGCTCGCCCGTGGACTGTTCCATAAGGCGGTGATAATGAGTGGTGGCGGCATCAATGTCCCTGCCAAGGAAGGCGAGGAGGCTAAGCCTGCAACGCCGGTGAATAAGTTCTTCACCTACAACCCGACGCTGCAAGAGTCGGAGGCAGAGACAAAGAAGGTGATGGACTGGGCAGGATTTACCGACATCGAGAAACTGCGCGCTGCTTCTACCGAGATAATGTTCACCATTGGCGAGATGTATAACAGGGTGAACAAGACCGACCTCTTCCTTATGCAGCGCCCCATCGTGGACGGATATGTGTGCACAAAGAATTTCGACGATGCCACCCGCGAGGGAACCATTGCCGACGTGCCGTATATGATTGGTTACACGCTGAACGATATGGGCTCTATGGGACCTGGCATTGCGGAGTTCTGCAAGGTGCGCCAGTCGAAAGGCGGCAAGGCGTGGGCTTACGAGTTTGCCCGTCCGTTGCCCGATGACGGCAAGCATCCCGAGATTACCGACCGTTTGAAGGGAGCCTTCCACAGCAGCGACCTGTGGTTTGTGTTTAAGTCGCTGAAGCACTGCTGGCGTCCGTGGACACAGGGCGACTGGGACCTTTCAGAGAAGATGCTCACGGCATGGACCAACTTCGCCAAGTATAGCGACCCTAACGGCGATGTCAACAGCAAGGACAAGGGGCTCGGATGGGAGCAGTGTACTGCCGAGAAGCCGCTCTTCATGCTCTTTAAACTCGACAGCAAGGATGCTGAGGCTTCTGAGATGGGAGAACCCATTTTACCTGAATAGGCAGTAGCGCTGTCTTTTTGATAGCGGAAAGCATCGTTTGCTTTCATAATGAGGGGAAACGGCAAGGATTTCTATCGAATTGAAACAAATTCGCACAACAAAGAATAAAAAAGTAGAAATCCTTGCACGTTTTCTGTCTTTTTGTCGTAACTTTGCAGCGTCCAAGTAAGGAGGTGACGTGGGACACGCCACGATCCAAGATTTTGTTTATGGCAAAGCGTATTCATTTCACTAAGATGCACGGGGCGGGTAACGACTATATTTATGTCGATACCACGTTTTACGATGTGCCCAATCCAGAGGAAACTTCGCGACAGTGGAGCCAGCCGCACACCGGCATAGGCAGCGACGGACTGGTGCTGATAGGCATCTCGCCAGTTCCCGAAGCCGACTTCACCATGCGCATCTTCAATGCCGATGGCAGTGAGGCTCTGATGTGTGGCAATGCGTCGCGTTGCATCGGCAAGTATGTTTACGAGAAAGGACTGACGCAAAAGACAGACATACGTCTGCTCACGCTCTCGGGAGTGAAACACCTGCATCTGGAAGTGGCTGACAAGACGGTGACGGCGGTGACAGTTGACATGGGAACTCCGCAGAGCCCCTCTCCGTCCTTGCTAAATGACTGTGACACCCCAGAAAACATGATGTTGGAGGCAGACGGAAGGGAGTGGCGCGGCACCTTTGTGTCGATGGGCAATCCCCATTTTGTGATTTTCGTTGATGATATCAATGATGTGGATGTGGCACATTACGGTCCGTTGCTTGAGCGTAATGCAGCCTTTCCAGAGCGTTGCAACATAGAATTTGCACAACTGATGAGCGATGGTAGTATAAGAACGCGCGTTTGGGAGCGTGGAAGCGGTATCACTATGGCATGCGGCACGGGTGCCTGTGCCACTGCTGTTGCGGCATCGCTTACCGGTCGTGCTGGCCGTGAGTCAGACATCATCATGGATGGCGGCACGCTGCATGTGCGCTGGGATGAGGCTGACGGTGGTGTCTTTCTCTCCGGTCCTGCCGAGTTTGTGTTCGAGGGAGCGGCGGAGATACTTTGAACTTTGAACTTTGAACTTGGAACTTTGAACTTTGCGCTCGGCTTTGCCGCTTTCACAAAGGCGTTGGCCGACTGAAAGAACTTTGAACTTGGAACATTCTTTCTCCGCTTCGCTATTAAAGCGCCCCTTCGGGTCGAGCGGAACTTGGAACTTT
>DGTS01000034.1:0-1094 GCA_002394385.1 Prevotella sp. UBA4330
TACAGCCAGCACTCCCTGTCAGTCTTGCCGTCGATATAGCCGCCGCGCACTAGGAACTCGTAGAGGTTAGTTCCTTCCTCACGGGTGCGGTACAAGGGCAAATGCGGCGCTGCTGCTCCTGCATGTTCTTCATACTGCGCGTTATCGCCCTCCATCGTTATCTCACGGTCGTCTGCCACGATGCCGACTCCGCGCTTTTCTACGTACTTGGCATTGCTGCCTGTCATAAGTATCTTTCTTGGCATAGTCTTAGTGTATTTGATTCTCGTTATAATTTGCATTATTTCCAGACATGGCAATCCTCCTGTTATCGTCACCACCTTGAACGTTGTTGATAATAACCTTTACTGAGGAAAAACTCTCCTTCTCCTTTACCGGGGTGTCTGCGACTTCCCCATTTCCGACTGGCGAAGTGTCGGCACCAAGACCCAGCATGGCACGCAACGCCTCACTGCGGCGCGACATTTGTTTCTCTTTATATCGGATGCGCACTTCCACCTGCCGCCATATCTCCGAAATGCGGCTTTCAATGCACTGTTCATTCACACGCACCTCGGCAGGCAACAGTTCGTTGTCCATGCGTATAGCGTCGAAAATGCTATCGCGCATATACACGCGCAAACCATCGTTCACACTCACCAGCAAAAACACCGTGGCGGCTGTATTGAAACCGTCGGTTACTGTGCGCAGCATGTCGAAATCAACGGCGGCGACAGACAGGGGGTCGCCATTCAGAGTGCTCGCCAGCCTCTGAATATGCTGCATAACATTGGGCGTGACATCGTCACGATTCGTAATTTCTTCCATATCTCTTGGAGGATAAAAAGGTAAATGATTGGTGTTTTTCATGGATACAGCACAGGCACCGCAGGCTCTCTCTCCTTCCACTAAAACTCTGTTGCAAAGATACAAAAAATATACAGCATAAGCAAATTTTTTGCGACTACATTTCTGATAATTTTCTTGTCATTATCGCCAACCTCGTTTGTTTAAACGGCTTGCAAGAATTATGTAAAATATATTTCATTCAGGAAAAGACAGCAAAAGTCATCAATTCATCAATTCATCAATTCATCAAATCCCTTTTCGGCATT
>DGTS01000034.1:1191-36411 GCA_002394385.1 Prevotella sp. UBA4330
TATATATATAATATAAAATATATAACAAATATATTTGGTGATTTGCGCTCTCTGCAAACCCAATTGATGAATTGATGAATTGATGAATTGATGAATTTGTTAAAAACGTTTAACAAATTAATGTGTTCCAGATGTCTTTCATAAGAATAATGAGCATTTTTTCAAAAATCTTCCGACCTATTTCCGACCTTTTCTTTTCTTGCCTGAAATGCCCTGAAACAATGGGTTTCGCCACTTTCAGGGCAAAATTTTCCGACCTTAAAATGGTCGGAAGAAAATCGCGTTTTTTCTTGCAAAACGCTCTTTCTTTTTGTATCTTTGCATTAGTAACACGCCCGCCTGCATTCCTTCCCATAGAGAGAGCCAAACACCAACAAGTCGCCGCCTGACAGAACATAAGAACTCGCCGCCCGCCAAGCACCTCACGCACCGCGAAACGCATGCATCAGCACCCTCACTGGTATACTGTCCCCCTGCCCAAAGGTATATCAAACAGCGTGCAGAAACACATAATTGTCAAATTTTCATGATATATTTTTGTGTTATTGCACATTTATAGTATCTTTGCCAATACATTAATGATGAAACGGAAGAAGACCACAAGGAAAGGGAAGGATGCTATAACGAGGTGGGTATTAGACAGGAAGACGCCTATACTCGTCTCCGTCGGCAATGTCATCGCATTGCTCGTCCTGACGTATGTGCTGAACAACCAGCCTTTGTTCACGGGCGAGAACCTGAATATGTTCGCATGGGCGGAACTGCTCAAGAACAAGACGGGACTTTCTGAAAAGGCCGATTATAAAGATGCGCTGTTCATCAACGTGTCCTACGACAAGCAACTCATAGACAAGAACGACGACATGGGAATGCCCGTAGGGAATACTGACATTACCGACCGCAGCAAGTTGCTGAACATTCTCAACAGGCTGGACAGCATAGGGCAGCACAGGTACATCATCATGGATGTGAGATTCGAAAAGGGATACGACAGCGAGGCCGACTCGGCGCTGTTCGCGAAACTGAAGGGTATGGACAACATCGCCATCGCCAGTCACAAGGACATAGAACTGGCGGACTCCGCCCTGAAGAAGAAGGCCGCCATCAGCGATTATGCTTCAACCATCGTAGCCACTAACTTCACACGCTACAAATACCTCTACGACAGCCAGCCGTCGATGCCGCTGTACGCATACAGGGAGATGACCGGGAAGACCATCACGCGTCACGGATTACTTTACACCTGCGACGGCAGACTGTGCCACAACAGCGCGTTCCTGAACTTTCCAGCAAAAGCATTCTCGGAGTATGACGAGAGCGGCAACAAGACATACTACAACCTGGGGAGCGACATCCTGGAGAGTTACTCCGACTCCGACCTCGCCGTGCTTACAAAGGACAAGATGGTGTTCATCGGCGACATGACTGAAGACGTGCACGACACCTACTCGGGAATGAAGCCCGGCAGCGTCATAACCTATCACGCCCTGCACTCCCTGCTCAACGGCAAGCACCTCGTGTCGTGCACCATGACTGTGCTGCTGGCGCTGCTGTTCTTCATCATCTCGCTCTCGCTGTTCAGCCACAGGTCGCTGGCAGACCGCATTCCGCTGTTCAGGAACTCCCGCTCGCGGGCATTGCGCTTCCTCCTCTCGTTCGTCGGCTATGCCTTAGTGCTGTATATCGTGGTGGCCGTGCTCTACTTTTTCTTTGACACCACCATCAGCATCCTTATCCCATCACTTTATTTCGCCATTCAGAAAACGATTATAAACTATAAACGAACGAAGATATGAGAAAGTCAATCATAGCATTTCTTACGCTTCTCGTTACAGCAACGATATGGGCCGACGACTACAAGATTCTGAAGATGAACACACCGTCGATAAAAATAGGCAAGCGCATCTGCAAGTCTGGCGATGTGTTTTCCGACCAGGACAAGATTCTCTGGTCGGCAGACAAGCAGGCCATAAAAGTGCAAAACCTGAAGACAAAGGAGATACGGCTGTTCGTGGGCAACGATTTCTTCACTAAAAAAAGCACGTCGATAAAAGACTATTATGTGAAGACGAACCACCTCTCTACAAGGGGAAACATGATGACACTTGACGAGTTCGCAGAGCAACTGCCAGACACCTTGTATCTGTGGGATGACATCACGATGGAACTGCCTTTCGCACCCGAGGACTCGTCGTTCTTCTTCATCGCATATAAAGACAAGAACGGCAGCGACAGGAAAAGCATGCTGGAGACCGCGGACGACAGCATTACCGTCAGTCGCCAGTCGTTCGGTCCTGAAGAGGACAGAGACGAGATAGCAGTCTCCTTCAACTTTCATGACGGTCTTTACGGGGAAAACAGCGTGCTGAAAGACACCGTTCGCATCATTATGATTCCCGACATCCAATAGGTTTTTATAACTCAACTTTCGCAAGTTGAAGGAGTTAAGTTTGCGAAACTTCAGTTTTTATAATTTAACGTGAGTTCGATGAATTCAGAATAACGAAAGTTGTGTGTCTAATGTTCTTTGAAGCAAAAGGAGCAGCACCTTGATTGGTGTTGCTCCTTTGCTGTGTTTATGAGGATCGGGCCTTATGATACCTCAATGGCCTTGCCGACCTTTTTCTGCTCTTTCTCCATCTTCGGAAGGACAACGGTCAGGATGCCATCCTCCACTTTGGCCGAGATCTTGTCTTTCTCCACATCCTCGGGCAGCGTGTAGTTCTGCTCGTAGTTCGAGTAACTGAACTCACGGCGCAAGTAGTGGTGATGCTTGTCCTCATGCTTGTGCTCATGCTTGTTCTCGATGGCGATGCAAAGGTTGCCATCGTCGTTGATGCTTACACGGCAATACTCCTTCTTGATGCCAGGAGCTGCAAGTTCCATGGTGTAGGCCTTCTCGTCCTCCTTGACATTGACTGCGGGTGCCGTTGTATTGGCGCGAGGCATGAAATCAGTGTTCAGGAAATCGTCAAATACTGTTGGGAACCAACTGTTTTTAAACATTACTGGTAACATAATCAATACCTCCTAATTATATTTTAAGTTAAACGTATGTCGTTGATTGCCTTTGCCTTGGCTCCGGCTCTCACACATACGGGATGCAATAAACATGCCTTTGGGGTGTTTCATGACAATTTGACACCCTTAAAGGTCAGGATGGCACTGATTTTAAACCTTGATAATCTTTGCTGACAATTCCTTAAACTTCATTAAACATCGGTGACGCTTTTTAGCCTCCTTTATGGTATATTTTGACATCATGGCGTCAAAAAACTTGCAGAAACCATCTGCAATACAAAATAATTCCGTAACTTTGTCCTCGGTGATCTTAGCGATTATTGTTTGTAAAACTTTGTATTTTGACACTATAAAGTTACAACAATTTTCGCTAATCACCAAATTTTCAGACAGTTATATTTCGTCGAACTCACGTTAATTTACTTGGAGAACATTATGAGGAGGTTTCTGTTGATATCCGCTTTGTTGCTTGGCACAGTCTCTTTGTTTGCCCAGGCAAAGGACGGCATGTCTAACATAGAAGACTCCATCTCCGTATATTACGACTCGTTTTTCAAGTATTTCCGAGAGGAAGACTACGAACGGGCGATTTACTATGGCAGCAGGCTAAAAGACAAATGGGAAGAGGCGAAATGGGAGAAAGACTCCATATATTGCGGAATAGCCTATGCCCTTGCAAATCTTTATAATGTAGAAGGACGTCCCGAACTATCTGCTTCTATCCTGACGGAACTGGCACCTACGGCAAAGACCGTTTTCGGAGATAACAGCCTCGATTATGTGGAGATAATCAGCGACCTCGCCAACTATCATTCCGCCTTTGCCAACTACACGGAGGCCATGCGGCTGGGAACGGAGGTGTTGAACATAAGGAAGAAAGTGCTGGGAACGGAGCATCCAGAATATGCCATAGCACTCGGGAACCTCGCCCACTACAAGTCGGCACTCGGGAACTACGCAGAGGCTATAAGGCTGGGAACGGAGGCGATGGAGATAAGAAAGAGAACCGTAGGCACAGAACATCCCGACTATGCCGCGGCACTAAGCAATCTCGCGCACTACTATTCGGAAACAGGAAACAACTCGGAGGCTGCTGTTTTAGGAACAGAGGCACTGGAAATATACAAAAAGGCATATGGCACAGAGCATCCTGACTATGCCTTGGCTCTTGGCAACCTCGGCAACTATTACTCCAACCTCGGCAACTATGAAGAGGCAATACGGTTGGGAATAGAGGCGATAGAGATAAAAAAGAGAGTGCTTGGCACCGAGCATCCCGACTATGCCACAGCGCTAAGCAACCTCGCCCATGACTTGGCTGCTCTCGGGGACTATACCGAGGCAATAAGATTGGGAACAAAGGCAATAGAGATAAGGAAGAAGGTGCTCGGAACGGAACATCCCGCCTATGCCACAGCACTCAGCAATCTCGCCACCTATTTGTCTGAAACAGGAGATTATTCCGAGGCAATAAGGTTAGGAACGGAGGCGATGGAAATAAGGAAGAAGGCACTCGGCACAGAGCATCCCGACTATGCCATGTCGCTAAACAACATCGCTGCCGACTATTCTGACATTGGCAACTTCACAGAGGCGATAAGGCTGGGAAAGGAGGCAAACGAGATATATAAGAGAATGCTCGGCACAGAGCATCCCGACTATGCTGCGGTACTAAGCAACCTCGCCAGTTACTACTCTTCATTAGGCAACCACGCAGAGGAGTTTTCTTGCATCAACCAGTCGTTGGAATCTTCACGGCAATACGTTCTCAGCAGTTTCTCGGAACTTTCCCCAGAATTGCAGGAGACACTATGGAACGAGAACTACGAGTATATGTTCAATATCGCCTTGCCGATGACAGTTCTCAGATATCAGACCAACGAGTCGGTAGCCGCACTCTACGACAAGACAGCGCTGTTCTCAAAGGGTATTCTGCTGAACACAGGCATCGCCATGAGACAGTTGATTATTGAAAGCGGCGACCCTGCCATAATAGCGAAATATGACGCGCTCTCCGCTAATGTAGGCATCTATGAGGAGCAAATGGAGATGCCCGTTCAGGAGAGAAGCATCGACACGGACTCGCTGCACACGGTAATACAGAGGCAGGAGATGGAACTGGCACGGGAGTCGAAGGTCTTCGGCGACTACTCGCGCAACATACGGCTGAACTGGAAGGACATTCAAAAAAGGCTCGATAAAGACGACATCGCCATAGAGTTCATCACGTTTCCTTTATTTGAAACAGACAGTACGATGTACGTTGCGCTAACGGTGAAGAAGGGGTATAAAGCGCCGCACATGACCACGCTCTTCGAGAAGAATGAACTCGGTGCTATAAACACCAGCCTCTACAAACGGCCGGAACTGAGCAGAATGGTATGGGGACGGCTGGCAAGTGAACTGGAAGGGGTGAAGGACATCTTCTTCTCGCCAAGCGGAGAACTATATAACATCGCCATAGAGTCGGTGCCTCATTGGGAGAAGGACTGCATGATGAGCGACATGTTCAACCTCTACCGCCTCTCTTCAACGCGAGAACTGGCAATGGCGCATGACAAGACGAAGTCGGATGGTGCCGTGGTGTACGGAGGAATAAATTACGATACAGAAGTGAGTGCAATGGGGACACCGAGGACAGACACCGGCAATCTCCTCGCACAACGCGGATTTGTTGCCGACTCCACAACATACCGAGGAGGGGGATGGCCTTACCTTAAAGGCACTCTGGAGGAGGCTGACGAGGTGTGCAAAATACTGAAACACTCGAAAACGAAAGTCAGCAAGATAACAGGAACAGACGCTACCGAGACCACGCTGAAGGACCTCTCGGGAAAGAGGAAGAGGATGCTGCACATCGCCACACACGGTTTCTACTGGAGCGAGACGGATGCCAGAAGGCAGAAGAGACGCGAAGGAATGCGGTTCCTTAATATGGGAGACGCGCAGGCGAATTATGTGGAGGACAAGGCGATGACACGCTCGGGACTCTTGTTCTCTGGGGCTGAGAACACATTCAGCGGTGTGGAGATACCTGCAGGAGTTGACGACGGAGTGCTAACGGCACAGGAGATATCAAGACTTGACCTGAGGGGACTCGACCTGCTGGTGCTTTCGGCATGCCAGACAGGACTGGGAGAGATTACCGGCGACGGAGTGTTCGGACTGCAGCGAGGCTTCAAGAAGGCTGGCGCACGAACCATAGTGATGAGCCTGTGGAGTGTCAGCGACAACGCCACAAAAGACCTGATGACGCAGTTCTACACGGCATTGGCGGCAGGGAAAAACAAGAGACAGACGTTCGCAGAAGCACAGAGGTACCTGAAAGAGCATGACAGCGACTACGGATACTTCCCCAGCAGTCTGCGTCTAAGACGTCCGCACTGGGCTGCCTTCATAATGCTTGACGGCACCGACCGCTAACGTCAGGGCACAAAAAAATCGCCAAGTGCCGAAAGGCATCTTAGCGAATTAAGAGGTTGTTGGGGTACTCGGACTCGAACCAAGAATGACAGGACCAGAATCTGTAGTGTTACCATTACACCATACCCCAATCACGAGGCAACTCGATGACGGCATTGCCGCTTGCTCTCCCTCGAGCATCATCTGAATTGCGGGTGCAAAGGTACAGATTTTTTTTGAACTACAAACATTTTTGCCCACTTTTTTCTAAAAAATCTCAAATTAATGCACTTTTTTAATGGTTTTCCGATATTTCAGTGTACCTTTGCATAACTATTGTGCGCGCACGAGGACGCGCTGTATTAATCACCATTAATTATTTAGATGACAAAGACAAAACAACTTGTAGAGGTAATAACCGAAGGTATTCAGGAAAAGAAAGGCCGCGACATCGTGATTGTTGACATGCAGGGCATCGACGGTGCCATTTGCAACTATTTCGTGATATGTTCCGGCAACTCGCCCACTCAGGTGGAGGCAATCATGGACTCTGTGGAGGAGCAGGCTCGCGAGAAGGCAGACGAGAAGCCTATCCGCGTGGTAGGCGAGCAGCAGGCACAATGGATTGCGATGGACTACGTTGACGTGATGGTTCACATTTTCCTGCCCGAGACACGTGAGTTTTACAACATAGAGAAACTTTGGGAGGATGCCAACGTAACGATGGTGCCAAACATTGAATAATTACAATCCTCATTCGTAATTAGAGCATAGATATATGGAACAAAACAATAACAACCGTCCCAAGATGCCAAAGTTCAACATGAGTTGGATTTACATCATGGTGCTTGTCGCTCTCGTGGCTTTCTATTTCTCTGGCGGCGAGTCCATCGGCGGCAGCATGAACAAGAAGGCATCGTACACCGAGTTCAAAGCCTATGTTGACAGCGGATATGCGCAGAAGGTGGAGGTGAACAAAGGCGACAACAAACTGAAGATGTACGTCAAGGGCGAGTATATCCGCCACATTTTCAAGTCGGGCACCGACAAGGTGGGCAAGAGCCCTTACCTCGAGGTGGAGTACGGCAGCGTTGACAAGGTGGAGGAGTTTCTCGACTCAGCACACGCCAACGGGAAGTTCAACGGCGAGATAGACTACAAGAACCAGAACGGCAGCGAACTGCTGAACATCCTCATCAACTTTGCGCCGTTCATCATCCTCATCGTGATATGGTTCTTGATAATGAGACGCATGGGCGGCGGTGCCGGCTCGTCGGGAGTGTTCTCGGTGGGCAAGAGCAAGGCCAAGATGTATGAGAACGGAGGCGAGATAAACGTCACATTTAAAGATGTGGCAGGACAAGAAGGGGCAAAGCAGGAAGTGCAGGAGATTGTGGAGTTCCTCAAAAATCCGAAGAAATATACCGAACTGGGAGGTAAAATTCCTAAGGGAGCACTGCTCGTGGGACCTCCGGGAACGGGAAAGACGCTTCTTGCCAAGGCTGTGGCAGGCGAGGCAGGTGTACCTTTCTTCTCTATGTCGGGTTCCGACTTCGTTGAGATGTTCGTGGGAGTGGGTGCCAGCCGTGTGCGCGACCTGTTCAGACAGGCTAAGGAGAAAGCACCGTGCATCATCTTCATCGACGAGATTGATGCCGTGGGACGTGCACGCTCGAAGAACCCTGCAATGGGAGGCAATGACGAGCGCGAGAACACCCTCAACGCACTGCTCACCGAGATGGACGGCTTCGGCACCAACAGCGGTGTGATAATCCTCGCTGCCACCAACCGTGTTGACATGCTCGACTCGGCATTGCTGCGCGCAGGACGATTCGACCGACAGATTAGTGTTGACCTGCCAGACCTCAACGAGAGGCGAGCCATATTCGCGGTTCACCTGAAACCGATAAAGACAGACAAGAATCTTGACGTTGACCAACTGGCACGACAGACACCGGGATTCTCGGGCGCCGACATTGCCAACGTGTGCAACGAAGCGGCTCTTATAGCGGCACGTCACGACAAGAAAACCGTTGAGAGACAGGATTTCCTTGATGCTGTTGACCGTATCATCGGAGGACTGGAGAAGAAAACAAAGGTGCTGACGGCGCAGGAGAAACGCTCAATAGCCATTCACGAGGCGGGACATGCCACTATATCATGGTTCTGCGAGCATGCCAACCCACTGGTCAAGGTGACCATAGTGCCGCGCGGACGAGCACTCGGCGCAGCATGGTATATGCCCGAGGAACGACAGATAACAACAAAAGAGCAGATGCTCGACGAAATTTGCTCACTGCTTGGAGGACGCGCTGCCGAGGAACTCTTCATAGGACAGATATCAACAGGCGCGATGAACGACCTTGAGCGCGTCACCAAGACATCATACTCGATGATTGCATACGCAGGAATGAGCGACAAACTGCCCAACATCTGCTATTACAACAACCAAGAGTACAACTTCCAGAAACCTTATTCCGAAACAACGGCAAAGGTAATGGACGAGGAGGTGATGAAACTCATAGCCGAGCAATATGAGCGCGCAAAGCAGATTCTGACAGAGCATAAGGAAGGTCACAACCAACTGGCGCAACTGCTCATCGACCGCGAGGTAATCTTTGCAGAGGATGTGGAGCGCATCTTCGGCAAACGCCCGTGGGCAAGCCGTTCTACGGAGATAATGGGAGAGCAGACGGAAGAGCCGGAGCAGCCCGAATCTCCAGGACTGTCGGAGCATTCTGCAACATCAGAATCCTCAGAAAACTCAGATGCCACCGAATCTTCCGACAAACAACAATAACTGCACTAACGAATGAAAAATCTGATAGTAAGAGCCATCACTGGCGTGTTTTTCGTTGCTGCCATAGTGGTTAGTTTCCTTAACCCGATGGCAATGGTGTTCCTGTTCGCCATTGTGACAGGACTGACGATATGGGAGTTCGCAGGACTGGTGAACGACAGCAACGAGGAGGTGAGCATCAACCGTTTCATCTGCACCGTTGCTGGAGTGTATCTCTTCCTGGCAATGGCGGGATATGTCAGCGGCTTCACCAATACCAGCGCGGTGTTTGTGCCTTACCTGCTGACTATTATCTATCTCTTTATCAGTGAGTTGTACCTGCGTGCAGAAAATCCCGTTAACAACTGGGCCTACTCCATGCTCTCGCAGATGTACATCGCCTTGCCCTTCTCAACTATCAACGCGCTTGCGTTCATGCAGCAGGGCGACGGCACAGTGTCGTTCGTGTCGATTCTGCCGCTGAGCATATTCATCTTCCTGTGGGTTAGCGATACCGGCGCTTACTGCTGCGGCTCGCTTCTCGGCAAACATAAACTGTTCCCGCGCGTGTCGCCAGGCAAGAGTTGGGAAGGCAGCATAGGAGGTGGCATCTTTGTTCTTATCGCTGCCGTGCTGGTGTGGTATTTCACCGGAGGCACCGGTGAAGGCAGCCCGCTCTCGTTGCCTGCATGGCTCGGACTGGGACTTGTGGTGACGGTATTCGGCACATGGGGCGACCTTGTGGAAAGTCTTTTCAAGCGTCACCTCGGCATAAAGGACAGTGGTAACATCCTGCCTGGTCATGGCGGAATGCTCGACCGTTTCGACTCCTCGCTGATGGCATTCCCAGCAGCCCTTGTTTATATCCTTTCGATAAACATATATTAGGAGTTAAGCACTATTCGCAGTTCTATAATAAACCGTTTAATCCGTTATGCCATAAGATTACTTCTGGCACAACGGATTAAACGTATTAACACGGATTTTCCGTTTGCTTAAAATCCTTCGCGGTAGAAGTCGAGTGCTTCTTTTATCTCCTCTTCTGTAGCCGTTTGGTTGATGCGTATGTCACCGATGTCGGCAAGCAACGTGAAGTTTATTGTTCCAGCGGTGTTCTTCTTGTCGTGGTGCATAAGGGAGAGCAGGGTGGGGTAGTCGTCGCATGTAATGCCCATCTGCCCGTAGTTCTCGCGTATGAATGCCACGGTCTGCCGCATCTTGTCGGTGGGGAAGCCTGTCTTTACAGCACTGAGGTACAGTTCGCAGACGATGCCGTAGACAACGGCATAGCCATGGAGTATGGGTTTTGCCTGCTGCATGGCGTATGATTCAAAGGCGTGTCCTATGGTATGTCCCAGATTGAGCGCCTTGCGTATGCCATGCTCGTGCGGGTCTTGCTCCACGATGTGCCGTTTCACTTCCACGGAGTCGGCCACCATTTGCTGCAGCAGGGCGAGGTCTGGCTGACAGAGATTGTAGTTGACGTGCTGTGCCCACTGCTCTGCGGTGCTAATGAGCGAGTGCTTGAGCATCTCGGCATATCCAGAGCGTAGGTTCTGCTGGTCGAGAGTTTTGAGGAAAGTGGTGTTGAGCAACACATAACGTGCGTCGCAGAACGCGCCTACCTCGTTCTTCAGACCGTTGAAGTTGATGCCTGTCTTGCCTCCCACGCTGGCATCTACCATGGCGAGCAGGGTGGTGGGTATGTTGATGAAGTCGATGCCGCGCTTGAAGGTGGCAGCAGCAAATCCTCCGAGGTCGGTTATCATGCCTCCCCCGAGATTGATAAGGAGCGAGTGGCGTGTGGCTCCGTTCCGGCTTAGGAACTCCCAGATGTCGGTCAGTGCCTGGATGTCTTTGTGTGTGTCGCCCTGCTTAACCACTATGTGCATTGCGCCTCTGAGACATCTGAACGATGATATCAGCGGCAGACATGCCTCGGCTGTCTTTTCGTCGGCGAGGATGAATATGCGGTCGTGCTCGCACTCTGATATGGCAGTTGCGAGGTCATGCTCGAGTGCGTGTGATATTACTATTTGCTGCATCGTTTCCTTTTTTAAATGTCCTAACTCTTAACTCTTAACTCTTAACTCCTAACTCCTAACTCCTAACTCCTAACTCCAAACTTCTAACTCCTTATTTATATATCTCTTCGAGTTTGTTGAGGAGTTTCTCTTCGCGGAGGTCTGAGGCTACGATGGTGCCGTCGGGTCCCACGAGGATGTTGGAGGGAATGCTTATGATGCCATATACAGGCGATGCGGCGCACTCCCATCCCTTAAGGTCGCTGATTTGGTGCCATGGCAGGTTGAGGTTTTTCACTGCTGCTGCCCACGACTCTTTCTTGTTGTCGAACGATACGCCCACCACATCGAAGCCCTTGCTGTGGTAGCGGTTGTATGCTGTTACCACGTTGGGCATCTCCTTCATGCATGGTCCGCACCAACTGGCCCAGAAATCGACGAGCACATAGTTGCCCTTGGCGCACCACTCTGAGAGGGAGTGTTGCTTGCCGTCGAGTCCGTTCATGGTGAGGTCGGTGTATTTCGTGCCTGGCGCGCGCAGAGCCATGCCTTCCTTCATCTTGCGTATGGATTCCAGTTCGGCCGCGCCGTACCATGACGCATCCTTGGGCATGAGCACCTGCAGGTCTTCGTAGGTGGCGAACTGTCCCACCTCGCCGACGAGTTTCTTAGCCATCTCGGGGTCGCTGCCGTCGGCAGCCACCTCTTTGGCCAGCACCATCATGCTGTCGAGTTCTACATAGAAGGACTTCAGCACAGCCTCGATCTCATCCTTGCTGCCGTTGGCCTTGATTATCTTTTCATACTGGCTGTCGATGCCTTCGATGCGCTTAGAAATCTCGTCGTACTTGCTCTTCCATGCTTCACTCTTGCCTGAGCCGTTGTCTTGCGCCATTGCCACAGTGGCAACGAGCGCTACTATCAGTGATAATAATACTCGTTTCATGTTATTTATCTTATGTTAATAGTTAATTATCAAATGGCCTGCATCACGAGCCACGTCATATATCCGAGGAAGAGGATTACAAGCACTGCTCCCTCCCATCGTGCCACGGTGTACTTCGTGAACGAGAAGAGCCACAGCAGCAGGACACTGACGAGCATCACCGAGAGGTCGAGCCATGTGATGCCCTGGATGGCCATAGGGTGGATGAGTCCGGTGACACCGAGAATCATCAGTATGTTCATCACGTTGCTGCCTATGACATTGCCCATGGCGATGGCGCTCTGTCCCTTGCGTGCTGCCACCACACTTGTGGCCAGTTCGGGCAGTGATGTGCCGCCAGCCACGATGGTGAGACCAATGACCGCCTCGCTCACGCCCAGCAGTGAAGCCACTTCGGTTGCGCCATCGACGAAGAGATTGCTGCCCACGATGAGGCATGCCAGACCGAGGATGAAGAACGCTATGGCCTGCCATACAGGCATCTGTTTTGCCTCTGCTTCGTCCTGGCTCTTGCCGTTCTTTGCCGAGCGCACGGTATATACCATGAATGCTATGAAGACTACGAAGAGCAGTGCTGCGTCGAGACGCGAGATGTTGCCGTCGAGAGTCATGGGGATGAGCATTGCCGAGGCGAGGATGGCGAAGGGGATGTCCTTCTTTACCGTTGACTTGAGTATCGTCATCGGGGCAACGAGGGCTGCCGTTCCCACTATGAGCATGGCGTTGAAGATGTTGCTTCCCACGACATTACCCACTGCGAGGTCGGTTGTTCCCTTCAGTGCAGAGATGAAACTGATGAAAAACTCTGGCATAGACGTGCCCATAGCCACCACCGTCAGTCCTATGACAATGGGTGGGATGTTCATCCTTGCTGCCAGTGATGTGGCGCCGTCGGTGAGTTTTCCCGCTCCCCAGAGCACCATGATTATTCCAAATACAATATATATAATATTCATCATAACGGCTGCAAAGATATGAATAATCGTTGAAAAAACGAAACTTTTTCAGTTTGTTGTTTACTAAACGCCCTAAAATACCTTATAATAGGCATGAAAAAAGAGCCGGCTGCCATCGACAGCCGACTCCTTTGTTTGTGTTACGTGGACATTCGGGGGAACGCCCCTGCATATCATGTTACCCAACGGTGATCTGACGTGCAACCTTTGTCTCTTCCTTCACAATCTTAGGCAGTTCGATGGTGAGCACTCCGTCGGCCACGCGGGCTGCGATGTTCTCCTTGTTTACATCCTCTGGCAGTATCAGTGTCTGCTCGAACTTGGTGTATGAGAACTCGCGGCGCAGATAGTGAGTCTTCTTGTCCTCCTCTTTCGCCTCGTGACGGTTCTCCATCTTTATGTTAAGGTCGCCGTTCTGGTTGATGTTGATGTCGAAGTCTTCCTTCTTCATTCCCGGAGCAGCCAGTTCCACGATGTACTCGTCCTTGGTCTCCTTAACGTTTATTGCCGGTGCCGTAGCGTTGGTCTTAGGCATGAACTCGGTGTTGATGAAGTCGTTGAAAATCTCTGGTAACCATGAATTTGTTCTTGTTGGATACATAATCTTTACCTCCTGTTTATTTGTTGTTAATTGTTGTTCTTGTTACGTCTTGGCTTTGTTGCCTCGCCGTTCATAATCACTATTTGCAATGTTTGTGCCGAGCATCGTTGCGTGACAAAATGACTGAAAGGCGTGACAAAACGTCATTTTGCTATAGCGCGGCAACAAAACATGCTCCAAATTGTTTGTATTTCAAATAAAAACATTATCTTTGCAAAGATTTATAACCTAACGTTCAACATGAAAACCCTTATTATTAAAAGAAAAGTATGAAAAAAGTAATCTTTGCAATTGTATCAACGATGTTATTGACATCGTGTGTGGAAGACGTAGCCAAGAAATTGAAGAGCCTTCTTGGGGAAGCGACGGCAGACACTTCCGCTGTTGTGAATATGGTGGACGGCAACGACATTCAACAGCAACAGGAGGAGACGGAGGACATCAAGGACCTGCCACTGCTGGCTGCTGCTGGCTTTGACGAGGCCGACTGGTATGTGCCTGTGGGCTTCACTCCGTCGAAACAACTAAGCGGTGACGAGTATGCCGCCCTTACCGAGGAGCAGCAGGAGGCTGAGAACCAGCGTGGTCTTGCTGAGATTGAGGCTTTTATCAGCATGCTGAAGCAGAACAAGGAGCGCTACAACAAACTGCTGGTTGACGGCACATGGAAGGACGTGACGTTTGTGGAGGCAAATTTTGACCGCGGCGAGTCGTCAACATTCGCTATGGGATGGAAAGGCGAGGAGCGCAAGGACCACATGAAGTATGTGCGCTATCGTGTATCTGGTGGCAAGAATAACGGTCAGTTCAACTTCGGCATGCTGTTCACAAAGGAGTATGTTGACAGCCACAACTTCCAGAAAGTGACCAACAAAAGCGTTGCTATGCCTAAGGACGTGTTCGACAAGATAGAGCAGCGGACGGGAAAGAAGATTGCGAAGGTGCCTTACGGCTATGCCATTGGCAGCGACTACAAGTATTTCGTCGTGATGTTTGTCAACGAGGGGAACAAGGCATACGCCATACATGCGGTGACCACCCCCGAGGGACTGGCTCTGAGCGAGATGGAGAGCACCGATGTTGACGAAAGCGGCGAGGCAATGTGGGCTGTTGACTCTGAGGGCGAATACCCCATGATGGACATTTTGATTGCTGAGAAGGCAGGAGCCGTGCTGAAGATATGGTACACCGACCTTGCCCCTGAACATGCCTGCCTTGGCGCTTTCATCGTGAAGGGCGACAAGATGCAGAAGAGAGACTATAGCGAAAACTATATTTGGGTCAACTAAGCCATTAGGAAGACAGAACAGAGATTATATAGTATATAAAAAAGAACCCGCTTATTTGGCGGGTTCTTCTTTTTTCTCTTCATCTTCTTTTTTCTCCTCTTCCTCGAAGTCGGTGATGCCGTTCTTCACGAGGATGTTGTACCACTGGAACAGTTTCTTGATGTCGCTGTCGTGAACGCGGTCGCGGTCGAAGTCGGGCAGGATTTCTGCGAAGTATTCGCGCAACTCCTTGCTCGATGCTTTCTTATAGTTGATAGACACCTCCTTGCCCTGCTCCTTGTCGCGCAGCGAAGCGAGGATAGTCATCAGAGGAACGTCCTCGGCATCGGTGTACATTGCGATGTCAGAGAGGCTTGTCACGCGGTCGGTGGCGAATGCCGGCATGCGCTTGTGCTGCTCGTCGAGAGTCTCAACGATGAGGTTGGCGCGTCCGCGTGATACTAATTTAAAAAGACCGGGCTTTCCGGCGATTGATAGAATTGTCTGTTGCATTGTCTTATTGTTTGTTTAATGATTAATCATTTCCTGGTCTCTAGTCTCTTGGGAGAGATGGAGGATTCATGAACAGCGTGGCTATCTGGGGCATCAGTGGCGAACCGTCGTTACAGATGACGATGTCGCTGCGGCGTGCTGTCTCCTCCTGTGGCATTTGGCAATTTATCCATTCCTCAGCCTTCTCTCGTGTTATGCCGTCGCGCTGCATTATGCGGCGGAGACGCGTCTCGTGCGGTGCGGTAACGCACACGACGCGGTCAACCAGACGGTCGAAACCGCTCTCAAAGAGTATGGCGCACTCCATCCACTGCATGCCCGACGCAATGAAATCGTCTGCCACAGCGGGATGCACTATGGCGTTCACCGCCTTCTGGTTTTTCTCGCTGGCGAGCAGGAACTGTGCCAGCACGGGCTTGTTCAGTCTTCCGTCTATGTACATGTTGTCGCCCACGAGAGCCTTGAGTTGCTCCTTCAGCCGCTCCGAGGTGCGCATCAAGCGTTTGGCTGCGCTGTCGCAGTCGTATATCTCTACGCCCTGTTCCTTCAGCAGCCGGCAGACATAACTCTTCCCGCTGCCTATTCCTCCGGTGATTGCTGTTTTCATTGCTCCTCGATGAGATAGTCAACGCTCTGTATTTCAGGCCGCGCATTCTTCACACCGTGAGGCACAGCGATAATTCTGATGGCGCACTTGTCCGAAGGATTTGCCTTGATGTCGTTGTAGTCGGCAGCCACCTTGAAACTCTCGGGTCTTATAGAGCGGAACATGCTGGCGCCGGTGACGAAGATGACCTTCACCCTTTGCGGGAATGTCCTTAGCACCTTGCCTTCGGGCATGTTGACGGCCATGATGGGCACTTCTATCCTTTGCTCGGTCATGATGTCGGGATAGAGTCCTATCTTTACGGTGTTAGGTATGTACTTCACACCGTATATTTTCTTCAGCGATACGTTGCGTATCAGTGTGTCGGAGAAGTTTTGCAGATAAATAGACTCTGTGAATGCCTCCTTTATGCTGTCGAGTTTAGCATCGTCGGCATAGATGAGCACGCTGTCAGGCCAGAACTTCACGCTTGCCAGATAATGGCTCTCGCCGGGGTCCACTCTTCCGTTCATCTTCACTGGCACTTTCTTGCTGTGCCCGAAGGTATATACGATGTCGAAATGGTCGGGGCGCATGCTGGTGATTTTGGTCGATTTGTACATCATCTGGTACAGCATCCTCTGTATGTCGGCTGCGCTTATGGTGCTTTTCTTATTCTCGTCGGTGTATTTTGTGAAGTCAATCTCTATAGGCTTCAGTTTGCCTCCATAGACGTAAGCCATGATGAAGAATCCTTTGTCGCGCACGTTGACGTGCAGAGTGTCCTCGACGTTTGTCGTCACCACCACGTTCTTTGGAACGTTGGTGAGTCTTATGGGCACGAGCAGTTCCTGGTCGGTGTCCTCGTTGAGCGAGAGCAGCAGCCAGAATCCTCCGCTTGCGATGAGGAAGAACAAAAAAATCAGAAACTCCTTGTTAGCGGCGCTGAACAAGAAGTCCCTGATTATGTGGTATATGCTTCTTCCTTCGGATTTCTCCATGATGTGTTTTGATGATGCTTATTTTTGCTGTGTTGCAGCAGCGCCATTGCCGTCGGCAAAGACGTAGCCGCGGTCCACGCGAATGGTGGTGCCTTTTGCTATCTCCACCTCAATCACGTTCTCTGTGGTATCTATGCGCTTCACTGTACCGTGAATGCCGCCACCCACTACCACGCGTGTGCCTTCCTCGAGAGAGTTCTGGAACTCGCGTATTTTCTTTTGCTGTTTCTGCTGTGGCTTAATCATGAAGAAATACATGATGGCAAAGATAGCCAGCAACATGAGAATCATAGTCCATCCGCCGCCCTGTGCTTGTCCGGCGGCCTGTAAAAACATTGTGGTTGTCATATTATTTTTTTTAGTTTTAACCCTCTCTGATTCCCCGAGAGAGAAGACCCCTCTCCGACTCCCACGAGGGGAGGGTAGAAGTAATCCCAAATGGAGGGATGAGAGTTTGTGAGTTTATGATTTTTACCTTTTTACTTTCTTGCCTTTTTACTTTTTTACTTTTTTACCTTTTTACTTTTTACTGTTCCTCCTGCTGTGCGTCTGCTCCTGCTGTGCGCATCGTTTTTACCACTTTCCCTGTGTCCACAAGGTAGTGGGCGATGGCGTCGAGCATACCGTTGATATATCCCGCGCTGCGCGGCGTACTGTACGCCTTGGCGAGTTCCACGTACTCGTTGATGGTTACGTTGATGGGGATATTGGGGAATGTGACCATCTCGGCTATCGCAATCTGCATTATCACCACGTCCATATATGCCAGTCGCGAGAAGTCCCAATTGCGCGATGTTTCGCTCATGTATCGCTGGTATTGGTCGGCGTTGAGGATGGTGGCACGGAACAGTTTTCGCGCGAAGTCCTTGTCTTCCTCATCTTTATATTCTGGCAGCAGTTTCTGGTTCTTACTGTTCTTCGGGTCGAAACGCTTTATGGTTTTCAGCACGAAGGTGTCAACAATCTCTTTATCGTCGTTCCAGTAGATGCTCTTCTCCTCGAAGAAGGTGTCAAGGTCGGGGTTGTCCATTATGAGAGTGCGGTAGATTTTCCTCCACAGTTCGCGGTCCACGTCATATGTTTCCTCCTCGGTGTTAGCCATATACTCCTTGTATGTGGCACTTTGTTCAATCTGCGCGAGCAGTTTTCTCACCACTTCGATGTCGTCGGCCCATGTAGTTTTCTTGCTCTCTATGAATTCTTGCAGCATTTTGTTTTCCTCGAGTTGTATCTCGAACTTATTGTTGCAGAATTTCTGTGATGGCAGTTGCGTTCCCTCTCTGTTTGCCCTTGTTGTGGCTATCTCGTTCTGCCTGCGTGCCTCTTTTGTTATGGCAACAATCAGCGTGAGCAGAATGTTATACATGTCGTATGCCTTTGATAGGCTGAATAGCAACTCTTTTTCTGCATTATCCATGTTTCGGTTGCCGTTTTGGTAGTATGCGTAGGTTAACTGAACGATTTTTAACCTTATAAGTTCTCTGTTTATCATATTTGTGATTTCGTATTTAGATCAAAGTCTTTTCTTGTCGTTATTTTGGGCAAAGGTAGTTAAAAAAGTTTTCTCTTGCAAGAAAAGAATAACTTTTTAATGGTTTTTTAATAGAAAACTTGGTCAGTTCAGGAAAAAGTGATACCTTTGCACCGCTTTTTCAAGCGCATCGTTTGAGATTTTCTCGTGTGATGGCGAATTAAGAGCATGTATTATTAACAAACTTAATTTAGAGTAACACATTATGAAAGAGATTAATGTAACAGGTCAGAAGCGTAGCGACCTTGGCAAGAAGGCTACCAAACTGTTGAGAAAAGAAGGTCTTGTGCCCTGCAACATCTACGGCGAGGCAAAGGACGAGAACGGCAAGCCTAAGGCTTTGGCTTTCGCTGTGCCTATGGCAGACCTCCGCAAACTGGTTTACACTCCGCACATCTATGTCGTAAACCTCATTATCGACGGCGAGAGCCATCCGGCAATAATGAAGGAACTGCAGTTCCACCCGGTGACAGACGCTCTGCTCCACATCGACTTCTATGAGATTCACGAGGACAAGCCAATCACCATTGGCATCCCTGTAAAACTGAACGGTTTGGCACAGGGTGTTCGCGACGGTGGTCGTTTGAGTCTTATTGTTCGCAAGGTGAACGTTACCGCTAAGTATCAGGACATCCCTGAGACTCTCGATATCGACGTTACAAACATGACTATCGGCAAGAGCATCAAGGTGGGCGACCTCAGTTTCGAGGGCCTTGAGATGGCAACAAGCAAGGAAGTTGTGGTTTGCACCATCAAGGCTACACGTAAGAGCAACGCCGCTGCTTCTGCAGCAGAGGCAACAGAGGCTGCTGAATAATAAAGAATGGACAAATACCTGATAGTGGGCTTAGGCAATCCAGGCGATGAATATGCCGACACCCGCCATAACACTGGATACATGATATTGGACGCTTTCGCTAAGGCGTCCAATATTGTTTTCAGCGACAAACGCTACGGATATGTGGCAGAGACATCGCTGAAAGGGCGCAAAGTGATTCTGCTGAAACCCACAACATACATGAACCTCAGCGGGAACGCCGTGAGATACTGGCTCAACAAGGAGAACATCGACCAGAAACGACTGCTCGTCGTGGTGGACGACGTGGCGCTGCCACTGGGAACACTTCGACTGAAGAGCGGAGGAAGCAACGGAGGTCACAACGGACTGGGACACATACAGCAGTTGATAGGGCAGGACTATGCCCGTCTGCGCGTGGGCATTGGTAACGACTTCCCGCGTGGAATGCAGGTCGATTGGGTGCTCGGCCACTACAGCGAGGACGACATGAAGGTGCTGGCACCGCAGATAGATGTCGCGGTGGAGGAGATTAAGAGTTTCGTGCTCGCGGGGATAGACATCACAATGAACCAATATAATAAAAGGAAATAGGATACCTAACCCCCCACCGACTCCCCCGAGGGTGAGGGGATGAGCCTACCCAAGCCCTCCCAAAGGGAGGGATGTGAGTTACAGGGCATGAAGGAGTGTTGTCACAAACTTCGGAACTCACAAACTCATAAACTCACAAACTCATAAACTCACAAACTCACAAACTCATAAACTCACAAACTTCCAAACTCCTGAAAGAAGAACTTAAAATACGAACAATGACATGGAGTTACGCATAAAGGACAATCCCACGGCACGCCTCGACAAGTGGCTATGGGCAGCGCGCATCTTCAAGACACGCTCCATCGCCGCCGATGCCTGCAAGAACGGGCGCGTTATGATGAACGGCACCACCGTGAAACCCTCGCGGGCGATAAAGGCTGGCGAGGTGATAAACGTCAGAAAGCCGCCCGTAACCTACTCGTTCAAGGTGCTCAAGTGCATTGAGCAACGAGTTGGGGCGAAGTTCGTGCCAGAGATTTATGAGAACGTCACCGACCCCAAGCAGTACGAGATACTCGAAATGAGCCGCATCAGCGGTTTCGTTGACCGTGCACGGGGAACAGGAAGACCAACGAAGAAAGACCGCCGCGCCATGGAGGCGTTCGTCGAGCCTGCCATGTTCGGTTTCGACGACCTTGACGACGATTTCGAGGGGTTTGACGAGGACTTTTAAAGGTAAAAAAGTAAAAAGGTAAAAAAGTAAATTAATGAACATAGCCATCTTCGTTTCCGGCAACGGAACCAACTGTGAGAACCTGATACGCCACTTCCAGACATCGGACGTGGCTCGTGTGGAACTTGTTGTCAGCAATCGCGACGATGCTTTCGCCCTGCAACGTGCACAGCGACTGGGCGTAGAGACAGCAGTGATAAAGAAGGCTGACTTCGCCATCGAGCAGAACGTCATGCCCCTGCTGCGCAAGCACAACATAGGATATGTGGTTCTGGCTGGTTTCCTGCTTATCGTTCCCGACTTCATACTGAAAGAATATGAAGGCAGGATACTCAACATACACCCCTCGCTGCTGCCGAAATATGGTGGCAAGGGAATGTATGGCCATCATGTGCACGAGGCGGTGAAGGCAGCGGGCGAGACGGAGACGGGCATCACCATCCACCGCGTGAGCAACGTCTGCGACGGCGGCGAGATAGTGAAGCAGTTCAAGGTGGCTCTCTCCCCCGAAGATACGGTGGACGACATCGAGACGAAGATTCATCAACTCGAGATGAGGCACTTCCCAGAGGTTGTCGAAGAGGAGATAAGAAAGGTAGAGTAGAGGAAAGAAGATAAAAAATCAGGGGCAACTCCACATTGCGTGAGGCTGCCCCTGTTTTATTTTTGTTCCGTCTGGCTTATCTTCTTCCGCCGAAGCCGCCTCCGCCGAAGCCGCCACGACCTCCACCGAAGCCACCGCCTCCGCCGAAGCCACCGCCAGGACCGCCGAAGCCGCCACCGCGACCGCCACGTCCGCCACGGCCTCCGCGACCGCCGAAGCCACCGTTGCCAAAGGCATTGAAGCGGTATGCCACGTGCAGCATGGCGTAACTGTTGATGGCGTTATACTTGGTGTCGCTCTTCATCATCGAGTTCAGCGTGCTGGTGATGGTGCTCTGCTGGTGCAGTATGTCATAGAACTGAAGCATCACGGTGAGCGCCTTGCCCCTCAGGAATCCGTGGCTTATCTGCGCGTTCCATATCAGTTCGTTGGTGTTCATGGCTACGTTCTTATATCCTCTGCGGCTCTGCTCGTGCAGGTCAGTGGATATCGAGGTGCCCCAGGGCAGGTAAACGGTGATGTTCGTACCATAGTTGAACTGCCATGTGTCCAGATTGTTCTGCTCCTGCAACATGTTGCGAGCATGTGTATAGTCAACATTTCCGTTGAGTTCCACCTCCAGCCACGAGTTGCGGAAACTGAATCCCACTCGCTCGCTGATGCTTGTGGTGCGTGTGGTGTTCTTCTGTGAGTTTGCCATCATTCCTGTTGTCACATAACCCACACTGTTGTTGTAGTTGAGGCGTGTGAAGGTGTTCACGTTGAAATATCCTGTAGAGTCGATGGCGGTGTTGAACATGAATCCTCCTCCTGCGCTCCAGTTGCCGTTGATGTTTTCCGGACGGCTGGTGCGTGCACCTGTAGTCGCGTCGTAACTAACCATCTGGCTTATCGAGTTGCGGGTGTTAGAGTAGTTCATGAAACCCATGATGGCACGCTGGTGGTTTTGGATGTAGTTGTTGTAGAACATCTGCATGCTGTGTGTGAACGAAGGTTTCAGTCCTGGGTTACCGCGTGTGATGTTCAGCGGGTTGCTGTTGTCCACGATGTCGATGAGGTCGGTCATCGAAGGCTGTGATGATGAGCCGCGGTAGTTGAATCTCAGGTTGTGCACGTTAGAGAACTTATATCTGAAGTCCACTGTCGGCGCGAAGTTCACCACGGTGCGTGTGGTGTCGATGCTGATGCCGCGGTAGTTCTGCACGAATTTTGTGCGCTGAGGCTGCATCATGGCACCGATATTCAACTGATAATTATCTCGAACCATGCGGAACGTCAGTTGCATCTCGTGGATGTAGTTCTTATACTCTGAGAAGCGGCTGAGGTCGGTGTCCAGATAGTTGTCGAGAGGCATGCTCAGGCGCGAGAAGTATGGGTCCCATCCGCGATACTCTGTAGGTACGCCATCGAAGAACGACTCGCCCAGATTGCTGAAGTCGTAGGTCGAGCGGTCGCTCTTGTTAAGACCATACTGGAACTGATAACTGAACTGCAGGTAAGTCCTCTTGAATATAGGCTCGCTATATGTTGCCTGCACGCTGTAACTGTAGTTCTTTGTCGGAGTCAGGTTGTAGCGGTTGGTCTGGTAGGTAGAGTCGTTGCCCAGTGCGTCCTGCATCTGGAAGAGATGCACGTTTGACGTTGAGAGACTCTTGCTGTCGTTGTTGCTGTAGCGTGCGGTGGCCCTTAAGGTGATGTTGCGGCCGTCGTTGCTCAGTCGTCTGTTCACCTGCAGCGTTCCGCCCAGGTTCTTGTTGTCGCCGTATGATATAGAGCGCGACTTCTCGGAGTTCACCATCACTCCCTCTTCCTCCATCTTTGCTATCGAGGCGTCTGAGAGCGGGTCGTCAACATACTTGTACGGGTCGTCGGAGTAACTTGCCGAGTTGCCGAACTTCCTGCCGTCGTTAGACGAGAGAGAGAATGTCGGACGGAAGAGTATTGTGGTCATCGAGTCGGGGTTCCATTCCACTCTCATCTGGAAGTTCCAGTTGTTGCGTCTTGAATAACTCTGGTTCAGGTTGTTCGAGAACGATGAGAAGTCGCCCACGAAGTTTTCTGTAGATTGGTCGGCGCGTGTGTCGTTGTTCGAGTGGTTCCAGCGCACGCTACCGTCGAGTATCAGTTTGTTCTTCTTCTCGTAGTTAAAGTTGACACCGAACATCTTCGAGGCGTTCAGTCCGGTCTGGCTGCCTCCCCATCTGCCGCCGCCACCGCCGCCAGGGAATCCGCGGTCGCCGGTGTTGTTCATGTTGTTGAAGAGCATCACGCGCATGTCGCTGTTGAAGTAACCGCCCATCAGTCTTGTGGAGTAGCGGCCGTGGTTGCCGATGCCGAGGTCCACGTTGGCCATTGTGCCCTTGTTCATGCCGGGCATGATGCCGAAGTCGAGCACCGTCTCCTCGTTGCCGTCGTCGATGCCGGTCATTCGCGTCATGTCGCTCTTCTCGTCGTAAGCCTTGATGTTATTGATAATTGATGTTGGCAGGTTCTTCATTGCCGTCTGTGTGTCGCCGGTCATAAACTCCTTGCCGTCCACCTTAATCTTCTTCACTTCCTTTCCGTTGATGGTTATCTTGCCGTCGTCAGAGACCTCGGCACCAGGCAGCCTCTTCACCAGTTCCTCTACCACCGAGCCCTCCGGTGTGCGGAATGCGGAGGCGTTATAGACGAAGGTGTCCTCCTTTATCACCACCTTCTTTGCCTGTCCTGTTGCCGTCACGCCCTGCAGCATTATGGCATCCGACTTCAGCCGAAGCGTGCCCAGTGCAACGTTCTTGCCCTGCGCTATGGTCACAGCCTGCGTCAGCAGGGCATAACCCACGTTGGACACCTTCACGATGTACTTGCCGTCCTCGGGAGCCTCGATGCTGAACTCACCGTTCTCGTCGGTCAGTGCTCCCGTGATGAAGGTACTGTCGCTGCGCAACAACTGCACCGTGCTTTGCATCACGGCCTCTTTCGAGTCGTTATCGACAACTTTTCCTGTGATTTTCCTCTCTTGTGCCTGTGCCATTGTCGCAATGCAAATCACAAGAGCAGCGATAAAAAGTCTTTTAAATGCCATAATTTGTTTGCTACATTAATAAAAAAGAATGCGCGCATCACGCGCAGCATGATTCTCTTCGGTTCGCTATCTATGACGAAGCGCGCTCCCCAAGGTTTAATCTGGGGTATCTTTTTTTGTCGTATTTATTGTCTGTTCGGTGTAACGAGGCATGCAAATGGCGCCTTGTTTCTATCCATTATGCCGCCACTCGAAATGTAAAATAGGCTATAATGCTCGGTAAAATAGCCTATTTTACTCACCAAAATAGCCTATTTTACTGAAAAGAGCATGCTGTATTAAAAAGGAAATTCAGTGAATTTGCAGACCAGTTGCATGTTTCTGGTTCAGCAGACTCACTGAATTTTCTTTATTGAAGGATACGGAAATGACAAGTGATTCTATATCAGAGGCATGCCGAGTGAGCGACATTCGCTCATCATCTCGCATGGCCAGATGCTTGCCTGTATCTCGCCGAGGTGGGCTTTGTGCAGGAGCACCATGCAGAGTCGGCTCTGGCCGATGCCGCCGCCGATGCTTAGCGGCAGTTCGCCTGCAAGCAGTTTCTTGTGGAAATAGAGTTCGCGGCGGTCTTCCTTGCCTGTGATGGCGAGTTGTCGCAGCATGCTCTCGCTATCGACGCGGATGCCCATAGACGATAGTTCGACGGCGCGGTCGAGCACTGGATACCAGATGAGGATGTCGCCGTTGAGTCCCGGCTTGCCGTCCTCGCCCTCTGTGGTCCAGTCGTCGTAGTCGGGTGCTCGTCCGTCGTGCGGCTCTCCGTTGCTCAGTTTCCCGCCGATGCCTATAATGAACACTGCGCCGTACTTCTTGGTGATAAGGTCTTCGCGCTCTTTGACGCTCTTGTCGGGGTACATCTGCAGCAGGTCTTCGCTGTGAATGAAGTGTATGTCGCGCGGCAGGAAGGGCTTGATGTTGGAGTAGCGTTCGCATACGAGGAACTCAGTGCGCAGAATGGCGGCGTAGATGCGTCGCACAATGCTCTTGAGGAAGTCGATGTTTCGCTGTTCCTTGGTGATTACCGCCTCCCAGTCCCACTGGTCAACATAGAGTGAGTGCAGGTTGTCGAGTTCTTCGTCGGCGCGTATGGCGTTCATGTCGGCATAGATGCCGTAGCCCGGCTCCACCTTATACTCGGCGAGCGAGAGGCGTTTCCACTTGGCGAGCGAGTGCACCACCTCGGCCTTTGCGTCTCCGAGGTCTTTGATGGGGAACGTTACGGCACGCTCCACGCCGTTGAGGTCGTCGTTGATTCCCAGTCCCTTGAGCACGAACAGCGGTGCTGTGACACGTCTGAGTCGCAGTTCTGTTGAGAGGTTCTGCTGGAAGAAGTCCTTTATCAGTTTTATTCCCTGCTCTGTCTGCTGTGTGTCGAGCAGTTGCTCGTAATGGTCTGGTCTTATCAGTTTGCTCATTATCGCGATTGCTTGTTACCTATTATTAATATGTGTCTCAGTGTCTTTTCTGACAGAAAGAGTGCTGCAAAGGTACTATATTTTATTTATATTGCAAGCAAAAACCGAAGAAAATATGCATTGTGACACATTTTTCTTCGGTTTTCTTACATTGAGCGATGTCAAGTGTGTGATTTTCTTACCACTGGTCTGCCCGTTTCTCCTCTCTCTTTATCAACTCCACGTTCAGTTGTTCTGCCTCTGATAGTTCGGCCACCGCCGCGTTGTTGTTGCCGCGCGGGCTGTACCATGGGCACTGTGAGAAGTACTCCTTCATTTCGGGTGTGCTGAACTGGTAGCCGTGACGTGCGTAAATCTCGTTGCGCATCAGTTGTAGTTCCTTCTTTGTGAACTCTCCGAGCATTCCGCTGTAGAGCACGCCATTGCTGGCGAAGTCGAAGCGTGAAGTCTTTCCCGATGCTCCTGTGTAGTTGGCAGGCAGCACATGATAAATTTTTATGGTGGTCTGGGTTTCCGTCCAGTCCTCTGGGTCTTCGCGGCTGGTGTCCATCTTGGTGAGCAGCAGTCCGTCGTCCTCGTGCTTGATGCTGTAGGCTGTGCCGTTGCTGAACCGTATTATGTTGGAAGGAGTGTCGTAAACAGTCATTATCTGGAAGTTCTGCTTGCCGTCGAAGAGTCCCGTCACGCTCCACTCTCCCAGCGAGAATGTCACGAGGTCGCCCTTAGAGTCGATGTACTCTCCAGCGAAGATCATGTCGTTCTGCAGTTGCTCTGTGAGGTCGTAGATGGTTTTCCATCCGCTGCCTGGTATTCCTGGGATGAACTCATGGTAGATGTCCACCAGTTCGCTGCCGTCATAGACTAGCAGATAGCGTTTGCCGTCAATTCTCCTCAGCTTTGCTGTAGGGTTCTTTGCGCCGTACGCAAGATACTGCCCGCTGTAGTACGAGTCGGAGCCAACGGGTTCTCCGTTGTCTGCCTCCACCACTTTATAGTCGTTGCCTGAACCTTTTAGGCCGAAGATTACTCCCCCCTCGTGGAACGTTCCGCCTGTGCCTTTGGTGAAGTCAGGTCTGCCTGCCACCTTTTCTAAGAAGAAGAACTGTGAGGCGTTGTGCCATACGGTGCCTGTCATCTTGTCTTGCTGCGCCGCTGCCATCATAGGCACGAGTGCGAGCATGAGCATTACGATTTTTTTCATAGCGTTGTGTGTGTTTAGTCTATTTTCTTAAGTGTGAATCCATTGCCGTTCCACTCGTAGATGTAGTTTTGTCTTTCTGCGAGAGGCAGTTGTTCGCCGTCGGCTATTCTCACGTTGATGTTCTTGCCCACACGCGGCAAGGTGTAGATGGGAGCCCATCCGTTAGCGTCCTCGTTGCCCACTGTGCGTGCATACTCGATGCGCTCCTTGCTTGTGCGTCCAGGCTTGGTCCAGTCGATGGGGTCTATTTCCTTAGAGAATGGAGGATTGATACGCCTCATCTCCCTTTTGGCGTTGTTGTAACGGTAGAAGATGACATAACTCTCGTCTATCGCCTCTCCCTGAAGGTAGAGTCGGTTGATGCCCACTATTTTCTCCTTCTTGTTGGCACAGTTCCAGTAGCACATCTCTATGCGCTCCAGCGAGCCGTCCTCTCCGCTTTCCACCTCGTAAGAGGCATATCCGTTGGGAATGTCGCAGACGGTCTCGGTGTTCACGAACTTGTGGGAGCCTGCTTTCACCTCGTTTGCAAACTGGATAAAGAAATCGTCGGCCTCCTCGTTGCGAGCATAACTCTGCGCGAAGTCCTTGATGTTGGGCGCTGTGCCGCTGAATGTGACTTTCACTAAGTCGGGCTGTGCCATCGTTCCCTGTACTACAACAAGCATTGCGATTGTCATAGCGATTCTAAAGAATTTCTTTTTCATAATCATTTAGTTTTATGTTTTAATAAATTATTTGGTTTTAGTGTAACTGTTGCAAAGATAAGAACTTTTTTCATAAAAGGACATAAAAGGATTAGAAAAGTTTAAAAAAAGGAACAATAATTTTGTAATGCGCACAAAATGCAGTACCTTTGCGCAACGATTGGCTCCGTAGCTTAGTTGAATAGAGCGTCGGATTCCGGTTCCGAAGGTCCTGGGTTTGAGTCCCAGCGGAGTCACACCGGCAACAGTGGCACTAAGCATGCCATGCCTTAAATACAAGACGCTTATCTGCGGAACATACAAATCAATACTACCATAATGAACTTACAAGAACGTTTTCTTAACTACACCAAGTTCGACACACAGTCGAGCGAGGAAAGCGACACCGTGCCCAGCACATTAAAACAACTGACGTTTGCAAGATATCTAAAAGAAGAACTTGTGAACGAGGGACTTGAGGATGTGGAGATGGACGAGATGGGATATATCTACGCCACTCTGCCGGCAAACACGAAGAAACAGATACCAACAATAGGATTCATCAGCCACTATGACACCAGCCCCGACTGCAGCGGAGCAAACATCAAGGCAAGCATAGTGCAGAACTATAACGGCGGCGAGATAGAACTGTCGCCAGGCATCGTGAGCAGTCCGCAGAAATTCCCCGAACTGCTGCACCACATTGGCGAAGACCTCATCGTTACCGACGGAACCACCCTGCTGGGTGCCGACGACAAGGCGGGAATAGCCGAGATAGTGCAGGCGATGTGCTATCTGCGTGACCACAAAGAAATAAAGCACGGCGACATACGCGTGGCATTCAATCCCGACGAGGAGATAGGTATGGGTGCCCACCACTTCGACGTGGAGAAATTCGGATGTGAATGGGCATACACTATGGATGGCGGCGACCTTGGCGACCTTGAGTTTGAGAACTTCAACGCCGCTTCGGGCAAGGTGACTATCAAGGGCGTTAGCGTTCACCCGGGATATGCCAAGGGCAAGATGATCAATGCCAACCGTCTGGCGGCAGAGTTCGCGAGCATGCTTCCCGCCAATGAGACTCCTGAAGAGACCGAGGGCTACGAGGGATTCTATCACCTGCTGGGCATAGAGTCGAACATCGAGTCGGCAAAGATGAGTTACATCATACGCGACCACGACCGCGACACCTTCGAGGACCGCAAGGTGTTCTTCACCCGCTGTGCCGAGAAGATGAACGAGAAATACGGCGAGGGAACGGTGACGGCCGTCGTCAAGGACCAATATTATAATATGAAGGAGAAGATAGACCCCAACATGCACGTCATTGACATCGTGCTGAAGGCTATGCAGGAGTGCGATGTGCCGCCAAAGGTGGAGCCTATCCGCGGCGGCACCGATGGTGCGCAACTCTCGTTCCGCGGCCTTCCCTGTCCTAACATCTTCGCCGGAGGCGTCAACTTCCACGGTCCTTACGAGTTTGTCAGCATACAGGTAATGGAGAAGGCGGTGCAGGTGATTGTCAAGATATGTGAAATCACAGCGGCCTTCAACGATTAAGATAATTGATAAGTTATTAAGGGAGTGAACTCAACATTATTCACTCCTTTTTCTTTAAACAATAAACAGAAAAGAAATTGGAAGAGATTCCCGGATTAATAAAAGACTTGGCTCTGATACTTGTGGTTGCCGGCGTGGTGACACTGGTGTTCAAGAAACTGAAGCAGCCGTTGGTGTTAGGCTATGTGGTGGCTGGTTTTCTCGTCTCTACTCACATGCCCTACACCATGTCGGTGGTCGATGCGGAAGACATTGAGACATGGGCAAACATCGGTGTGATGTTCCTGCTCTTCTCGCTCGGTCTCGACTTCTCGTTCAAGAAAATTCTGAAGATGGGCATGCAACCCATCATCGCCACCGTCACCATAGTGTTCTGCATGGTGATGCTGGGCATCATGGTGGGCAAGATGATGGGCTGGAGCCAGATGAACTGCATCTTCCTCGGAGGTATGCTCGCCATGAGTTCCACCACTATTATATATAAGGCATTCAGCGACTTGGGACTCCGGCAGCAGCGCTTTGCGGGTATGGTGATGAGTGTTCTTATCCTTGAGGATATCCTTGCCATTGTGATGATGGTGATGCTGAGTGCCATCGCCAGCGGCAACAGCCCCGACGGCGGTCAGATGCTTGGCTCGGTGATGAAGATAGGCTTCTTCCTCGTGCTGTGGTTTGTGGTGGGCATCTTCGTCATCCCGCTGTTCCTGCGCTCCATGCGACGGCTTATGAACAACGAGACGCTGCTCATCGTGTCGCTCGGACTGTGCTGCGCTATGGCGGTGCTGAGCACCAAGGTGGGTTTCTCAAGCGCTTTCGGTGCCTTCGTCATGGGCAGCATCCTCGCCGAGACGATAGAGGCAGACAAGATAATAAAACTGGTAGAGCCGGTGAAGAACCTCTTCGGCGCCATATTCTTCGTGTCGGTGGGCATGCTTGTCGATCCTGCCATACTTCTTGAATATGCCCTGCCGATAGTGATTCTGGTGTTCACGATACTCGTAGGGCAGGCTGTTTTCGGCACGTTGGGATTCCTGCTCAGCGGTCAGTCGCTGAAGTCGGCAATGCAGTGTGGTTTCTCGATGGCACAGATAGGTGAGTTCTCTTTCATCATAGCCTCGTTGGGCCTTTCGCTCGGAGTGATTGGCGACTTCCTGTATCCTGTAGTAGTTGCAGTCAGCGTCATCACGACATTCCTCACGCCATACATGATACGCGCCTCGGCACCGGCATATAAATATGTAGAGAAGCGGCTGCCGAAGAAATGGATACGCCGTCTCAACCACATCACACTGAGCCATCCTTCGACAGGCGAGAAGAACATGTGGCGCTCGTTGTTCACAGCCATGCTGCGCAACACACTCATATACAGCATCCTCTCGGCAGCAGCCATAGCGGTGATGTTCACCTTCTTCATGCCCTTCATGCGCAAAGTGCTGCCTGGCGAGAACCCGAAGCCTTATGCAGATGCCATCACGGGCATCATCACCATATTCCTTATATCGCCGTTTCTGCGCTCTATAATAATGAAGAAGAACCACAGCGAGGAGATGAAACACCTGTGGAGCGAGAGCCGCATGAACCGACTGCCCCTACTGTTCTCGGTGATAGTGCGCATTGCCATCGCCGCGTTCTTCATATTCTACATCATCAACCATGTGTCGCACTTTGCTCCCGCACTCATCATCACGCTGGCAGTGGTGATAGTGATATTCATGATTATGTCGCGCACCCTGAAGAAGCGAAGCATACGTCTGGAGCGAATGTTCGTCCTGAACCTGCGCTCACGCGACATCGAGGCACAAGTGCACGGCCACCGCAAGCCGCTCTACGAGGGCCACTTGCTCGACCGAGACATACACATTGCCGACTTCGAGATTCCCGAAGGGTCGCTATGGGCTGGCAAGACACTCATGGAACTGCACCTGCGCAACCGTTTCGGCGTTCACGTCAGCAGCATACTGCGCGGCGAGCAGCGCATAAACATTCCCTCGGGAACCACAATCATTTACCCTGGTGACGACCTTCAGGTCATCGGCAGCGACGAACAACTGAAAGCACTCAGCGACGCCATCGAGGAAGAAATGTTCAGCGGCGACCCGGAAATAGAGAAGCGCGAGATGAAACTGCGCCAGATACTCATCACAGGCACGAGTCCTTTCGTCGGGCGGACATTGATGAGGAGCGGCATCCGCGACAAATACAACTGCATGGTGGTGGGTCTTGAGCGTGGTGAAGAAAACCTATGGCAGCCCGACCCCGACTATGTGTTCCAGAAGGGAGACATAGTATGGGTAGTGGGTGAGGAAGACTCGCTCAGGGAAATTTGTTAATTGGACGATTTCACTATTGGACGATTTCACTATTTTACTATTTGTGATTAAAACATAAAATGCAGCCATTCCTGACTGCATTTTCTTTTTATCTTGTGACAACAAAAATCGTCCAATTGTGAATCGTGAAATCGTAAAATTGTGAAATTGTGAAATTGTGAAATCGTTCAATCGTGAAATCGTTCAATCGTGAAATCGTTCAATCGTGAAATCGTAAAATTGTGAAATCGTAAAATTGTGAAATCGTAAAATTGTCCCCTCAACACGTTACTCCGTTGTTTTCTTTCTGCTGTAGCATTGCAGTTGGTCGCCAAAGCGCAGTTGCAACGAGTCTTTATGCAGCAGCACCACCTCGGCGGTGTCGCTGTGCAGTATCTTGTTGGTGGTGATGACGCTGTCGTTCTTCACACTCATGTCAACCTGCGTGAACACCAGTTTGCCGTTCCATACATGCCACTCGCTGTAACGTTTCTGCTTGGGGTACTCCACAGGGCTCTCAATGTCCGTCACATTGTTTCTCCGATGGTTGCCCATCATCGACACACTGTTCTGTCTTGACAGCGTGAAGCCATACTCGCGCGGAATCATATAAGTGCGGAGCATAGAGTCGCGCAACGCTAACGTGGCTTTCGTCACCACCTCGCCGTCGGCAGGTTTGTACTCTTTGGGAACAGGCAGTACGCTATACACCCACGAACCGAACAACTCGCTGATGTTCAGAACCATGTCGGCCTTCCAGTCGCCGTCCTTGCTCAACAGCACGCACACCTCGTCGCCCACCTTCGGAATTCCGAAGACGCGGTGGTTGCGCATAGCGTCGAGGATGTCGATGTGCTGAGGGTTCTCACACGTCTTGGGCATAAGCATCAGCACCGAGTCGGAACATCCCACAGAGGCAAGTCCGTAAATGGCACTGTCGCCCTTTGCCTTTTCCATCTTATTCTTGCCAACGACATTGGCATTGCTTCCCTTTTCGCTGCATGCCGAGAGCAGCACCGAAAGAGATAATAACAGTCCGAAGAATAACGTTTTATGCATCGCAGTAAAAATTTACTGCAAAATTACGTTTTTTTTTCCTTTAAACGATAGGTGTTTGAAAAAAAAACACTAAATTTGCATTCATAAACCCTTAATAGCATGTTTTCATCATACATATAACTCAAATCCATGACTATGAAAAAGAGAATCCAGTTCAGTCTCGTTTACAGAGACATGTGGCAGAGTTCCGGTAAGTTCCAGCCACGAAAGGACCAGTTGGAAAGAATAGCGCCTGCAATCATCGACATGGGAGTGTTCGACCGTGTAGAAACAAACGGTGGAGCATTCGAGCAGGTAAACCTCCTCGCAGGAGAGAACCCCAACGCAGCGGTAAGAGCCTTCTGCAAGCCGTTCAACGAGGTGGGAATAAAGACCCACATGCTCGACCGCGGACTCAATGCTCTACGCATGTACCCCGTGCCCGACGATGTGCGCGAGTTGCAGTATAAGGTTAAGCACGCACAGGGCGTTGACATTCCGCGTATCTTCTGCGGACTCAACGACACTCGCAACATCATACCGTCAATCAAGTGGGCAAAGGCTGCGGGAATGACACCGCAGGCAACGCTATGCATTACCACCAGTCCTGTCCACACCGTGGAGTATTACTCGGCCATTGCCGAGGAGGTGATTGCTGCTGGAGCAGAGGAAATCTGCCTCAAGGATATGGCGGGCATCGGACAGCCGGCACTGCTCGGTGCCCTCACCAAGGCAATCAAGACCAAACACCCCGACATCATCGTGCAGTATCACGGACACTCAGGCCCGGGACTCTCAATGGCAAGCATTCTCGAGGTGTGCAACAACGGAGCCGACGTTATCGACACCGCCATCGAGCCACTGTCATGGGGCAAGGTGCACCCAGACATCATTTCGGTGCAGTCGATGCTGAAGAACGAAGGCTTCGAGGTGAAAGAGATTAATATGAACGCCTATATGCAGGCTCGCTCACTCACACAGGAGTTCATCGACGACTGGCTCGGCTACTTCATCAACCCTGGAAACAAGCACATGTCGTCGCTGCTGCTCGGATGTGGACTGCCAGGCGGCATGATGGGCTCTATGATGGCCGACCTCGCTGGCATGCACCGCACCATCAACTCCATCCGCGCTAAGAAGGGCTTGCCAGAATACAGTACCGACGAACTGCTCGTGAAACTCTTCGACGAGGTGGCATACGTATGGCCGCGCGTGGGTTACCCACCACTCGTGACACCATTCTCACAGTATGTCAAGAACATCGCCCTGATGAACCTCCTCACCATAGAGCAGGGCAAGGGACGCTTCGTGATGATGGACGACTCTATGTGGGGAATGATTCTCGGAAAGTCGGGAAAGATTCCTGGAGAGATAGCACCCGAACTCAAGGAACTCGCAGCAAAGCAGGGCAGAGAGTTCACCGACGCCGACCCACACACGCTTATCCCCAATGCGCTCGACGACTTCCGCAAGGAGATGGACGAGAACGGATGGGAGTACGGACAGGACGACGAGGAACTCTACGAACTGGCTATGCACCCAGAGCAGTACCGCGACTTCAAGAGCGGCATAGCAAAGAAACGCATGCTCGCCGACCTGCAGAAGGCAAAGGACGCGAAACTCGGAGCAAGCCTCTCGCCCGAAGAACTGTCTGCATTCAAGCACGCCAAGGCAGATGCTCTGGTGGCACCTGTCAAGGGTCAGATATTCTACGAGTTCAATGGCGACGGCGAGTGCGCGCCATGTGTGGAGCCGTTCATCGGACAGCACTACGACGAGGGACAGCCGTTCTGCTACATCCAAACACCGTGGGGAGAGATAGAGACCATCCCCGCAGCACTGGGCGGAAAACTCGTTGAGGTGGTGGCAAAGCAAGGTGCCAAGGTACAGAAGGGACAAACCCTCGCCTACATCGAGCGCGACCACGAATAAAATGAGAATTGAAAATTGACAAAGAGATAAACACTAGGCTCAAGTTCAGGGCCTGGTGTTTGTCTTGTAAACCGTAAACAAAAACCACAAACCTTAAACCATCCCTCCCCTCGGGGAGAATAGGAGGGGATTCCCATGGACTATCAGGCAATCATAGACAAGTATTACACTGAGGATGATGACCTGCGGCATATCCTTCTTGTGCACAGCCGCTCGGTGGCAGACATGGCACTGCGCATAGCCGACCGTCATCCCGAACTCAACATCGACAGGCAGTTCGTGGAGGAGGCGGCCATGCTGCACGACATTGGCATATTCCGTTGCGATGCGCCGGGCATCTGCTGTCACGGAACAGAGCCATATATATGTCACGGACGCATTGGCGCCGAACTGCTCAGAGAAGAAGGATACCCGCAGCATGCACGCGTGTGCGAGCGGCACACCGGCGCAGGACTGACGCTCGAGGACATCGTTACGCAGCAACTGCCTCTGCCCCGCCAGTCGTTCCTGCCCGAGACCATCGAGGAACAACTCATTTGTTATGCCGACAAATTCTTCTCAAAGACACGGCTCGACCGCGAGAAGACCTTCGAGCAAGCCATTGGCTCACTAATGAAGTTCGGCGAGGCAGGTGTCAAACGTTTCCGACAATGGCATCAAATCTTCTCCTAACTATAGTGAACAATGACTTATACTGATATAGGTAGA
>DGTS01000010.1 GCA_002394385.1 Prevotella sp. UBA4330
ATTCGTCGAACTCACGTTAATATAGTGTTTTAAAGACCTCTCCAAAAGGAGGGATTTTGATAGTCTTCTTCGTTCGTCAGCCTCTGGTGTTTACCACTCTGCAAAGATACGGAATTTTTAGCAAATCACAATGGGGATGGGGGCATTGTTTTTTTAAATCACGCACGACTTCTTATATATCCCTTCCTTTTCCTCAATATCACTGACCCCACCCCTATCCCCAAGGCCTCACCCCTATCCCCTCTCCAAGGGGCGAGGGGGACTTCAGGGGCGGGGAATGAACGCGAACGGCATCTTTTGGAACATGGTATTATTTTTCAGGTCTAACTGTATAAAGTTCCCTAAAAGCAAGCCTATACATACAAGAAAACAAACGCGCAATTTGGAAAAATGCGTTGTTCCTGAATATGACTGACAAACGTTTTTTTTCAAAATAAAAAAGTGATTTTTAACTTCACAATTTCACATACAGCGTAACGAATTGACCAACAAGGAATTGCGTGTGAAGGTGCAATTTCACCCAATTTCACACTCCGTCACACCTCTTCCCACGAGACAGGAGATTGTTGTTGGCCAGTAACGACCTTTTGCGCTTCAAAGATATATGTTTGGCAAGTTCAGGAAGCACAAGTGAGGGAGTGATTAGGGTCTAATCACTCTCCGTTTAGGCATCAATTGCAGAGTGATTAGGGCCTAATCACTCTGCAACTTGGCACAAGTGAGAATGCAAGGAGGCACAAGTGAATGTGTCACCTGTGCCTCCTGAGCAGATGAGTAATATGTTTTTCTTATTTCGTTTGCCACAGGTCGCTCTCCACTATGCGGCGCAGGCCTTCGGCGAGTGTGGCTCGCGGACATGCGAGGTTGATGCGTATGAAGGAGCGCTGGTGCTCGCCGTATGCCTCGCCATCGGCTATCCATACTTTATCTTTATGGTACAGATGGTCGGCAATGGCTGGTGAGGGAAGTCCTGCTGCGGTGCAATCGACCCACGCGAGATAGGTTCCTTCGTGCGGAGCGACCCATAGTTGCGGCAGTTTTTCGGCGAATAGGTCGCGCAAGTAGTTGTAGTTGTCGAGCACATAGTCGTTTAACTGCTTGAGCCACTCTGCCCCTCCGTCGGTAAATGCAGCCTCTGTAGCCACTATTCCGAAAGGATTGACATCGCAAGTCTCGAAGATATTGATAGCGCGGTCAATGCGATAGCGCTTGTCGGGGTCGGCAACGATGATGTCAGCGTTCTGCAGTCCTGCGATGTTGAATGCCTTCGACGCTGCCACACATGTGGCACTGTTCTGAAGGAACTCCTCACCGAGCGACGAGAACGGTGTGTATTGATAGCCTGGTGCCACGAACTCGCAATGTATCTCGTCGGAAATGACGAACACGTTGTGGCGGAAACATATCTCGCCCATGCGCTGCAGTTCGTCGCGTGTCCATACTCTGCCTGCGGGGTTGTGCGGGTTGCAGAGCAGGAAGATGCGTGTCTTGGGGTCGGTGCATGCTTGCTCGAAGGCATCCCAATCGATGGTGAAAGCGAGGGGAGGGTTGAGAGTTGAGCGTTGAGAGTTGAGCGATGAGGGTTCTTTCTCCACTTCGCTTTGAAAGCACCCCTTCGGGTCGAGCGGAGAGTTGAGCGTTGAGGGTTGAGCGGCTTCGTTGAGAAGAAGGGGGACCTCCTCTGCGATGCACCCTTGGTTGCGTATGCTCGAGAAGAAGCAGTTATAAACGGGAGTGTTGACGAGCACTTTATCGCCCGGCAGGGTCAGCGCATGTATTATCGCGGATACTGCGGGCACCACGCCAATGGTTGTGATGAAGTGTTCACGCTGCCATCCGCATGCTCCGTGACGGTCGCGGAACCAGCGTATGACGGCATCGTAATAGGTCTGCGGCACGAGGGAATATCCAAACACATCGTGTTCAACGCGCTTGCGAAGAGCCTCTGTGATGCCTGGATATACATGGAAATCCATATCTGCCACCCACATGGGGATGATGTTGGGGTCTTCTGCCTCGTCCCATTTGATGCAGTTGGACCCTCGTCGAGTGACGATTTCATCGAAATTGTAATTCATAGTTTAAGGTTTAATTATTTTCGGTATAACGTGATTTCGTTATTACAGCACAACGTTATTATGCCCCAGGGCAATCGTCATAACGTTTGCCGCTCTGTTATCTTGCAGTCGGCGGGCTGCTTGATGTTCTCGTCAATGGTGATGCGGCCGATGTGGTCGGCGACGATGGAGCCTGTGCGGGGATTTTTGATTTCTGTTATCGAGCCGATGATGGTTGCGTTGACGTCGGAATCCTCGAAGATGCGGTCGCTGTCGGCACCGAAAGTGCAGTCCTCGAGCACCAGTTGCTCGGCATAGCACAGCGGTTGCTCGCCAGTGATGTGACATCTTACGAGTCGCACGTTCTTCGAGTGCCATGCGAGATACTCCCCGTTGAGTTCGCTGTCGTAAATGGTTACGTTCTCAACCTCCCAGAACGAGTCCTTGGTTGTAATCTTTGCATTGTGCACCTCGACGTTCTTGCAATATTGGAACACATACTTTGAGTCGCTCACCAGTCCGTCAACAAAGACGTTCTCGCAGAACATGAAGGGGTAGGTGCCGTCGTGCAGCGTGACATTCTTTATCTTCAGGTTTTTCACTTTCCAGAACGTCTCGTCTGCATCGTTGAAGGTGACATTCTCAACGGTCACGTTGTTCATTTCGCGGAACAGTTTCGGTGCGTCTATTATGGTGTCGCGCATCACCATGTCGTTGCTGTACCAGATGGCGGAACGCGAGCCCACCTCGAAGTAGCAGTTGGTTATGAGCGAGCCATCGACGTGCCACCAGGGATATTTCCCTATGAAGCGGCATCGGTCTGCCTCGATATTAGTGCAGCATTTTATGCCCGACTCGCCCTCGGTGATGGTTACATTCTCGAGTCGGGTATCGTGTATCGCAAACAGAGGGCGCTCGCCTCCGAATTGCTTATTGCTTATGATATTCATTGTTATTAATTTGTTTTCGCTGCAAAGGTACAACAAATAATGGAGAAAAGAGTTACCTTTTTTACGGATAAATGTTCCTTTATAAGGAAAATAAGCAAAAGATAATGCTAAAAAAGTATAAAACGGCGATTGTTCAAATAGTTTTTATTAATTTTGCGGCACTAATCTAAAATTCAAATTGTTAGGAAAACATAAACAAAAGATAAATCTAAAGAAATGGAACAACAAAAAGTTAAGCCTGCAGATGGCAAGTTAGGTATTATGGTTGTCGGCTGCGGTGCCGTGTCAACTACCTTTATCACTGGTGTACTTATGACTCGCAAGGGTCTGGCAAAGCCCGTTGGCTCGATGACCCAATACGACAAGATTCGCGTAGGACGCGGAGCAGACAAGAAGTACATGAGTTATGGCGACATCGTTCCACTGGCAAAACTCGACGACATCGAGTTTGCCACATGGGACGTTTACCCACAGAACGCCTATCAGGCCGCTATGTATGCTGAAGTTTTGAAAGAAAAGGACATCAATCCTGTACGCGACGAACTTGAGAAGATTGTGCCTATGAAGGCTGCTTTCGACAAGAACTACGCCAAGCGTCTGGACGGTGACAACGTGAAAGACTGCAAGACACGCTGGGAGATGGTAGAGGCTCTGCGCGAGGACATCCGCAAGTTCAAGGCAGAGAAGAACTGCGCCCGCATCGTTGTCATCTGGGCAGCATCGACAGAGATTTATGTTCCCGTTGACGAGAACGTTCACGGCACTCTCGCTGCGCTGGAGAAGGCAATGAAGGACGACGACCGCGAGCACATCGCACCGTCTATGTGCTATGCCTATGCAGCCCTTTCAGAAGGTGCACCGTTCATCATGGGTGCTCCGAACACCACCGTTGACATCCCCGCAATGTGGGAACTGGCAGAGAAGACCAAGATGCCTATCGCCGGCAAGGACTTCAAGACAGGCCAGACACTGGTGAAGAGCGGTTTCGCTCCTATCATCGGCACCCGCTGTCTGGGTCTTAGCGGATGGTTCTCAACCAATATCCTGGGCAACCGCGACGGTCTGGTGCTCGACGAGCCGGCAAACTTCCGCACCAAGGAGGTGTCGAAACTCTCAACACTGGAGACCATACTGAAAGCCGACGTGCAGCCCGACCTCTACACCGACTACTATCACAAGGTGCGCATCAACTACTATCCTCCACGCAACGACAACAAGGAGGGATGGGACAACATCGACATCTTCGGATGGATGGGCTACCCGATGCAGATAAAGATTAACTTCCTCTGCCGCGACTCCATACTGGCAGCACCGCTGTTGCTCGACCTCTGTCTGCTCAGCGACCTCGCTGCTCGTGCCGGACGCTACGGCATACAGCGTTTCCTCAGTTTCTACCTGAAGTCGCCAATGCACGACTACACCGTAGGCGAGGAAGCAGTAAACAACCTCTACCAGCAGTACACCATGCTGAAGAACGCCATCCGTGAGATGGGCGGCTATGAGGCTGACGAGGAAATCGACTAATAAGAAATGACGAAACAAAAGAAACAGAACCCACGACGTCTGCTCAGATGGTTGTGGGTTCTTTTGGTTTTTGCCGTAGTGTCATGGATAGGATGGTTCAGCATGCCCATGACCGAGAGACAGAAGGAGCGCAACAAGACCACCATTGAGTACCGCAGTTGCTACGCGCTAATGTCTGGCAAGGACACCTTATTATATATTGGGGACCTGACCAACGACTGGACACGCACCCGACTCTCGCCCAACGACGAGAGCAAGGTGGAGAGGCGCGAGACCTTCGGCGGCGCATGGCACAACAAATACTGGCTGGTGCCGTCGTGCCTGGGCCGCATTGTGACATATAATCCCGACTATCGTGCCGACAGCGTGCTCAAGATTGTCAACGACACCCTGCCGAACCTCGTTAAGCAACAGCAGCAGATGCTTGCCGACAAGAGCAAGACGCTGGAGCGGACACTGTCGGAACTGCTCTACTATATGCGTGTGCATGGTGTCAATGACGAAGGATACCATGTCGTGGCGGCTCACTATGTGGAGGTGGCAGCCGACAAGGAGCGCATCGACACCGCCCTGACGGCACTTCAGAACATTGGCGACAAACCGCTCAGAATGGAACTGGTGCAACACTACACCGCCATATACAAAAACAAGAGAGGCAAGACACGCCGCCGCAACTGCCGTCTGCTGAAGAGCGAAAGCCCTACCCTGCTGTGCACCATACAGACGCGCAACAGACTGAAACCTATCAACGCATACGCCACCTATTCAAGCGACCCAGGCACATACACCGCCCCCAAGCCGCAGCCCTCATACACCTATGACGGTGAGAAGGCGCAAGGCAAGCGCGAAGGTCACGGCATCTACTTCGACCGTGCAGGCAACTACTACGACGGTTTCTGGGCCAACGACATGCGCGAGGGCTTCGGATGCTCGGTTGACTCGGCAGGTAACGTGCGCGTGGGACAATGGAAGGAAAACCGTTTCCGCGGCGAACGTCTCAACTACACGTCAGAACGCATCTACGGAATAGACATCGCCCGCTATCAGCATGAGGTGGACGGCGGCGTTTATCCCATCATTTGGAAGAACCTGCGCATAACAAGTCTCGGTGTGAAAACGCCAAAGACGATAACAGGAATGGTGAGTTACCCCGTGTCGTTCGTGTTCATCAAGTCCACCGAAGGCACCACGGTGCTCAACAAATGGTTTGCCTCCGACTATGCCGAGGCGCGCAAGAACGGCATCCGCGTGGGCGCATACCACTTCTTCTCAACCAAGAGCGACCCATTGGAGCAGGCACATCACTTCCTCAAGAACACCAAGTTCAGCAGAGGCGACCTGCCGCCGGTGCTCGATGTTGAGCCAAGCGACGCACAGATAGAGGCGATGGGTGGAGCAGAGAAGATGTTCGAGTGGATAAGAACATGGATGAGGGCGGTGGAAAAAGCCACCGGTGTGCGCCCGATACTCTACATCAACCAGATGTTCGTCAACCGCTACATGCCGCTGGCGCCCGATGTGGCAGCCGACTACGAGGTGTGGATAGCGCGTTACAACGAGTTCAAACCCGACATGCACCTCTCTTTCTGGCAGTTAGGCTACGACGGACGGCTGTCAGGCATTCGCGGCGACGTTGACATCAATGTGTTCAACGGCTACCAGGACGAGTGGCAGGATTACCTCAAGCGCAGAGCGTTCTGAGAATGAAGAGTTGTTTAGTTACGAATTTGGAATTACGAATGACAAGTTGTCGCGCATAGCGCGATGAATAATTTATAATTAATAATTCTTCATTCGTAATCGCCATAGGCGACAACTCGTAACTCGTAATTCAACATTCGTCATTCCTAACTAATCAACTCGTCATTCATAATCGCCGCAGGCGACCTCTTGTCATTCGTCATTCCAAATTCGTAACTAAAAAGATATGTATAAACTTGACTTTAAGAAACGTATGGCGCTCGAGATGGCGCGCGTGGTGAGGAAGAACAAGATTCTGAACCACCCTCTCAGACAACTGTTCTGGGAGTGCACCATGCGTTGCAACATGCACTGCCGCCACTGCGGAAGCGACTGCAAGAAGATAATGGAGCAGAAGGACATGCCCCGCGAAGACTTCTTCCGCGTGCTTGACAGCATTGCGCAGCGCACCGATGCCAGCAAGGTGTTCGTCATCGTTACCGGCGGCGAGCCTCTGATGCGCGACGATCTTGAGGAGTGCGGACGCGGAATACACGAGCGCGGCTTCACATGGGGCATGGTGACCAACGGATTCCTGCTCACGCCAGAGCGTTATCGCAGTCTATGCGATGCCTTCCTATATACTGTCGCCATCAGCATCGACGGTCTTGAGGACGACCACAACTGGATGCGCGGCCACCGCGAGGGCTTCGCACGGGCATCGCAGGCACTCGACCTGCTGGTCAACGACCCGCTGATGAGGTTTGACGTTGTCACCTGCGTGAACAAGCGCAACTATCCCCACCTCGGCGAGATACGCGACTTTCTTATCTCGAAGGGCGTCAGAGAGTGGCGACTCTTCAGCATCTTCCCTGCCGGAAGGGCTGCCAACGACCCGCTGATGCGCCTCAGCAACGAGGAGTATCGCGGCATGCTCGACTTCATCAAGCAGACACGACAAGAGGGCAAGATACTCGCCTCGTACGGTTGTTCGGGATTTGTGGGCAACTACGAGGGCGAGGTTCGCGACTATCCTTTCTCCTGTCAGGCAGGCATCACGATAGGTTCGGTGATGTCCGACGGTGCCATCGCTGCCTGCGCCAGCATCCGTTCAGACTACAATCAAGGAAACATTTACGAGGACGACTTCATGGACGTGTGGGAAAACCGTTACCACCCGCACCGCACCGACGAGTGGAAGCGCACCGGAGAGTGTGCCGACTGCCGTTTCTTCCGCTACTGTCACGGCAACAGCATGCACCTGCGCGACACCGACGGACGGCTGATGGTGTGCCACATGAAGCGACTCGAAGAGCCTTAAACTGTTAAAAACAACGTAATTTCTTTGCAGTACGGAGATTATTTCTTATCTTTACACCAAATTTGCACACTACCACTTAAACAAGACACTTATGAAAAAAAGATTCTACAGCATCGGAAGCCTCATCTGCGCTGGTCTTCTCGCCATCTTCGGCTTTGGCTCGTGCAAGAGCGGAAAGGCATTGCAGGCAGAGCGCGCAAGACTTACGGCACAGACCGACTCGCTGAATAGTAGAGTGGCTGACCTGAACTTCCAGATAAAGGACACACAAGCAAAGATTGAAGCACTCAGAAGAGGAACCCATGTTGCTATGTACGGCGGTCCCAACATGACTTTTGAAGAGCGCCGGAGAATGGAAGAAGCAGCAAGAAAGAGAGAGGAGGCAATGCAAGAAAGAATCAAAGTCGAGGAAGATAAACTGAAAGGGCTCGACTCTGAACTGTACGACACTCAGTCGAAACTCACACAAGTACAAAACAGATTGGGTGAGATAAGTAAATAGTGAAATAGAAACGGGCTGACAACCATTGTCAGCCCGTTTTTGATTTATCAGGAAATGGACGCTGCCTTTCACCAAAAAGCAACGGATTTCACGATGAACACTTTTCCATAGAATATCCGTGTAATTCGTGAAATCCGTTGTTATTGTCAATAATCAGTGTTTTATTGACTTAGCGCCGATTACTCTTCAGAGTCAGGAGCCTTGTCAATGAGGTCCATGAACTGGTCGAGTTTCGGAGTGATGATAATCTGTGTGCGGCGATTGCGCTGCTTGCCCAGTTCGGTGCTGTTGGTAGCCAGTGGGTTATACTCGCCGCGGCCGCCTGCTGTGAGACGCTTAGGATCAACGCCATAGCGGTTCTGCAGGAACTGCACTACGCTCGAAGCGCGCAGACAAGAGAGGTCCCAGTTGTTGCGGATGTTCTCGCGCGAGATGGGCACATTGTCGGTGTTACCCTCCACGAGCACGTCATAGTCCTTATAGTCCATGATAATCTTCGCAATCTTAGACAGCGTCTCAGCGGCGCGGTCGTTGATTTCGTACGAACCACTCTTATAGAGCATGTTGTCGGCAAGAGAGATATAGACAACGCCCTTCAGCACTTGCACGTCCACCTCCTTCAGTTCTTCCTTCGAGAGCGAGCGTGTGAGGTTGTTCGTAAGCACCATGTTCAGCGAGTCGCTCTTCGACTTTACCTCCACCAAGTGGCGTATATACTGGTTCGACTCGTTTATCTGGTCCACCAGTTTCTCAATGCTGATGTTGTTCTGGCTTGCGTTTGTGAGACTCTTGTCGAGCGACTGCTGGAGTCGTGCGTTGTTACGTCGCAGTTCCTTCACCTGCTCTTCGAGGCTCGACACGCGTGTGTTCGAAGCCGCCAGTTGTTCCTTTGTGTTCTGGAGGTTAGTCGTCAAGTCCTTGTTCTCCAATTTACAGTTGTCGAGATCTTTCTTGCTGGCGCAACTTGAAATGAGCAGTGCACCCGCAAACAGTGTCATTGCTAAAATACTCTTTTTCATATTCTTTCTAAAGTTTATAGTTTGCGAAGTTAATATCTTCGTGAGTTAGTCACGTTATTATAAAGACGTTTGTCAGCGAGATTTGTTGCATGGCATTATGTTTTTTTAACCGAATCGGAGTAAAATAGGCTATATTGATGAGTAAAATAGGCTATTTTACTTTCCAATAGTATATCAACGGGGATGCGAAAGGACATCAATGAGGATACGAAAGGACATCAATGAGAGTGCGAAAGAGCATCAATGGGAATGCGAGAGGGCAATTCTAAAATAATCATAAATAGGGAGTTGAGGATTAGGTAATGAGGAATAGTTTTGCTATCTTCGCAGAAGAATTTTAAAACTTACTGCTTTGAAGACAAAACTTTTTATATTATCACTATTCGTGTCGGCAAATTGCTTGGCACAACGTACAGAGACTTACATCAGCAACTGGCAGTTCTCACGCGACGGTACGTCGTGGCAGACGGTGACGGTGCCGCACGACTGGGCCATCAATGGACCCTTTGACAAGAAATGGGACTTGCAAAAGGTGGCCATAACTCAGAACGGTGAGACCGAGGCCACAGAGAAGAGCGGCCGCTCAGGCGCGCTCCCTTGGATTGGAGAAGGATGGTATCGCACCGAGGTGACGATTCCCGACGGCTACGAACATGCCGAGTTGCTCTTCGACGGGGCAATGTCGGAGCCGCTGGTGTTCATCAACGGCAAGGCGGCAGGCTTCTGGGCATACGGTTATAACGCTTTCCGTGTGGATGCGACACCATTCATCAGCGACGGGAAACTGGACATCGGTGTATACCTGAACAACTTTGAGGAAAGTTCACGTTGGTATCCTGGTGCAGGCATCTACCGCCCCGTGACGCTCATTCTGACGCAGAAAGCGCGCATAGACGACTGGAGCGTGTTTGTGAAAACAACGTCGATAGACAGCCAGGGGGCACTGGTGAACGTCTCGTTCACCGCCAAGGATGCCAAGGAAGGCATGAAGGTGGCGGTATATCTGAAAGACCCGCAGGGCAACTTCGTGGGAAGGAAGAACATCGACATGCCCGCCGACGGCAAGGTCAGCACCGACTTCCGCGTGACCGACCCGCTGTTGTGGTCGCCCGAAAGTCCCACGCTCTATCGTGCTGGCATCAGCATCGCCGCAATGGAGACGCAAGACGATACTGGAGCAGGACCCGGCAGAGGGCGCATGCCCGGACTTCGCCCCTTGGACAACAAGGAATGGAAGTTCGGAATACGCACCGTCAGCGTAAGCAAGGAGCATGGGTTCCAACTGAACGGCGTGACACGGAAACTGAAAGGCGTGTGCCTGCACCACGACCTCGGACCACTGGGCGCAGCCATTGACCGCGATGCCCTCGCAAGACAGATAAAAATACTGAAAGACATGGGCTGCGACGCTATCCGCACCGCCCACAACATGCCCTCGACATGGCAGATGGAACTGTGCGACTCGCTGGGAATGATGGTGATGGCAGAGAGTTTCGACATGTGGATATACCCCAAGTGCAAGAACGGCTACGCACGTTTCTTCGAGCAATGGGCTGAGAAGGACATCGAGAACCTCGTGCTGAACCACCGCAACCACCCGTCAGTGGTGATGTGGTCGATAGGCAACGAGATTCCCGAACAGTGGAGCGACGAGGGCCGACAGATATCCGAACGACTGCAAAACCTAATACATAGTCTCGACGACACACGCCCCGTGACGCAGGGAATGGACCGTGCCGAAGAGGCTTTGGGCTCGGGGTTCGCGCAGGTTATGGACGTGCCGGGATTCAACTACCGCGTACATAAATACGACAAGAACATCACCCAACTGCCAGTGGGTTTCCTGCTCGGTTCGGAAACGGGTTCTACGGTGAGCAGCCGCGGCGTTTATAAGTTCCCTGTCGTGATTACCGACAACTCGAAGTTCGCCTCCTATTCGCCAAACTACGACCCTGCGGCACTGACTCATGCTGACGGACAATGCTCAAGTTACGACACGGAATACTGTCCGTGGAGCAATCTGCCCGACGATGACTTCCTGATGATGGACGACCGCACTTACACCATAGGGCAGTTTGTGTGGACGGGCTTCGACTATCTGGGCGAACCGACGCCATACGACGAGTACTGGCCCAGCCGCTCGAGTTATTTCGGCATCTGCGACCTTGCGGGATTGCCCAAGGACAGATACTATCTCTACCGCTCGCAGTGGAACACCGCTGAGCACACCCTGCACATGCTGCCCCACTGGACGTGGCCGGGACGCGAGGGCAAGGTGACTCCCGTATATGTATATACCGACCTTCCGGAGGCAGAACTCTTCGTGAACGGCAAGAGCCAGGGGCGCATCCGCAAGGACATGACGCAGAAAGAACTGGCTTGCGACCCGCAACACCCTGAGCAGCAAAAGGCAGAGCGCAATGTGCTCGACCGCTACCGTCTGCGCTGGAACAACGTGAAGTATGAGCCAGGCGAGATTCGTGTGGTGGCGTATGACAAGAACGGAAACAAGGCATTGGAACGCTCGACACGAACGGCGGGCAAGGCAGAAAGACTCGTCATGAGCACCTCGCTCATCCCCACCCCATCGGCAGATGGCAGATATCTTGACTCTGAAAGTGCCGTTACACATAAGGAGAATACTATTTTCATTACGGTCACCATGACCGACGGCAACGGTCGTCTTGTGCCCAATGCCCAGGACAACCTGCGTTTCGAGGTTAGCGGTGCAGGAGAATTTGTGGCGGCATGCAACGGCGATGCCACCTCGCTTCAGCCGTTCACGCAGCCCGAGATGCGGCTCTTCAACGGTCAGGCAGTCATCGTGGTGCGAGCCAACGGAAAGAAGGGCGACATCAAGGTGAGAGCCACGTCGCTTGAGAGTGGAATAAGCAAGGAGATTACCGTGAACATTGAACTTTGAACTTTAAACATTGAACATTCTTATCTCCTTCAACTTGCGAATTTTGAGATATATTTTTCTCGATTAGAAAAAAAGTAGTACCTTTGCAGCGTCCAAGTAGGAGGTGACGTGTCCCACGTCACAAAATCACGGATTATGACGTGGGACACGTCACCTCCTATTGTAAACAGACGAATAAATTGTAGTTATTATAGCAGCATTAAAAGCAACCTAATATTTCAGAACGATTATGATTCTTTTCTTTAAGACTCCCACAAAGAGCATCATTGCAACTGAGGCAGACCATCAGTTGAACGTACAGGAAATCGAAGAGTTATGCTGGCTTTACGGCGGTGCAGAACTGCTGGCATCGGCAGGCGAAGCACAAACGACGGTAGAGGGATTCTTCGTTGGTCCGCGTCGCGAGATGGTAACACCATGGAGCACCAATGCGGTAGAGATTACACAGAACATGAATCTCAAAGGCATCCAACGCATCGAGGAGTACTTCCCCGTTGCCGACGAGAACGCCGAGCACGACCCCATGCTTCAGCGCATGTATAAGGGGCTGAACCAGGAAGTGTTCACCGTGAAGCGCGAGCCGGAGCCTATCAAGCACGTGGAGAACCTTGAAGAATATAACGAACAGGAAGGTCTGGCACTCTCGCCAGCCGAGATTGACTATCTGCACAACGTGGAGAAGCAACTGGGCAGACCACTCACCGACAGCGAAATCTTCGGTTTCGCACAGATAAACTCGGAGCACTGCCGCCACAAGATATTCGGTGGCAAGTTCATCATCGACGGCAAGGAGATGGAGTCGAGCCTGTTCAACATGATAAAGAAAACGACAAAGGAGAATCCACATAAGATTCTCTCGGCATATAAAGACAACGTGGCTTTCTCGCAAGGTCCGATGGTTGAGCAGTTCGCGCCTGCCGACCAATCGACGAGCGACTGGTTCCAGGTGAAGGAGATAGAGAGCGTCATCTCGCTGAAAGCAGAGACACACAACTTCCCCACCACCGTAGAGCCATTCAACGGTGCCGCAACGGGCACTGGCGGTGAGATTCGCGACCGTATGGGCGGCGGCGTTGGCTCGTGGCCTATCGCTGGAACAGCGGTTTACATGACATCATATTCACGACTGGCAGACAGATGTGCCGAGGCATGGGAGCAGATTCTGCCTGTACGCCAGTGGCTGTATCAGACACCAGAGCAGATTCTCATAAAGGCAAGTAACGGTGCTTCCGACTTCGGAAACAAGTTCGGACAGCCGCTGATTACAGGTTCTGTGCTCACCTTCGAGCATCAGGAGGGCGACGAGAAATATGCTTACGACAAGGTGATTATGCTTGCCGGCGGTGTGGGTTACGGCACAAAGCGAGACTGCCTGAAGAAAGAGCCGACGAAAGGAAACAAGATCGTTGTGGTGGGTGGCGACAACTACCGCATCGGTCTCGGTGGAGGCTCGGTGTCATCGGTTGACACGGGACGCTACTCTAACGGCATCGAACTGAACGCCATTCAGCGTGCCAACCCTGAAATGCAGAAGCGTGCGTACAACCTTGTGCGTGCCCTGTGCGAAGAAGACGTGAACCCCGTTGTGAGCATTCACGACCACGGAAGCGCCGGACACGTGAACTGCCTCTCGGAACTTGTTGAGGAGTGTGGCGGCGAGATAGACATGACGAAACTGCCTATCGGCGACAAGACGCTGTCGGCAAAAGAAATAATAGCCAACGAGAGCCAGGAGCGCATGGGACTGCTCATCGACGAGAAGCACATCGAGCATGTGCGCCGCATTGCCGAGCGCGAGCGTGCTCCGCTGTATGTGGTGGGCGAGACAACAGGCGATGCTCACTTCTCTTTCCGTCAGGGCGACGGCGTGAAGCCCTTCGACCTTGACGTGGCTCAGATGTTTGGCCACTCGCCAGTGACGGTGATGAAAGACGAAACCGTTGAACGCCACTACGCTCCGGCAGCCTATGACAAGTCAGGCTCTTCAGAGACACTCGACAACTATGTGAAGGACGTGCTCACACTTGAGGCTGTGGCATGTAAGGACTGGCTGACTAACAAGGTTGACCGTTCTGTGACAGGTAAGATAGCACGCCAGCAATGTCAGGGCGAGATACAGTTGCCGTTGAGCGACTGTGGTGTTGTGGCTCTCGACTATCGCGGCACGAAAGGCATCGCTACAGCACTGGGACATGCTCCGCAGGCTGGTCTTGCCAATCCAGCAGCAGGCAGTGTGCTCTCTGTTGCCGAGTCGCTGACAAATATCGTATGGGCTCCGCTCGAAGAGGGACTCGACAGCGTGTCGCTCTCAGCCAACTGGATGTGGCCATGCCGCTCGCAGAAAGGTGAGGATGCCCGTCTTTACAAGGCAGTGAAGGCACTCTCAGACTTCTGCTGCGCCCTGCATATCAACGTGCCTACGGGCAAGGACTCGCTATCAATGAGCCAGCAATATCCTAACGGCGACAAGATTATAGCCCCCGGAACGGTGATTGTAAGTTCTGGCGGCGAGGTGTCTGACGTTAAGAAGGTTGTTTCGCCAGTACTGGTGAACGACAAGGGCACCACACTCTTCCACATCGACTTCTCTTTCGACGAGCAACGCCTTGGCGGCAGCGCTTTCGCACAGACAAGAGGCAAGGTGGGCGACGATGTTCCAATGGTGAAAAAACCAGAATATTTCCGCAACGCATTCAATGCTTTGCAGGACATGATAAAGCAAGGTCTCGTGATTGCCGGTCACGACATCAGCGCCGGCGGACTCATCACGACACTGCTCGAAATGACCTTCGCCAACCAAAACGGCGGTCTCGATATCGACCTGAGTGCATTCAGTGGCGACGATATCGTGAAGACACTGTTCGCCGAGAACCCCGGTGTGGTGATTCAGGTGGCAGACAGCGACATCGAGGCTGTGGAGAACCTGCTCGACGAGATGGGCATCAGTTACGCTCCTATCGGCAAGCCTGCCGAGGCACGCTGCGTGAAGGTGAAGAAGGATGGCTTCAGCCACTGCTTCGACATCAACGAGATGCGCGACACATGGTATGAGACTTCTCATCTGCTCGACCGTCGCCAGAGTTTCAACGGATGTGCCGACGAGCGCGCAAAGAACTACAAGAACCAACCTCTGGAGATGAAGTTCAACGACAACTTCCAGGGAACACTGGCACAGTATGGACTCAGTGCAGACCGTTGGAAAGAAACGAATAAGGACAACTCACGTCCGAAGGCAGCCATCATCCGTGAGAAGGGAACCAACGGCGAGCGCGAAATGGCATACTCGCTGTGGCTTGCCGGCTTCGATGTCAAGGACGTTATGATGACCGACCTCATCACCGGCCGCGAGACTCTTGAGGAAGTGAATATGATTGTCTTCTGTGGTGGTTTCTCTAACTCTGACGTTCTCGGCAGCGCAAAGGGCTGGGCAGGTGCATTCCTGTATAATCCGAAGGCAAAGGAGGCTCTCGACAAGTTCTATGCCCGCGAAGACACACTCTCTCTGGGTATATGCAACGGCTGCCAACTGATGGTAGAGTTGGGACTGACGGGTGCAAAGGGTGCAAAAATGCTCCATAACACTTCCCACAAGTTTGAAAGTGACTTCGTTTCGCTGGCCATCCCACAGAACGACAGCGTGATGTTTGGTTCGCTGAGCGGAAACAAACTCGGCATCTGGGTGGCTCACGGAGAAGGCAAGTTCTCACTGCCAGAAGCAGAAAAAGAGTATAACATCATTGCGAAATACAACTATCACGGCTATCCCGCCAATCCTAACGGCAGCGACTACGACGTGGCTGGTATCTGCTCTAAGGACGGACGGCACCTCGCCATGATGCCTCACCTCGAGCGTGCCATCTTCCCATGGCAGAACGCATGGTATCCACGCGACCGCCGCTTCGACGAGGTGACACCGTGGATTGAGGCCTTCGTCAATGCACGTAAGTGGATTGAGGAAAAGGTAAAAAAGTAAAAAAGTAAGAAAGTAAAAAGGTAAGAAAGTAAAAAAGTGAGCAATATCTATTGGGACTCGTTCCGCACCTTCTTTAAGATTGGCGCCGTCACCTTTGGTGGCGGCTATGCCATGATTCCCATCATCGAGACAGAGGTGGTGGATAGACACAAGTGGGTGAATAAGGAAGAATTGCTCGACCTCATTGCCATAGCACAGAGCACGCCGGGAGTGTTTGCGGTGAACATAAGCACCTTCATAGGCTACAAACTGCGCGGAACAAAGGGCGCTATATGTGCGACGGCGGGTGCTGCCCTACCCTCGTTCCTGATAATACTGCTCATCGCGATGTTCTTCCATCAGTTCCAGGACAACAAGATTATCGCCTCGATATTCAACGGCATACGTCCCGCGGTGGTGGCACTGATTGCTGTGCCGACGTTCAACCTTGCGAAGAGTGCGCACATCACGCTCTCAAACTGCTGGATACCTATAGCCTGTGCGCTGGCCATCTATGCTTTGGGCGTCTCGCCCATCCTTATTATAATAATAGCAGGAGTGGGCGGATATATCTACGGACAGTATATAAAGCCGACGGAATAAGCAGAGACATCTAAAAGTAAAAAGGAAAAAAATTAAAAAGGTAAAAACTCATAAACTCACAAACTTATAAACTCACAAACTCATAAACTCACGAACTCATAAACTCACGAACTCATAAACTCACGAACTCATAAACTCATAAACTCACATTCCTCCTTTTGGGAGGGCTACCAAATATCATGATATACCTCTATCTGTTCATCACATTCTTCGAAATCGGACTCTTCGGGTTCGGTGGCGGCTACGGTATGTTGTCGCTGATACAGAACGAGGTGGTGAGAACCCACGGATGGATGACGATGAGCGAGTTTACGGATATCGTGGCGATAAGTCAGATGACACCAGGTCCCATCGGCATCAACTCCGCCACATACTGCGGCTACACAGCAGTGAAACACGCAGGATATGACGGAGTGATGGCAATACTCGGCAGCGCCACCGCGACATTCGCACTGGTGTTGCCGTCGCTGATACTGATGATTATCATCAGCAAGATGTTCTTGAAGTTCATGGACACTCCAGCGGTGAAGAACGTGTTCCTAGGTCTTCGCCCCGCCGTTGTCGGTCTGCTGGGAGCAGCAACACTGATGCTCATGACACCCGAAAACTTCGGAACGCCGACATCAGACCCGTGGCGTTTCTGGATTAGCGTTGCACTGTTTATCTCATGTTTTGTAGGTACGAAATTCTTAAAGATAAACCCCATCCGCATGATTCTATACAGCGGTTTCGCCGGACTGCTTCTGCTTTATTAGACTTCTCGCAGAACCACAAACTTATTTATAGCATATTACAAGATGCTTGTAATAGTGTTACAAGGCGTTTGTAATAGTGTTACAAGATGCTTGTAATCATTTTACAAGACGCCTGTAAAAAGATTACAAAACATTTGTAAGGCTATGGGAAAAAATTCCAGAGATTCAGAAATCTCTGGAATAGGTTTATACAAAGGGGTTATAAGGTTTCTGTCCAGCCTGCTTTACAACTCAGGCCAGCCGTCCTCGGTCCACCTTATTTTGCGCTGCACAAGGAGTGAAGCGCCATTCTTGCTGACGCTGTAGCCATGACAGAAGAACCAGTCGTTGCCGTCGAAGTTATAGACGGAGCAATGGCCAAGAGCCTCAAACTCCTTCTTGTCACCCTCTACAAACAGGTTTCCGCCACCCAGCCGCATGTCCTTGCCGTTGCGGTCAAGATAAGGTCCTGCAACACTCTTGCTGCGTCCCACCGCCACGCGGTAGTTGCTGAGCGAGCCACGACAGCAGTAGTCCCATGCCACGAAGAGGTAGTACATGCCATCGTGCTTGAAGATGAAAGGAGCCTCGATGGCATTAGGTCCTGCAAACTTTGATGTCGGGTTCGGCTCGTCTGGCTCGCTGCCCGGAGCATAACGACGTGCTATGGTTTCGGGCTTAGTACCTGGAAGCATGTGCATAGTGTCGTCGAGCGGTGCCAGTTGTATTCCGTCCCAGAAAGAGCCCCATACCACCCATGGCTTGTCATTGTCATCAATGACGATGTTGGGGTCGATGGCGTTCCAGTTATCCTCCTTATGGGACACCACCACTGGTCCGTGGTCTTGCCACAGATAGTCTTTTGCCTGCGGGTCGAGTGTCTTGTTGCTCATTACACCGATGGCGGAGGTATTCACTCCGAACGAAGAACAACTGTACATCATCCACCAACGGTCGTGCCACTTGATTACATCTGGTGCCCAGATATGTCCGCGGAACCCTGGCACACTGTCGAGTGCCCACTGCGGAGCACGCTTGAGCACTCCATGTGGATATACCGTCCACGTGTTGCGGTCCTTAGATGTCGCCATACTTATGCCATGCCCTGTGGCATAGAGGTAGTATGTGCCATCTTCAAAAGCCATCACAGGATCGTGAACCATCAGAGTATCAACTACGAACGGCTCAGAATGGGGTGTGCGTTGAGCATTAACGCATAATGACAACGCACCCATTCCACACATTAATAGAATTATTATCCTATTACCTTCCATTACTTTACCAAATACTTTTTACCATTTTCAATAACTATACCCCTATATGCCTCATCCACACGCTGACCAGCAAGGTTATAGCGTAATGACTTATTATTCTCTGCTGATTGCTGCACGCTACTGATGCTGTTTACAGCATCCTTGATGAGCAGATGACCGCCCTCAGTGAAGACGAAAGCACGGATTGGCTGAGAACCATCGCCACACTCTGCCGTCAACTTTTCAAAGTAAGTATTACCGTTCTTTGCTGTTATATCAGCATTGGCAGTAACAGTGCTGCCCTCGCGAGTTATGGTCATCTTCACTGTTGCGCCATCCATATCGTCCTTGAACACATCCCAGTTGTAGTTACTTGAGAGGTTAGCACCATTGTATGCAGAACCCCATCCGTAGTTGTCTGCACGCAGCATGAAGTATTCCGTGCTTGAGCCGCGGTCAGCGTCACTCGTAATACCAAGAAGCCAGTTATGATAACTCTGTACCTTACAACTGTAGTTCTCGAATTCTATTGTCTTTGTCTCGTTAGGTTGGATGGTGTAATAGTCAGAGAACGCAGTCCACCAAGGAGTAGCATTGTCCAGTTCGCCCACCACTGTTCCCTCTGTTGAAGGCATATCGGTATCGGCAATAGTGGTCTTGTTGTCATCAATAACAAGATGTCCATTCTCTGTAGTCAGGAACGCACGTATGGTCTGGCTTCCGTCACCACAATTCATTGCATAGAAAGAACGATACTTAGCACCACCTGTAGATGTGATGTCGGCAATTATCGAAACGCTCTCATTGATACGCTTAACGGTAAGCACCACTTTGGCACCGTCCATGATATTCGTAAAGTCAGCAAAATCATCACCAAAATTATCTACCTTATATTTATAGAGCTCGGGGTTTTCAGCGGTGTTCATTCCATACTGCCATCCGTAGCAGTCGGCACGATAGACAATATACTCGGAATAATCAGTTGCTCCCCTGTCTGCATCAGTAGTGACGACAGTCATATAGTTGAACCAATTGGCTGCTTTATTAGAGTAATTGGTAAACTCAAGAGTGAGTGTCTGATTAGGAGCAATGGTATAATAATCAGAAAAGGCGGACCACCATCCTGTAGTATTATCCTCATTACCTACGGTTGTTGCCATCGAAGCAGTACTAATCATTGTCATTGCGCACACAAGTGCATAGCGTAAAAGTTTTCTCATAATTGTTAGTGTTTAATAAAATAGTTGAATTTCATCCAACATTTTAACTACGTTTTCCTCTGTGTAACTCGACATAACCATTGCAGCAATATTCTGCGCTCGCTATTCCATCGATTCTTTGCGTAGGCACAGTCAAACAAGTTTGGACTATGCTCTCGGTTATATGAAACGTTAGTTTTGTTTGTTTATTTAAAGTATGGTAAAAGGAATGAAGTGCCTGCGAGCTGTGAGTGCACATGCCCACAAGCACTTCATACTAACCTTAATACCTAAATTATTATATAGTCTGTTTATTCAACAGGCACGTCCTTGTAGCCCCAAATGGTTACGCCAGTAGAACTGTCAAGAGCGGTGAAACTTGGAGTCTGTACGTTGTATGGCTCTAATGTCTGAGGAACCATTACGCCCTTGTACTCCTTACCTCCTACATTGATAGTGATGTAAGAAGTGCCCGACTTCATTGTCCATGTGCCTGTCTGTGCACCTGAGATTGTGCCATCAGCATTCAATGTGATGTCCACTGGAGAAGCGTAAGCCTTAGCAGCATGGTCGAGGCCATAGTTGTGAATCAACAGTTTGTAATCGCCAGGAATATTGGTTGTGGCCACCTTCTGTGCAGAACCAACGCCTGCACTCTTGACGCCCTCGCCAGTATATTCGAACGGACAAGCAACCAGCCAGCCATCCTCGTTCTGGAACACCTGGTGAACACGCACCTGATGACCTTCACCCTGCTCTTGGAAGCGAGAGTGATAAACCAAATAAGTACGTCCGTCGTCAGCAGCAATGATGCTGTTGTGACCCTGTGCACGTTCGCCCCATGCGCCTACAGTCTGATAGCCCCAGTCGCTGTAAGCGCCGAAGATGTTAACACCACGGTTGCCATCATTCTCTGTAGGACCATAATTCATGTAACGCTGGTCAAGAAGTGCTGTAGAGCCCTTGCTGTCAACGTATGGACCATCAGGATTCTGCGAGCGGAACACACGCATCTGATAGCCTTCTGCTGCTGACAGACCGCCATTGGTGACAAAGAGGAAGTAGTAACCACCGATGTACTCTATGTAAGAAGCCTCACCTGAAGCATAATAACCACCAGAAATCTTCTTTCCGAAGTAAGGATCGGAGGTGTCATTTGTAGCATAGGTTACGTCATAGTCGCGCAGACCTGTCTCCTCATCGAGTTCAAGCATAAAGATACCGCCACTCCATGAACCGTAGGACATCCACAGTTTGCCGTCCTCATCATAGAACACACACGGGTCAATTGCATTTGGCCAGTGGTTACCATAGTTATCAGAAGGATTATAACGTGCCGGCAGCGACTCCTCGCCCAGAACGAGCCCCATGTCTGTACTTGCAAAAGCATCGTTGTTACGTGCGCCACTGATGACAACAGGAGCCTGATAGCGATAAGGACCTGTAATATGGTCGGCTGTCAGCATGATGATGCTTGAATACCAACTGTCACCGTTGATGCTGAGATACATACACCACTTGTTCATTTTCTTGTTGTATATCACGTCAGGAGCCCACATGTTGCCATCAACACTATATGCAGCACTGCCACGAGCCGACCATGCCATAGCATCGAAGTTGAAGTCATATGCTGTGCCACCCTTCGTTACCTTTGTCACCTGAGGTGTGGTAAAGGCATCCACATTGGCTGCATTGTTGCTTGAAGCAGTAGCCCAAGGAGCAGTGAATGCTTCCCATGACATCAAGTTTGTAGCCTTGGCGGCAGCACGATGAGAACCAAAGACATAATAACTACTTGTAGAGGAATCCCATACCACACTTGGGTCGTGCACGCTGACACGCTTCAAGTCAGAAGGCCAGTAAATCTGTGCGTCATCCTCGTCAGAAGCATTGGCCAGTGTAGTGAAAGAAATCTCCTGAGAATATGCCACGCTATTCATCGTCTGCGCGAAGCCACGAACATAGTAAGTAGTGTTCTTGGTGAGGCCAGAGAGTGTCAGCACCATATCCTTGCTGGTTGAATAAACCTTATTGTCATCGACAGTAGGATTAGGCGATGTGGAGTAGCACACACCACGATATGTGATATGCGAACCCGTTGCCGTTGCAGAAACAACAGCAGAGGTGGCATTGATGGCAGACACTGAAGGATTGGTGATTACCAACGGATTGTTCACCTCTTCGATGTCGTTGCTACAGGCTGTTGCCATCATTCCGATGGCAAACAGCGCTAATAGTTTAGATATGTATTTCATAATGTAATTCTTTTATTTGATTACTCAAAAACCAAGTGACTTCCGTCAACAGAGAAACGAACATAGAAATCATCTGGGTTGTCAACCTTGATGCCGATATAGTCCTGCGTATAATTCTTGCTATTGTTTCCAACCATAGCAACATTTACATCCGCAGTGCCGTCACCATTATTAACAACAGTAACACTCACCTTGGCACCATCCATGGCAGCACGCCATTCGTCCCAATTTCGGCCTTCTTCCATGCTAAGGGTGCATCCGTCATAACTGGTTCCCCAACCGAAGTTGTCAGCACGACAGACAGCCTTATGCTCTCCTGCAGCATTGCCCAAAATAACCATGAAGTTATTCCAGTTATTAGCAAGAGAAGAATAGTTAGTGAAGTTGAATGTTGACTTCTGGTGTGGTATAACCTTGATGTTCTGCGAGAACAACTGAGCGTCCCACATAGTGGAATTGTCCGTTGCTCCTAATACCTTATCGAATACCACGTGAGCATTCTCTACGAGGACATCAAAGTACAGGTCTTCAGCGTCAATAGTATTGATGCCGATGTAATCCTGAGTATAGGTTACGCCATCATTGCCCAGCATGTTCATCTTAATATCAGCCGTACCGTTGCCGTTATTGGTGATATAAGCAGTCACCTTAGCACCATTCATTGCTGCGAGCCATGCTGCCCAGTCTCTGCCTGCCTCCATGCTTGCCGTGCATGCAGCATATCCTGGATCCCATCCAAAGTTGTCTGCTCGTACCACACAGTATGAAGCCCATGCAGAATTAGTCAGTCTGATAAGGAAGTTGTCCCAGTTATTGACACCTGCAGTATAACTGGTGAACGAAACAACCTTTGTTTCCTTAGGAGCAATCTTGATATGGTCTGTATTATTCTCAAACCACGGGGCTGAGGTGTTATCCTCTTTACCAAGTACTGCCGGAGTAGGAACGACATAGGTTTGAGTGAACGCAGAGAGTTCCTTCACAAGGTTAAAGGTCTTACTAGCGATGACAGGCTTGCTGCAATTATTGCCCATGTAAGTCTTGTTATATACAACAACAAGCGTCTTTTGTCCCAGTTCCGTGAAATCAGGGATAATCTCGAACTGCAGGTCAGAGGCAGGAATATCCTTGGTAACACCTTCTGCGAAGGTTACTGTGGCTGTAATATTAGCCAGGAATTCATCAAGGTCTGTTCCGAGCACCACTTCGCTTGGCACGCCATTCAGTGTCATCGCGGTCGGTTCACTATCTTCTATATCAATATTTCCGAACTCAAGGTGACTTCCTTCGCAAGTGAAAGAGAAGTAAAGATTGTCCTTATCCACCGAGATGTTGTTATATTCCTGGGTGTATGTCTGGTTGTCAGAACCCAGCATTATAACCTTGACATCGGCAGTGCCGTCACCATAATTATAAAGAGTAAGTGTACACTTGGCAAGACTCATCGCCTTTGCCCAAGCACCCCAGTCTCTGTTCTCGCTCTCCATCTTCTTTATGAAGTGAGCATCACTTTCTTCTCCGGTGTAGCCAGTACCCCATCCCCAGTTATCGGCACGAAGCACAGCATATTCAAAGTCCTTAGCCTCGTTACGAAGGATGAGCAAGTAGTTGAGCCAGTTGCTCGTACCGCTACCATAGTTAAGGAACTGTACCTGGTATGTCTTACCTGGTTCAGCCTTGATGTCATCGGTGAAAACAGTCCACCAAGGTGTAGTGTTATCTGTATTTCCCAGCGTTGTAGGATTGGGCACAACGGTGATAATGTTTGACTCATCCTCTTCGCCGCCACCCATCTCTGAGAGCCATTCGGGAGAACCTATGCCATAAAGGTCTCCACCCTCACAACTCGTCATCGTCAGCATGCCAAGCATTGCTATAAAGAAGACGGATGCTAATTTATTGAGATATTTCATAATTATAATCTTTATTTCGTTTTAAATCTTATTTGCTCAAATCTACAACAGGATGTATTGTCCAACCCTTCTGAGAGAAATAGAATGAGTTGTCTACTGTCTCATTTGCAGAGTTTCCTACAAGATTAGGATTGTTGTTCAGAGTTGTCTGCCAGATAGGATAGTACTCATGACCATTCAGATAGGTAGAGAAAGAACACTCCACACCTGAGTCGCCATATTTAACAGCATTTTTCACCGTTGACTTATCAGTAGAGAGTTTGTAAGCGCTATGCTGCTTCATCTGCTCCATACGCTCGCTGTTATAGAAGAATCCCCAGCGCTGCAGGTCGAGTCCACGACCATACTCGCAACCGAACTCCTTTGGACGTTCTACATTGGCAATCTGCTCGAAGAGTTTATCCTTTGTATCGAAGTCGGCCAATGACAAATCGTTCAGTTGAGCACGCTGACGCACCTCGTTAATCCAGTTGATAGCGCGCTGTGTAGGACCATTAATCTCATTCTCACACTCAGCGGCACGCAACAGCACGTCAGAGTAGCGCATCAGTCGGAGGTTGATACCGCACTTCAGACCTACAACAACCGTGCTGTAAAGACCAGTACGCATGTTGGTCCACTTAGCAATAGGCAGACCGCCATTATTGTTGTTTGTCACAACGGGAGCGTCTTCAGTCATTGTTGTATTATAGCATACATTGCCCAATGTTCCGAGTTCGCTCTTATATGTATCCCAGTCAGCCTCATAAGTGCCGATAGTCCAATAGAGACGTGGGTCAAGACGACCGTTCTTCGTCTTATCGCCATCTACAAAGAGGTGATAGAGCCAAGGAGCAGCAGAAAGGTCAGCCCAACCACCGAAATCGCCAGGACCGAAGTTACTCTCTACAGCATGACCCTGAGAAGCGTTCTTGCTGATGTTGACAGGTGTCCACTCATCGTCAGGACCCTGAGTGCCATAATCCAGGAACTGCACCTCGAAAAGACTCTCGGCGTTGTTCTCGTAAGCACTACCCTCACGGAAGTTGTCACCGTAATTGCTCATCAGTTTATACTCGCCGAACTCCTTGTTGATGATTCTCTCCAGCAAGGGGAGAGCTTCGCTATACTTATGACGCTGCATCAAAGCACGAGCATAGAAACCTGCTGCAGCACCTTTCGTAGCACGGCCCTTTGCCCATTCGCCGCCTTCAGTCTTAGAAGGGAGCAATGACAACGCTTCAGCGAAGTCTGCCTCCACCTGGTCCATAACACGGTCATACTGCTCGAACGCAGATGCATCGCCTTCAGAAACGTTAGAAGCATAAAGACCGTCGAGTGAAGAATACTCGTTATAGTCCAGAATCAAAGCAGGGTTCTGATAGTATCCTGCCAGATTATAGTATGCAAGACCGCGGATAAAGAGAGCCTGTCCCTTGATACGCTGCTTGGCAGTTGAAAGGCTTGCCTCCTCATTACATTTTGTAATAACGAAGTTGCAGATATTAATTACATAGTACCAGTCACGCCAAGACCAGAGAGCATATATCTCGTCTGTTGTTGACGGGCTCAGTTTATCAGCCAGATAATAACCCCATCCCTGAGCAGAGTTCCAAACCTCGTCACCGCGAACAGCGTCGAGTGTATATCCCACGCGGGCAAAAGTACCCTCCATGCGGATGTGGTGATAGCAAGCAATCACTGCCTCCTCTAAGTCATCAACAGTATTGCCGAAAGTGCCTGTTGTCGGCTGGTTGGGGTTAGTCACCTCCAACTTATCGCTACATGATGTCAGCATGCAGATGCCCAACATCAGGGCAAGTGAAATTTTATATAGTTTCATAATAATTACCTCCTTTAATATTAGAATGAGAAAAGAATACCACCCATTATGCTGCGTGCACTTGGATAAGAACACCAGTTGAAACCAGGAGTAAATGTACCGCCAGCATAGTCGACATTATATCCCTTATACTTTGTGAAAGTATGGAGATTCTGTGCAGAAACGTATGCACGTACGCCAGAAACAACGCCTTTGAACCACTTGTCTGGGAAGTTGTAACCCAACTCGATGTTGGCAATCTTCCAGTAAGCAGCATTCTGTATCTTGCGGTCGCTGAAGTAGTCGTTCCATCCCTCACCATTAGCAGAGATGTATGTTCTAGGAGTGCTTGAGATGTAAGTCAGTCCGTCAGCAGAGTAACGATTTGCCTCGAGCATTCCTACTTCTTTATTAGAATAGCCGTAGCAAGAGGTCAGACCATTGTATATACCATCAGAAACATGATAGTTCAAAGCACCGAAGGTAGAGATGCTTAAGTCAAAGTTCTTGTATTCCAAATGGGCGCTGAGACCGTAACTAATCTTTGGCAGACCGCTACCGAGTACAACACGGTCATCGGCATTGACAACGCCATCGTTGTTAACATCTTTATAGAGGCAGTCGCCAATAACAGCACCTGGCTGAGAAGCGTGGTCGTCAAGGTCGGCCTGTGTACGAGCGATACCCTCGTAAACCCAACCGTAGAACTGACCTACCTCCTGGCCTACGAATGTAGCATAGTCGCCTGTGATGTATGACTCAGTACCGAAACCAAGAGAGTTCACCTTATTCTTCAGTGTGCTCAAGTTGGCTGCTACCTGCCATTTCAGGGCGTGGTCACGATTACGATAAGTTGCAGAGAACTCGAAACCGCTGTTCTGCATAGAGGCAGCGTTCATCGTTACGCTGGTATTGGCAACACCTGCGTTGGCGGGAACGGGCACACCGTAGAGCAGTTCAGTTGACTTGTTCATATACCACTCGGCAGTGAACTCCAAGCGGTTGTTCCACATAGCGAGATCAATACCGATGTTTGTGGTCTTCTTCTTCTCCCATGCGATATTGCTGTTAACGAACTCCTCGATAGAAGAACCTACTACAGGATTGTTGCCGAAACTATAGGTCATGTAACCGCGGCGCATTGTTGCCTGATAAGCATATTCACCGATGTTCTCATTACCAAGTTCACCATAACTGGCACGTACCTTAAACATGTTTACGATATTACGGTCGATGGGGAAGAAATTTTCCTTATCGAAACGCCATCCTACTGAAACTGAAGGGAATGTACCCCAGCGGATGTTCTTGGTCAGACGAGAACTACCGTCACGACGGAGGATGAACGAGAACAGATACTTAGCGTCGTAGTCATAAATCAAACGGCCGATGAAAGAAGTGAGAGCGTGCTTGTACTCAAACGAACTAGCATCGCGAGTCTCAGCATTCTGCAACTGCAGGAAGTATGGTTCAGGAAGGTTCATGCCCCATCCGTGCAGTTCATCGGTATTCTCCTCTTCATAGGTGATACCACCCAAGAGATTTACATGATGCAAACCGAAGTTGCCGTCCCATGTCAGAGTGTTCTCAACAAGGAAGTCAGAATAGGTACGCTTGTCCTTAGACAGGCGCTCGTTGCTCTTGTCAAGATATACACGGCGGCTCTGAATCCATGCAGATACCCAAGTCTTATCCTGTGCAACCGTCTTGCTGTAAGAAAGATTCAATTTGTAGTTCAGTTTGTGGCTCTTGGTTTCCAGGCCAATCATCTTAAGCAAGTCAACATCAGCAGAACCCGTGCCAACCACGCGGTCAACGATGGTGTTACGAGTCAGCAAATTATTAACCAGCAAGGGGTTAGATGCCGAGATATCACCATGAAGATCATCATAGTAAACACCATATCCATATGCATCATATGAGAAATTCTTTGCAGAACTTACCTTATCATCCAAATACCATGTAGACTCATCGTATGCCTTGATGGTTGGCTGCATCAGCAATGTTCCACGCAGCACGTTGGTCACGTCACCATACAAGCCCTGTACATACTCGTTGGCATTTGAAAGACCCATACCGTCCTGACTAGAGTGAGAGTACACCAGACTGGTACGGAAGTTTATGAACTTGGTATCCATCGTGTTGTTCACACGGGCTGTGAAACGCTTGTAGTTAGGACCTGCACCTTCCAGAGTACCTTTCTGCTGGAAGTAGTCAAGACCTACATTATAAGTATTATGCGCACCGCCACCACTCAAGTTGATGTTGTGGTTCTGACGGATACCTGTCTTGAATACCTCTTTAAACCAGTCAGTATTAGTGTCGTCGATGAACTGATACTTGCCTGTCTCGGGGTTCTTGACATAACCGCCAGGAATAGGTGTGCCAGAATTCTGGCATGCAGTAGCCAGATATTCACTATACTGATTGGCATCCATCAGGTCGTAAGTGCTGCTTGGAATCCAGTCGGCACCGAAGTAGCCCTTATAATCCACCTTTAGAGGCTGTTCCTTCTTACCTCCCTTGGTTGTGATAATTACCACACCATTAGCAGCACGAGAACCGTAGATGGCACCTGCCGAGGCATCCTTCAACACCTGAATGGTCTCGATGTCGTTAGGAGAGAAGTCACGGATGGTTGTACCCATAGGAACACCGTCAATGACATACAAAGGTGCTGTGCTTCCGAACGAGCCGATACCACGAATACGTACGGCAGGGTCGGCACCCGGCTGACCGTCAGAGGTAATCTGCACACCAGCAACCTTACCTTCCAGCATTGTAGAGATGTTAGAGTTTGAAACACGCTTCATCTCTTCGGCGTTCACGATAGACACAGAACCAGTCAGGTCGGCCTTCTTCTGTGTACCGTAACCTACAACTACCACCTGGTCGAGAATCTGAGAGTCTGATTCCAACTGAATAGTCTCGATAACGGCACGACCGTTGACTGCAATCTCACGGTCTTTGTAGCCCACATAACTTACTACGAGCGTAGCATTAGCAGGAGCATCAATGGTAAAGTTACCGTCAAAGTCGGTAACACTTCCCGTCTGAGAGCCCTTCACTCTGACAGTTGCACCGATAAGAGGCTCACCGTCTTGGTCAACAACCTGGCCCGTTACCTTGATGGTCTGCTGGGTCACTGTTGCCAAGGCAGTAGTAGGACAGAAAGAGAGTCCTCCTGTTACCCCAAGGCACAACATCAAAGAGAATAATAATTGTTTTCTCATTTGTTAATTGTTTTTAGGTTAATATTATCGTTAAAGTATTTAGGTTACTATTTTAGTGGCTAGTTTCGTCGGCAAAATTAGCATAAAAGGTTAACATGCATGGTGGACAAAACGAAATAATGGGTGGACAAAATGCTTTAATAGTGTAAAATACCCACTTTTTTAACATCTTCGGTGTCATTTGCAACTTTACGGCGCATCAAAAGACCTATTTCTTGACACCTCTGCCAATCTTACTCATCATTATTCTGCTCATCAGATTTATCCACTGACCTTTCAAAGACGCTTTCTGCATCTTGAGATCTGCTATATGGGGGGGTATCTGAATTGTCAATGTTATCTTTTTCCTCGCCAGCCATACCGCTCGGGCTGACGCCGAATTTCTTCGTGAAGCATCGGGTGAAATATTTCGGGTCGTTGAACCCTACGCTGAACGCTATCTCAGCGATGTTGCGCTGTGTTTCCTTGTTATGCAACAGCCGCCACGCAATGTCAAGACGGTAGTCGCGGATGAACTGGCTCGTGGGCACTCCCACCTCGGCATTCAGTTTGCGCGACACCAGGGTGCGGCTCATGCCCAGAGCGTCGCACAGTTCGGTCACGCCGAACTCCGAATTGTTATAGTTCGCCTCCATCGCCTCCATCACCTGCTCCATGAAAGGACGTGTGTTGGCTATGGTGCGCTGCTCATCGACGGCGGCGGTTTTCGTCGAACTCTCCTTCAACTTGCGCTGAATGTGCAGCATGTCCTGGATGCGCGTCTGCAGTTCCTCGGGGTTCTCCGACTCGCGGAACACTTTCTCTATAGGCTCCATCAGCCGTCGCTCCTCGCGCTTTTTCAGTAGCGCTATGCGACGTTTATAGAGGTAGGCACCAGCAACCGCCAGCAGCAGTATCATTGCCGACCAGAACCACGGAGTGCGCCAGAAATAGGTGCTCACACTGATGTCAAGACCTATCTGGGCATCTTCAGTGACGCCTGTATCCGAGAGGTAAGCCACCTCCAGGCGGTAGTCGCCCGACGGCAGATTAGTGTAGCGCACCGAGTGTTCTCCGCGTTGCAGTTGTGTCCACTCAGTCTCAAAGCCCGTCAGGCGGCACTTGTATGTGCCTGTGCGCTCGTTGCCGTAGTTCAGCGCCGAAAACTCCACGTTCAGCGTCTTGTCGCCGGCACGCAGATGCAGCCGTTTTGCCACGGTGATGTCCTCGTCCAGATTTCTGCCGTCGGCAACAACGTCCTGGTTGTCTATCGTCACACGGGTGAAACTCAGGTGATTGCGCTTCACCTTGTCCTCGTTCAGGCCCAGCAGTTCTGTCAGGCCGCGGGTGCTGCCGAGATAAACCACCTCGCCGTCGTCAGAACTGACAGCCGAGTTCCAGTAGAACTGCTGGCACATCAGCCCGTCGTTATCGCCGTAACTAGTTATTACCTCCGTCTTGGGGTTCAGTTTCGAGAGTCCGTTGTTCGTTGTTATCCACAGCATGCCGTCCTTGTCCTCAGCGATGCCTTTCACCGAGTTGTTTGCCAGTCCCTGCTGCACGGTGTATCGACGGAACACGTCTTTGCCGTCGTTGTCGCGCTCGCGCTTGTACAGTCCGTACTCGTTGCTGCCTATCCATAGTGTGCCGTTCTTTGTCTCGCAGAACGACGATATTTTCTCCAGCATCTGCGACGATGGGTCGTCCAGGCGGTATAAATACTGCTCACATACGAACTTGCCCGTCTTGCTGTCCCTGCTCTTCAGGAATATCTTGCGAACGCCCGTGATACAGCCTATCCACAGATAGCCCTCGCGGTCTATCACGGCTCCGATGCAGCCTCTCACATAGCGGTTGCCGTCGAAAGGTTCCTCCATCTGCTGCGTCTTCATGTTGTAGAGGAACACGCCGTCGTTAGAGCCTATCCACAGCGCATCGTTCACGGCATCATACTTCAGCACTCCCACATGCTGTGTGAGCCTGGTGTATGCAGAGTCGAGCGTCAGCGGTGTCACCGCCTGCGGGTTGCCCATGCTGATGCTGCACACTCCCCCGCCCCATGTGCCTATCCACAGACTTCCGTACTTATCGGCTTCGAGCATGCTCACACTGTTGTGTGTCAGCGCGGAGTTTGCCTTGGTGTAGTGGCGGAACTGCCGCTCCCCCGGAGCACGGCGGTTCAGACCTCCCTCGACGGTGCCCACCCACAAAGTGCCGTTCTTCTCGGCATAGATGGCATTCACGGCATTGGCCGAGAGGCTGCCTTCCTCCTCGTTGTTGCTGTAGTTGCGCGTCAGCAGTTCGCGCGGCATCAGTTTCGCTATGCCTCCCGTCTCGGTGCCCACCCATATCTGTCCGTTAGCCACCATTATGTTGCTCACGAAGTCGCTGCCCAGCGAGAAGCCCGGTGTGCTGGCAGTCCAGCGCTCGAACACGTTCTCCGCCTCGCGGAAGAGGCTCATTCCTCCCAGCGTGCCCGCCATCAGCGTACCATCGTCACTCAGTGCGAGGCACGTCACATAGTCGTGGGTAAGAGATGCAGCGTCTGCCGCGCGGCTGTAGTGCGTCATCTCGCGCGTTTGGTTGTTCAGCCTGTACAGCCCATGGTCGGTAGATACCCATGTGCTGTTGCCGCGCCGCAAGAAGTCGGTGATGTAGTGTCCGTATAGCGGCTGCAACATCTTGTCCACCTCGCGCTTCACCAGTCTGCCGTTCTCTGCCGACAGTTCGTAAAGGCCGCCGTCGATGGCTGCCCACACCTTTCCGCTGGCATCCACGTCTCTGAGCATTATGCTCGGGGTGTTACTGCGGTAGGGCATGTCGAGCATTCTCTCAATATTGCCTTCGTCATCGAACTCTATATAATATATATATGTACGCGCGACGAGCCACATCGCCCCCTTGCTGTCGGCGAGCACGCGCACCGAAGGCAGACTCAGCACACTGTCGAGCCGCTCGTCACCCTGAGGAGTCACCTTCTGCATGGTGTTCAGAGACACCACGTCGGTGCCCTCCTCATAACTTATCCAAAGCCTCTTGAAGTGGTCCTCCGTTATGTTAAGACACGAGTTGCTCTTAGGCGCGAAACCCATGTTGTAAATCATCGGAGAGAAGAACGTGTAGCCGTCATAGCGCGCTATACCTCCACCGAACGTTGACACCCACACGAAGCCGTTGCTGTCGGCGAAAATGTCCGTAACAGCATTGCTGGGCATGCCCGTGCGCATGTCCATACGATTCAGGATATATTTGTCCAGAAAACTGTCTGCTGCTTCTGCTCCTGAAGCGAAGATTAGCAATAATACTGTCAGTAGTTTGTTCATTTAAGACCAACAAAAAGTGGGACTTCGCCCGTCATCTGTTTGCAAAGATAATAAAAAAAAGTAAAAAACAAGCAAAAACATAAATAATTAGCAATAAAAGTGCTTGCAATCTACGAAACTGATGGTTTCATATATAAAGTCATGCCTCCATTTCACTTCTACTTTGGCCACACATGCACTCCACAAAACATCACTTAAACCACAACTAATATCTATATGGAATGTAAGAGATGCCGAATGGGGAGACAATGTTATTAACTTTGTTGAACAAAGTTATTAAGATTGTCGAACAAAGTTATTAAGATTGTTGAACAAAGTTATTAACTATGTTACCTCATTTGTATCTTGTTGAAAACCAAGAAGATACAAGTGGGGTTCTTGGATGTCGTTTTTACCAATGGAAGTGTGGGTATAACTTGACAACGCTGACCCCACCCCTATCCCCTCCCCTACAGGGGTGGGGAGTCATTAGAAAATGGGGGCTTGTTCCTAAAGATGATGCATACAATATTTCCCTGCCATTAAAGTCCCCCTCGCCCCTTGGAGAGGGGTTCTTGCCTTGCAAGCGTCCTTCGGCCGAGCGAGGGGTGAGGCTTTGGGAAATAATTAGTATTCAAGGATAAGTGTCTGGCGGGGCGAGAGTGTCATGTTTCCGCCGAACTTCACCTTTTCTCCTGTTATCACGTCAGTGGTTTCGAGGAGTCTCGGGTGATAAACGCTGTAAATGGCATCCTCATCAGGTGTCTTGCCATCCTTGGATTTATTGTAACGCTTCATCTCGCTGACGAATGCCCTGCGCTCGCTGTTTAGTTGCTCCTTGCGCATTATCTCGTAATCGGACTGACGTGAGTTACCCTTATAGAGTTCGCTGTAACGCAGGGTGTTGACGGTCTGCTCTTTCGTCGTTCCGTTGAGCATCACTATCACACCGTGGTCGCCCAGTTGTCGGGCGATGACATACACGCCCTGGTATGGTATGAACTGCTTCATTGTTCCGCGAGTGATGATGTCGTTGCCCTTGCGCCAGTGGAGCAGTCGCGAGAGCCAGTTGAACATCGAGTTCTCTGCCGGTGTGCGCCCTTCGGCAGTGAAAGCGTTGCGAGTGTCGCCAGGGAATCCGCCGGGGAAATCCTTGCGCACATTGCCATCGGTAACCTCCTTGGTACCGTTCATCAGTATCTCGGTGCCATAGTATATCTGCGGTGTGCGCTTCACTGTGAGCAGCATGGCGAGGGCCTGCTTCAGCATCAGAGTGTCGCAGCCGTTGCCGAGGAAACGGTCGGTGTCGTGATTGTCGATGAATGCCATCACATTGTCAGGATTCTCGTAGAGATAGTCATAAACGAAGGAGTTGTAGATGCGATTCAGTCCGTTCCACCAGGGGTCGGTCTCCTCGTTCTTTGCCTGCGACAGTTTCTCGAAGAAGGAGAAATCCATGACGCACGGGAGATGAGTGTTGAGTGCTGAGCGCTTAGCGTTGAGCGGAGCGGCTGAGAGTTTAGAGTCTTTCTGCCATGATGCGGTGTATGCAGGCTCTGTCACCCACGTCTCTCCCACCACATTGAAGTGAGGATACTCGGTGTTAAGTGTTTTCATCCACTGCCCCATAGCATCTCCGAAGGCGTATGGATAGGTGTCCATGCGTATTCCGTCGATGCCCACAGTCTCTATCCACCAGATGCTGTTCTGTATGAGATATTTCATTACGTGCGGGTTGTGATGGTTCAGGTCGGGCATTGTCGGCACGAACCATCCCTCCACTGTCTCGCGTTTGTCAACCTCGGAAGCGTAGGGGTCGCGTGCAGGAGTGAGTTTGTAACTTGTAGGCAGATATGTCTTCGCCTTTCCGATGTATGCGTCGTCAAAGTCGCCTTTTCCCATGCGGCTCTTCTCTGCCTTGCCCGTCTGCCTTGAGTGCTCTATGCGTTCGGTCAGGTCGGCCTCTTCTATCGCCTCCTGACTGTTGAACCAGTCATTTGAGGGCACGTCCTGCATCCAGGGGTGGTTGAAACCGCAATGGTTGAAAATCATGTCCATCACCACTTTCAGCCCTTTCTGGTGAGCCTCGTCTATGAGTCTGCGGTACTCCTCGTTGGTGCCGAAACGCGGGTCAACACGGTAATAGTCGGTAGTGGCATAGCCGTGATAGGTGCTGAAATCGGCAGCGTTGTCGGGGGCGTTGTTCTCAAGCACCGGTGTGAGCCAGAGGGCGGTAACACCCAGTTGGTTGAAGTAGTCGAGATGTTGGCGAATGCCCTCAAGGTCGCCACCATGACGCAGCGACGGCTTGGTGCGGTCGATGACGTAGGAGTTAAGGGGTTGGTTGTTTGGGCGTTTGGGCGTTTGGACGTTTGGACGTTTGGAAGTTGCGGGGGTAGTGTATTTCCCACTGCTTGCGAAGCGGTCGGGCATGAGCATGTAGAGCACATCGGCATTGGTGAATCCCATGCGTTTGTCGCCGCTCATCTCGCGCTCTTTCAGCACATACGACACAGTCTGCGAGCCTTTTACCTGCTCGGTGGCACCACGTGAGAAATAGTCCATCGACATGCGATTGCCATCTGCTGTTCTCTGCTCTTTCCTTGCAGTGAACTTCAGTTTCATCGTGCCAGCGGCAGCACCCTCAAGGTTCAGATAAACGATGAGGTAGTTGGGACTGCCGAGACGTGCCACACTGTCGATGCGCACGCCAGGATAGTCGGTTGTGACGTCGGTCTCACGGATGTTCTCGCCATAGACCATCAGTTGCAGCGTGGGGTCTTTCATTCCCACGTACCAGTTTGCGGGTTCTATCTTGCCTACCTTTACTGGATTGGCATTTGCCGGTATTAAGTATGCTACCGCTATTAAGGTTAGTAATAATACGCGTTTCATTGTATTTAGTTTTAAAAAGAAAAGCCTACCCAAGCCCTCCCAGAGGGAGGGATGTGAATTACTGTTTATTTGTCCGCTCGACCCGAATGGGCGCTTTGCTTGCAAAGAACTCGTTTACTTTTAATCGTGGAATATCAGAGCAGAGCGAGGTGCCACGGTGACTTTGCCGCCCTGCAAGGTGCCGAGTCCTTGCTCGTTGATTGTTCCATCACGGCAAACAACGGTATATGTGCCCTCGGGCACTTCAATCTCGCACTGCTCTGCATTACCGTTGAGCACCACATAAATGTCTTGCCATGCATCGCCACCAGCATTGTCGGTGAGGCGATAGGCCACGAGACACGGCTGCGTGGGCAGGAACTGCAGATGCTTGCGCACGAGGTCGGCCTTGGCGAGACGGAAGGCGGGATGATTCTTGCGCAACTGTATGAGGTTCTTGTAATATGTGAACACCTCGGGATAGCGTTGCAGATTGTCCCAGTCGAGATGATTAACGCTGTCAGGCGACTCAAACGAGTTGTGAACACCCTTCTTGTCGCGCAGCAACTCCTCGCCACTAAGAATGAAAGGCACACCCTGTGATGTGAATACCGCCGTCTGAGCAAGCAGGTCGAGACGGATGAGCGTGGACAGTTGTTGAGTGTTGAGTGCTGAGAGTCTTGCGGAGGAGGCACCAGGCTGTATTACGGATGCCAGGAGACGGTCAACAAGGCACATGTCATCGTGACAACTGACGTATGAAATCTGCTGCGTTGGCTCGTTGGTCCAAGCCTCCTTAGAGTAGTTCACCTTAGTCATATCCACCTGCGGATGGGCTATGGCACCGGCGATGCCGAACTTCAGACTCTCCTCCTCGCCAGCGATGCCGGCAAGGAAAGCGCCCTTGGTATCGTCGGAGAATGGTCCGCGCAACGCGTCGCGCATATCATCGGAGAATGCCGCTATACCGTTGAGCCTCTTCGTGTTAGCCTTCGTTGCCAGTTTCTCGGCGGGATAGGCGCACTCGCCAGCACTCCACCCCTCGCCATAGATGAAGATGGTGGGGTCTATCTTGTTCACCTCATCACGTATGATGTTCATCGTCTCGATGTCATGAACACCCATAAGGTCGAAGCGGAAGCCGTCGATATGATACTCGTTAATCCAGTGTTTCACCGACTCTATCATGAAACGGCGCATCATAGGCTGCTCACTTGCCGTCTCATTGCCGCAGCCAGAGCCGTTGGAATAAACCAACCCCTTACTCTCCCCAAGGGAGGGAGTGCCTACTGACTTGTCCTCTTGAGTCTGACCAGACTCCCCTCCTTTGGGGAGGGGCTGGGGGTAGGCTCTATAATAATAGTCAGGATATGTCTTCTGGAAATTAGAGTGTTCAATGTCGTAAGTGTGGTTATACACCACGTCAAGGATGACGCGGATACCTGCCTTGTGAAGAGCCTGCACCATCTGCTTGAACTCACGGATGCGCACTTCGGGTGAATAAGGATTTGTACTATACGAACCGTCGGGAACGTTATAGTTCATAGGGTCGTAGCCCCAGTTGTACTTATTCTCGCTAAGCGTGGTCTCATCGACGGAGCCGAAATCATACGAGGGCAGGATATGCACAGCGTTTACACCAAGACTCTTGAGATGGTTTATAGCCCACGGCTCGGTGAGCGCGAGGAACTTGCCTGGATATCGGGCGCCGCTACGGGCGATGGAGAAGTCACGATGGTGCATCTCATAGATGACAAGGTCGGCAGGTGACTTCACCACAGGGCGCATGTCGTTTTCCCATCCCTCGGGATTCGTTTCCGACATGTCGAGCACCAAGGCATAAGAGCCATTCACTCCGATAGCCTTGGCAAAGACGCCATTCGAGCGCTTGCCGTTCACAATGAATTGGTAGGCGTGGAGTTTGAGGTCTTTCTTCACCGTGGCGGTCCAGATGCCGTCCTTCCCCAGTTTCATCCTCACTTTCTTCGGTTTGGCAACGGCATCGGTATCGCGCGCGGCGTCATACTCCACATAGACCTTTGCATCTGCTGGTGCAAAGAGTTTGAAGGTTGTAGCCTGTGGTGTGTATGTTGCCTCGTCGAAGCGGAAATCCTGAGCCTGAGTGTTAATTGTTGCCAAAGCCAATAATAATATGATTAATTGCTTCTTCATGATTATGATGGCATGTGTGTGTGACTTGTTACTTGTCGCGGTTGAGCATGTTGCGATAGTCCACAGGAGTCATGCCAATGGCATCCTGGACGCGGCGCTGCAGGGTGCGCACATTGCTGAATCCTGCCTCTTCTGCCACTACGGCGATGTTGTACTGCGGTTTCTCGCGCAGCAGTTGCAGCGCTGCCAGCACACGCAGATTGTCGATGTACGCATCGGGCGAGCGGTGTATCGTCTGATGACGGAACAACTGGTTCAGGCGCTCCTGACTGACATCCAGCAGACGTGCCAGGTCGGCAGCACAGAAGTCGGGCTTCAGGTGCGGACGGTCGCTCTCTACGCGCAGTTCGATGAGGGCCATCAGTTGTGCATCGTCCTTGAGATCGGCATTGCGCTGCCTCTCTATGTTGCCTGCGAGCAGTTCGCGTGCCACCTCGGTACGGCGGCGCAGTTCAACGTCATACTCCAACCTTTCGGTAAGGTCAAGGTTGCGTCCTACAAGTCGTATAAGTTCGTCTTTCAGTCGTTCAACGTCCTTCTTCAGTTGTTCGTTCTCTGCTTTTAGTTGTTTCAGTTCTTCTGACATAATTATTGGTCGTTTGGTCGTTTAGGAGTTTGGCCGTTTAGGAGTTTAGGAGTTTAGGGTGTTTAGGAGTTTGGGGTGTTGAGTTTTTAATCAACCCTTATCAGACTTATTGCGAAACCGCCTCCAGGAGCCTCGGCGAGTTTCAGCACATCGTTTTTCTTAACGGTACGCTTGGTGATGGTGTACGCCTTGGGGTTGGTCTCGTAGTGAGCATCCTTTGCATCGGCATATATGGTGCACTCATATTTCTTCCCGCTGTCGAGGAAGTCGAGTTTCAGGTTCACCTTATGACCGTTCTCGTCGCACTTGCCGCCAACAAACCAGTTGTCTGTGCCCTTGGCCTTGCGTGCCACAGTGATATAGTCGGCAGGCTCTGCCTCAATATACTTCGTGTCGTCCCAGTCGCACGCCACATCCTTGATGAACTGGAAAGCGTCCATATACTTGGCGTAGTTCTCGGGCAGGTCGGCAGCCATCTGCAGCGGGCTGTACATCGTGACATAAAGTGCCAGCGAGCCGGCAATGGTGATGCGTGCCCATGAGGTATTGTCGCTCCAGGTGTTCAGTTTCGTCTCAAAGATTCCCGGAGTGTAGTCCATAGGACCGCCTTGCAGACGTGTGAACGGCAGGATGCAGGTGTGGTCGGGACGCGAACCTCCGAAAGCCTCATACTCTGTTCCGCGCGCACTCTCGTTGCCCACGAGGTTAGGATAGGTGCGGCAGATGCCCGTTGGGCGCGTTGCCTCATGCGCGTTCACCATGATGTGATGCTTTGCTGCCTCCTTTATAACATATAGGTAATGGTTGTTCATCGACTGCGAGTAGTGATGGTCGCCACGCGGAATGATGTCGCCCACGTAACCTGTCTTCACAGCGTCATAACCATATTTGTTCATCAGGCTGATCGCATCCTTGATGTGGCGTTCGTAGTTCTGCGACGACGATGATGTTTCGTGGTGCATCAGTATCTTCACACCCTTGGAATGAGCATATTCGTTGAGAGCCTTGATATCGAAGTCGGGATAAGGAGTCACGAAGTCGAACACATCGCGTTTCCACATGTTGGCCCAGTCCTCCCATCCTACGTTCCATCCCTCGACAAGCACCTCGTCGAGACCGTTCTCGGCGGCGAAGTCGATGTAACGCTTCACCTTCTCGTTGTTAGCGGCATGACGGCCGTTGGGCTTCACGCTGCTCCAGTCTATCTGGTCGAGTTTTATCGAGGGGAACTCGTCGGTATAGTTCCAACTGCTCTTGCCCACTATCATCTCCCACCATACTCCACAGTATTTCGTCGGGTGTATCCATGAGGTATCGTCAAGAGCGCAAGGCTCGTTGAGGTTCAGTATAAGGTTGCTTGAAAGCATGTCGCGGGCATCGTCACTAACCATCACCGTGCGCCACGGCGTGTTGCATGGTGTCTGCATGCAGCCCTTCAGTCCTGTGGCATCGGGTGTAAGATGACTCACAAAGGTGAATGGCTCGGGCAGAGGATATGGTGACGGTTTGGGATTGGGCGTATAGGCATTGCTTCCTCCGCCGAGTTGCTCAGAGAGATGCTGGGTCTGACCGTCCACCAGTTCGAGGTGCATCGTGGCATAATCCAGACATGCAGCCTCGTGGATGTTGATATACAGTCCGTCGTCGCTCTTCATCTGAAGCGATGTCTGCACTCCCGTTGGCGAGAACACCGCCACTGACGAGTTGTCCCAGTTCACCGCCTTGTTCATCCTGCCGCGAATCTCCGACAGGCGTGTCTGCTGTGTCTCCTGCTCTTGGGTGTCGTAGTCGCCAGGCAGCCACCATGCCATGTGGTCGCCAGCCATTGCAAACTCGCTATGCTCCTCTTTGATAAGGAAATAGTTGAGTTCTCTCTGCTGAGGAAACTCGTAGCGGAAGCCGATGCCGTCGTCATAAACGCGGAAACGGATAATGACGTTGCGCATCGCCACCATAGGACGTTCCTGTATGTTGGGGTCTGCCTTGCCGACGCGCCTCTTCACTATCTCCTGCACCAATTCCACACAGAGTTCGTTATAGTGGTTGCGTATGGTGGCTGTCTCGCCCCATACTGGCCGCCATGTCTCGTCGAAGGTGGTCGTCTTAGTGTTTGCTATGTTGAAGCCATTCATAAGATCTGTCTCGTCCATTCCCTTAGAGGCATGCTTGTCCTTCGCCAGTTCTAGTCCGAGATGCGATGGTTTTATCACCGCCTTTCCCTTATACGTCATTTCGTAAGTGGGTCGTCCGTTGTCCGTCAACGAGAACTTAAGCACGATGTTCCCGTTAGGCGATGTTACGGTCTGTGCCGATGCCATCATTGGCAGGAGCATCAACGATAGTAGGAGTTTAGTTATTTTCATACAGGATAGTTTTAAATGATAGCGCAAAGATAGTAATTTATTTTGAAATCATTGTCAACGCCAGCACTTTATTTTTCGTTCGTCTGAGCAATCGATTGCAAATATACTGCGCTTTCCATTCGCAGGCTTATTTTCGGCATCAAACAAACTGCACCCTAACGGCGTGTCGTGCCGTTAGGGTGCAGTGAGTATTGTTGTGAATAATAGCATGCGTATCCTACCTTCTTCCGCTGCTCTGAATGAGGTCAGTCACCTCCTCGTTGAAGTCCTTGCTTGCCATCAGATCCTCGATGTTGAGGTGCATGCGGTAGCGCCAGTAATGTTTGGGATTGGCGGGGATATTGATGCGCTCGGCATTCTGGTCGGGCAGCCGCAGTTTCTCGTCGATGGCGAGCCAATCCTGGATAGACAGGATGCAGAGCATCGATGGCGACGTGAGGTGGCGCGAGATGATATCCGATGCCAGCCATCCTGGCAGCGGATGCGGTGCGTAACTCTCACGATGGAGCATGGTGCTGTAATACTCCTGTGTGCGAGCCTCGTCCTCGTCCCACCATTGGCGCAGCGTGGGCATGTCGTGACTCGATATGGTGCACACCGAGCGATAGGGGTTCTGCGACAAATGACCGAAGCGCACGTTGGGGTCTTTGGGCATCGACTGCAATTCGAGTGACAGTATGCGCAGTTCGTTCATCACCCAAGGCACACAGTCGGGCACCATGCCGAGGTCTTCGGCACACACCAGCATGCGTGTTGCCTGCACCAGCAGCGGCAGTTTCTTCATTGCCTCGCGATACCAGAACTGGTTGTTGCGACGGTAGAAATAGTCGTTGTATAGTTTGTTGAACAGGAACTTATCGCTGTCGAACAGACTTTCGTAGATGAAGTCGAACTGCACCGAGATGCGCGGGTGGAAGCGGTTCTCGTCCTTATGGTCGCGCACGAAGAGCACGTCGCTGATGAGTGCATATAGCCCGTCGCGCACCGATGTCAATGGCATGTGATACTCGTTGAGCGCTGAGTGCTGAGCGTTGAGCGTGGTTTCCTCGTACCACTTTTCTATCTTGCGCTGAGTGTTGTACTGCTCCTTCATGCGGTAGCGGTTGTCGCCGATAGGCTCGAGGAACTCGTTGCGTATGCGGTCGGCATCCTCGTGGAACACACGGTCGAGCACCCAGTCGGTGATGAACGGCTCGGTGAACAACGCCTCATGCCAATTCAGTCCGTATGCCTCTATCTCCTCGCGCGTCATGCCGAGTGCCGGAGAGAAATGTCCGAGCAGACCATGAACCGAGTCAACGGGAATCTCCCAGATGCGGAAGAAGCCAAGCACATGGTCGATGCGGTAAGCATCGAAATATTTCGACATGTTCTGGAAACGGCGCACCCACCACTGACATCCATCGGCGAGCATCGCGTCCCAGTTGTATGTCGGGAATCCCCAGTTCTGGCCGTTCACCGAGAAGTCGTCTGGCGGTGCTCCTGCCTGTCCGTTGAGGTTGAAGTAGCGCGGCTCCTGCCACACATCGCAGCCCGTGCGGTTAACACCGATAGGGATGTCGCCCTTGAGCACCACGCCCTTGGAACGTGCATACTCGTGTGCGCCAGCCATCTGACGGTTCAGCACAAACTGAACATAGTAGAAATATGCCACGTCCTTGAACGCTTTGTTGCGCGGGTTGCTGAGCGCCTTGCGGTCGTCCTCGTTCCATGTGGTGTTGTCTTTCCATGTTGAGAAGTCGGCAGTGCCGTTCTTGTCGCGCAGCATGCTGTACTGTGCATACGGCACCAGCCACTGCTCTTCTTCCTTGAAAAACGCCTTGAACTCTGTCGATGCCAGCACCTCCTTGCCTTCCTGCTCATACAGCAGATGCAGATACTCCTGCTTGGCGGCATTCACGCGCTCGTAGTCTATCTGCGGCAGGGCGTTGAGTTCCTTGCGGAGCGCTTCCATACGCTTGCGCTCTTTCTCGTCTTTAAGCGCCGGCAGTTGCTTGAAATCGACATACTGCGGATGCAGGGCGAAGATACTGATGCATGAATATGGGTAAGAGTCGGTCCATGTCTTGGTGGTTGTGGTGTCGTTGATGGGCAGCACTTGCAGCACACGCTGCTCGGTCTTAGCCACCCAGTCTATCATCTTGCGCAGATCGCCGAAGTCGCCAACGCCGAAACTGTCCTTAGAGCGCAGCGAGAAAACGGGCACCAGCGTGCCGGCGCACTTCACGTTATAGATGGGGAAGAACGCCTGGTCGAGTTCATAAACCACCACATCGCCCACGCCCATCGGCGGCAGTGTCACGAAGCGGTTGTCCTGGGTCTCCCACAGGGGCATGATGTCGTGGTTCTCGTCGATGGCAACGAACTTGAACTCGAGCGTCTCGCCCGACATGCCGCTTGCATCGAAGTCGATAATCCACTCGTTGCACTGATGCTCCACCATAGGCTTGGCGTCGTGGACATGCCATGCACCGAGGAAGTCCTGTGCACCAACGACAGCAAGACGATGATTGCTGCGCAACTGTGGCGCGCGCACCTTCAGGCGCACCGTGACGTTGTTCTTGTTCTGCACCACATTGCGACGGCGGCGGCGCGCCACACACTCTGTGAATGCCGAACTATAGAGATAACTGTCTTCCGGAATCTGAACCCAGTGGTCGTAGGTGATATAACGCTCGCCCTTGTGGCACGAAATCTCCAGTTTGTGCGGCTCCACGAGCCACTCGTGCTGCGTCTCCGAGCCGTTGCGCTCAACGCTATAGTAGTAAGTCAATGCCGTACCCACCTTCTCCTCTCGGCGCAAGTCGCAGGTCCATCGCATGCCGTCGAGAGTGTTCATTCTATACTTTGTTATTCCGTCTTTGGCGTTTTTGTCATTGAGGTTGAGTATCAAGTCTTCCCCGAAACTCGTCTGATAATTGATATTAAATTGCAGATTCATAATTGCTATGGTTAGTATTTTGGTGTAAAATTACTAAAAAACTATACAGGATGTGACAAAAAGACTCTTTTAGTTGGCATTTTACTGTGCAAACGTTTGCATTATTGTAGCAAGGACAAACAAAAGGGAAACGCCCATGACTCACGTCACAGGCGTTCCATACTACAATCTTACTTAACCTAATGTTTATTCAAGCATGAATTCTTTTTTATGTTGTACAGTTTTTCTTCTTTAGAGTCAGGCACATCACTTCACTACCTTCTTGCCGTTCACAACGTATATGCCGCGCGGCAGGGTGTTAAGCACATCGCTCTCGGCAGTTCCGGCAGGCATGGTGCGCACCAGGCGGCCGTCGATGCTGTAAACCCTGAGTGTAGAGCGCTGCGGTGTAGATGTTGAGCGGAGGTAGTCGATGCCTGTTGTTGGTGTCACATCGTCAACGTAATAGTGTCCCGAACCATCCTTCTCGTTACGTATCACGAAGAACTTGTCGGTCTTCACGTTGTTGATGTCCACCGACTGTGGCGAACCAGAGCCATTGCTGAACACGAAGTTAACATAGTCGTCCTCGCTGGTCAGTGTGAACTCCTTATAGTACCATGTCTCGCCGTCCACCTGTTTTGTCGCTGTGATGCGGTCGCCGGGCCAATTCCTGTTGGTTGGTTCATGACCGAAGTCGCTCCATGTCCAATAGTTCATTGTGGTCCAGCCACTTACACCGGCACCCACGCGGCAGTAAACGGTGATGGTCTTCGGCTCGAAGGTGTTCTCCTTGATGGTGTAGTTACGCTCGATGATGCCCTTCACGGCACCTGCTACGAGCAGTCCCACCTTCAAAGTGCAACTCTCTGTGATGTCAATCTCTGCACCGCTTGATGCCTTCTTGCTGCTTGCAGTAGGTGTGGTACCATCGGTGGTATATACGAGTTGTGCACCGCTGGTTCCGCTTACAGCCGTCAGTTTCACCTTCACCGCATTCTCATAAACGCCTGTGGCCTTGTCTGCCCATGCCGTTTCGAGAGCATTGGCAAGATAGTAGCGGTAGCGATAGCCCTTCAGAATAAGGGTGTATGATGCTGTCGAAGGCACATAAGAATCTGGTGCGCTGCCCACAACGACCACCAGGCGGTTTTCGCCATTAGTCTTAATGGAGTTAGCATAATATGCAGATTGGCTGCGCAGATTAGAAGCGGTGCTCTGGTTGGTTATCCCTGCCAGTTTGCGAGCCGCCACCATTGCCTTTATCTCGTCCTTGTAGTCGAGCCAGTGCTTGTAGAACACGCACGGTGTGCCAGGCATGGCGAGCATATAGGCATTCGCTGCCAGGGTATCCTTGCGCAGCGGACCATTGCTCGACCCGTCGGGACGCAGTTCGGTGTCGTGGTTCTCGACGAAGGTCACTGCCCAACGGCTGTACGAGCCACTGCTGTAAGCGCTGCTTGCCAGTGGCCAGTTGCCATCGTTCTGCTGTCCCAATTTGCTCCAGTTGTTCTGGTCAATGGCATTGCGCACAACATACTTGAACTGGAAGTCGAAAGCGGCACTCTTCTTGCTGGCGGCATCAATCCAGTTTCTTATCGTGGATGTACCGTCCCAGCACTCGCCGACGGAATACTCTATGCCGGCATAGTCGTTATAGTCGGCAACATGAGAGCCGTTGAAACCCTTCACCATGTCGTAGCGGAAGCCCGTATATCCGAGGTCGTCCTTCAGATACTTGACGTATGCCTTCACGATGTTCTGCACGTTCTGGCTCTTGTGGTCGAGGTCGCGCATGCTGCCCCATCCCTCGCCTTCATCGTTGTTGCTGCTCAGCGTCACGCCGTCCTTTGCTGCCTGTGTGGCGGTGGCACCGTCATCGTCGTTGGCAACAATATCGGTAGTCTTGAACTGATAGGTCACTCCTTTATATGTCTCTGCCGGGAATCCCCACCAGCCATTGGTGTTGTGATGGTTCACCACAACATCGGCAATGGTGCCGATACCCTTCGACTTGAAAGTCTGAATCATCGAGCGCAACTCTGCCTCGGTGCCGAAACTGCTGTTCTGGTTGAAGAAATAATACGGGGTATAGCCCATGGTGTTCCAACTCTCAAGGCACTTTCCGCTCTGCGGAATCCAGATGAGGTCGAACGTAGAGGCAAAGTCGTCTGCCTGACTCTCCAGTTTTGTCCATTTCGACTGTGCGAAAGAGTCCCAGTAGAATCCCTGCAGCATCACGCCGCCGTAGTTCTCGGGCCATCCCTGTGCACTCGCGGTCTGCGAGCACAACACCAGCAGAGCCGTTGCTATTACCGATTTCAGAAGGTATTTCATAATTTAGCAGTTTTATTGTTTACGTTTCTGAGTGCAAAGATAGCGGAAAAACCGCCACATTGTTCATAAATTATTGCTTTTCACTAATTTATAAAGTGCAAACGTTTGCACGGCAAACGGGAAAGTAAAATAGGCTATTTTACTGAGTAATATAGGCTATTTTACTCACCAATATAGGCTATTTTACTTTTCAATTTCACTGAAATTGCTTTCTTGTCGGGCATAAACCCACTATCGACTTGGAAACAATGGATAAGGAAACAAATAAAAAAAATATATATACTATTCGTCCACTTACTCTCGACCCCGCACTTAAAGTCCCCTCGCCCTTTGGAGAGGGGATAGGGGTGAGGCTTAGGGGCAAGGGTGGGGTCAGTTTTTTTGTCCACACGCGACATCTTCCATCTCCTTCCTTTATATCACTGACCCCACCCCTATCCCCTCCCCTACAGGGGCGGGTAGACACCGCGAAGGACATATTTCGGATACTGTATCATTCATAGGGTCTAATTATATTATATAGTACCACAAAAAGAAGAGAGGACACTCCCATACGGAATGTCCTCTCTTTACTACTTTAGAATTACTACGGAGTCTTTTTTACTGTTGCTCCATCGTTGCGTAGCAGTTTCCCTTGGCGTAGAAGCGCACCTTGACGTTGTCGCCGCGCACCGTAGGCTCGCAGTTGTCGTTGGTGCCATTGATGAGGTTGCCGAGTGTGCCGCCCCAGTTGCCGTCGAAGTTATCCCATGTGCCGTTGCCACGGAACTTAACGCCACCCTGCGCTGCAATGGATGTTACCACGCTGAAACATCCCTCGGCATCGTCCCATGTGAGCACTGTACCATTGTCCCAGCCACCTGCTGTGGCATCGCCTACCATATCGACGAAGTCTATCTTCGAGATGGTGTAAGTGAGGTTGACAATGTCAACATCAATGCGGTGGAGACCTGTTGCAGCAGGCACGTTACCCCTACCGTTAACGTTAATCTTTCCGTCGCCGTCCCACTCCCAGTCGTCGGTCCAGTTGTCAGCATTTGGCTTGAACTTGAACTCACCGTTGAGATAAACGAAACCAGTGTATGTACCGTCGTTGTTGCTTGCCAGAGGATGACTCTCGCTCCAGCCACTCTCGCCGCCAATCTCATAGATATATGGCGCGAACGCGATGTACTCGTAAGACCATGTCTGGTCGAGCATGTAGAAGGTAAGGCGCAGATACTTAGCCTCTCTAGGTGCTGCGGGAACCCAGAAGTTGCCGCCAACGTTGTTGTAGTTGAACTTGCCTTCCTCCTGGGCTGCAGCAAGACAACTGTTCCAGTCTTCTGTACCTATCTTTGATTCTGGTGTGAGTTTGAACTCGAGCGCATTGCCCTGAAGTTTATCAACACTGATGGTGATACCGAATGTCGGGTTCTCATAAGGATCGCTGCCGTCGTTGGTGACGAGGTAGGTATTGTCAGAGTTTTTCCAGCCATTTATTGTACCAGTGATGTAGTAATTGCTCTCAATCTCTGGTGCCTGCGGGATGGCCTTCACAGTGATTGTGCCGGCATCAACATTTGTTGCCACACCGTTAACCATCACATTGAGGATTACCTTTGCATTTGCCTCACGCTCCACAGGACGAACGCCATATACAGAACCGAAATAATCGCAGAGGGCTTTGCTCGACACCTTGCCTTCTGCATCGGCATCTATAGTGGCACCATCAAATTCCATTATAGCCTTCATGACAGAGAAGCCATCGGGCAGATTGCCTGAAATGGTGTAAGCGAGAAGGTCAAAATCGTCAGAGAGTGTGACATCGTTGAAATTGATTACATCAACTGCAGAAGCCGATAAGCCTGGTATTACGATAGCATCCTCTTCATCGTGGCTCTGTGGTGACTGCCAGTCTTCATATCCATTGCCAGAACATCCCACAAGAAGCAGGGCAGCACTGAGCATCATCATTAATTTCTTCATATTTCAGATATTGTTTTTAGGATGCCCGCCGCCCATAAAAGACGGGCGGCAAGGCAATCTGTTTTTTATTTACTGATAAACATATACTGACCTGTGAGGTCGTTCAAGAATACGGTGTACTCGCCTTCTGAAACAGGGATATTGCTTCCGTTCTGCACACCTACGCCGTACGGGAATCCTGTTCCACCCCAGTTAACATCCCAGTTGCCGTTAGCAGCGAACTTAAGTTCGCAAGCACTGAGTTTGAAGGTGCCCATCCAGATGTGGCTAATGCCGCCATCCTTAACGTTGCAGAGAGAGAGAGCGTCTGCTGCAGCATCCCAGTTGTTGTGTGAACCAGGCATTGCAACAGAGTTGTAAACAGTGCCCTCAATATCAGCAGCAGGCTCGATAGACACCTCATCGCTTGCGGTGTTGAAGGTAACTTTATAGTAACCAGCCTTGCCTTGCTTCAGACACAGATTTCCGTCACTGTTGGACTCGAAGTATTCGTTGGTTCCATCGCCGAAGAACGACTCATAGTTCTTCTGAATATCCCAACTGCCTGGTACCTGGACGAACTTGAACTGACCGCCTTCAGGCACGTAGAATGTGAGGTCGATGACTCCAAGACCTGTCTTCTTGTCAAACTCGGCATCCTTAGCAGGGAACATAGGCATCAGGCCATTACCAATCTGGTCGGCGCCATTGCCCCAACCGCCACCGATGAAGTTACCGACAGCATACCACAGAAGAGGTGCGGCATCCTTAAGTTCAACGTAGTAAGGAACAGTGTTCAACTCTACGACATTAGAGTAGATTGTGTTTCCTGCAAGTGTAGAGGCTGCACGTACATAGAGCACCTGCGATGAAGGAACGCCATCCTCTGGCCATTGCTCCATCTGTTGCATAGCCTTAGCCACGTCGGCGGCATTGAGGATTGTTGAGCACTCTCCTGTAGGAGTGCCTACGCTGACGTAGGTAGGAACGGTTTCGCCTGACTCATCAGCAGCAGCCTGAGCATCAGAAACACTCCAGTCGTTCTTGGTTGACACCTGAAGTTCATACTCGGCAGCAACAGGAAAACCGTAATCGGGCTGCGACCACGTGAAAGGAAGGGTGGCCGAAGTTGCCAAATCGGTTGCGATATTTGCATAAGCAGGAGTGTTCAGTTTGAATGTTGTTGGCGACTGAAGCACAGGGTTGTGGTCGAGGTCGTCGTCACATGCAGTGAACATGCACACACTGCAAAGCAGCAGCAATGTTGACTTGATTATATTTTTCATAATGAATATGCTTTATTTGTTATTGTATTAATATCCAGGATTCTGCACAAGATTACTGTTAGCAATGAGGTCGGTCTCCGGAATCGGGAAGATAGACAGATGATCAGAAATGTTGCGACCACTCTTCACGCCACCCTTCCATGACCAGTTGTAGTTCACATTGCCTGCGTAACGACCGAAGCGGATAAGAGTAGGACGGCGAACAGCCTCATAATAGAGTTCACGGCTCCACTCGTCACAGATTTCGTTCAGCGTGAAGTTAGCCTTTGTCTCTGCATGAGCGCGGCTGCGCAGCGCATTGATTGCATTCAGTCCGTCAGAAGTCACAGTACCGCCATTCTGACGTGCCGTAGCCTCTGCATATGTGAGATATGCCTCAGCAACACGGAAGAGGAACACATCTGCATCGCTATACTTTGAGCCATGACCTGCAGTGCCTGCGGTATTGAAGTTGTTGAACTTGCAAACTGCGAAGCCACGAACAAAATGACCGTCAGAGTTTATATCAGCAAGTGTCTCTGTTCCGTCAACCTCACGACCCTCGCCGTCGAAAATAGCGCGGTCGTCGCCTGCTGCCTCCGGCATAGCATATGCTGCCACGTTGGGAGCATCATTGTTGGGGAAGAACTTAGCAACGAGATCGGGACGCATACGGTTACCACCCCACGCCTCAGAAGTGTTGCCACCCTTTACATCGGGGCTGAAGATGTGAACGTTAGCATCGATAGAACCGGCCATAAGGAATGTTGAAGTACCGTATGACTGGGTCGTAAGACCGTCCTGGAGGATTGGGAACACAGCCTCAACAGAAGCGCCATTCTCACCATTGTCGCCCATGAACAACTGTGCGTATGCACTGTATGCACGAGTGTCGCCAGTGTAGAGTTTATAGTCTGAGTTCATCACCTTCTGAGCATACTCTGCTGCCTTAGCCCACTGCGGAGTTCCTGTGTAAACCTCTGCGTTCAGATAGAGGCGCATAAGAAGGAACCAAGCAGCAGCCTTGTCAACGCGACCATAGTTGGCGTCGCGCGATGTCTTAGCCTTTGCATCACTGAGAAGAGGCTCAATCTCCAGCAATTCTCCCTCCAGCCAATCATAGAGGTCGGCACGCTGAATCTGCTCAGGCTTATCAGTAGACACCTGAAGCATGAAAGGCACGTTGCCGTAACCATCCAAGAGGTAGTAATAGTCAAGAGCACGGAGGAAACGAACCTCGGCAGTCTTTGTTGCGTCGTAGTCGCTGAAATCCTTAAGATACTGATTGCAGAAAGCAATTGCGACATAGAGTCTGTAATAGAAACCACGGAGCATAGGGTGGCTCTTGTCTATGGCATTGATACAGAAAGGATAGATACCATCGTCACCCCAACCGCAGATTGCCTCGTCGGTGGTAAGTTCGTTAGAGTTCCACAACTGGCGATAATAACCAGAAGTACCGCCGTCGATACCGTCAACGTCGCTGTCGCCGTCAGGACCTGTCTGTCCAGCAAGCGCCATGACACCGTAACATTTGTTCAGCAGCGCGTCAGGACTGATTTTATCTCCAGTCTCAAGGTTCGGATTGATTGGGGTCACGTCCAAGTCTCCTGTACACGACGTAGTTCCCAAAGCAAGTGCCAATGCTGCTGCCGAGAATATATATTTAATAGACTTTTTCATAAGTTTCAAAATTCTTAAGTTTTTTTGTTCCTAAGTTTCTAATTTTTATTTAGAAGTTGAGGTTAAGACCAAGAATGAAGGAGATTGGACGTGGATAGATGTTATTGTCAATTCCGCCAAACACCTCAGGGTCAATACCGTCATACTTTGTTATAGTGAACACATTAGAGGCAGTTGCATATACACGGCCACTCACGCCACGCCAGTTGCCAGCGCGGAAGAGGTCAGCAAAACTGTAACCCAGAGTGATGTTGTCACACTTCAGGAACGAACCGTTCTGCACCCAACGATCAGAAAGCATTGCATGCTGGTTGTATGTTGACCATCCGTCTTCGATGGCTGCTATTGGACGGTTTGTCATATAAATGCTGTTGCTGAAGATTTCTCCAGAACCGACATTAGACGTGCCTGCTGCAAGGTCGTTGAACACATAATTGCCAATGCTTGCACGGAGAGAGAAACCGAAGTCGAAGTTCCTCCACTCAAGGCGTGAAGAAAGACCCATTGTAACAGGAGCCATCGGACTCTTATAGAAGTAGAGGTCGTCTGGTGTAATCTGTCCATCTGCATTGCGGTCAACAACGACGCCCTCGATTGGCTTGCCTGCCTCGTCGTAAGCCTGTTGGTAAACATAGAACGAACTTGCTGGATGTCCAACAGCGTGTGCCTGACAGGTGTTACCTGTACCTGCTGAAATGCCACCTGTCGGAACGTAATAGTTCTTATCGTCACCGCCTGTCAACTTGGTAATCTTGTTGGCATTATAGGTGAAGTTATAAGAAATGAGCCAGTGCCAGTCCTTGGTGTCAATTGCACGCCAATTCAATGTAACCTCAGTACCTACGTTCTGAAGAGAACCGATGTTAGAGATTACCTGGTTGCGGAAGTTTGTTCCTGCAGGAATGGTTACCTTATTAATAAGGTCGGTAGTCTTGCGGAAGTACCAATCGATACTACCTGAGAGTTTCTGGTTGAAGAAACCGAAGTCGAGACCAAGGTTGTAAGTAGTGGTCTTCTCCCACTTGAGGTCTGGGTTATACTCGTTAGGACGTACCATCACAACACCTGGAATCAGTGGATAGAGACTACCCTGTCCAGAGTTTGCCTGATAAATTGCGTAGTATGGATAGTCGCGATACTGCTCGTCAATACCCTCAATATCCTGCTGACCTGTGATACCCCAACCAACACGCAGTTTGAGGTCTGAAAGCCAGTCAATCTCACGGAACTTGTTCTCGTCCTTTATCTTCCAAGCAAAAGCGAACGATGGGAATGTGTCCCAGTGCTCTTTGAAACGTGAAGAACCGTCGCGGCGTACTGTACCTGTCAACATGTAACGACCATCCATAAGGCTCCAGTTGGCACGACCGAAGAAAGACACGAGGTAACTCTCGGTCTTGAATCGGTAGTCTTCAAGAACACCGTCACCGTCATAGTCAACACCTGAATCGGTGTAAACCTGACCTGCCAATGGGTTCGTAGAAGGATAATAAGAGATGTAGCGGTTGTTCTTTGAGCGCCAGAAATGCTGCCACTCATAACCTGCCATGATGTCGAAATGGTTCTTTGCGGCGTCGTTGAAATCGTGATAATACTGTGCGTATGTACTCAACTGCAGGTTACGCTTTGTAATCTTCTCGCTTCCACTATTACCATAGTAAATGCTAAGTGGACTTGAGGGCAGAACATTGGTGCTCTGACGACCTGATGATATATCAGCACCTGCTGTCATGTGCAGGCGAAGGTCTTCGAAACCATGCACTTGGTAGTCGACATCGGCACTTCCAATGAAGTCGCGGCTGATTGCAGTATCATCCTTCAGTTCGAGTATGGCCAATGGGTTCTTGGTTGCAAGAGAGTAATATGTATTTGGCCATGTCTTATCGTTAAGAGCCGAGCCATCAGACTTCCACTCGAAGAAGTTGCCAAAATTGGCAGCGTCTGCTGAAGTATAGTCATACGGGCTTTGTGTCGGGTCGAACCAGAGAGCAGCGCCAATGGCTGCACCATCTGCATAACGTGTCTTTGCCCACATGCCCTTACCGTTAAGGTTTATCTTCAAGTGGTCCTGAAGAAGTGAGGGGCTGAGGTTCAAAGATGCTGTGTAACGGTCGAACTTGCTGGTCTTTAAAATACCCTGCTGTCCTGTGTAGCCAACACTTACGCGATAAGGAAGCAAAGAAGAGAGAGTTCCCGACAAAGAAACGCTGTGGTCCTGACTGATTGCAGTGCGGTAAATCTCATTCTGCCAGTCAGTGTTTGCTGTTCCAAGAACATTATAGGCAGCACTGCCCTCGCCGAAACGATCGATAACGAACTGGCGATACTGGTCACCGTCCATCACGTCAACAGTCTTCTTCTTCATACTCATGGTTACACTACCATTATATGAAACCTCAAGGTTACGACGACCTTTTTTTGTCGTGATGATGATGACACCGTTAGAACCACGGCTTCCGTAGATAGCAGTGGCAGAAGCGTCCTTCAATACGTTGAAAGACTCGATGTCCTGTGGGTTAACCATTGAAAGAGGGTTAGCAAGACCCTTAACTCCATCGTTATCCATAGCGATACCGTCGATAACGATAAGTGGCTTGTTGGTTGCTGTAAGTGACGAACCACCGCGGATACGGATCTCTGCGCCACCGCCAGGAGTACCGTCCTTGCCAGTTATATTGACACCGGCAATCTTACCCTGAATCATGTCTTGCGCGTTAACCACAAGACCCTTGTTCTTTGAATCCGGTTTCAATGCCGATACGCTACCTGTGAGGTCGCTCTTCTTTACAGCGCCATAACCGATAACGACGACTTCATTAAGGCTCTGGGCAGCATCTTCTTGCAGCGTTACCACCATGTGTGGCGACGCCGTTACCTTTGCGTCCTGATAACCGATATACGAAATAGTAAGGGTGGCTCCTGCTGGAGCATCAATAGTGAAGTTACCATCAAAGTCGGTGATGGCACCGCCATTCTGCCCGTCAATGCGGACAGTAGCGCCAATCACGGGCTCGCCGGTAGCATCCTTGACTTGACCTGTCACAGTGTTCGACTGTGCGAAGGTCCCGACAGATAGGAATAACCCTAACAAGAGGGTAAGAACCCGCATAGGGATTCTAATTTTTACCTGCTTCATCATTCTACATTGTTTTTTAAGTTAGTGATTTATTTTTATTAGTTATTACTCTCATCAATGTGTCATTTCAAGGTAAGGTTAATAGGCAATTTCTTGTCCTTTTAATTCGTCTTGAGCCAATTATGGCTGTTTCACTTTGCAAAATTAGTTTTAAATGTGTTACATTGTTCTTTTTATTACGACTATTTTTAGTATTTTTGCGCGCAAACGTTTGCGCATGTTAATCACTATAAATAAATATAATGTACGCGCGAGTTACGAATCTTTTAAATAATTTTGCAGCCAAGAACAAAAAACTGTGCAACAGTTACGCAAAAAGCGATGAGCGCAATCTGTGCTGCTCAAGACTCCACGCGTCAACTGTAGGCACACAACAAAACGAAACCTATGAACGATAGCACCTCTTTCACGATGAAGGACATTGCCCGCGAACTGGGCGTGTCGGTGGCTACGGTGTCGAGAGCGCTGAAAGACAGTCCGCGCATCAGCACCGAGCAGAAGGAGCGTATCAAGAAATTTGCACGCGAGCACAACTTCTACCCCAACCTAACGGCAGAGCAACTGCGCCACAACCGCGTGAAACCGTCGAACATCATCGGCGTTATCGTACCGCAGATAGCCCACTACTATTTCTCCACCATACTGTCGGGCATCGAGGAGCAGGCACGCATCCGCGGCTACAACATCATGGTGGCGCAGAGCGAGGAACGCTACGACCTGGAGAAACGCATCTGCGAGCACTTCGTGGAAAACCGTGTATGCGGTGTGATTGTGTCGCAGGCGAAGGACACGGTGGAGTACGACCATTTCCAAAAACTTGCCGACATGGGCGTGCCACTGGTGTTCTACGACCGCATTTGCACGGGCATCAATGCCAGCCGTGTTGTGGTTGACGATTACATGGGGGCATTCACGGCAGTGACACACCTCATAGAGACGGGTTGCCGCCGTATCGCCTTCTACGGTGCCTCGATGAAACTGGAAATCTCGAAGAACCGATACAACGGCTACCGCGACGCCTTGCTGCGCCACGGATTGCAGATAGACGAGTCGCTGGAGTTCATCTGCGACAACCGCGCCGATGCCGAAGTGCTCACGCCCGAGGTGCTGAGCCGCCCGGACAGACCCGACGCCTTCTTTGCCATCAACGACGACACCGCCATCGGAATATTATATACCGCGAAGCGAATGGGGCTGAAAGTGCCCGAGGAAGTCAGCATCTGCGGATTCACCAACGGCGAACGCGCCGTGGCATGCGACCCTATGCTCACCACCGTTGAGCAGCGAGGGCACATGGTGGGCGAAGAGGCAGTAGATGTGCTTGTGGCTCATGTCGAGAAACTACTGCCCCCGGGGAAGATTGAGAAGAAAGTGGTGAGGACACGACTGGTGGTCAGAGGCACCACGCGTTGAGGAGATAACATTAAGCACTAAACAATAAAACACAAATGGAAAAACCAGATTTAAAATTCTCGCAACTATGGAACCTTAGTTTCGGATTCTTCGGAGTGCAGATAGCATACGCACTGCAGAGCGCCAACATCTCGCGCATATTCTCAACGCTCGGAGCCGACCCGCACAACCTCTCATACTTCTGGATACTGCCGCCGCTTATGGGCATCATCGTGCAGCCTATCATCGGAACACTGAGCGACAAGACGTGGACGCGCTTCGGCCGTCGAATCCCCTATCTCTTCGTGGGTGCCGCATGTGCCGTTGCCGTGATGTGCCTGCTGCCTAACGCCGGTTCCTTAGGCATGGCGGTGAGCACAGCCATGATTTTCGGACTCTTCTCGCTGATGTTTCTCGACACAAGCATAAACATGGCGATGCAGCCTTTCAAGATGCTTGTTGGAGACATGGTCAACGAGAAGCAGAAAGGTCTCGCCTACTCCATACAGAGTTTCCTGTGCAATGCAGGCTCAGTGGTGGGCTATGTGTTCCCGTTCTTCTTCACGTTGCTTGGCATTGCCAACGAGGCTCCTAAGGGAATAGTGCCCGACTCCGTGATATGGTCGTTCTATATCGGCGCCGCCATCCTCATACTTTGCGTCATCTACACCACGCTGAAGGTGAAAGAATGGAACCCCGAGGACTATGCCAAGTATAACGGCCTGTCCGAAAAAACCGGCAAAGAAGGTGAGTCGGGCAATTCGGAAAGCAGCAACTGGCTCACCCTTCTCAAGAATGCGCCCTCCACGTTCTGGAAAGTGGGACTGGTACAGTTCTTCTGCTGGGCAGCATTCATGTATATGTGGACCTACACCAACGGCGCCATTGCCAGCGTGTGCTTCGGTGTTGACATGAGCGATGCCAACGCCACCATGAGCGAGGCATATCAGAAGGCAGGCAACTGGGTGGGAATACTCTTCGCCGTGCAGGCCATCGGCAGCGTCATCTGGGCGGCAGTGCTCCCCAAGATTGGCAACCGCAAGTTCGCATACGCCATATCGCTCGTGCTCGGCGGCATAGGTTTCGCCACCGTGCCCTTCTTCTCCAACCAGTACATGCAGTTCATCCCCTTCCTGCTCATCGGCTGCGCATGGGCTGCAATGCTTGCAATGCCGTTCACCTTTGTCACCAACGCCCTTGAGGGTTACGGCCACATGGGAGCCTATCTCGGACTCTTCAACGGCACCATCTGCATCCCTCAGATTGTGGCTGCCCTCGTCGGAGGCATCATCCTCAGCCTTGTCGGCTCTGTGCAGAGCAACATGATGGTTGTGGCTGGCGTGCTTCTGGTCATCGGCGCACTGTGTGTGGGAGTGATTAAAGAGAAGTAACAAAAAGTAATATAGGCTATTTTACCAACCAATATAGGCTATTTTGGTCAGCAAAATAGCCTATATTGTTTTGCATTTCGACTGAAATTAGTAACTTTGCAGCCGTAAATGAGAAGGTTTTTGCTATCTATCATCCTTATGAGTGCCACCATCTTGTGCATGGCACAGGAAGGAGTTGCCGCCGACAATGGCGCCAACAAAGGCGCTACGGGCAGCCGCTACCACGGCGACGGCATCGACGACGTGCTGCAATACTCGCCGCTGGCAGCCACCATAGCACTGAAGTTGTTCGGCGTGGAGAGCAAGAGCGAATGGGGAAACCTGCTCATCAACACTACCGCGACATACGCCAACACCGCCATACTGAGTTACATGCTGAAGCACTCGGTCAACTCCACGCGCCCCGACGGCACCGACAACCACTCTTTCCCGTCGGCACACACCGCCATAGCCTTTGCCGGTGCCACCATCATGACTAAGGAGTACTGGCATGTGTCGCCGTGGATTGGCGTGGGAGCCTACACCGTAGCAGCCGTCACCGCCGCCGACCGCGTTCGCCGCAACCGCCACCGCTGGATTGACGTGGCGGCAGGTGCCGCCATCGGAGTGGCCACCGCCGAACTGGGTTACTACATCGGGGGGCTCATTCTGCCCGACCGAGAGCAGTATTCGCTCTCTGTCTCGCCCACAGGACTTGAACTTGTGGTGAAACTTTAGGCTTACCGAGGATGCGGTTGATGCTTAACGGGAGTGTCATTGATGCCTTATGAGAAGGTCATTGATATATAATTGGGACACGAATGATGCATTATTGAAACATCATTGATATATAATTGGAATGTGAGTGATAATGAATGGGAGTTTTAGTTGATGTCAAGCATTAAGTTTTCTTCACTTAGCGAGCACCGCACCGAACTGATGGGGGCGGCGATGCTCTTTGTAATGCTCTTCCATGTGGGCATGGACCGTCACAGCACTTTCTACGCCCTTCACCGCATCGGCAACGTTGGCGTTGACATATTCCTGCTGCTCAGCGGCATCGGTCTTTGGTTTGCGTGGCAGAAGAAGCCGTCGCTGCGCCACTTCTACTGGCGCCGTTTCGTCCGTCTCTACCCTGCATGGCTCATCATGGCGATGCTTTTCTACATCCCGAACCACATCAACACTCCCGGCGGAGGCTATAGTCCCGACATTCTGAACCTTGTACTGAACATTCTGTTCGGCTGGAGTTTCTGGCGATGCGACGACCTCACGTTCTGGTTCATACCGGCAATCATGGTGCTCTATCTCGTCGCCCCGTTCTATCTTCGCCTCATCCGCCGCAGCCCTTCATGGCGATGGTTGCCGGCGGTGGCTATGGTTTGGGCTGTGATGGTGCAGTACTACCCTCCCGTCCACTCGCTTGTGGGCCATGTAGAGATATTCTGGAGCCGCGTGCCCATTTTCCTCTTGGGCATCAATTTCGGCTCTATGGTGCAGGAGAAGCGCACCTTAGAAGGTTCCGCCCTGTGGCTTCTGCTGCTCACGCTGGCGCTCAGTCTCACGATGTGTCTTGAGTTCGAGGAGTCGTGGCGCGGCCGTTTCCCGCTGTTCCTCGAGCGCATGGTGTATATCCCTCTTGCCGTTTCGCTCTCGCTTCTGCTTGCCCATTGCCTCGCGAAAGCGCCCCGCTGGCTGCTCCGCGGCATGGCTTTCGTGGGCATGCTGTCGCTGGAGGCATATCTGATACACCTCCATTTCATTCTCGTCAATGTGCAGAAGTACGACCTCGGCTATGTGCTGACGTCGCTCATAACCATCGTCGTGTCGCTCGCTCTTGCCTTCGTACTGCACCATTTGGTGGCTTTCGTCACCCGTTTTTTGCCGCGATAGCAACTTTTTGGCGGCTATGATGTCTTTATTTCATAAAAAGATGTAACTTTGCACGTGTAAAACAATGAGCATGAAGGAAATATTCCGACTGATACGTCCCAAGCAATGGCTGAAGAACTTGTTTGTTTTTCTGCCTGTGTTCTTCGGCGGTGCCCTCACCGACAGCCACGCCGTGCTGCCCGTGGTGGCCACATTCTTTGCCTATTGCTTCATTGCCTCTTCGGTCTATTGTTTCAACGACATCATTGATGTTGACGCCGACCGCCGCCACTCGGTGAAATGCCGCCGCCCGATAGCCTCGGGCGCCATCACCATAGGGCAGGGCTACATGCTCATGGCCGCAATGTTCATACTCGCCATAGTGCCGATGCTGTTTGTCGGCGATGCCTGGTATAAGGTGGCTCTGGTGCTGTTGGGCTACTATGTGCTCAACATCGGCTACTGCGCGCGCCTGAAGCAATATGCCATTGTCGATGTGTGCATCGTGGCGTTCGGCTTTGTGCTGCGCCTGCTTGCTGGCGGCTTCGCCTCGGGTGTGCCTTTGAGCAAATGGATAGTGATGGTGACGTTCCTGCTCACTCTGTTCCTCTCGTTCGCCAAGCGGCGCGACGACGTGGTGCGCATGGAGGCTACCGGCATTGCGCCGCGCAAGAACACCATACGCTACAACCTCACCTTCATCAACCAGGCCATCACCATCACGGCAGCCGTGACGCTGGTGTGCTACATCATGTACACGGTGTCGCCGGAGGTGGAGGCGCGCACCGGTAGCCAGTACATCTACCTCACGTCGCTCTTTGTGCTGATAGGACTGCTCCGCTACATACAGATAACGGTGGTCGATGAGAAAAGTGGCGACCCCACAAAGATAATGCTTTCCGACAGGTTCATGCAACTCGTGGTGCTCGCATGGGGCATCATGTTCCTCATTGCCATCTACATATTATGACACTGCGCGCCTTTTAGAAGATAAGACATGGAGATTCACGCATTCGACTTTGACGGCACGCTGACACGGAGCGACTCGCTGCTGGGCATAATACGCCACCAGCGCGGCACGGCAGGACTGATGCGCGTGCTCCTGATGCACGCTCCCAACCTACTGATGATGAAGGCTGGGCGCTACCCCAACTGGAAAGTGAAGCAGAAGGTGTTCCGAATGTGCTTCGGAGGAATGACTATCGACGACTTCAACGCGCTCTGCCGCGACTATGCTCAGAAACATCTCGACATACTGAGAGCCGACGGCATGAGGCAGGTTGACGATGTACTGCGGCGCGGTTGCCGCGTTGTCATCATCAGCGCAAGCATCGACAACTGGGTGCGTCCGTTCTTCCAAGGTCGCGAGGGCATCGAGATAGCAGGCACACAGGTGGAAGTCGTCGAGGGGAAACTTACCGGCCGCTTCCTTACCCGCAACTGCTACGGCAAGGAGAAGGTGGAACGTCTGCTCAAACTCTATCCCGACCGCCAGTCATATCGCCTCGTGGCATACGGCGACAGTCGTGGAGACCGCGAACTGCTTGCCTTCGCCGACGAAGCACACTACCGCGAGTTTAAAGGTAAAAAAGTAAAAGAGTAAAAAGGTAAGAAGGAAGTAGGAAAGTAAAAAGGTAAAAGAGTAAAAAGGTAAGAAGGAAGTAGGAAAGTAAAAATGTAAAAGAGTAAAACAGTAAAAAGGAAGTTTAAAAGTAAAAAGCAAAGAGAACGATATACAATTAGACCTCACAAATGATACTGTGTTCCAAAAGATGCAGTACACGATGTCTCCCTGCCCCTGTAGGGGAGTCGTTAGCAATGGGGTCAGTGATATGAAGAAAGGTGATAGAAGAACATGGAGGATGATGCGAGTGGATTAAGATACTGACCCTACCCCTGCCCCTACCCTACAAGGGCGGGGAGTCGTTAGCAATGGGGTCATATAGTATATAATTACCAAAGTGAAAGAGTAGGAAGGTAAAAAGTAAAAAAGCAGAAAGGCTACCAAATGAAGAAATACCTGAGAATGCTGATAATAAAGAGAGAGGAGATGCCACTCGTGGGCATACTGCTCGTCATTTTCACTGCGCTCCACGTGCTTGTGGTGCGCCGTTTCTGGGAAGCGTTCTCGCCACTGGGCAAAGACTACTGGTGGCTTTACGTGGGAAAGTTCGACATCTCGGGCTTCGACCCCATCACATACTCCGTACTTTCGCAGTGGGACACGCGCTACCAGGTGTATCGCCACCCGTTGCTGGCATTCTTCGCATGGCCTTTCTCGCAACTCAACCAGTTGCTCATGGACACGCTGGGCATGAATCCCGTGCAGATAGTGGTGGCTGTGATTCTTCTCGCATGCCTCGTCTATAGCGCAGTTTTCCTGTTCCGCATTTTCCGAGAGCATATCGGCATCGGACGGTTCGACGCCACCCTGCTCGCCCTGCTCACCTTCTCGTTCGCCTACATCCTGCTGGCTTACATCTGCCCCGACCATTTCGCGGTGTCCATGATGGTGCTTGTGGTGACGCTCTATGCGGCAGGCAAGAAGATGAAAGAGGGCACTCACTTCAAGGTTTGGCAAACACTCACACTCTTTCTCCTTACCGCCGGCATCACACTGAGCAACGGAATAAAGACTTTCATTGCGGCATTCTTCACCAACAAACGACGTTTCTTCCACCCCGCCCACTTGCTGCTGGGAGTGATAGTGCCGTCGATTGCCATCTGGTTTTTTGCACGGTGGGAGTATAAGTTCTATGTTTTCCCGCGCGAACAACAGCGCAAACAGATAAAGGCTCAACGCGCAGCCAACGCCGACCGCAAGGCTTACCGCCGCTTCTGCGACACCGTAGCGATTGCCGACACCGCACGACGACGCGCCGTGTTCGACTCCATTCAGGCTGTGAAAGCAAAGCAGCGGAAGGCGGCAGAGGCCAAGAAGCCCGTCTTTGCACACCAGGGCAAGCCCATCGCCAAGGGCGAGTTCACCAGTTGGACCGACATAACGACATCGCGATGGGACACCGCCGTGGAGAACCTTTTTGGCGAGTCGATGCAACTGCACCGTCAACACCTGCTGGAAGACACTCTGCGCAAGCGGCCCGTCATAGTGCGTTACGACCATATATTCAATTATGTCGTGGAGGTACTGCTCGTGCTCCTCTTTGTCGTCGGCATCTGGTGCGGCAGGCGCAGCAGGTTCCTGTGGCTGTGCCTCGCATTCATCCTGCCCGACATCGGCATCCATCTGGTGCTCGGTTTCGGCATTAACGAGGTGTACATCATGTCTGCCCACTGGCTTTTCGTGCTGCCCATAGCCCTCGCCTTCGCCTTCAAGGCATTCCAGGACAAGTGGCTCATCGCCCTGCGCGGTATCACCGTCCTGCTCACCGCCTACCTATTTATATATAATCTATGGCTCACCATCAGTTTCCTGGTTAGTTGAAACTCATTGCAACTAACCATTCGCAATTCATAATCGCCGAAGGCGACCACTCGTAATTTGCAATTCAACATTCGTAATTAGAAAAAAATGGATTCACTAAAGGAAAAAACCGCGAAAGGACTGTTCTGGGGAGGGATGAACAACACTGTGCAACAGTTGTTGGGATTCGTCTTCGGCATCGTCACGCTGCGCCTGCTGTCGCCGCAAGACAACGGCATGATGGCCATCATCGCCATCTTCTCGCAGGTGGCTACTGTGCTGCAGGACAGCGGTTTCCGCTCCGCTCTGGTGAACATCAAGGAGCCAACACACCGCGACTACAATGCCGTGTTCTGGTTCAACATACTGATGGGACTGGCGATGTACGCCCTACTCTTCTTCTGTGCACCGCTGATAGCGAAATACTACCACACCCCTGAACTGACATGGTTCAGCCGCTACGCCTTCCTGAGCATAATCCTCGCGAGTCTCAACACGGCACAGTCGGCATGGCTTTTCAAGAACCTGCGCGCCAAGCAACAGGCAAAGGCCGCGATGACGGCGGTACTGCTGTCGGGCATCGTGTGCATCGTGATGGCGTGGAAGGGACTTGCCTACTGGTCGCTCGCCACCCAGGGACTGGTGTTCATCGGCGTTTATATGCTTATGAACTGGCACTACAGTCCGTGGCGGCCCACGTTCCACTTCGACTTCCGCCCCATCAAGGGCATGTTCCGCTTCTCGGTGAAGATGCTGATAACCACCATCGTGGAGCGCGTCAACGTCAACATAATGAACATTCTGCTGGGACGCTACTTCTCGAAGCATGACGTTGGCATCTATAACACCGCCTACAACTGGAGCCAGAAGGGCGCTTCGCTGGTACAGGGCATGGTGGCGCAAGTGGCGCAACCCGTGTTCTCCGACCTTCAGGACGACCGTCAACGCCAGTTGCGGGTGCTGCGCAAGATGATGCGTTTTGCCGCCTTTGTGTCGTTCCCGCTGATGTTCGGGCTGTCGCTTGTAGCCGAGGAATTTATTGTTGTAACGATAACCGAGAAGTGGCTGGGCAGTGCCATGCTGCTGCGTGTGCTCTGCATCGCCGCCGCCTTTGGTCCTCTCAGCACCGTCTTGTCGCAATACATCGTGAGCCGAGGGCGCAGCGGCATCTATCTTGGCTGCACATCGGTGCTCTGTGCGTTGCTCATCGGCATGATGCTCACGCTGCACGGCAGGGGCATCGAGGTGATGGTGCGGGCTTACACGGCACTCTTTGTGGTGTGGTTCTTCGTGTGGCATTTCTTCGTTAGACGACTTTCGGGCTACAGTTTGTTCCATCTGCTTAAGGACACGCTGCCCTTCCTCATTGTCGCCGCTGCCGTGATGATGTTCACCGGCTGGGTAACGGCAACGGTGAGCACACTATGGGTGCGCCTGCTGCTGCGCATCTTCCTTGCCGCCAGCATCTATTTCATCATCATGCGCACGCTTCGCGTCAAGATACTTGACGAGTGCATAGAGTTCGTTAAGCGAAAATTAGGACGGTAGTTTTTTTGTTCTCAGAAAGTAAAACAGGCTATTTTAGTAAGTAAAATAGGCTATATTGGTAAGTAAAATAGGCTATTTTACTTTCGCGCCAGACACTAAACAAGAATCATTTGACGGTCATCTGACTGATGACCGATGCCATTTCGCGCGTGCACTGACGTATGTTGAAAGTGCGCTCGGCTACTTGCCTGCTGCGCTCTCCCATGCGGCGCACCTCCCCTGGATGCTCTGCGATGTAGCGTATGGCACGCTCCCATCCCTCCACATCGCCGTAATCGACAAGCAGTCCGCACCCTTCTTTCTCGATGTCGAGCGGCATCTGCGGGTTGCGCGAGCATATTATGGGCAGTCCGAGCGCAAGAGCCTCTACCACAGTGGTAAGTCCCACGGTGTAGTTTGTTGGCTGGCAGCAGATGACGACACATGCGGCACGGTTCACCTCTGCCGTCAGTTCGTCAATCATCAGTCGGTTGTTGAAGGTCACTGTGATGTTCTCGCGTCGGTGTATGGCTCCTATTATCTTCTCGTAGTCGTTGCCCAGATAACTCTTTATCGAGAAGATGCGCAACGGAAGCCCCGTGTTGTTGAAGGCGGCGATGAGTGTCGGCATGTCGCGGCGTTCCATTCCCGACGAGATGAAGCCGCTGCGCTCCGACGGATGCTCACGCATGAAGCGGTCGTAGTAGTCGATGTCGGCACCCCAGTGCACCACATGCATCCGCTCGTGGCGCGCTTTCACCGACTGTTTTGAAATCTCAACGATGGTGTCTGAGAACATGAACATCTGGTCGATGCCACGATACCATAGTCGTGCCGCATGTTCGCGCAACCAACTGCGGGCTTTCGTTATCGGCTGATGATGCCACAGACAGATGGGATGGCGGTAGATGCCGAGGGCACGGAACAGGATGAGCAGTTCGAGTCCGCGGTGCGATGTGCCATACAGAACATCATACTGCTCGCGGCAGCGCATCACCTGCCACGCCACGCGAATCATGCGCAGCAGGCGGTTTGGCTCCTGACGGTGCTTGTGCATCACAATGTCTATGCCATTCTCGGCAAAACACGTGGCGCCATAGAGCAAATGAGAGGGATAACGCCCGCGTTTCCACTCGCTGATGATGTGCTCCGCATCCTGTGTATGATAGTAATATATGGTCATTTTGCTGTTCTGCTTGCAAAAATAATATAATTTAAGCGAACCGCAAAGCGAAAAATGAAAATAAAACACTAACTTTGCAGTTGGTATGAATAGGACTTACAACACAGGAGAGACCGACGAAAGCCTGCGCAGGGAGTATAACCCTGAAGGCTCGGTGATGAGGAAGGCACAGATGAGAATGCTCGACATGCTGCTTTACTTGCAGGATGTGGGGCAGAAATGCGGTGCCCACCCACGACTCGACGGCGGCTCAATCCTCGGCAGTCTGAGGCATGGCGGCTTCATTCCATGGGACGATGACGCCGATATGGTGGTGAGTCGCGAGGACTATAAGAAGATTGTGACCTATTTGGAGCAACATCCACATCCGCAATATGTGGTGCAGACCAACCGCACTGACAAGGGATACTACAAGGAATGGGCCACGCTGCGAGACCTGAAGAGCGAGTACATCACGCTGGAGAAGGCTGGCAGCCGCGACTGGCGCGCTCATCAGGCGATGAAATACAAGGGGCTGCACATCGACATCTTCCCTTACGAGCCGTACATGATTCCCTGGCTGCAACGACTGGCAGCGAAACTCTCGTGCGGAGTGAACTTCGACCTTGCCGGCCGCTATCCCTTGCTGGCGCAGTGGGGATATAACGTGCTGCACTATGCCGTGTTCCCCGTGTTCAGAGCATTTGGCAGAGTGTTCGGCTCGCGCGACTCGTTCATGCACTCTTACGGGGCATGGTTCTACGAGCAGAACCCGCGCCGCGCCATGCTTCCCCACAAGCCACTTGTCTTTGAAGGCCACACCTTCGAGGGTCCTGCCGACCCCGAGGAACTGTGCCGCATCGCCTACGGCAACTACATGGAACTGCCGCCACGCGACAAGAGGAACAGGCATCATACGGAAATCAAGATGTGGTAAAAGAGTAAGAGAGTAAAAAGGTAAAAAAGTAAAAAGGGAAAAAAGTAAAAAGGCTGACAAGTAAACAAGTAACTAACATCCCTCCCTTTGGGAGGGCTTGGGTAGGCTTTTAACCATATAAGACATGAACATAGCAGCAATATTCGCAGGCGGTTCGGGTGTCAGGATGCACACCAAGTCGCGACCAAAGCAGTTTCTCGAACTCAACGGGAAACCTATAATCATCTATACGTTGGAACTTTTCGACAACCATCCACAGGTGGATGCCATCGTGGTGGCATGCATCGACTCGTGGATTCCGTTCCTGAAGAAGATGATTCGCAAATTTGAAATAACGAAGGTGGTCGAGATTGTTGAGGGTGGAGAAACAGGACAAGACTCCATCTACAACGCATTGCAGGCTGCCGAGCGCATCGCAAAAGGCGAAGAGACCACGGTGATGATTCACGACGGTGTGCGACCGCTGATTACTGAGCAGACAATCACCGAGAACCTGAAGACTGTTGATGAGTTCGGGTCGTGCATAACATGCATTCCCGCAACAGAGACATTCGTCGTGAAGCAAGCAGACGGGGCTCTCGAAATTCCCGAGCGTGCCAACTCGCTCATAGCACGCGCGCCACAGAGTTTCCGTCTCGCAGACATCATGACGGCACACCGGCGCGCCATAAGCGAGGGGCGGCACGACTTCATCGACTCGTGCACAATGATGAGCCACTACGGCTATACACTAAAGACCATCATCGGGCCGATGGAGAACATCAAGATCACCACTCCAACCGACTTTTTCATATTCCGCGCCATGGTCGAAGTGCACGAGAACCAGCAGATATTCGGGTTTTAGAAACAGCCAAACATAACACAAGATATGAACAACAAGAACAACATACCACTCGAAGGCGACTTGCGTGAAAAGACCTTCATCGTGACAGGCGCGACAGGACTTATCGGCTCGTGCCTCGTTCGCAGGCTGCAAGAACTGAACAGAGAACGGCAACTGGGCATGCGCATCGTCTGCGTGGTGCGCAGTACGGCAAAGGCAGAGGCAATGTTCGGTGAGGCGAACGACGAAATAGGGTATTATGAGTATGACTTTGCGTCAAACTCTCCGTTCTGTCCGCCAGAAACGGCCGACTATCTGGTGCATCTCGCAGCGCCGACGGCATCTAAATTCTTTGTGGAGCAGCCAGTAGAAACGTTCTGCACCACGCTCTTCGGCACGCAGCAAGTGCTAATGTATGCCAAGGAACAAGGCGAGAGGCTCAAGGGAATGGTTTATGTCTCGACACTTGAGATGTACGGCACAGTGCTCGACGACAGCAAGCCACTAACCGAAGACTGCCAAGGATACCTCGACCCGATGCAGGCACGCAGCAGTTATCCCATGGCAAAGCGCGCGGCAGAGTGTCTGTGCCACGCCTACAGCAAAGAACACGGCGTCAGAGTGATGACCGCACGACTGGCGCAAACATTCGGAGAAGGCATCACAGAGAACGACAACCGTGTCTTTGCGCAGTTCGCACGCAGTGCAAGGGCTGACAAGGACATCGTTCTGCACACCGAAGGCAAACTGTGCCGTTGCTACTGTTACACGGCAGACGCAGTGGAGGCGATGCTCTATATCCTGCTGCGCGGCGAGAGCGGCATGGCTTACAACGTGGCAAACGAAGACACCTATATCTCTATTCGCGACATGGCAGAGATGGTTTGCCGTGAGTTTGGCAAGAAGATGAAGGTGAGAATAGAACTGAAAGAGGGCATGGGCTACTCGCCAACGACCTATCTGCGCCTTGACACGACAAGGCTGAAGGCTCTCGGATGGCAGCCGACGCACAACCTAAAGGAAATGTTCGAGGCTATCATTTGATTATACATCCTCTCACTTTTTATCTCTTCCACTTTTTTACCTTTTTACTTTTTTACCTTTTTACCATTACATGCCGCACATAACCGATACTCTCTTCCGCGTTTACGACCGTCGTGACACAAGCAAATGGGAATATGAGCCCAAGTTGTCGCGGCCAATCTATGGCGTTTATCACGTTTATTGCGTGCAGGGATGGCAGCGATTAGTGGCTCGGCAGGTGGAAAACCTGAAGCATGACGGCCTGTTGGACGCCACGAAGACGCTTTTCGTGAGTTGCATTTCCCAAAACAATGCCGACGTGGACGAACTGCGACGCATCATCGACAGTAAGAACATGGAGATAATCTCGTTCTCCAACGATGCCCAAAGGTATGAGTATCCTGCGCTGGAGAAGGTATTGAGACTGTGTCGAGAAGAAGACTGTCTCGTGTATTATTTCCACACCAAGGGCATCAGTTATCAATGCGTGGACACCGACGACCGACTCTTCCGCGGGTTTCAGGCAAAGATAGAGGCATGGAGAGAAATGCTCGAGTATTTCGTTTTCACGAAATGGCGCGTAGCAGCGAACACCTTGAGCAACGGCTTCGACCTCTACGGATGCTACCGCTGGCCGCCTCGCGACTATAAGATGTTCTCGGGAAACTTCTGGTGGATAAACTCCGACTATGGGAAACGCCTGCCCGACTTCGACGAGAACGTGATTGCCAACGACCGTTTCTATTCAGAGGTGTGGCCATTCAGCCATAACGGGCGCGTGTTCTCGCCCTTTGAGACCATTGCCGACCTCTATTTTGTTCGCATGCGGCGCTCCATTTATGCCACGGAGAAGCCCAAATTGAGCGACACCATTCCGTTTGTCCTCACCTACAACTGGCGTAAATTCCTGAAACATGCCTTCGATTACAGTTACAAGAAACGTTGCCAGGAACGTTTCCAGCAACTAAGCCATTAAGAACCCACTTGTTTGGCGAGGGCCAAGTCTCTTTTCCTCAAGTGAGTTTTACGGCGATTTGCGTACATGGAATGAGGGAATTTGCGGTTTACAGATGCCTTGTAACATTATTACAAGAGGCTTGTAACATTATTACAAAGGGTTTGTAACAGTATTACAAACGGCTTGTAATAATCTGTACTGCGAGAAAAAATGTTGCAAGAAAATTTTGCCGTATGGCAAAGTTGCAGTAAATTTGCCACGAGAATACTGAAAGTGAAGATGTTCAAGAAGATAAACAACGTGCTTGCCGCGCCCCTTCTGCCCATTACGAGGAACCCTTTGTTCTTCGTGATGATGCTTGTTCTGGGCACGGTGTGCACCTATGCCGTGCTGCCCGAGCGTCGCGGAGCCCACGTTTTCGAGTTCTGGTGGCAGGAACTGTTCGTTGACGTGTATGTCGTTTGCGCATTCCTTGCCACTGTTCCCGAAAAGGCTCGGCGATGGGTGAGGCTCGCGCTATACGTCATCTTTTATGCCATAGCCATTGTTGACGTATATTGCTTTGTGAAGTTCGACTCCACACTCACGCCAACGATGCTGCTCTTGGTGGGCGAGACCAACAGCGGCGAGGCGTCAGAGTTCTTCCGCAGTTATTTCAGTTGGGATCTCCTTAGAAGCCGTCTCGGCTGGGTGTTGCTCGTGATGATGGTGAACATCATCATCGGAGGCATCTTGCTTTGGCGCGAGAAGCGGCGGAAGGATAAAGAAGAAGACAGTTTCAGCCTTCGCAAGGGCATGTTCTCAGTGGCGCGCACGTGTTGTTTGTCGCCCATGCTGAACCCTCTGCTGTCGCTTCTTGTCACCGTATTCTTCATCTATTGCCTCACGGAATGCTGGACAAACAAGCAGGCAGAGTGGCGGCTGATGTCGTACGACAACATCGGCGACGTGGAACACGAACTTACGGAGAAGACATGCGCCAACCTCTATCTGCCCGTCTATCGCTTCGCTTTTAGCGTTTATGCCAACCGCCTCACGGCGAAACAGGTGTCGCGACTCGTGCATGGCATAAAGGATGCAGTGGTTGATAGTTGCAGTTACACCTCGCCTAACATCGTGCTTGTCATTGGGGAGAGTTACAACCGCCACCACTCGCAACTCTACGGATATGAGAAGCCTACCGCACCGCGCCAGTTGGAACGTGAGCAACGGGGCGAACTGATAAAGATGGAAGACGCTGTGGCTCCTTGGAACCTCACCAGTTATGTATTCAAGATGATGTTCTCGATGTATGCCGTGGGCGACAAGGACGAGTGGTGCGACTATCCGCTGTTCCCAGAGTTGTTCCGTCAGACAGGCTATCACGTCACCTTCATCACCAACCAGTTCTTGCCGCAGGCCAAGGAGGCCGTATATGACTTCAGCGGCGGGTTCTTCCTGAACAACGAAACGCTGAGCAAGGCGATGTTCGATACGCGCAACGAGAAACTCTACGACTACGACGACGGCGTCACTCTGGAGTACGACCGCCTGAAAAAGGCAAATACTGACCACAATCTCATCATACTTCACCTGAAGGGTCAGCATGTCCACTACGCCTCGCGAGTGCCGAAGGCACAGAAGCACTTCACCCTTGACGACTATCAGCGCAAGGGATTCACAAAGAAAGAGCGGCAGGTGATGGCCGATTACGACAACGCCCTGCTCTACAACGACTCGATAATGGAGGAGATAGTGAAGCGTTTCGAACAGGAAGATGCCATCGTCATCTATGTCCCCGACCACGGAGAGGAGTGCTACGGCGGCAATGTGCACTTCTTCGGGCGCATGCACAGCACCGAGATAACAGCCCGTCTGGCTCACGAGGAGTTTGACATCCCGATGTGGTTCTGGTGCTCTGAGCGCTACCGCGAGGCTCATCCCGACATCGTGGAAGCCCTGCAGAAAGCGTCAACACTGCGCTATATGACCGATGCCCTACCCCACACGCTGCTCCGCTTGGCGGGAATCCACACCCGATGGTATCGCCCGAGCCTCGACATCATAAGCAATGAGTATGACGACGAGCGACCCAGAATACTGAAACTCACAACAGACTACGACAAACTGGGGAATTAAGTAGTAACCATTTTCCCTATTTTGGGGCTGCATAATTTTGTAACTTCGCCAATAATAAGTATATTTGCAGCAGAAAATAATACATATCGTTATGCCACAGGTATTGAAAGATAGTAATATGTCTAACGAGGAACTCCAAAGAGACATGGTCTCCGAGGGAGGTCCCGGCATGAGTGTAGAAGAGGTTTACAACATCGTGAAAGAAGACATAAGGGCAATTTATGCTGGCGACAATGAAATATGATTATGTTGTCAAGCCCCGTGCTGTTCAGAAGATAAGGTCTTTTTACAGGAATGTTGCAAAGAAATATAGGCATACTTTTTCTTACGAAGATGTCATGAAGAGTGTGCACGATGCTGTGTTTTCCATTTACAAGATAGAGAATGGCTTACAACGTCGCCGTCCAGTGTTGCCCCGTTGGGATGGATATTTCATGGCAAGTGCCAATAATTGGTACTTTGCGTATAGTATAGAAGATAACAAGGTGATTGTGGTGGATGCATGTCACGCACAGAACATGCACGACGGCACAAAGAATATATGGGAAGAAAACGATGAAGACCGGGTACAATGATAATAAACAGATGGTATGGAGTGCTGCTCTCAGGGGCATCGCCATACTCGGCATCATGCTGCATAACTATTGCCACTGGCTCGGTTTCGCGGTAAAGGAGAACGAATATACGTTCGACGGGGAGCATCCGATGCAGTTCTGGGACAAACTGACGTCGCTCGACTCAGACCTTTTCATCCACTTCTTCTCGTTTTTGGGACATTACGGAGTGCCCGTTTTCCTCTTCGTCAGTGGTTTCGGACTGGTGAAGAAATACGAAAAGGAGTCGAGCGTAGAGCCTAGAGGGTTGAGCGAAGGCACAATTGAGAACCAGACAAATCACGCTAAGCGCTCGACACTAAACGTTCAACACTTCATGGCAAAGCACTTCCTGAAACTGTTCCGCCTGATGATTATAGGCTATGTGGTGTTCATCGCAGTCTATTTCTTGCGCCATAACGATGCCGCAACTGTGTTCAGCATCGACCATGTGCTTGCACAACTGACGATGGTGATAAACTTCGTGTATAAGTATCCTGACAAAGCGATTACCCCGGGACCATACTGGTTCTTCGGACTCATGGTGCAACTCTATGCCCTCTACATATTATTATATAACCGCTGGCGCAACTGGAAAGTGCTTGTCGTTACGGTCTTCGTTTGCTGGGCTGTGCAGTGGAGCGCCGATGCTTATGGATGGGGAGCCATAAACTTTGTTCGCTACAACTTCATCGGCGGTGTACTGCCCTTCGCTATGGGCATTGCCTACGCCCGCTGGGGCAGGGAACTGTCGCGCATGGGCTATCTTTCGATGGCACTGTTGTCGGCATTGGTGGTGCTCTTCGGCAGTTTCTGGTTCCACGGATGGCTGTGGGTGCCTGTTGCTGTGGTTGTTGGCGCGGTGTCAACGGTGCGCCTGCTGCCCTCATGGCTGCTCAGTCCTGCCGCCTGGGTGGGTGGTCTCTCGGCTGCCATCTTCGTGATGCACCCAATAGCCCGCGAACTGATAATCAGCCACTACCGCCGCAATGACATCTATGGCGGCATTGCCATCTATGTCTTCACAGCCTTTGCAATGGCTATGTTGCTGCGACAAGTGCTGAAATACATACCAAAACCCTGACAAACTTATAAAAGTAAAAAGGTAAGAAAGTAAAAAAGAAAAAAGTAAGAAAGTAAAAAAAGTAAAACATATAAAACTCACTAACAATGAAAAAAACTCTACTAACACTAATGATCATCGCATTTGCCATCGCGGCAAGTGCACAACGCTATGCTGGGGGCGACATCTCGCTGCTCACAAAGTATGAAGAACATGGTGCGAAATACTATGACAACAACGGCAACGTCATCCCCAACATGCTCTCGTTCTTCAAAAGCGAGGGAATGAACGCTATGCGCGTGCGACTCTTTGTTGACCCTTCTGTGGCACCGTCTGACGAGAAGGGAGAGGGCGTATGCCAGGACCTGGAGTACGTAAAGGCACTGAGCAAGCGTATAAAAGACGCAGGATTCAAGTTGATGCTCGACTTCCACTACAGCGACTCATGGGCAGACCCAGCCAAGCAATACACTCCTGCCGCATGGGCAACGCTCACCGATGCTCAACTCCAGACGAAAATCTACGAATATACGGCAGAAGTGCTGCAGCAAATGAACGACAACGGCACCACGCCCGACTTCATTCAGACGGGCAACGAGATAAGTTACGGCATGATGTGGGCTGGCCGTTCGGCGTCGCAGACATCATGGAAGAAATACTATGCAGGGCAGAGTGCCAACGCCGAGCGTTTCTTCTCGCTGCTGAAAAAGGCAGGAGAGGCGTGCCGCGACAAGTGCCCCAGTGCGAAGATTGTTATCCACACGGAGCGAGTGGCCAATATAAACTACCTCAAGGCGTTCTACAATGACATGAAGACCGCAGGCATCGACTATGACATCATCGGTCTGAGTTACTATCCATACCACCACGGCAGCATCGCACAACTCGAGAGCGCACTCGGCACGCTGGAGTCAAACTTCCCCGAAAAGGACATCATGCTCGTGGAACTTGGCTATTACCACAAGTGGCAACCCGACGACGTGTCCTTCAACTACGAGAGCACCTACCCCATCAGCGAGGCTGGGCAGAAGGCTTTCACCGATGCACTCATTCAGAAACTGGAGAGCCATCCGAAGGTGAAAGGCATCTTCTGGTGGATGATGGAGGCCAACGAGTACGGACTGAACTGGAACACCCAGCGCGTCACCGACAACTGGTATAACGCCGGACTCTTTGACAACGAGACGGGAAAAGCCCTCTCTGCACTCTCGTCGCTTAAGGACTTCATCGGCACCACAGGCATCGAAGACATCACCCAACAAGCATCGCCCAACAAGCCCAACACGATTTACTCCATTTCAGGGCAGCGGCTCAATGCCCCCAGGCAAGGAATAAATATCATCAATGGGAAGAAGGTGATTTGCAAATAACCAGCACGTTTCCTTTGCTCCACATGCTTTATAGAAATGCGACATCATCAAATCTATATTAAATACTAACCATTTAAAGCAAAAACAAAATGAAGAAGTTACTGACTATTGCGATTATTGCGATTTTCGCAGCCAACACAGCCAACGCACAGGAGTACGACTATGACATAGACGAACTGCGTGAAGTATGGCAACGTACCATTACAGTCCCGGCATCAGAGGACCCAATAATTGAGAAACTTTTCCTGGCATGGGGCAAGGAGTTTAACAGTCGTTTCGCTGACGCATTCCTTGAATACAAGAAAACAGGAAAGGCAAAGGACTACAAAATAGATTTTGCACCCAAGAACGGCTTCCTACAGGTGGATGGCACCTACTCATTCGTGGCCGAAGAGAACGGCAACTATTTAAAGGGTGAAGTGGTGACAAAGGTCCATCTTCTGCAAGCAGCCTATTGGAACCTTCCTAACGGCAACAAACTCTTTGGCGTAAGCGTCGAGATAGATGGCGAAATATTTGCCAACTGCACTGTGATGTTCTACGAATACAACGCCTCCAAAGGCACACTCAAGCCCCGTGCCGACGTTGTAAATAGGATATATGACAAAATGGGCATATCGAACCCGCCCGAGGGCGAGGAAGAAGAAATCTTCGTCAAACTCCCCAAGGCTGGACGTGACCTCAAGTACAAAGACTATTCAACTGACGTCGAAAAGATAATCAAGTGGAACGGCAACGGGTTCTAATAACCTCCCGTTTCCTTGCACGAAGAAGGTCTGTGTTTTCAATGCAGTATCCTTGACGCACCTGGCGGCTTATTGCTGAAGAAGCAGTAAGCCGCCAGTGCCGTAATCATACTTATAATGAAATTGTTGATAATGGCGTTATGCGGTGATGGATACAATCTACTTCATCCATCCCATTCTGCGGAGAATGTCGAAGGTGTTTTCTGCCGACTCGCGTTCCTTAGTCTTCTTCACCGAAAGGTACTCTTCAAGCAGTTCGGAACCCTCAAGCAGTGTCTGCATGTACTCGTCGTTGAGCATGTGTATCGCCACGCGCCCCTTATCGAGCGACTCCGCATCGTCTGTGATTACGTAACCCACAGGGTGCTTCATAACGTTGCTCTCAGAGATGGCTGCTCCAATGGCTCCGAACATGCCTGCTGTCAGTCCGCGTTTCCTCATTGCCTTTTTTCCGATTCGGGTGTTGGCAAACACCAGTTGGTTGTCTTTAAACACGAACGCACGTGTGTAACCACTGCCAAATCTCGTTTTCTCGAATCGCAGGTTGCGGCAGTTGACATAAAGAGAGTCGCCATGAGAGATTACGAAAGCCTCTTTCTTCAATGTCTTGTCGAGGTTGCTGTCACCAGTTGTGAACTTGAAGTCGTTGCCTCCCCACCATAGTTTTCTGCTCTGGCTGTGCTCCTCAACAATCAGAGTGTCAAGCGGATGCCACACATTGTTTTTGTAGTCACTGTAACTCAGGCAATACCTGTCCTGAGCCATTGCCGCCGCAGCCATCATCAGGCAGCATGCGAGCATGAATAATCTTGTATGTCTCATAATATTATAAGTGAAATCTTAATCCTATCGTGAGTGCATAACGCGCTATGCCGTTAGCCCTGTCTTTATAGTAGTCGTTGTTTTTATCGTCGCTGAAACGGCCGTTAAGGGCACTCAAGTCGAGTCCTATGCCTACATGTTTGCCGAAAAGATACTCCACGCCTAACCTTGTGTGGAATCCTATTCCCCATTTCGAGCCGTCTTCTTCAGAATACCGCGCAGCACCTGCACCTATTCCCCACGACCACTGCCAACATCCACCACGGGGAGAGCCCATAACAAATTCTGGCGCGAAGTATAATTGCCGGAGCGTACTGCCAGGATATCCAGTGCTGTTGTATGCCCCAATAGCCCCGAAGCCATAACCCGACGAGAATACGCACTGGTATTCCAACTGCGCTTCTTGACCGAACCTGGAAGAATATTCCCTGCCCGAAGCGACATCATAAACATTAGAGGAAATCAGTCCCGCACCATATCTTATACTGAATGTATGTGACGCAGGCGACTGGCCTTTTGCATTGAGAGAGTCCTGCACATGACCTGCCGTTACTGGCAAGTACAGTGATACCAAAGTTAAACAAGTAACGAATAATTGCTTCATATTAATTAAGTGATTTAAAATTGCGTGATACAGCATGCCATCAATACGATTGATGTTTGGGCACCACCATGCCATACTTGGGTTTTGCGACTGCAAAAATAGTAATTATAAAGTAAATATGCAAGTATTAACCTTCTTTTTTCGTGCCAATGCTTATATCTGAGGAGACGAAAGAGCGCTAGAGAAAACGTCGTTTGTAACCTCTTGGTTTCCAATAAGATACAAGTGGGGTAACAAAGTTAATAACTTTGTTCAACAAAGTTAATAACATTGTCTCCCCGTTTGGCATCTTTCGTTCCCGCAGAAGACATAAGTCGCAATTAAAGTAGTGAGAAGTGACGACCAGACTAGCAAGCAGCCCGCGAAACACTCAATCGTGTGCGCCAGTTCATCAAGGACAATCCCACCGTCTATCTCTCCACCCACTGCCCCGAGGGCTATGAGAACCTGGAGATGAAACGCGTGATGAAACTGTAAAAGACAAACGCCGTGACACATTTGTGTTACGGCGTTTTTATTATACGGATATGCGAGTGTGAGACCGGAGAAGTGTAATGTTAACGTGAGTTCGACGAATTCAGAATAGGGTGAGTTGTGTGTCTATGGCTTTTTCGCAAGCGATGCTTGGCTTCTTTGGAAAGAAACAATAC
>DGTS01000039.1:0-74802 GCA_002394385.1 Prevotella sp. UBA4330
CACCTAAAATCCTGAATTCCGAAAAAGGCATTTGTTGATTTGTTGATTTGTTGATTTGTTGACTTTGCTCATCCTGTCCGTGTGAATTATTTTTACATATTTCTTGCAAGCCGTTTAAACAAAGGGCTTGCAGAAGATGGCAAAAAAAAACTCAAAAAAAAGTAGAGATTTTATTCTTTCATGCAGCATCTTTTTTGTATCTTTGCAACAGCGTTTTAGTGGAAGGAGAGAGGCACTGCGGTGTCCGCGCTGTATCCATGAAAAACACCCCTCCCAAACAACTGAAAATCCAATTTGAACATGGATAATATTATTAAGCGTGATGATGTCACGCCAGACATTATGCAGCATATTCAGAGGCTGGCGAGCACTCTGAACAACGATCCTATGTCCGTCGCCGCCGTTGATTTTGACACATTGCGCACCTTCACAAACGGCTTCGAGCCCAACCTTGTCGTGCTGCTTCTTGTAAGAATCGCCAAGAATAATGTGCGCGAGTACCTTAGAGATAACATTTTCGATGCCATGAGGATGGATAACGAACTAATGACAGAGGAAATGAGAGAGAACGAGCAGAGACTGGAAAGCCGCCTCAAAGAGATGTGGCGGCATGTAATTGTTCGCCTTCGATATGAAGAGAAGTACAAGGAACGCCGTGATGACGCTCTGCGTGTGATGCTGGGCGAGAAAAGAGAATCTGAAGAAAAACCATTTGTAGAAGAATCGCCAATGAAATGCGACGGTACTCATATCGCGCCTGTACATATTAGTTTAAGCGTTACCCAGTCACAAGGTGATGACAAAAGACGGATAGAAATGTCAGGCGACAAAGCAAATTATAGTGAAACTCAAATATATAATGATTATGCCAAGAAAAATACTTATGACAGGCAGCAATGCCAGGTATGTAGAAAAGCGCGGAGTCGGCATCGTGGCAGACGACCGTGAGATAACGATGGAGGGCGATAACGCGCAGTATGAAGAACATGCAGGAGCCGCCGCGCCGCATCTGCCCCTATACCGCACCCGTGAGCAAGGAACTAACCTCTATGAGTTTCTTGTGCGTGGCGGCTATATCGACGGCAAGACCGACAGGGAGTGCTGGCTGTATCAGATGGGATGCACGGCAGAGCAGCCGTCGGAGTTAAACCCCATCAGATGGCTTCACACCAAGGAGCAGTTGCGCTATATGCTGTCGCTGTTCTATGACGGCATGCTGAAAGACGGCAGCCTGAAACTTGCCGACCTCACAAGACAGGTGCCAAAAATGTTCATCGACAAGAACGGAAACGCCATCGAACTATCAAAACCGCGCAAGGAAGAGAGTGGCGAAATGGATGATTTGACGACTTTTTTCCGACCTATTTCCGACCTTTAAGCAAACCCTTTGTGGCAGGGCGTTTGCGGCAGATTTTGAAAGAGTTTTCCGACCTCGAAATGGTCGGAAAACTCTTTTATTTTTCCTTGGAAAAAGTTTGTCCGTGTTGTAACTTTGCAATGCAATCAACCGGTAGTTTGCAGAGAATAAAAAACATAAATTTAATAATAGTACGATATGGACAAGACAAAAAGAAAAGCCGTAAAAGGCACCGCCTACTACTACGATGACGACTCGATGGAGTTTGTGCGTCAGGGCAAGGGCAGGGAGGTGCAGAAGGATGTCCGCAAGCACCGCGGCTCCAAGATGTACCGCACCGTGGGAGAGAAGCAGTCGTCGCTGCACTGCAACCTCTCAGCCCCCGAGGACAGCACCGACCCATGGGCGCAGATGGCAGAGGACTTTGAGAAGTTGGCACAGCAGGAGCAAGTGCCACTGAACCTTAAACCGCGCGGCAAGAAGATTCTGGACACGGAATCGCTGACGGTGACTCTCAACAAGGCACAGCACCAGATGGTGATAGTGCAGACGATATCGCTCGTTGAAGGCATCGACCTCGACGACATAGTGTGGAACAACGCTTACGAAATAAGGAAATGTTTTACTGGCAACAAAAAATCAATTCAAACTGCTATCCTGTCACAAGGGAGAACTTCTACCAGGTCATAGACAGCCCGGCGGTAGCAGAGGCGACCAAGGAAGTGGCCCGTATCTCGAAAGAGATGGCAGAGACCTCCGACGAGAAACGCCGTCAGAAACTCCACGAAGAGAAGGCCGAGACGAAGAAACGTCTGCCGCTGTGGGTGTTCGCCGCGGGCAAGATAGACACCACCACGCGCCTGTGTTTCGGCAGGGAGGTGTCGCAGATGTGGCGCAAGCAGGAGGCGATACACCTGAACGGTCTCTACATGACAGACTTTGACGACATCGACGACCCGCAGCAGGTGTGGAGCACGCTGGCGAAGAAAAACCAGACAGAGCGCACTGAGAAGGAGTCGCTGACCTACGCCCAAGAACTGTGCGAGAAATACGGCATTCTCTTTGCGCACGTCACGCCATCGGGCAGAGGACTGCGCATGGTGTGCAAGTACCACAACCTTGACTGGAACATCGCCGACCACCAGCAGTGGCTTGCAAAGGAACTGGGGCTGAAGGCAGACGAGGCATGCAAGGACAGCGCAAGGGCAAGTTACGCCTGCCCACGCGAGAACATCCTGCACATTGAACTGGAAAAACTCTTAAACTATCAGGCAGACGAATATGAAGCACGTCATGGAGCAAGTTATCGCAAAGGTAATAGTCAGCCCACTCTTGGAGTCGGCGATGGCAATAATGGAAACGCTGTGCCTGCTGGCGGCAATGCTGTACAGCAAGGCGGAGCACAAGAGAATGGAAATGCTGCAGACGAAGCAGCGAGTAATGAATCAATATCAATAGAACAAAATGAACAAGGACAATACACCTACGACGGCATACCCTATAGCGAGATTGCCGACGAATACCTTAAACGCCACCTTGGAGGAGAACCCCCTGTGGGCGGACGCAACACAACATATCACAAACTGGTTTCGGGATGCATGCGGTATCTCTGTGACAACAACGCCGAGGCTATACTGCTCGTTACTCCTGGTTTTGGACTTCCGCAGCACGAACGGCAACAGACTGTTGCTTCGGCTCTACGCGGGAAGAAGTACGAGGGAATGCCGGCAAAGGTCGCAACAATACTTAAAGGTCTGCGTCTTCGCTACCCTAAGCCCGGAACAGCGTCGGGCGTTGGAGAGTCTGAGTGGGATTACGACCGATGGGCTCGTCGCTTTCAGCCTTTCCTTACTGGCCACTGGGATAAGATTGTAGGGGTGATGCCCGAGGAAGAGCGTGTGAACGCCATGCTCTGCGCCGGCGCGATGTTCGGCACATTGGCGTCGGGAGTGAGGCTTCAGAACTGGTATGACGGCTCTACGGTGCCCCTGACATTCATGGTCTATATCATAGGACAGGCGGCAAGCGGAAAAGGCGCATACGAACTGCTGAACAAACTCATCATGGAGCCTTTGCGTCTGGCAGACGAGAAAGGCCGCCGCGAGGAAGAACGCTACATAGAGGACCAGAGGCGCAGGGCATCGTCGTCGGCAGCGGCAAAGGCACAGCCTATGGAACTGAAGCATTATCCCGTGCGCTACCTGCCCTCGAACATCACAATGGCACAGCGAAACGAGCGTTTGCGCTGGTCGATGGTGCAGGCAGGAGACGAGAAGAGACAGGTGGCGTGCTACACCTTCGAGAGCGAACTGTCGTCAAAGGTGCAGTATGAGAAATCGTCGTGGGCGGCGGCACAGGACTTCGACAAGAAATCATTCTCGTGCGAGGAGGTTGGAAGCGAGACGCGAAGCAACCTCACCGCCAATGGCACAGTGCCAGCCTTCTTCAACCTCATAGCAACAGGAACGCTGGATGCACTCTACAAAAAGATAACACGGCAGAACTGCCTCGACGGACTGCCCACACGACTCATCATGGGAGTGCAGCCAGACGGAAAGTACAAGATGATAGAGTACCGCTCACGCCGCCGCAACGTGGACGACGAGACATGGCTGCGCACCGTAGGCTCACGGCTGCTGGAACTGGTAAGCGACATCAATCTGGAGCAAGAGGTGAGAGTGCCAAAGGCAAGACAAGAAGAGTATGGCGAAAAGACAAGTATCTCGAAGGCTCTCTATGAGTGGGGAGTGCGCACGGCAGAGATCTGCGGTCTTGGCGACTTCGCCACTGGCGACTATTTCCGCCGCCGTGTTCCCATGATAGCGGCACGCTATGCAGCAGTATATGCCATCATCAACGACCTCGACCACTTTCATAACACAGGCAGTGTGAAGATAGACATGAAGACCATTGACTACGCCCTCGCCATGTGCGACTATCTGATGGAGGCGCAAATGTATTACTTCGGCAAGATGGTTACCGAGGCATCGGAGATGGCGACAGGAAGCACACAGGTGTTCAAGAACACAAAGGTGGAACGTGCGCTTGCTGCGCTGCCTAACGAGTTTTGTTCAAAAGAAATTTGCAGCGTGCTTGGTCACACGAACAAAAGGTCTACATTTATGACACTTGATAGACTCGTTAAGTCGCACAGAATAATAAAAATATCAAAAGACAAGTACAAAAAAATAACTAATTAAGAACTATGATTACTCAAAAAGAACAACAGCCGAGAGGCATCCGCAACAACAACCCTCTCAACATGGTAAGAACAAAGCGGAGCAAGTGGGTGGGCATGCGCCCGCAGCAGACAGACAAGATGTTCTGTCAGTTCACATCAATGGCTTTCGGTGTGAGAGCCGCTTTCATACAACTGGAGAAATACTGGGATGAGAAGCATCTGCGCACAATATCGAAGATAGTGCGTCTGTGGTGTCCCGACTCCGAGAAAGTAATGATGGTATATGAGAACGTCGTGAGCGGCTACACAGGCATTCCGAAGGACGACCCTCTGCCGCGACCCTCAGACGACTACATTACATGGTCACGAATCTTCAATGCCATGTGCCGTGTGGAGAACGGCTGCTCGCTTGCTTCAGACGACATCACACTGGGATACAGCCTCTTCATCCAGTATCTGCACAAAGACCGATACAACGCTTTCTAAAACAAAAGGCACTGCCATACGGCGGTGCCTTTTTCTATGGAAAAATTCAACAAATCAACAAATCAACAAATCAACAAATGCCCTTTTCGGAATTGAGGTTAAAAGCGGGCACAAAGGTAGGCATTTTTGATAAATACCGCAAAAATATTATTGTCTTTTATGTATTTCTCTCGCGCGGCAATGGGCGCGAGAGGGTGGGAGAGCGACTATGAAGCAGCCTTCTTGCCCATGAAGCCTTGTGCAATCCAGGCGTAGATGCCGAGGAGTACGACGAGCATGGTCTGCAGGGTGTGCACGATAAGGACGAAATAGAGGGCTTGCTGGTCGGCGACACCGTAGAGGATGAGCATCGTCTTGACGGCGAAGTGCCAGGGGCCTGCTCCGTTGGGGGTGGGCACGATGACGGCGATGGAGCCCACAATGAACGTGACAAGGGCGCAGGAGAGCCCGAGGTGGGCGGTGGCGTCGAAGCAGAAGAAGGTGAGGTAGTAGTGGATGAAGTAACTGCCCCAGATGGCGAGGGTGTAGAAGATGAAGAGGGGCTTGTTGCGCACGCTGCGCAGCGACATCACTCCCTGCCAGATGCCTCCGAGGGTGGCGCGTACCTTATTATATATGCTGAGGCGGCGCAGCAGGAAATGGAGGAGCAGTAGGGCGGCGACGGCGCACACGGCGGTGACGAGGTAGCCGGTGAGGGAGAAGCCGGCGAGGATGGTGTCGATGCTGGTGCCGGTCTTCTGGAAGAAGGTGCCGAAGACGGTCATCTGCCACAGCAGCACCACGGCGGTGACGAGGAGTACGAGGAGGGAGTCGATGGCGCGCTCGGTGACCACGGTGCCGAGTGACTTGGGGAACGACACGCCGTCGTACTGGCGCAGCACGCCGCAGCGCGTGAACTCTCCGATGCGGGGCACCACGAGGGAGGCGGCGTAACTCATGAAGATGCTGTTGATGCAGGTCATGGCGCGCGGGTGCTCGCCCACGGGCTCGAGTGTCTGCTGCCACCGCCAGCCGCGGAACATCTGTGCCAGGGCGCCGAAGGGCATGGACAGGAGCATCCACGTCCAGTCCATCTCGTGGAGCATCACGTCGCTGATGCTCCTGAAGTCGAAGTCGCGGTACATCCAGTAGAGTATCGCCGCGCCCAGTAGTATCGGCATGACTATCTTCACCACGCCCGAAACAATTTTCCTCTGCTCTGCCATAGTCGGGTGCAAAGTTAGCGCAAACCGAACACAATACAAAATAAATTTATTTATTTTTTATGAAACCCCTACCCAGCCTCCCCGAGGGGAGGAGGACTGCTAATGACTCCCCGCCCCTGTAGGGGAGGGGCAGGGGTGGGGTCAGTGTTTTATCCACACACGACATCTCTTTATGTCCTTCTATCTGCGTAATCAATATCACCGACCCCACCCCTATCCCCTCCCCTGCATGGGCGGGGAAATAGCGCATGGTGGGAAACCCCTACCCGGCCCTCCCTAAAAGGGAAAAAGCCTCTCCCCGGCCCTCCCCAAAAGGGAAAAAGCCTCTCCCCGGCCCTCCCCAAAAGGGAGGGGGCTTATTGGCGGATTGCTAATGACTCTCTGACACTGTAAGTTCCCCTCGCCCTTCGGAGAGGGGTTCTTGCCTTGCAAGCGTCCTTCGGCCGAGCGAGGGGTGAGGCTTTGGGGCTGGGGTGAGGCTTTTGGGTTTTGTGTGCTGTTCCTTATGCCCAGGGGTCTTCTGATGCGGGGACGCGGATGTCGGCGAGGAAGCCGAACTGGGTCACGAACCACTGTCCCGTGCTGGGTTTCTTGCGCAGGCTGATGGGGCGCGGACTGTCTGCACCTCCCGACTGGATGTATAGTGTGGCGAGGGTCTCCACATAAGAGTGGGGGTTGCTCGTCACGGTGACGGTGAACGGTGCCGACGGCTGGTATCCGTTCTGCGGCGTGGCGCCGGCGAAGAAGGAGCGTGGCTTGTATGTCTTGCCACCCAGACGGTCGCGCAGGAACTGCACATCCATAGTGCTCAGTGGACTGGGCCCCTTGAGGAAGTTTATCATCTCGAGAGAGTCCTCGATGTTCTCCTCGTAGCGGCATAGTGCTGCCACAACAAGTGCTGCGGCTTCGTACTCGTCGGTAAGCGCTGCCTGTGGCATCGCCTTCAACTCTTCAATGTTTTTCGGCAGTGTCGTGAATGTGATGGTCTTCGACTTGTTGCCATTAAGAAAATCTAAAAATCCCATAGTTTGTAAATTATAGTTGTTTGGTTGTTTGGTTGTGGGAAACCCCCTCCCGACCTCCCCGAGGGGAGGGGAAGGAAGCCTCTCCCCCGACCCCTCCCCCGTAGGGAGGGGGGATTTAACTTCTTAACTCCACGGGCTCACACGGAGGTGAGCCCCTACATGGAGTGTGTTGTCTGCACTCCTGAACTCCTTTGCGGGCTCACACGGAGGTAAGCCCCTACAAACTCTTAACTCCACGGGCGTACACGGAGGTAAGCCCCTACCTAACTCTTTAACAGTGACAGCATTATCCGGGCGGCCTCGTCGGGGGCGTTGTTGTGGCCAAGGACCTGTGCCATGCGCTCGTAACCGTCGAGCATCGTCTGGCGGCCCGTTCCTCCGGGGAGTATCGCGCGGAGATGCTCGCGCAGGTTTGCCTCGCTGAAGGTGTCGGCGACCAGTTCGGGCACCACCTCGGCGTTGGCAATGAGATTGACCAGCGAGATGTACGGCACCTTGATGACTTTCTTGCGCATGTAGCCGATGAACGTCGGCAGGGGTGTCTCGTAGCACACCACCTGAGGCACGCGGAAGAGGGCTGTCTCGAGTGTTGCCGTGCCGCTGGTGACTAATGCGGCAGAAGTGTGCATTAAGAGTGCGAACGTCTCGTTATCTACTATCCGCACGGGGTAGTCGCGCGTGAAGGTGTCGTAGTAGTTGTGGTCGATGCCGGGAGCGCCAGCCAGCACCAGTTGGTAGTCGTGTGAGAACTCGTCGGCGGCGCGCAGCATGGTGGGCAGGTTGTCTTTTATCTCCTGTTTGCGGCTCCCTGCCAGGAGTGCTATGATGGGTCGCTCGTCGAGGTTGTGACGCTCGCGGAACTGCTGTGGTGTCTCTTTATAGTTGTCGCGGAACTCCTGCACCTCTGTTGCTGTGGGGTTGCCCACATAGTGAATGGGGTAGTGGTGTTTCCCCTCGTAGAAGTCTTTCTCGAAGGGCAGTATGGAGAACATCTCGTCAACATCGCGCTTGATGTTCTTTATGCGGTACTCCTTCCACGCCCATATCTTAGGCGAGATGTAGTAGTAAACAGGAATGTCGGAATGGCGGTGCACATATTTCGCGATGTCGAGGTTGAAGCCCGGGTAATCGACGAGGATGAGCGCGTCGGGGTTCCAGCGGAGCACATCGCGCTTGCACATCTTCATGTTTTTCGAGATGGTGCGCAGGTGCAGCAGCACGGGAATGAATCCCATGTACGCCATGTCGCGGTAGTGGCGCACGCGTGTGCCTCCCACTCCCGTCATCAGGTCGCCTCCGAGGAAACGGAAGTCGGCATCGGGGTCGCGGTCGCTCAGCGCCTGCATCAGGTGTGACGCGTGCAGGTCGCCGCTTGCTTCACCTACTATAATATAGTATTTCATGGTCTATAGTTATATCTTAAGTTTCACATGCTTTACCTGTTTATGGAGGAGAAGGAAGCCTCTCCCCCGCCCCCTCCCCCGTAGGGAGGGGGGATTTAACTCCTTAACTCCACGTGTTCACACGGAGGTGAGCCCCTACATGGAGTGTGTTGTCTGTACTCCTACACTCCTGAACTCCTGAACTCCTTTGCGGGCTCACACGGAGGTAAGCCCCTACATTGAGTGTGTTGTATGCACTCCTGAACTCCTTTGCGGGCTCACACGGAGGTGAGCCCCTACATGGAGTGTGTTGTCTGTACTCCTACACTCCTGAACTCCTTTGCGGGCTCACACGGAGGTAAGCCCCTACATGGAGTGTGTTGTCTGTACTCCTGCACTCCTACACTCCTGAACTCCTTTGCAGGCGTACCCCCGTGTGCGCCCGTGAAGTTAAGAGGTTAAATCCCCCCTCCCTACGGGGGAGGGGTCGGGGGGAGAGGCTTTGACGTTATGTCGGGAACTGCCACGACTTCATTTGCTCTATCATGGGATAGTTGGTGACATCTATCTGTGTGGGCGTTATCGCCACATATCCATGCTGCAGTGCCCAGTTGTCGGTGTCCTCTGCCTCGGGCTCGTCGTTGGTGTAACTGCCCACCATCCAGTAATAGTCGTAACCACGCGGATGAGCGCAGCGAACGGTCTCGTTTCCCCATGTCCCCTTGGCCATTCGACATACCTTTACGCCATTGTATTTCTCCACCACGGGGAAGTTGATGTTCAGGCACACGCCGAGGGGCAGTCCTTCGTTGAGCACGCGCTGCGTGACATATCTCACTATGGGAGTCATCAGCGAGAAGTCGGCATCGGGATTATGGTCGCACAGCGAGAATGCCACCGAGGGGATATATTTCATGCATCCCTCGAAGGTGACGCCCATGGTGCCCGAGTAGTGAGCGTTCACCGAGGCGTTGTCGCCGTGATTGATGCCTCCGATGATCATGTCGGGGCGGCGCGTGAGTATGTTGTCGAGCGCCATCTTGACACAGTCAACGGGAGTGCCGTTGCACGACCACACCTGCAGTCCCTCCTCTTCGTGCTTCTTCTCGATGGTCAGCGGCAGTGTCGCCGAGAAGGCGCAGGAGTAGCCCGAACGTCCTGATTCGGGGGCGCAGACGAGGATGTCGGCAAGGTCGCGAATCATGTCAACGAGGCATGCCAATCCCTTTGAACTGTAGCCGTCATCATTTGAAATAAGTATTAACGGTCTGTTATTTTTCATAAAAAACTTAATCTTTCGGTGCAAAAGTAGTAAAAAATCGCCATTTTTCAAATTATTTATGTAACTTTGCAAGATAATTTAGGACTTTAAGCCAATTAATGGTCCAAAAAGACTGTATTACGTAGGGATAAATGGCTCGCGGCATGCACATGCCGAGGGGCAAAAAACAAAGAACAAGAAAAGAAAATGGGAAAAATCATTGCATTAGCCAACCAGAAAGGTGGCGTGGGCAAGACTACAACGAGCATTAACTTGGCGGCATCGCTCGCCACACTCGAGAAGAAAGTGCTTATCGTTGACGCTGACCCTCAGGCGAACGCGTCGAGCGGTCTGGGTGTTGACCTCAACGAGGTGGAGTGCTCGCTATATGAGTGTATCATCGACGGTGCCGACGTTCGCGACGCGATGTACACCACAGACATTGAGACTCTGGACATCATTCCGAGCCACATCGACCTCGTGGGCGCCGAGATAGAGATGCTCAACCTGCAGCAGCGGGAGCGTGTGATAAAGAAAATCCTCGACCCGATAAAGGACGAGTACGACTATATCCTCATCGACTGCTCGCCGTCGCTGGGACTCATCACGGTGAATGCCCTCACGGCTGCCGACTCGGTGATAATCCCCGTGCAGTGTGAGTATTTCGCGCTGGAGGGCATCAGCAAACTCCTCAACACGATAAGGATTATCAAGAGCAAACTGAACCCGCAACTGGAGATTGAGGGATTCCTGCTGACGATGTACGACAGCCGCCTGCGCCTTGCTCGCCAGATATACGACGAGGTGAAGCGCCACTTCCAGGAACTGGTGTTCAAGACGGTCATCCAGCGCAACGTGAAGTTGTCTGAGGCACCGAGCCACGGACTTCCCGTCATTCTCTACGACGCGGAATCGACAGGAACGAAGAACCACCTGGCGCTGGCAAAGGAGATTATCAATAAGAACAAATAAAGATGTTGGGTGATGGGTGTTAGGTGTTATTTTTCACCTGGCCCGTGTTTTTTCGCTCAACAAAAAGCATATAATAACAGACAATGGCAGTTAGAAAGAAATATGGGGCATCAGCCCACAACGCACTTGGCAGAGGACTCGATGCGCTGATATCTACCGACGAGGTGAAGACTCAGGGGTCATCGACGATAAACGAGATTCCCATATCACAGATTGAGGCAAACCCCAACCAGCCGCGACGCGACTTCGACCAGGAGTCGCTGCAGGAACTGGCGCAAAGCATCAGGGAGATAGGCATCGTAAGCCCCATCACGCTGAGGCAGATAAGCGACGACCGCTTCCAGATAATAGCGGGCGAGCGCCGATGGAGAGCGTCGCAGATAGCGGGATTGCAGGCCATTCCGGCATATATACGCACCACCAACGACGAGAATGTCATGGAAATGGCTCTCGTGGAGAACATACAGCGCGAGGACCTCAACGCCATCGAGATAGCGCTGGCATACCAGCACCTGCTGGAGAACACAGGGATGACACAGGAGAAGGTGGCAGAGCGCGTGGGAAAGAGCCGCGCGGCAGTGGCCAACCACCTGCGACTGCTGAAGTTGCCGGCACAGGTGCAGATGGCGCTTCAGAAGAAAGAGATAGACATGGGGCACGCACGCGCCCTGCTCGCCATAGACAGTCCGTCGCAGCAACTGCGCGTGTTCCGCGAGATACAGAAGAACGGCTACTCGGTGAGACAGGTGGAAACACTGGTCAAGAAGATTAACGAGGGCACCGCCGACGGCGATAAACGCCCCGCGAAAAAGCAGCAGACCGTGCCCGAGGGCTTCGCCGCGATGCGCGAGAAACTGGCGGAGATGTTCAGCAGCAAGGTGGAGATGACCTGCTCTGCCAAGGGAAAGGGCAAGATAACCATACCCTTCGGCAGCGAGGAAGAACTGGAACGCATCATGGGTGTGTTCGGCATACAGAAATAGAAACAGCCGTGAGAATACTGCTGAACCATATAACAAGGACTGTGGCAGTGGCACTTGTTGCCATTGCGGGATTCGCAGTGGATGCCAGTGCGCAGGTGGAGACCGACAGCACGTTCATCTTCGACTACAATCCAGAATGGGATGCTCCCGACACTGTTGCCGTTTCCGACATCGATGTCATAGACTTCGACACTGCCAGCACCGCAGAGAAGACACCGCTGGCAGCCGACAGGCGCAACCACGAGAAGAAACGCCAGAAGAGAGACTGGAGCACATGGCGGCCAGATACCAAGAGGGCGCTGTGGCTCGCCATCATCCTGCCAGGAGCAGGCCAGATATACAACCGCAAATACTGGAAACTGCCAATAGTGTATGGAGGCTTCATGGGCTGCATCTACGCCATGCGATGGAACAACATGATGTATAACGACTATTCGCAGGCATATATCGACATCGTGGACAACGACCCCCAGACGCAGAGTTACAACCAGTTTCTGCACCTCGGGGCGCAGATAAACGACGAGAACAAGTCGCGATATGAGGACCTGTTCAGACGCAGGAAAGACTACTACCGCCGCTACCGCGACCTTAGTTTCTTCATCCTCATAGGTGTTTACGCACTTTCGGTAATCGACGCTTATGTCGATGCCTCGCTGTCCGACTTCGACATCTCGCCCGACCTGAGCATGAGGATTGAGCCTGCCGTGATGAACAGCGGAATGTCGCAGAACCCGCTGAAGGCGGCAGCGATAGGACTCAACTGCTCGCTGACGTTCTGACACATGCCCCTCGGCACTCGGCGCGACGCCATTCTTTACCCTTTGACAAAACAAGAAAACAATAATACAAACGACAGATATGAAGAAAAGACTTTTTTTAATTATTGCCGCAATGTTTACCGTCAGTTTCTCTGCCTTCGCGCAGTATGACGACGAGTACGAAATCGTGGTGACAGATGCCAACGGTCGCCAGCAAGAGATAGACATCCCCGAAGCAATGACGCTCGAGGTGGACAGTCTGCTCAACCTTTATTATTCGAAAAACTTCATCGATGACGACGGTTCATGCACCACAAGCAGCAGCGACCCGGAGTTCACCGACCAGGAATATATCGACAGGCTCAACCGTCTGCCATACGTCATTCCGATGCCTTACAACGAGATAGTAAGGAAATTCATCGACCGCTACACCAAGACAGGCCGCCGCTCGGTGGGCTATATGATAGCAGCGATGAACTTCTATGCGCCGATTTTCGAGCAGGCACTCGAGACTTTCGGCGTGCCACTCGAAATGAAATACCTGCCCGTGATAGAGTCGGGACTCAACCCCGCGGCTCGTTCGCATGCAGGAGCAGCCGGACTGTGGCAGTTCATGTTGCAGTCGGGCAAGCGCTATGGTCTGAGAGTGAACTCGCTCGTTGACGACCGCTGCGACCCTATAAAGTCATCTTATGCCGCTGCTGAACTGCTGAGCGACCTCTATCGCGTCTTCGGCGACTGGCATCTGGCGCTGGCAGCCTACAACTGCGGTCCGGAGAACGTTAACCGCGCCATCCACCGTGCCGGAGGAAGCAAGGACTACTGGACCATTTATCCGTACCTGCCACGCGAGACTCGAGGCTATGTGCCTGCATTCATCGCAGCAAACTACGTGATGAACTACTACTGCGAGCACAACATTTGCCCCATGCGCTCAACACTGCCCGAGAAGGCAGACACCGTGATGGTTGACCGTGACATCACCTTCAAGACCATCTCCGAGGTGTGCGGCATCTCGATAGAGCAACTGCGCGCCCTGAACCCGCAATACCGCCGCGACGTGGTGAACGGAAGCAGCGAGCCGTCGGCAATAAGCCTGCCGCCATCAAAGGTGCTCACATTCATCGACAACCAGCAAAAGATTTACGAGCAGTCGTCGAGCATCACCTTCACCGACTATGCCGATGCCACAAACTACACCGGATTCTCGGCTTACCAGACACCGCGCTCAAGTAGCAGTTACTCGGAGCAGTCGTACAGCGCACCGCGACGCACATACAGTCAGCCGCGACAGAGTTACAGCGCACCGCGATATAGTTACTCAAGCAGGAAGAGCCGTGCCTACACCGCAGGAAAACGCAGTTTCTACAGCGGAAGGGGCAGGGCAGCGAAGAGCCGCCACCACGTGTCGGGACGATACGGAAGAACAAAGTCTTCGGCAACTGTCAAGGCATCGAAAAGACAGCGCGGCGCAGCAGCGAAGAGCACAAGGAAATCTTCACGACGCAAGCAGACAACACAGAGCGTGACCATCAAGAAGGGCGAAACACTCTCAGGACTGGCCAAGAAGCACGGCACCTCGGTGAAGAAACTGCAGCAACTGAACGGCATTAAAGGCACGAATATTCGTGCCGGCAAGCAAATCAGAGTGAAATAACACCCAGAATGTTTAAGGTATGGACAGGCTTTCACGGCGTGTCCATACCTTATTTATATATGCGCGCGCAACCCACGGCGCAACAACCACGCTAACTAACTTGAAGAAGAAAGGGAAACATCTATGGAAGAGCAGAAAAACATTGACATCACACGCGAAGAGGCGGAAGAGAAAATGGTGAACGACGCTTTCCAGCACCTGCTGGACAGTTATCTCGCATCGCGACACCGCAAGAAGGTGGACATCATCACCAAGGCCTTCAACTTCGCCAAGCAGGCACACAAGGGAGTGAAACGACTCTCGGGCGAGCCTTACATCATGCACCCCATTGCCGTGGCACAGATAGCGTGCGAGGAAATGGGACTCGGCTCTACGAGTATCTGCTCATCACTGCTGCACGATGTGGTGGAAGACACCGACTACACCGTGGAGGACATAGAGAACATCTTCGGAAAGAAAATAGCGCAAATCGTTGACGGACTGACTAAAATCTCAGGAGGAATTTTCGGAGAACAGGCATCGGCACAGGCAGAGAACTTCAAGAAACTGCTGCTCACGATGAGCGACGACATACGCGTCATTCTGATAAAGATTTGCGACCGACTGCACAACATGCGCACCCTGGACAGCCAGCCCGCCAACAAGCAGTATAAGATTGCTGGCGAAACGCTATACATCTACGCGCCGCTCGCCAACCGTCTGGGACTCAATAAGATAAAGACCGAACTGGAGAACCTCAGTTTCAAGTTTGAACATCCCGAGGAGTACAACTCCATCGTGAGGAAACTGCAATCCACCAGCGGCAAGCGCGACGACCTCTTCGAGAAGTTCACAGCACCCATACGCGAGCAACTCGACCAGATGGGCATCAAGTATGAGATAAAGGCGCGAGTGAAAAGCCCATATTCTATATGGAACAAGATGCAGACCAAGCACGTCACCTTCGACGAAATATACGACATCCTCGCCGTGCGCATCATATTCTCTCCAAACAAACGGGAGAACGAAATCAACGAGTGCTTCAACATCTACGTCGCCATAAGCAAACTCTACAAGGCTCATCCGGGACGGCTGCGCGACTGGCTCAGTCACCCGAAAGCCAATGGCTATCAGGCACTTCACGTCACGCTGATGTCTAAGCAGGGACGATGGATAGAGGTGCAGATACGCAGCGACCGCATGAACGAGATTGCTGAGCAGGGATTTGCGGCTCACTGGAAATATAAAGACGGCGGAGGCGAATATACAGAAGACGAGACCGACCTCAACGACCTGCTGCGAACGATAAAGGAAATCCTCGACGACCCGCAGCCCAACGCCATGGACTTCCTCGACGCCATCAAGATGAACCTCTTCGCAACAGAGATTTTCGTCTTCACGCCGAAGGGCGAGATAAAGACCATGCCCACAGGATGCACTGCGCTCGACTTCGCATTCCAGATACACACCTTCCTCGGAAGCCACTGCATAGGAGCAAAGGTGAACCACAAACTTGTGCCACTGAGCCATAAACTGCAGAGCGGAGACCAGGTTGAGATACTCACAAGCAACTCTCAGCACGTGAGCCCCGAGTGGGTGAACTTCGTGGAGACAGCAAAGGCGAAGAACAAAATACTCGCCATACTGCGCCGCGATGGACGCGAGATTCAGAAGAAGGGCGAGACCGTGCTCAACGAGTTCCTCAAGCGCTACGACATGGAGCCCACACTCTCGGTGCTCGACAAACTGTGCGAACTGCATGAGGTGAGAAAGCACGAGACGCTCTTCCAGGACCTCGGCAGCAAGAAGATAATACTCGGCGACCGCGACATCGACGAACTGCGAGGCAAGAACAAGAAACAGAGCAAGAAGGGATGGCGGCGATACGTGCCATTCCTGAGCAGCAAGGACAAGACTGTGGTGAAGCCAGAGAAGGTGGAGAACACCGGCGGACTATTCGTGGTGCCGAAGGACATGAACCGCAAGAAGCCCATATTCCTCACCGACGAGAACATCGGACAGTACATCTTCAAAGACTGCTGCCATGCCATTCCAGGCGACGACATTCTGGGTTTCATCACCAGCGACAACCACATCGAGATACACAAACGCTCTTGCGACATAGCATCCAAACTGAAGTCGAGTTACGGCAACCGCATCCTCGACGCCAAGTGGCACATGGGCAAAAGACTCTTCTTCGACGCCACGATACAGATAAGGGGCATCGACCGCATCGGAATGCTCAGCGACATATCGCAGGTGATTTCCGCACAGCATGGCATCAACATCCGAAAAATCGTCATCAGTTGCGAGGAGAGCATCTTCGACGGCACACTCGAAATGAGAGTACACGACCGCGACGACGTGCAAACCATAATGAAGGCACTCAAGAAAACCGACGGAATAACAGAAGTTAACGAGATAATATAAACAATGAAAAAACTACTAACTGCAACGCTCGCCATCATGCTCTCAGTAACAGCAACGATGGCTGCCAACAAATACGACAACCCTGACACCATCGTGGTGGCACGCGACGGCACGGGAGAGTTCAGAAACATCAGCGATGCCATAGAGGTGTGCCGCGCGTTCATGGAATATCACAAGGTAATCTTCGTGAAACGTGGTACCTACAAGGAGAAACTCGAAATACCGACGCACCTCACCAACATCGAGATATGCGGCGAGGACGCCATGACTACCATCATAACATGGGACGACCACGCTAACCTGACAATGCCGTCGGCATACGACCCCATCGCCATTGAGCGGCATCCAACAGCCGACAACCAACACCCAACACCCAGCAACTATCACCCCATAGGCACCTTCCGCACCTTCACACTGCGCGTGTGCGGCTCGGACATCACGCTGAAGAACATCACCATCGAGAACAACGCCGCAAAACTGGGACAAGCAGTGGCGCTGCACACCGAGGGCGACCGTCTGCGCTTCATAGGATGCCGATTCCTCGGCAACCAAGACACCATCTACACCGGGCGCGGCGGGACACGAATGCTGTTCAAGGACTGTTATATAGAAGGCACCACCGACTTCATCTTCGGACCCTCAACGGCATGGTTCGAGAACTGCACCATAAAAAGCAAGGCCAACTCGTACATCACCGCAGCATCGACTCCTGCCGACATAGAGTACGGCTACGTCTTCAACCACTGCCGCCTCATTGCCGACGAAGGCGTGACGAAGGTGTATCTCGGCCGCCCTTGGCGACCATACGCATACACGCTGTTCATGAACTGCACACTTGGCAGCCACATCGTGCCCGCAGGATGGGAAAACTGGCGCAACCCCGACAACGAGAAGACTGCCCGCTATGCCGAGTATAACAACAGCGGCGACGGTGCCGACACCAAGCAGCGCGTGGCTTGGAGCCGACAGATGACGAAGAAAGAGGTAGAGAAAATTCCCCACTTCTTCGGACTTTAGCACAAGGTTTCAAGACGAAACGACACGCTTCACACTCTCATAAACGACAACAGCCGTTGCCGTTTATACCTTATCGCATTGCAAGAGATGCCAAACGGCGAGACAAAGTTAATAACATTGTTCCACCACTTGTATGTACTTGTAGTCCAAAGTATTACAAGAGAACATACGAAATAGGGAAGGCACGCGCTTTGGTTGCCTTCCCTAATTAGTTTTATCCGCCTGATTCTCAGTCTTCAGGAGAGATGCTCTCTCAGGTGAGATAGTCGAGTTGTTTCTTAAGGTCCTTGAGGTCGTCGCGCACGCGGATGAGGCGTTCCATCACCTGTGTATTGCTGTCAACGTTCTTCTTGTTGTGGTGCAGCATCTTGCGCGCAGCGGCAAGTTTGAAACCGCGCACCTTCACAAGGTTATACACATTGCGTATCTCGTCGATGTCGTTCTCGGTATATTGACGCACACGGTTGCCAGTGGTCTTCGGCTTTATCTGCGGGAACTCCGTTTCCCAGTATCGCAGCAGACTCTCGGTGACGTTGAACATCTCTGCCACCTCCTTTATGGAATAGTACAATTTCTTTGGTTTCTCGGTCCTTAGTGCCATATTGTAACTTGCTGTATGTTTGATTATTTCTGCAAAAATACAAAATAATTCGGAATAAGAAATGATTACCGCGATTTTTTTATTAATTTTGCCATTGAAATGGCGAACTTACTACGTCTCTGCATAAAAAATAAACAAGTTTCTTTTGTTCTGCGCTCGACTTTTCGTAACTTTGCACGCAAATTTGAAATTTATAAAAAGAGAAACAAAGATGATGACAGCAAACGAAATCCGCGACTCGTTCAAGAAATTCTTCGAGTCGAAAGGTCATGCAGTGGTTGCGTCGGCACCTATGGTAATCAAGGACGACCCAACGCTGATGTTCACTAACGCAGGTATGAACCAGTGGAAGGATATTATCCTCGGAACACGCGAACCAGAGCCGCGACGCCGAGCGAACTCACAGAAGTGCCTGCGCGTGAGCGGAAAACACAACGACCTGGAGGAAGTTGGTCACGACACATATCACCACACCATGTTCGAGATGCTCGGCAACTGGTCGTTTGGCGACTATTTCAAGGAGGGTGCCATCGACATGGCATGGGAATATCTCGTCGATGTGCTGCACCTCGACCCGAAAGACCTGTATGTCACGGTGTTTGAAGGTTCGCCCGAGGAGAACATTCCGCGCGACGACGAGGCTGCATCTTACTGGGCAAAGCACGTGCCTGCCGACCATATCATCAATGGCAACAAGCACGATAACTTCTGGGAGATGGGTGACACAGGTCCCTGTGGTCCCTGTTCGGAAATCCACCTCGACTCGCGCACAGCGGAGGAGAAGGCGAAGGTGCCTGGACGCGAACTGGTGAACAAGGACGACCCACAGGTGATAGAGATATGGAACCTTGTGTTCATGCAGTTCAACCGCAAGGCTGACGGCTCGTTGGAGAAACTCTCGATGAACGTCATAGACACCGGCATGGGCTTCGAGCGTCTGGTGCGTGCCTTGCAGGGCAAGCACTCCAACTATGACACCGACGTGTTCCAGCCGATGATAAAGGAGATTGAGAACCTTACGGGATTGAAATACGGAAACGCTGACGGAGAACAGGTTGATGTGGCCATGCGCGTAATAGCCGACCACATACGTGCCGTAAGTTTCTCTATTGCCGACGGACAGTTGCCTGGCAATGCCAAGGCAGGATATGTAATCCGCCGTATCCTGCGCCGTGCCGTGCGCTATGCATATACATTCCTTGGACAGAAGGAGGCATTCCTCTTCAAACTTGTTCCGATGCTTGTTCACGAGATGGGCGACGCTTATCCCGAACTGAAGGCTCAGCGTGAACTCATCACACGCGTTATAAAGGAGGAGGAAGACTCGTTCCTGCGCACTCTCGACCGTGGTATCCGCATGCTCGACAGCAGCATGGAGGCGCTGAAGGCTGAAGGAAAGACACAACTGGACGGGGCAGATGCCTTCAAACTGTTCGACACCTACGGCTTCCCGCTCGACCTCACCGAACTGATCTGCCGCGAGAACGGCTTCACCGTTGACGAGGAAGGATTCAACACCGAGATGCAGAAGCAGAAAGAGCGTGCCCGCAACGCTGCTGCCGTGGAGAATGGCGACTGGATTATTGTTAACGAGTCGTCTGCTGAGCAGCAGTTTGTAGGTTATGACTACACAGAATATGAGTGCCACATCATACGCTACCGTCAGGTGACGCAGAAGAAGAGCACATTCTATGAACTGGTACTCGACTACACCCCATTCTATGGTGAGATGGGTGGTCAGGTAGGCGACCAAGGTGTGCTTGTAAGCGAGGACGAGACAGTGGACATCATCGATACAAAACGTGAGAACGGACAGAGCATACACATCGTGAAGAAACTGCCGAAGAACATCGAGGCAGACTTCATGGCTTGCGTTGACACCGACAAGCGCGACGCATGTGCCGCTAACCATACCGCGACCCACCTGCTCGACTATGCTCTGAAGCAGGTGCTGGGCGACCATGTGGAGCAGAAGGGCTCGTTCGTAAGTCCCGACACGCTGCGCTTCGACTTCTCCCACTTCCAGAAAGTCACCGACGAGGAACTGCGTGAGGTGGAACGTCTGGTGAACTCTATGATTCGTCAGGACATCAGTCTTGAGGAGTTCCGCGACACTCCTATCGAGGAAGCACGCAAACTGGGTGCCATCGCCCTCTTCGGCGAGAAGTACGGCGACAAGGTGCGCGTGGTGAAGTTCGGTCCGAGTGTGGAGTTCTGCGGTGGTATTCATGCCCACAGCACCGGTCACATCGGCATGTTCAAGATTGTAAGTGAGGCAAGTGTTGCTGCCGGTATTCGCCGTATTGAGGCAAAGACAGGCAAAGAGACTGAAGACCTCGTGTATAATATGGAGGACGGCATTCGCGTTCTGAGGGCGTTGTTCAACAATGCTAAGGATTTGGAAGGCACCATCCAAAGATATATCAACGAGCACGACGAACTGAAAAAGCAAGTTGAGAAATACACCGTGGAGGCAGAGGAGCGCATGAAAGAAAAGATTCTCGATAAGGTGCGCATCGTAAACGGCGTGAAGGTTTTCGCTGCTGTACTGCCCATCAAGCCAGAAATGGCGAAAGACCTTGTGTTCAAGGTGCGCGCAGCAGAGCCAGAGAGTTCTATCTGCGTTGTAGGAAGTGTTTCTGAAAACCGTCCGATGCTGAATGTAATCATCAGCGAAGACCTTGTGAAGAACCACAACATGAACGCAGGACAACTGGTGCGCGAGGCTGCAAAACTGATTCAAGGTGGCGGTGGCGGACAGCCCCACTTCGCTTCTGCAGGTGGCAAGAACCCCGACGGCATCAGTGCCGCTGTGGACAAGGTGATAGAACTTGCAAATCTCTAAGTGTATCATATAGAAAATGGGTGTCGGTAATGATCCGACATCCATTTTCATTTCCCCTCGAAACTTCGCCGATAAGCCATGGGCGACATTCCCGAGCGTGTCTTGAAGAAATTGGTGAGAGCCGACTGGTCGTTGAAGAAGAGCATTTCCGATATTTCGCTTATGTTGTAGGAGGAAGAGCGGAGCAGTTTGCATATCTCATTATATAAATAGGTGTTGAGATAAGCGTTGATGGTGTGTCCCGACATTTCCTTCACCGTGCGCGAAAGATAGGTGGTGGTGATGTTCAGGCGGTCGGCATAGAACTTGATCTGGCGTTCTTTCCTGAAATTGCGCGAAGCCAGATGAAGAAAGATCTTGAAAATATTCTGCTTGTTGGGCAGGTCGTGTGAAGGCTGCATGTTGCTGCCATAGAGCAACTCGCTGAAGAGCAGTTGCACCACATGCACCAGATGGTCAATCATTTCCTGACGGTAAAGATGCGGAACGGAATAGGTGTTGTGGATCTGTCTGCTCAGGACGGCGAACAACTCGGCCTTGCCTTCACTCAGATGGAACACCGGCAGCAGATCGTAGGCATAGCTGTACTCCATGCCCATCAGATTCTCGTCGAATGCCAATACCTTATTATAATAGTCATCCTCTATCATCAGGTTGATGGCCTGCAGGTCCTCCGTATAAGAATCATAGCTGACGGGATAGTTGGGCGGCACCAGCACGAGGTCGTTCTCTCCCAGTTCAATCAGGTTTCCCTTCAGCCGATAGCTCATCCGCCCTTTCTGCACCAATACCAGCGTATAGAAATTCACGCATATCTGCCCCTTCTCTATCTTCTCCAGCACGGAATCATCCAGCCTGGCCACCGACACACTGGCACCGGCGGAGTAATCATTGTGCATCATGTTGGACACTTCTGCCAACGTAAAGATTCTCGATATCAAAAGGCTAATATGGTTTGATTGACTTTGCAAAAATAACGAATTGTTTCGGATTTTACAAATATTCTCCATTTTTTTGCAAAGATTCTATAGAAAAAAATATCTATCTTTGCCACCGAAAACAAATACTACAGCAATCTTATCAATCACCTTCTATGGCTACTACATTAATTATTATCCAACTCTTCATTGTATTGGCACTGATTTTCATCGGTGCGCGTGTGGGAGGCATCGGTCTAGGTATCTACGGCATGGTAGGCGTATTTATCCTGGTCTTCATCTTCGGACTGAAACCCGGCAACATTCCACTCGACGTGATGCTCATCATCGTGAGCGTCATCACAGCCACGGCTTCCTTGCAGGCTGCCGGCGGACTTGACTATCTGGTGGGACTGGCTGCCAAATTCCTCCGTAAGCATCCTGACCATATCACTTACTACGGACCGCTCACCACGTGGCTCTTCTGTATCGTTGCAGGCACGGCCCACACCTCCTATTCGCTGTTGCCCATCATTTCCGAGATAGCTACCAAAAGCAAGATACGCCCCGAACGTCCCATGACCGTTGCCACCATCGCGGCTTCCTTAGGCATCACGGGCAGCCCCATGTCGGCAGCCACGGCAGCCGTCATCAGCACCGACCTGCTGGGCGGGAAAGGCATCGAGCTGAAAGACATCCTGCTGGTTTGTATTCCGGCCTCACTGATTGCCATCCTCGTCTCGTCGTTCGTGCAAAACCGCGTGGGCAAGGAACTTGTTGACGATCCCGAATACCAGCGTCGGGTGAAGGAGGGGCTCATCGACCCGAATGAAACCCTGGAAACAGCCGGTGGCTCAGACGAATCAGCAACCAACGGTCAATATAAGTATGCCAAGCGCGCCGTATGGGCATTCCTGCTGGGCGTGTTCCTCGTGGTTCTTTTTGGAAGCATTCCTTCCTTGCGTCCCTCATACATGGTGGACGGAGAGATGCAGCGTCTGTCCATGCCGCACACCATCGAGATTCTCATGATGTCTATCGCTGCCCTCATCCTCATCGTGGGCAAGGCCAAGGTGGGTGATGCCGTGAAGGGCAACATCTTCGGTGCAGGCATGAATGCCATGGTGAGCATCTTCGGTATTGCCTGGATGGGTGACACCTTCTTCAACGGCAACATCGACTTCTTCAAGAATGGTATCGCCGACATCGTCACGCAGTATCCGTTCCTCTTCGCCATCGCCCTGTTCTTCATGAGCATCATGCTCTTCTCACAGGCTGCCACCGTGCGCACACTCTATCCGCTGGGCATTGCCCTTGGCATCTCGCCGATGGCTTTGGTGGCCATGTTCCCTGCCGTCAACGGCTATTTCTTCATCCCCAACTATCCCACTGAGGTGGCTGCCATCAACTTCGACCGTACCGGAACGACGCGCATCGGCAAGTATGTGATCAACCATTCGTTCCAACTCTCGGGCTTCATCACCACCTTCGTGTCGATAGGCGTCGGTTATCTGATTATCACCTTTCTGTATTAAGTAACGAAATTATCTTTAACTATTAATACTTAACAATTATGAAACATTTACGTAGTGTTTTAGTGCTTTTCGCACTCTTAGTTTCTGTCAACATCGTTGCTAAACCTAAAATCCGTATCATTGCTACCGGCGGCACCATCGCTGGTGTGAGCCAGTCGGCCACATCGTCTGCCTACAGCGCAGGACAAGTGGGCGTTCAGACGCTTATCGATGCTGTTCCCCAGATGCTTTATCTGGCCGACATCAGTGGTGAGCAGCTCGTCAACATCGGCTCTCAGGACATGAACGATGAAGTATGGCTCATGCTCGCCAAGCGCATCAACCAGTTGCTCAACGAAGAAGACTACGACGGTGTGGTCATCACTCACGGAACCGACACCATGGAAGAGACTGCTTACTTCCTCAATCTTACCGTGAAGAGCGACAAGCCCGTAATCCTCGTAGGCTCTATGCGTCCTTCTACAGGTATCAGCGCCGACGGTCCCGGTAACCTCTATGCCGGTGTGGCTGCTGCTGCAAGCCCTGCATCAAAGGGTCGTGGCGTGATGTGCTGCATGAACAACATGCTGCTCGATGCCAAGGACGTAGTGAAGATGCACACCACCGACGTGGCTACTTTCCAAGGTGCCAACTACGGCATGGTGGGTTATGTCTATAACGGCGAGGCCATCTACAACCGTACTATCCAGAACAAGCACACCACACAGTCAGTCTTCGACGTGACCAACCTCGACAAACTGCCCAAGGTGGGTATCGTCTATGGCTATGCCAACTGCTCTCCGCTGCCTATGCAGGCATTCATTGACGCCAAGTTCGACGGCATCGTGCTCGCTGGTGTTGGCGACGGTAACTTCTACAAGGATGTGTTCGACGTAGCTCTGAAGGCTCGCGAGAAGGGCATCAACATCGTTCGTTCTTCACGCGTTCCCACAGGTCCCACCTGTCTGAACGGTGAAGTGGATGATGCCAAGTATCACTTCGTGGCTGCCCTCACCCTGAATCCTCAGAAGGCCCGCGTGCTGCTGATGCTTGCCCTGACCAAGACCACCGACTGGCAGCAGATTCAGCAATATTTCCAGGAGTATTAATCCTAACTATTCATGTTCAGTCAATCACCTTTATATAATTATTTTATGAAGAAAATGATGTTATTCGCCCTGCTCTTCGTGCCAGCAACCATCATGGCACAGCAGGACAAGGACGCATCGGCAGGCGAGCAAACGCTTTTCGAGAAAGTCACGAAGATAGAGAAGAAGCAGGACAACTTCCACTTCCTGCTCAACCTCAACAACAGTTTCGACGTCAACGAGAACGACGGCGAATTCAAGAACGCCAAGTTCAACATGCGCCAGATACGCATCGAGGCCAAGGGAAACATCAACGACACGTTCTCCTTCCGCTGGCGTCAGCGTCTGAACCGCAACAACACGCCTGCTCCCGACGGTATCGACAACATGCCTTCATCATCCATCGACGTGGCTGGTATCGGTGTCAAGGTCAACGACAAGTTCTCCATGTTCCTCGGTAAGCAATGCGCAGCCTACGGTGGTATCGAGTTCGACCTCAACCCCATCGAGATCTACGAGTATTCCGATATGGTGGACTACATGAGCAACTTCCTCACCGGTGCTAACTTCCAGTTCCAGCTCAACCCCAACCATCAAGTACAGTTGCAGGTGCTCGACAGCCGTAGCGGCAGCATGAGCGACATGTATGGCGAAGGCTACGAGCAGTCGAAAGTGCCCCTGGTCTATACCGCCAACTGGAACGGTAACTTCGGCGATGTGTTCAAGACCCGTTGGAGCTACTCTCTGATGAGCCAGGCCCGCGGCAACCAGAGCCATTACATCGCCCTGGGTAACGAAGTGACCGTCAACAACTTCGATGCATTCTTCGACGTGATGTACATGCGCGAAGGCATCGACCGCGAGGGAATCGTATCGAGCATCGTAGGCAACAACGCCAATGGCGGCCACCGCAACGACGCCGAATACCTCTCGCTCGTACTGAAGGCACAGTATCGCTTCGCTCCGAAGTGGAACGTATTCGTCAAGGGAATGCTCGAGAACCAAGGACTCTCCAAGGACAATGGTACGGTTGAAAAAGGTAAGTACCGTACTGCCCTGGGCTATCTCGCCGGACTGGAGTACTATCCGATGAAGAACAGCAACCTGCACTTCTTCCTTACCTACGTAGGTCGTCATTACAGCTACACCGACCGCGCCAAGGCCTACGGTTTCGACGACTACAGCACCAATCGCATCTCACTCGGTTACATCTGGCAGCTGCCGATGTTCTAAGTCGCATTTACAAACATTAATCATTAAGCTTTAAACATTTAAACATCATATTATGTCAGAACAGAAATTCCGCGTAGAGTCCGACCTCTTAGGCGAACTCAAAATCCCCGCCGAAGCATACTACGGTGTGCAGACACAGCGTGCTATCAACAACTACCACATCTCGCGCAAGCAGATGCGTAGTTACCACGACTTCATCATCGCCATTGCCTACGTGAAGCTGGCTGCCGTGCAGACCAACCACACCCTCGGTGTCATCAACGACGAGATTTCGGGAGCCATCTCGCAGGCCTGCCGCGAAATCATCGACGGTAAGTTCCACGAGGACTTCCCCATCGACATGATGCAGGGTGGTGCCGGCACATCCGTCAACATGAATGCCAACGAGGTGATTGCCAACCGTGCCCTTGAGATCATGGGCCACGAGAAGGGCGAGTACCAGTACTGCTACCCCAACGACCACTGCAACTGCGGACAGTCAACCAACGACGTGTATCCCACCACCATCCGCCTGGCCCTTATCCGCATGAACAAGAGCCTCGTGGCTGCACTCACCGGCCTGATCAGTGCCCTCCGCTACAAAGGCGAAGAGTTCAAGGATGTCATCAAGATGGGCCGTACCCAGCTGCAGGACGCTGTGCCTATGACCAGCGGACAGGAGTTCAACGCCTACGCCAACAACCTGGAGGAAGAGATTCTCAATCTCGAGCGCAACGTGAAGCTGCTCCATGAGATCAACATGGGTGGCACCGCCATCGGTACCGGTCTGAATGCCGTTCCCGGCTTTGCCAAGCTCTGCGCTGCCAACCTGAGCAAACTCACCGGCGAGGCTTTCGTTTCTGCCAGCGACCTCGTTGAGGCTACGCCCGATACCGGTGCCTACGTGAGCTACTCTTCAGCCCTGAAGCGTCTGGCCATCAAACTCTCCAAGATCTGTAACGACCTCCGCCTCATGGCTTCCGGTCCCCGCTGCGGTCTCAATGAGATCAACCTTCCCCCGAAGGCTCCCGGTTCCAGCATCATGCCCGGCAAGGTGAACCCCGTCATCCCCGAGGTTGTCAACCAGGTTTGCTTCAAGGTGATCGGCAACGACACCACCGTCAGCTTCGCCGCAGAAGCCGGTCAGCTGCAGCTCAACGTGATGGAGCCCGTCATCACCGAGTCGCTCATCGAGAGCTTGCTCTGGCTGAAGAACGCTATCGAGACGCTTACCGAAGAGTGCATCCTCGGCATCACCGTCAACAAGGAGCGTTGCTATGAAATGGTGAAGAACTCTATCGGCATCGTCACCGCCCTGAATCCGTACATCGGTTACAAGACCAGTACGAAGGTGGCCAAGGAAGCCTTAGAGACCAACCGTTCCGTCTATGATATCGTGTTGGAGAAAGGTCTCATGACGCAAGAGAAACTCGACGAGGCCCTCGATCCTAAGAACATGCTCAATTCACACAAGATTGTGAAGTAAGCACAAAGAGAGGTTTCTGTGCAGAGCCCGGCTGTCACCACTGGCAGCCGGGCTTTTTAAGATTGTGTCCTTTAGCGCGGAATCCTAATGACCGGAGCGGGATAAAAAAGGAGCCGCAGAGATGCTGCAATGCACTTCTGCGGCTCCTTTTGGCTTATAGTAAGGGTCAGTCTTTCTTGTCGGTGATGGCCTGCATGATCTTGGCTTCCAGTTCCTCGCACAGTTCGGGGTTGTCTTTCAGCAGTTTCTTCACGGCATCGCGGCCCTGCGCCAGTTTCGTGCCGTCGTAAGAGAACCAACTGCCGCTCTTCTGAATAATACCATATTCAACGCCGAGGTCAACAATCTCGCCAATCTTGGAGATCCCCTCGCCAAAAGTAATCTCGAACTCTGCCTTGCGGAAAGGAGGAGCCACCTTGTTCTTAACCACCTTCACGCGCACCTGGTTGCCGATAACCTCGTCGCCATCCTTGATGCTCGTCACGCGGCGGATGTCAAGACGTACCGAAGCGTAAAACTTCAGAGCGTTACCACCCGTTGTGGTCTCAGGATTGCCGAACATTACACCAATCTTCTCGCGCAACTGGTTGATGAAGATACACGTGGTGTTAGTCTTCGAGATGGTGCTCGTCAGTTTGCGCAGAGCCTGACTCATCAGTCGTGCATGCAGTCCGACAACATTATCACCCATGTCACCCTCAATCTCCTTCTTCGGCGTGAGTGCTGCCACAGAGTCAATCACCACGATGTCAACAGCAGCCGACGAAATGAGTTGGTCGGCAATCTGCAGAGCCTGCTCACCGTTGTCGGGCTGTGATATCCACAGGTTATCGACATCAACACCCAGTTTCTGAGCATAGAAACGGTCGAAGGCATGCTCGGCATCTATAAATGCAGCGATGCCGCCCTGCTTCTGTGCCTCTGCTATTGCATGGATGGCGAGTGTCGTCTTACCCGACGACTCAGGACCGTAAATCTCGATGATGCGTCCACGCGGGTAACCGCCCACACCGAGAGCGGCATTCAGGCTGATGCTTCCTGTCGGGATAACGTCAACATTCTCTATATGCTCGTCGCCGAGTTTCATTATCGAACCCTTGCCAAAGTCCTTCTCTATCTTAGACATCGCTGCCTGCAGCGCCTTCAGTTTCTCGCTCTGAGGGTTTTGTGCACCCTCTTCTTCAATTTTCTTTGCCATATCGTTTTTACAGTTTAAATATATTAAATCGTCATATAGAAATATCAGAATAAGAACACACCGAGGCCCGTATTTTTGCGCTTCTGCGCAAGGTCGCTCTTCATGCGCTCCACGGCAACACGGAAGAAGAACGAGACGAGATACTCATCAGTGCCTTCGCTACGTATCTGGCGGAGAGCATTGATATAGTCTGCACGGTCTTTAATGTCGATGATGAGTAGTGGATGACCTGCATGCAACAGTATCCAATTAGAGAGCAGACGCCCCGTGCGGCCATTGCCGTCGCGGAAAGGATGCAAGTATTCAAAGAATCCGTGGAAACGGGCAGCGACAATCATTGGATGTACTCCGCGTTCCATGGCTTCTGCCGTGGACGACATCAAAGCCGGCACACGAGCCACCAATGTCTCGTGGTCGCCAAAGACAGTATCACCTGCCGCCATATCCTCTGTCGTATAAGCACCAGCCACGGCACCAGGGGCGCGATAAGCCAGTGTGTTCTCCGTCACCAGCCTGTTGGTCTCACAAAGCAATTTCTCGTCAAAAGCAGCATCAAGGTGTGTGGTCACATAGCGGAAGGCACGGAAGTGGTCGGCCATCTCCGTACATTCCAGCAGCGAGTGACCCACAGGCACCATTGCCAGTCCCTGCTCTTTCAGAATGCGCGTATCGTCCACGGTGAACGAGTTGCCTTCAATAGCACACGAGTGTGTGGAAAACAGCACCTCATGCCAGTCCATATAGTCGGCTGGTGCCATTTTCTTTACGATGCACTCTTCATATTCGCATCGCACTTCCTCATAATGCTTTATTTCCTGTTCAAACATAGTTCCTCACGACTAATTGTTTGGCAAAGATACGAAAAGTTGAGAGCAAAACAAAAGAATTTATTCTTTTTTTGCCGAGACGGAGTATCTTCACGGAGGAACGACGTAAAAATACAACAAATTAAACGATATGCAAAAAAATCTCTATATTATTTTGCGGGCGAGAAAACGTATTATAGAAAATCAGAATAAGAACGCTCCGAGACAGGTATTGCTGCGCTTCTGCATAAGAGTATCCTTCATACGCGCAGTGGCAGCACGGAAGAAGAATGACACGAGGAACTCGTCAGTGCCTTCGTTTCGAATCCGACGCAGCGATTGGATGTATTCTGCTCCCCAACAACGTTTTATAGCCAATTCTATTGGCTTGACTTACAGAACAAGGGACTCAGCGTTCAAATAGCAGAAAGTGTTGATGCCAAGGCATACAATCCAAGGGTTTCTTCATGTTTCCGTTTAACGGTTATAACAAGGTGGAGAGACTGCATAATCGCTCCACCTTATTTGTGATTATTTCGTTAGTTTAAGCCTAAATTTTTCTACTTTCTGCATTGTTTCAGAATCAACCCCCTCATTATTGCCAGTAAATGTCATAGAAATAGTACTTCCAGGCTCATCCTCAAGAAATGCTTTAAACTCTTTACCATCACTGTCATCTGTACGCCATTCATTATAATTTGGCATCAATTCCTTAACAACTCGTCCTTTTGCATCCTGCCCTTCACCAACAATCCACATTTGGTTATATTCACTAACAAGAGATTTTGTGTTTACCGTTTTAAGCAGTTTAAAGGTTATAGTAATTTCAGGAAAGCCATAACTGTTTTCTTTAACATAATATGCATCTTTTACTACTTCAACACTTCCTTTTAAAGCCGAAGGTAAAATAACCTCAATTGATTTATCTTCTGTTTCAGAATCTGTCTCAGGAAGTACATTATCTCCATCCACAGCAATACTTAGAGACTCAGATTTACTGGAAAATTTTATTTTTACTGCCCTTTTTGCATTGGGAACGTTATACTTGATGTATGCTGTTTCATTTACATCAATAGCAAGCAAATTATCCACATCCATTTTTTCAAGAGACTCTATGACATTTCCATTTTCATCCAATAGATCAACGTTGATAAAATTGTATTCACCTTTAGGACTTCCTTCTGTTATTCTCTTGAACTCGACACTTAGTTCATTATCAACTATATTATAATCCCGATCAACAACCTCAAAGTATTTTCCAAGGGGTCCACTGATTTTTTTAGATGTAGGATGAACTATCATTGATCCGTCACCACATGATACTAAACAAATGGCAAGTGCTGCCATCATAGAATACAATAAATTTCTCATATTACAAAGATATTGGTTTTCCCTACTCTGTTAAGGATTTTCGGTATACTCCTATTATCATAATTCGCTCGCACTGGGACAGTGCCCACCGTGAACATATTTTCATAAAACTCTATGGCAGCGCGACTAAGCCGATATGCCAAATCATGAAACTTTACTGAACTATTGATAATAAAGAATCCACTTATGTAATTTGGAATTACTATCAAAGAAAAAGCGTCCGTAAGGTTTGTCATTTGTTGCTTTATAATCGTAGTCCCCATTCCAATAATAATTCTTTTTCATATCCGGCCCGTAAAGTGTCCATATTGTATAACCGCCGCTTTTTCCAGTTTCTTTGAACTGGCTTCCTATGAGTTCCATATTTTTTACTTGAGTGAGAGTCATACCTGGATACAAATCGCTGATCACATGTTTTTTATCCAATATCATTAATACCCATCCTTCTTTAAATTTAAGTAAGGCAGCACATCCATCGCCGCCACGCACAATGGCATAACCATCAAGGGCACCGGCGTCTTTAAGGGAAGCATCATGTTTTGGTGAAATTAACGATATATCTCCAGACCAAGACCACACTATTTTTTCCTTATTAAGATGTTTTGCTAGTTCTGGTGTTTCAACCATGACCGTTTTCCCTTCTTTACCAAAATCATACATTTTAAAATGACAAATCATGTTGTCGGCTTCATACACTTCATCCAAAAAATTACATCTATATAATCGGCATGAAAATGAAATGCTTGCATCGCCTTTCGCTTTTTGGGAGGTACTCGAGGCGTGTTTGTTTCTGTTAACTGCGGTCTTTCTTGTTGCTGGCTTTTTAACCCTGTTTTGAGCCATACTCGTTGATGGAATAGCAAATAATGCTATTAAAAACATCACAATCAATTTTCTATTCTTCATAATTGCTCTATTTATAATTTAAAGTATTATTTCTAATGCCTTTTGCCCAAAAACAAGAATCCTGTTCGAGCCGTAGGTTCTTGATGGATGCATATTTGAATACTTCTTCATCTGAGAAGCAATAATCAGGTTTACCTGAATTCTTATTTAGGCAGTACACCTTACTATGAGGATTTCCACAAAACGGATCTGGTAAACATGCGAATGTCAGTCCAGTTTCTTTATTCCCTTTGTTAATGGCTTCAGCATACTGCGCAGCCGAAAGGCTGTTAGGGAAGGAATTTTTGTCACACTCTGCTATAATACCATTATCCTCTACCAACTTAAGCCAAGGGTTTTCAACTGTGATGTTAAATGGTTCCATAGTGTTGTATGTTTGATTTGAAGAAAAATTTATATCCACTAATGATTGTGAGCCTTCTTGACATTCTTAGCCTGAAGAACGTGTTGTTACTTGTTGCAAAGATAACACATTTTGTATAATGATGCCTCGCATATTCCAGTCCTTTTGACTGCCCATTTTAGTCCATTTTTCAGTCCATTTAGTCCATTTTTTAGTCCATTTGGTCCGTTTTCGAGAAATTGAGTATTTATTATTATATAGGTGTGCAGGAAAATGCTTAACTTTGTGCCATCAAACGGAAAGATTTTGCCAACGAGCGCAAAAGAAGTTTGCTTCATTTTGCCGAGTGCATCTAAATCTTATGCAATGGCATGCAGACTGTCGCATATAACTTTATCATGAATCAAGAACAACATAATCAACAAGAGAAGGCATTAGCCAAACTCCGCGAATTGATTGAAGGAGTTGTAGAAAGGAAGATGAAGACCCCTAAGGATTTCGAATTCCTTTCTGAATGTATATTCGATAAATTCCACGAGAGGATATCTCCAACTACCTTAAAACGCATCTGGGGCTATCTGTCCGAAACGACAACTCCGCGGAAGTCCACGCTTGACATTTTATCCAAGTTTGTTGGGTATGACAATTGGAAAGATTTCACAGAGGGGGCAGAGGACACAGAGAAGGAGCCTGAAGAAGAAAAGGCCACGGAGAAAGAGGAAGGAAAAACTCAGAAGAAACGATTTAGCCCTGCCACACTCTACACCATCATCGCATTATTGCTGATAGGTATCATAGCAGGCGTTTCCTATCAGGTATTTAATAATTCATCCGATAAAAGCAGTGCTTACACGTTGAAGATTGGTGATACTTTTAGTTCGCCTCACGAATATCTCAAACTATTTGGTATTCATGCAACGGAAAAACTTTGGGGACAGATTCTGCCCCGCCATCCCAACATTTCTGTGTGGGGCCCCAATTATCGCCATTCCGAATGGCATAATGAAGGTGACAAATCGAAGATGATGCCCACCATCACCGAGTATTGGAAGCCGGAAGGGGTAGATAGCGATCAGATAGTCCAACGAAATATTGATCATTTTAATCACAATTCCCGTCTGAATGAGATTCGGATTACATTCATGAAGAATCTTGTTGACACCAACTATGTGTATCTTGGTGTCTATCGCATGTCGATGGAATTGTCTGACAGCACCAAAGTGGTGTGGGAACGCGTGGCTGAAGAATGTGATCTCAACAAAATAGATTATCTGGAGTTGCTACGCAACTAATAGAAAAACCCACCCCAACCCTCGCGAAGGGAGGGTTGGGGTGGGCTATTGCTTACAGTTCCAAATCTCCGTCGTGAATCTCGTGCCAAGGCAAGCCTTGCTTGTTGAGTTGCTCGAGGAATGGATCGGGGTCGAACTCTTCTACATTGAAGACTCCAGGCTTGCGCCACAGGCCCTTACAGAACATCATGGCTCCAATCATGGCGGGCACACCGGTGGTGTAACTTACGCCTTGCATGCCTGTCTCTTCGTAAGCGGCGCGGTGAGAGCAGTTGTTATAAATATAATAGGTGTGCTCCTTGCCGTCTTTCAGTCCACGGATGCGGCAGCCGATGCTGGTCTCGCCCTCATAGTTCTCACCCAGGTCTTGCGGGTTGGGCAGCACGGCCTTGAGAAACTGCAGCGGAACAATCTTCACACGGGCAGTGCCGGTGCCGTCAGCAAGCGGAGCCTCGTATTCCACCTCGTCGATGCGGCTCATGCCGATGTTCTGTATCACCTCAAGGTGCTTGAGGTACTGCTGGCCGAAGGTCATCCAGAAGCGCGCACGCTTGATGGTAGGATAATTGATTACCAACGACTCTATCTCCTCGTGATGCAGCAGATAACTGTCGCGCGGACCAATGCCGGGATAGGTCAGGTCTTTGTGTATCTCCAGCGGCTCTGTCTCCACCCACTGTCCGTTCTCCCAGTAGAGTCCTTTCTGGGTAATCTCGCGGATGTTTATCTCGGGATTGAAGTTTGTGGCGAAAGCCTTGTGATGGTCGCCTGCATTGCAGTCAACGATGTCAAGATACTGTATCTCGTCGAAGTGATGCTTTGCGGCGTATGCGGTGAAGATGCTCGTCACACCCGGGTCGAAGCCGCAACCGAGGATTGCTGTCAGCCCAGCCTCGCGGAAACGGTCGCGGTAAGCCCACTGCCATGAGTACTCGAAGTGAGCCTCGTCCTTTGGCTCGTAGTTGGCTGTGTCGAGATAGTTGCACCCGCAAGCCAGGCAGGCATCCATGATGGTGAGGTCCTGATAGGGTAGTGCGAGGTTAATAACCAACTCCGGCTTATAGTCGCTGAACAATGCCTTCAACTGCTCCACATCGTCAGCATCTACCTGCGCTGTGCGTATCGGCATGTCATAGCCTTTCTGGTGAATAGCCTCCACCAGTTTGTCGCACTTCTCCTTGCGGCGGCTTGCAATCATAAACTCGGTGAACACGTCTGCGTTCTGCACAATCTTAAAAGCGGCTACGGTGGCAACACCACCTGCGCCAATCATCAGTATTCTGCTCATTTCTCAGTTATTATTTGTTTTTCAGTTTCTTTTTTATGGTCTTTGCAAAGATATTACAAAAAGGTGAGAATACAAAATAAACGGGCATTGTTTTTCGTCAGCCCAGTTCTTCCCCCTTAATTCCGAGTGCATTCATCAGCGAATAGCCGAGAATCTCCTGCCGGAACTGTCCGCCGGGCATGGGCTGCATGGCGAAGAGCGTCACCGTTTTCTCGTCGCCGCCGCTGGCAAGTGCCCGGCGCATGCGTGCATAGATGTCGCTGTCCTCGGCATTGGGCACCGCCATGATGCGTTTCACCTCTGGCTGGCTCATCGCTATGCGCAAAATCTCGAGCATCAGACTGTCTTTGTCGGCCATCTGCGGCACTTCTACGGCGGTTATAGCAAACTCGCCGAGGTTGTCGCGGAACGCCTTGCCGTTCATCTCCTCGCTGAAAGAGGCGGGGATGAAGTTCTCCATCGACTTTGTGTCCTCGTTGTGCACCATGATGACGTGCGTCTCGTGGTCGCCCTCGCGCACTCCGCCGTCGAGCGCAATGCAGTCTATCCACCGCGCAAGGTCGGCCTTTGGCACGCGCCTCATCAGCATGCGCTCGAAATTCACACTGAGGTTGAACGCCACGCGGTCAACATAATCGGCATCCACGATGACTACGTTCTCGCTCCATTTGGTCTGTTTCAAATCGATATTCATAACTGCAAAGGTAATTTTTTTGTTTTAAACAACAAAATATTCAAACGTAATTCGTATCTTTGCAGTGTTTAAATAGGAGGTGACGTGTCCCACGTCACATAATCACGGCTTGTGACGTGGGACACGTCACCTCCTAATGCAAAACAGACAAATAACTTTTAGTTATATAGGGGGAAATTGCAATGATGAAAAAGACTCTTATATCAATACTGCTGCTTGTGTGTGCCATTCTTTTTGCTACCGAGGCGATGGCGCAGAAGGGACAAATGGCGGCGATAAAAGGCGCGGTGGAGGACGGATATAACTTCTGGCTATATGTTCCGCACGACTATGCTGAGACGCTGGAGCGCACTCCGGTAATCATATTCCTGCACGGCGCAAGTCTGTGCGGTAGCGACATGAGGCGCTCGCTGCGCTATGGTCCGATGCATGCGCTGAACCTCGGCCGCGAGATTCCTGCCATGATAATCACTCCGCAGAATCCTGGCGGAGCATGGAAGCCCGAGAAGATAAACAACATACTGGAATGGGTGCTTGACAACTACCCAAGCGACTGGACGCGCGTCTATGTCCTGGGTATGAGTCTCGGCGGCTACGGCACGATGGACTTCTGCGGCACCTACCCCGAGAAGATTGCCGCCGGCATGGCGCTTTGCGGCGGATGCTCGCTCAGGGACGTTCAGGGGCTGGGCTACCTGCCATTCTGGATTCTGCACGGGACAGCCGACCGCGCCGTTGGTGTTGACCAGTCGAAGAAGGTGGTGCGCGCCCTGCAAGAGGCTGGCAACGACAAGATGCTGCGCTTCGACTGGCTGCCGGGTGCCAGCCACGGTGCTCTCGCCCGAATCTTCTATCTTGAAAAGACCTATCAGTGGCTTTTCTCGCACCGCCTGAACGACAACCACCGCCGCCCAAATATGGCCATCGACATCAACAACAGCGACCTGAAAACGGCATATAGCGATATGCGCCGGGGACAGACGGGATATGAAGAGGTGGACGAAATAAGATATTGATTAACGAAACATTGCTTCCAGGAAAACCGAAAATGACAAGAACAACATGTATAATGCCGAGGTGGACGGCAGTAATCATCGCGCTGCTGCTGGGTCTTTGCACCGCAACAGCACAGGAGAATGCCAACACACGTCAGGCACGCAAGATATTCGACCAGGCATACAATCTGGTGTTTGGTCCGCAGGGATGCTCGCTGAAGTACGACGTGAACATCGTCAGCCTGTACAAGACTTCAGGAACCATCTGGTATAAGGGAAAGAAACAGAAATTCACGGAGCCGAGATACAGTGCATGGTGCGACGGAAAGGACTTCTACCGCGTGGACAAGAAGAAAAAGACGGTGGAGATACTTAATCCCAACTCGCCAAACCGCGACAAGTATGCTTCAAAGTTCAAGTTCAATCCCGACAACTACACATATCACATTGCGGCAAAAGGCAGCGACCTCATCATCACTCTCAACGCCAAGAAAGGCGTTGACGGCGTGAAGCATGCCAAGGTGACCATCGACAACAAGACCCGAGTGCCAAAGAGCATCAAGGTAAAGGTGATGTTCTTCTGGGCGAACATCAAAGTCTCCAATTTCCGTAGCGGTATCGATGACGACGACATCTTCACCTTCCCGCGCAAACAATACAGCAGTTATAAGTTCATAGACAAGCGATGAATGGTGTATCACTGAGGTGGTGAAACGATGCTTTTGGCATTGCAAAAGAGCATGTTTCACCGTCCCGTTTGGCATCATTCGCAAAGTAAAATAGGCTATTTTACTCAGTAATATAGGCTATATTACTTTCTTGTATCTGTGTTTTGGGCCAGTTTACGAGGAACAGTTGTTCGGTGGCTCGTGTGAAAGCGGTGTAGAGCCAGTGGATATAGTCGGGCGAGAGCATGTCGTCGGTCATGTAGCCTTGGTCAACATATACATGCGCCCACTGTCCGCCTTGTGCCTTGTGGCACGTCACGGCGTAAGCGTATTTTATCTGTAAGGCATTGAAGAAACGGTCTTGGCGCAACTTCTTTATACGCTCGCTCTTGAGCGGAACGTCGGCATAGTCGTCCATCACGGCATTGAACAACTGCTCGCTTTGCTCGCGCGTCAGCGCCGGAGCCTCCGACTGCAGCGTGTCGAGCAGTACGGTGGCCTCCAGTTCGTAGTCGTCGTAGTCGGGGAACACCAGCCATGCGTCGGCGAAGGTGAAGCCATAGAGTTCCTGCCTGTTGCGCACGCGCTGCACTCTCATGCGGTCGCCGTTGGCCAGGAACGACAGTCCTTCGCCGTCATCCTTCCTCTCTGCCGACTCTTCTTTCGGCAGTCCTTCGTCCTCTTTCTTCCAGAAGTAGTTGTTCTTCACCACCATCAGCAGGTCGCCCGATGTGAGCGGTTCCTCACGTCCGAGCACCATGGCGCGTATGCCGTTGTTATAGATGTTTGCCCTCTTGTTGCTTCTCACCACCACTATCGTCTCGTCCATACCCACGTGGCTGTACGACGAACTGAGTTGCTCTATGAGTTCGTCGCCCGGCACGCGGCGGATGTCGGCGAAGCGGCTGAATACTATTCGCGGCAGTTGGGTCATCTCGTCGTGCGTTATCATCTGACGTATCATCGTGGCGTTCCACAGTATGCCCGACTCCTGGCTCTGGCGTAGCACCTCGTTGAGGTCGGCATGGAAGACACGTATGCCGTATGCCTCCATCACCTGCGGCGAGAGAGCCGGCGACTCCGCCTCGCCCACGGGTGGCAACTGCGCCTTGTCGCCTATGAGCATCAGCCTGCAGTGCTGACCGCTATACACATACTGCACGAGGTCGTCGAGCAGATGGCCGCTGCCGAAGAGGGCGCTGGACGATGGCTGATGGGCATTGGGCGATGAGTTTCCCGAGGGAATCATTGATGCCTCGTCAACGATGAAGAGCGTGTGCTGGTGCTTGTTGAAGTTCAGCGAGAAACTGGTGTCCTCGCCGTTGTATGTTTTCTGCCGGTAGATGCGGCGGTGAATGGTGAACGCCTCGCTGCCAGCATTCAGTGAGAACACCTTGGCGGCACGCCCCGTGGGAGCCATCAGCACCACGCGCTGCTTCATGTTGTGCATGGCGCGCACTATGGCACCGGCGAGAGATGTCTTTCCTGTGCCCGCCGAGCCGCGCAGAATCATCATGCTCTGGCCGTCGCGACAGGCGGCGAAACGGCCGAACTCATCTATCGCCGCCGACTGTTCGGCAGTGGGAGTGAGCCCGAAGGCACGGCGTATCTCGCTTGAAAAAATGTCTTCAATCATCAGTTTTTTCGACAGAAAACGTTGTCATGTCAAATTAAATGCGTAATTTTGCATCACACGAGTGCAAAAGTAACAAAAAAATGGGAAAAAGGCGCGCCTTTCTTAATAATAATTTCGCACTTGCGGCAATGGTGGTGCTGCTTGCCGTTGCCGTGTTCCTGAGTGTGGCACGCCCGGTGTCGTTTGCCGGAGAGATGGAGACAAGGGAGAAGGAGGTGAAGCAACGGCTCGTGGAGATACGCAATGCCGAGGAGAACTACCGCCGTGCCACGGGTCACTACACCGCCAGTCTCGACTCGCTTGTGACACTGCGGCTGCTGAAAAAGGGGCATCAGACGATACCTTACACCAACGGTCAGCCGTTCCAGGCGGCGGTGGGAATGGTGAAACTGCCGTCGGGGCGCATGGTGCCGATAATGGAATGTGGCGCGCGCTACGATGAGTATCTGGCGGGACTCGACAAACACGAGATCGCAGCACAGATAGAGCGTGCCGATGCCGAGGCGCGATACCCGGGACTGAAGATAGGAGACCTTACGTCGCCTAATGACAATAAAGGGAATTGGGAAAGATAGTGTTATTGACGTTGCGACAGCAGTAATCTCGACATGACATTCTTTCGCCATCCCGCTAAATATTAAAATATGGAGCAGAAACAAAGACTCACGATACGACTGAGCCGCTATGCGATGTCGTTCTCAGTGGCCGATGCCGAGGCAGAGGCGCAGATAGAGTATGTGCCATACCCTATGAAGAGCGGCATAGCGCCCGCAGCCAATCTGCGCGAGGCGTTCCTCACCGAGCCGATACTGCAGAAAGGATTCAGCAAGGTGCTCGTGATGATGAGCACGCCCGTCGTGATGGTGCCCACCGAGCAGTTCCGCATCGGCACCGAGACGGACATCTACAACCATGCGGTGACCGAGCACGAGAACGACCTCGTGATGTATTCCGTGCTGACACAACTGAATGCCGTGGCTCTCTTCGCCGTGAACAAAGACCTGAAGACCGTCATCGACGACCATTTCGCCGACGCCAAGTGGTGCCCTGTGTGCCAACCGGTGTGGAACTACATGCACCAGCGCAGTTATGCAGGCATACGCCGCAAACTGTATGCTTATTTCTACGACAAGCACATGTCGGTGTTCAGTTTCACGGAAAACCGTTTCCGCTTCGTTAACACCTTCGACGGAACAAACTCGCACGACAGTGTGTTCTTCATACTCTCGGTGTGGCAGCAACTCGGACTCGACCAGCGGCGCGACGAGATGCACCTCGTGGGCGACATTCCAGAGCGCGAGGAGATGATAGAGCAACTGCACAAGTTCCTGCAAAACGTGTATAAGATTAACCCATCGGGCGACTTCAACCGCGCGCCGATAACCCAGATAAAGGGACTGCCATACGACCTCATGGCACTATATCTGAAAGGAAGAGGGTGAGGAAAAAGTGAGGCGCAAATGCCATCAACCCTGAATAACGACCTTCATAACTGAACAATGAGAATAGTAACAGGAAAATACAAGGGACGCCACTTCGACATCCCGCGCACATTCAAGGCAAGACCTACGACCGATTTTGCCAAGGAGAACATCTTCAACGTGCTGACGGGAAAGATAGACTTTGAAGGAGCGACGGCTCTCGACCTCTTCTCCGGCACGGGAAGCATATCTCTCGAACTGCTATCGCGCGGGTGCAGCCAGGTGGTTAGCGTGGAACTCGACCGCGACCACCATGCTTTCATACGCCAGTGCCTCAAGAAACTGGGCGACGAGAACTGCATTGCGCTGCGAGGAGACGTGTTCCGATTCATGAAGTCATGCCGACAACAGTTCGACTTCATCTTTGCCGACCCGCCATACGCTCTGGAACGCCTGCCGGAGATTCCCGACCTCGTGCTCAATAACGGTCTCCTTAAAGACGGCGGCATCTTTGTTTTCGAGCATGGAGAGAAGAACGACTTCTCGGCTCACCCCCGTTTCGTCGAGCATCGCTCGTATGGCAGTGTCAACTTCTCGCTGTTCAGATAGGTACTGACATAATCTGAGTAGTCAGATTATTCCGAATAATACGAAAGAAAAAAGAAAATCCGACCATCATCGATGGTCGGATTTTCTTTTGTAATTACATACTATTTGCCCCCATTCTATTGACTCCCCGCCCCTGTAGGGGTGGGGTAGGGGTGGGGTCAGCGTTTACCTCCTTTTATTTGACTTAGAACAACTTCTGAGGATAGACGCCCTCGTTGATGAGTTGCTGTATGCGGTCAACCGTTCCCTGGCGGTCGGCGGCGTAAGTCACGCCGAACCACTTAGACGTTGTGTCGAGAACGCGCACCGAAGCGGTGCCCTCAACGATGAGTTTGTTCACCATCAGCGGGATGAAGAACTCTGCCTTCAGGTTCTCGATGTTCTTCGGGTCGCTGAGGAACTCCTTGAAGTAAGCCTCGCTATACTCGAAATAGTCGGGTGTGAAGCCCCACATGTTCATTGATACTGGCGTGTTGTCGTCAACTGCAACCCACTCGCCCTGCTCGTCCTTGTAGCACACTGCACCGTTGACGCGCATTATCTCGGTGCGCTCAACAACAGTGGTGAGGTTCTCGTTGTCGTCCTTCGAGCAGATGCCACGTGCCACAGTGCCGTTCTCCGACAGTGTGTTGCCCACGCGGAAGCCCACCATGGCGTATGTGTTCTTTGCGCCTTCGGGCAGTTCGCTGAGGAACTTGCCAATCACCATGAATGCGTCGCGGTTGTAGAAGTCGTCACAGTTGATGACGCAGAACGGCTCCTTGATGGCATCCTTCGCCATGAGCACGGCATGGTTGGTTCCCCACGGCTTCTGTCTTCCTTCCGGAACGTCGAATCCTTCGGGCAGAGCGTCGAGGCTCTGGAACACCAGTTCAGCCGGTATATGACCTTCGTATTTGCTCAATACCTTGTCGCGGAACTCCTGTTCGAAGTCTTTGCGGATAACGAAAACTATTTTTCCAAATCCTGCCTTGATGGCATCGTAGATACTGTAGTCCATGATGGTCTCGCCGTTAGGTCCCAGACCGTCAAGTTGTTTCAGACCGCCGTAGCGGCTTCCCATTCCTGCTGCGAGGAGTAATAAAGTTGGTTTCATGTTTTTTATTTTTGAGTTCTATGTATTTTTATGGTTTTCTTGTTATTTGTTAGGGCTTCATCACGTCGTGGCATTCCCACTTGTGCTTGTCCATTTTTACTGCAAGGCTCTGGCGGATGTCGGTGGCAGAGGCAGCGAAGTGCACGTTGTAGGTGCCTGGCTCGGTGACATAAGCCTGCTGCGAAACGTCGTACGATGCCATGTCATAGTAAGAGAACGACATCTCTATGCGCTCGCTCTCGCCCGGCTTCAGTTCGCGTGTCTTGCCGAAAGCACGCAACTCTATTGCCGGCATAGGCATGTTCCCCTTTGGCGCGGTGACATATAGTTGCACAACTTCCTTGCCTGGCTTGTCTCCTATGTTCTTAACCACCACCGAAGCGGTATAGCCATTGCCGTTTCTCTTGATTTTTGCGTTGCTATACTCGAAGTTGGTGTATGACAGACCGAAGCCGAACGGATAACTAACCTCCTTGTTTGCGGTCTGGAAATAGCGGTAGCCCACGTTCATGCCTTCCTCGTAACGTGTCTCTGTCACATGTGGCCAAGCCTTCTTCTGCTCGTCGTTGAGTTGCAAGTCGTCCCAAAAGGTGTAGTCCTTTGGGAAATTCTTTGTTGAAGGAACGTCATTAATGTCTTTCGGGAAGGTCACAGTGAGTTTTCCTGAAGGATAAGACTTGCCTGTCAGCACATCGGCGATGGCGTTTCCTGCCTCCATTCCCGGCTGCCATGCCAGCAGTATGGCATCGGCGTATGGCTTCACCGCCTCGGTGTTCACGGCACCTCCGACGTTCAGTATCACCACCACTGGCTTGCCTGCCTTGTGGAATTGCTCGTATGTCTTTTGCAGCATCTCCTGCTCGTCGGCATTGATGTTGAAGTCGCTGTACAGTCGGTCGCCAGCCTCTCCCGACGAACGGCCCACCGTCACGATGGCCATGTCGTTGCTATTTGCCGCGAACATGTACGTTTTGTCGCCAAGCAGCGGCTCGCGAACACGCGGACGAGGGAAAAACTTGTTGGGAGAGAGGTGTCCCATCTCAGCCTCTGCCTCCTCGATGGCATATTCTTTATATTTGGTATAAACATTTGTCAGCGTGTCGTCGGGCTGCAGTCCTGCGTTCTTGAGTCCTTCCACGAGGTCGATGACGTATGGCTTGTTTACGTCGCCCGAGCCTGTTCCGCCAGCATAAAGATTGTAAGAGGTGTGTCCGAAGAGAGCCACACGCTTGATGTTGCTGTTAAGAGGCAGCACACCAGTGTTCTGCAACAGCACCATTCCCTCTGGAGCGGCAGTGCGGGTGAGTGCCGCATGCGCCTTGATGTCGGGCTTGTTGCTGTATTTATATCCCTTGAAGTGAGGTGTCTTAACGACGTATTCCAGAATGCGGCGCACGTTGCGGTCAACATCTTCCATCTTTATAGAACCGTCGGCAATGCCTTTCTTGATGGCTTCTATCTGTTCTGCGTTACCTGGAGTGAGCAAGTCGTTGCCTGCCTGCACCTGTCGGTCGGTGTGACGTGTGTCTGTCCAGTCGGTCATCACAATGCCCTTGAATCCCCACTCGTCGCGCAGTATGGTGGTGAGCAGTTCGTAGTTCTCCTGTGTCCAAGGTCCGTTGAGGAAGTTGTAAGAACTCATTATGGTCCAAGGATTGGACTTGCGCACGGCAATCTCGAATCCCTTGAGATATATTTCGCGCAGCGTGCGCTGGTCAATCACCGAGTTGTTGTGCAGTCGGTTTGTCTCCTGGTTGTTGCCGGCGAAGTGTTTTGCCGACACGCCCACGCCCTGGCTCTGTATTCCGTTTATCATTGCGGCGGCAATAAGTCCTGTTACAAACGGGTCTTCAGAGTAATACTCGAAGTTGCGTCCGCACAGAGGCGAGCGCATGATGTTCATGCCGGGGCCGAGGATGACGTCGCATCCGTATTCGAGAGCCTCGTTGCCCATTGCGCGTCCCACCTCCTCGACAAGGGCGGTGTTCCATGTTGAGGCGAGCAGTGTGCCGATGGGGAATCCCGTGCAGTAGTATGTGTTAGGGTCGTTAGGACGTTTTGCCTCGATATGCACTCCCGCAGGGCCGTCGGTGAGCACGGTGTGCGGAATGCCGAGACGCTCAATCTTGGCTGTGTTTCCTGCCGCTCCCAGCACTATCGCGCCAGCGTTGGGGTCGGGATTTGTGGGCAGTCCGAAGTAAGAGTTTCCGAAAGTGTATCCCACCAGGAGTTCTGCTTTCTCATCGACGGTCATCGCTTTGAGCACTTGGTCGATGTTGTTTGGCGTCAGTTTAGGCTGTGCCGTTGCCGTTGATGCTAATGCTGTCATGGCTGCTACAAACAATAGTTTAAGGTTTTTCATTACTTTTAGTGTTATATTAGGCTTGCAAAAATAAGAAAAACCTGCCGATGTGGCAAGTTTTTCTTATATTATTTTAGAAAAAGAGCGTTCGTTCCACCCAGTAACACAATATTCCGGCGAGGTAGCCGACGAGAGCGATCCACGAGACGTGCTTCATGTACCATCCGAAGGAAATCTTCTCCAGTCCCATCACCACCACACCGGCAGCACTGCCGATGATGAGCATCGAGCCGCCCACACCGGCACAGTAGGCAAGAAGTTGCCAGAAGATGCCGTCAACAGCCATGTCGCCCGCAGCCTCCACGGGATACATGCCCATGCAGCCAGCAACGAGTGGAACATTATCGACGATAGACGAGAGCACGCCAATGATGCCGGTGACGAGATAGTGGTTGCCGTTGAATGCCACGTTGAGTCCCTGTCCCAGTTGTGTCAGCACACCGATGGTCTCCAGACAAGCCACTGCCATGAGGATGCCGAGGAAGAAGAGTATGGTTGACATGTCGATGCGGGTGAGCATGTTGGTAACACGCTTCATTGTACCTTTCTTATTTACGTTGGTCTCTGGCAACTTGCTGTAGAACACCTCGGTGACAGTCCACAGTATGCCGAGCACCAGCAGGATGCCCACAAACGGCGGCAGATGGGTGATGGTCTTGAAAATGGGCACAAAGATAAGGCCGCCCACACCGAGATAGAACACCGCCTTGCGCTGCCCGTCGGTAAGGTCTTCAACGTCGGTGTTCTCCTTTCTAATCTCCGAGATGTCCATCGTTCCCTTCAGCGAGAGCGAGATGATGTAGGCAGGAACGACCATCGAGACGAGCGATGGCAAGAATATCTCCATTATAACGCCTGCTGCCGTGATGACACCCTTGTTCCAGAGCATGATGGTCGTAACGTCGCCGATAGGCGAGAAGGCGCCTCCCGAGTTGGCTGCAATGACAACCAGTGCGGCATATTTGAAACGGTCGGTCTGGTCGGGGATGAGTTTCCTCAGAATCATTATCATCACGATGCTCGTGGTGAGGTTGTCGAGAATGGCTGAGAGGAAGAATGTGAGGAACGCCACGCGCCAGAGCAGCAGTTTCTTATGGCGCGTCTTCACCCAGTCGCGTACAAAGTTGAAACCTCCGTTCTGATCGACCAGTTCTACAATCGTCATCGCACCCATCAGGAAGAACAGCGTCGTGGCGGTGCTTCCAAGGTGGTGCTCGATGGTGCCTCCCACCACATTGCCTATCTGGTCGCCAATGGCGTCAGGCAGATACATCGACGGGTTGACCATGAAAAGCGTCCAGCACGCCACAAACATCAACAAGGCAATGGCTGCCTTGTTCACTTTCGTCAAACTCTCAATGGCAATAAAGAAATAGCCAATGATGAATACGATTACAATCGCTAAAGTTAATGTTGTCATATATTTGGTTGAAATAGGTTTTTATTGCAGGTGCAAAGGTACTAAAAAGTTTCGTAACCCGTCTGCCCTGATGCCTTTTTTTCCTGAAAACGTTATCAACCGCGATGCCCGATGATGTCCCTTCGCAATGTAAAATAGGCTATTATACTTTGCAATATAGGCTATTTTACTTACCAATATAGCCTATTTTACTTTTTCGGTTCACTCTTTTTGCCGTCTTGGTAGCGCCAGGTCGTAGTCCCGTCGGTCCCTATCGGCAACGGCAAGCAGCACTACCATCGCTGCAAGTGCGAAATTATTATTAAGAAAGGCGCACCTTTTTCCCATTTTTTTGTTACTTTTGCACTCGTGTGATGCAAAATTACGCATTTAATTTGACATGACAACGTTTTCCGCCTAAAAACTGATGATTGAGGACATTTTTTCAAGTGAGATACGAAATGCCTTCGGCTTTACGCCCACTGCCGAACAGTCAGTAGCGATAGAGGAGTTTAGCCGTTTTGCTGCATGCCGAGATGGTCAGAGCATGATGATTCTTCGCGGTTCTGCAGGTACGGGAAAGACCTCTCTCGCCGGTGCCATAGTGCGTGCGATGCACAACATGAAACAACGCGTGGTGCTGATGGCGCCTACGGGCCGCGCTGCCAAGGTGTTCTCTCTCAATGCAGGCAGCGAGGCGTTCACCATTCACCGCCGCATCTACCGTCAGAAGACATACAGCGGCGAGGACACCAGTTTCTCGCTGAACTTCAACAAACACCAGCATACGCTCTTCATCGTTGACGAGGCATCAATGATTCCGTCAGGAAACTCAACACAAAACACCCTCTTCGGCAGCGGTCATCTGCTCGACGACCTTGTGCAGTATGTCTATGGCGGACAGCATTGCCGTCTGATGCTCATCGGCGACAAGGCACAGTTGCCTCCTGTGGGCGAGGCTGAGTCGCCAGCCCTCTCGCAGCAGGTGATGGAGGCTTACGGCATCCGTGTCTTCCACGCCGACCTCAACGAGGTGCTTCGACAAAGTCAGGAGTCGGGCATATTGTGGAACGCCACGATAATACGCCAGATGATAACTCACGACGAGATGACACAACTGCCCCGCATCGTCTTCAGCCGCTTTGCCGACATCCGCCGCGTGCCAGGCGATGAACTCATAGAGCAACTCAGTTCCTCGTACAGTCATGTGGGGATGGACGAGACAATGGTGGTGGTGAGAAGCAACAAGAGGGCAAACATCTACAACAACGGTATTCGCGCTATGGTGCTCGGACGCGAGGAGCCGCTCACTTCGGGCGACCTGCTGATGGTGGTGAAGAACAACTACCACTGGACTGAGAAGGAGGAGGAAGGCGGAATTACGAAGGAGGAAGAAGGACTGTCGTTTCTTGCCAACGGCGACCGCATGAGGGTGCATCGCGTGCGCAACGTGCATGAACTCTACGGCTTCACCTTCGCCGATGCCTGGCTGGTGTTCCCCGACTACGACGACTACGAACTGGAGGCCACAGTGCTGCTCGACACCCTTCAGTTGGAGGCTCCCGCTCTGACGCATGAACAAGGTGAACAGCTCTTCAATGCCGTGATGGAAGACTATGCCGACGTTCCTCTGAAAAGCGAACGTATGAAACAACTGCGCAACGACCGATACTTTAATGCCTTGCAGATAAAATACGCGTATGCTGTAACGTGCCACAAAGCGCAGGGCGGACAGTGGGCACACGTCTACGTAGACCAAGGCTACATGACCGACGACATGCTCTCGCCCGACTACATTCACTGGCTCTACACTGCCTTCACACGTGCCACCGAACAACTGTTCCTTGTCAACTGGCCTAAGACACAGATACAAGATATTAACGTGACAAAACGTTGAAAACGTAATACGAGCTATTTTACTTTATTCAAATAGCAACCTGGCTTTTCCAAAACGTCGAAAGATTACTTTTTTTATGGCAGAATAAAAAATAATCCGCATTGCAAACATTTTTTATTATAAAAAAGATTGGATATTCGGATTATTTCGTATATTTGCAGCAGTTCTTCGGAACAGTTTTTTTATGGAATAACGAAGCGTTATGCTCGACTTGCGAATGGAAATGTGAGAAACTTCTATTAGATGCAAGGACAGTATAAACGGTTCGCGCATATAGCGTGGACTGATCTACTGCATCTACATCTAAGGGCATTTCTCACAGCCTCCATTCGAAGACGTGGTATTTCAGCTCCACGCTTCACAACAATTAAAGGCTCTTGTGGCAGCTGAAGGGCAGGCTAAAAATCTAATCAATTATGAATAAGAGTATTGTTATTATTGCAATCAGCCTGTTTTATATGGCTGTATCTTTGCAATCTTGTAACGAGGCTGCTTCAAACATGTTTGTTGGAGTGTGGGAGATTTCATCAAAAGATGATGTTGATGAGGATGGAACAAGTCTTGAGCATATTCTTGAGTTGAAAACAGATAATGTGTTTACCGAGACATACACTTATTACAAAAACGACAAAGTGATAGCAGAAGTATCTGTCGAGGGAGAATATGGTGCAGAAAAAACAAATAGAATTAATAAGTATACCAAGGAGACTGACAATTTACATAGCGGCTACACATTATGGAGAAAATACAATATTGATTCCATGAATGTTGAAGCAGCAGATGATGATGGTAAGGAAATGGCAAAGATGTTAGAAAAAGAGTTTATTAAAATGAACAATGAATTAGAAGATGCACAAAAAAAGAATATGGTATATGGACTTACCAATATAAAAGCAGACTTAGATTTATCATGGGAAACTGATGAGCCAATTGATGAGAGCTTTCCAGATATAATGAAAAGAGCGACAGCTAAGCGTATCATTAAAGAAACTCCAATGGAATAGCAAGATGAATGTTTGGTTTAAAATATTGTTGTTTCTTGTGTTAGCAGCTGTTGCGGCAGTAATAGTTTTTACAGCCTGTAACTTAGGTTATACAAAATCTATCTGGGGCAAAATTATAATATGTGTTGTCATAGGTATTTCTATAAAATACCTGCAAAGGCGTCTTTTTAAAGATGATGATGACGAGGACGAAAATTAGCATAATTATTAAAAAAATAAGAAAATGAAAAAAACAGTATTAATGACAGCATTACTTATGTTATTAGTAGGCTGTATGGGTGACAAACTAAACGACAAGGAAAAGAAAATTGTCGGCAAGTGGCATGTAGCCAAGACGGAAATAATGGAGGAATCCGATGAAGGTTATTCTGGAACATTTACAATGGAGTTGACTACTGACTATCGAAGTAATAAAACACAAACAGCAGAGGGTTTTATGCGAGTTCGTCTCAATGTTGATGAAGACGAATATGCAAATACGATAACTCTGGAGTATAGTATTTCCGCTAAAGGAACTTGGAGCGTAGAAGGCAACAATATAGTAGAGAAAATGAACGAGGTAAACATCGAGTTCAGTAGAACTTCAACTATTACAAATAATGAAGACGATGAAGTATATATTGAGGCATTTAAACAATATTTTGATGATTTCATTCCTGAATTGAGAAATGAAATGCTGAAAAAAAGCAGGGAAGAAATAATCAAACTGACAGAAGATGAGTTGACCACAAAGGATGATGAGGGCGAAGAAATAACGTATACACGTATAGAATAACAAACAGAAATACTATGGAACAAGAAACAATGAAATGCCCATATTGTGGCGAGGAAATTTTGGCCGTTGCCAAGAAATGTAAACATTGTGGTGAATGGCTGGATGAGGAAGAAATTGAAGGAGAAGTCGTAGAGACCGAAGAGGAAGAAAGCGACTCTGCTGATGACGATTCCAACTGGAACTGGCTATACAAGGTAATATTCTGGGTTATTATCTTAGCTGTTGCCTTCTTTACCTTGCCTTCCGAGGAGAAGCAGACGGAGAGAATGATGGAGGAATTGCGCGTGCTTGTTAGAAAGGATATAAAAAATCAAACGCGAAATCAAGATGCATTCACGCAGGCCCTCGGTAAAGGAATGATGAAAGACAAGGATGTCGTTGATAAACTTGTCCACCAGCGTTATGCCATTAAGATTGATAACTACAAGGTAGTCTCAATTATCAATGTAAAAGAAAAAGAGACAGGTGAAACAAGGACTTGTGGATTCGCCGGTTTTGGCATCATTTACATAAAGAAATAGAAAAAAAGAGTTATATACTATTTGACCTTTGATATAATAGTGGGCTGAAAGTCCAACAAGCACTCAGCCCTAGGCAGCGCCTCGGGGAACGTGTAATATGTAGAATCGCACTGAAAGTGCAAAAGTATTTAGTGTGTATTAAAGCTTTTGCACTTTCAGTGCGATAGTTAGTTATGGCGAATAATACCTAGGGCGATGCCCTAGGCTGAGTACTTTATGGGCTTTCAGCCTGATAGGGGCAAATTGCATAATCTCCATAAATATTTTTATGTTGTCTTCGATTTACACTCACTTTCTTGCTTCCTAACAGTAGTAAGCGGCATTGCCGAGCGTGGAAAAACAAAAAATATATTTGGTTTTTCGCTCATTAAATCGTAACTTTGCAAACACTATGCAGATAGAATTACTGAAAGAAGAAGAGGCTGCCCTGCTGAAAAACCTGATAGGACAGTCGGACAAGATTGTAATATGTTGCCACCAGAACCCCGATGGCGATGCCCTCGGTTCGTCTCTGGCGCTGGCTGAATATCTGAAGCAATATGGCAAGACTCCCACTATAGCGGTGCCCGATGCCTATCCCGACTTCCTGCAATGGCTGCCCGAGTCGCAAACGATAGTGAGATACGACAAGCATAAGGAAACCGTGGAGGACGCTCTGGCAAATGCCGAACTGGTGTTCTGTCTCGATTTCAACCGCGCCGACCGTCTGGGAGGCGACATGAGTCCGCTGCTGACGGCATCGCCGGCGAAGAAGGTGATGATAGACCATCACCCCGAGCCAGACATCGACACCGTGCTGTGCGTGTCGCATCCCGAGTTGAGCAGCGCGTGCGAGGTGCTGTTCCGGGTGATATGGCAGATGGGCGGCTTCGAGGAGATGACGAAGAAGGAGGCAGTGCAGATTTACTGCGGCATGATGACCGACACTGGCGGCTTCACGTTCAACTCGTCGCGCCCCGAGATTTTCTTCATCATAAGCCAACTGCTGACAAAGGGCTTCGACAAGGACAAGATATACCGCAACGTGTTCAACAACTACAGCGAGTGGCGAATGAGGCTCATGGGATATGTGCTCTACCAGAAAATGCGCGTGTTTCAGGACCATCACGCATCCTACTTCACCATCTCGCGGCAAGACTTCAAGCGGTTCCACTTCATCAAGGGCGACGCCGAGGGACTGGTGAACCTGCCGCTGCAGATAAAGGGGCTGCGCCTGTCGATATCGCTGCGCGAAGACAGCGAGAAGGACAACCTGGTGTGGGTGAGCCTGCGCTCGGTGGGCAACTTCCCCTGTAACAAGATAGCAGAGAAGTACTTCAACGGCGGCGGTCACCTGAATGCCTCTGGCGGACGGCTCTACTGCTCGCTGGAAGAGGCGGAAAGGATTGCCGAGAAGGCTATTGCCGAGAGCGACAACCTATAACTTGCAAACTTAAACACTCGTAATTCATAATTGCCACAGGCAATAACTCGTAATTCGTAATTCGTAACTCGTAATTAAAACATTCGTAATTCATAATTGCCACAGGCAATAACTCGTAATTCGTAATTCGTAACTCGTAATTAATAAATGATAGACAGAGCGACGGTTGACAGAATAATGGAGGCGGCGAACATCGTGGAGGTGGTTTCCGATTTCGTATCGCTGAAGAAGGTGGGGGTGAACTATAAAGGCCTCTGCCCATTCCATGCTGACAGCACTCCGTCGTTCTACGTCTCGCCCTCGCGAGGCATCTGCAAGTGCTTCGCCTGTGGCAAGGGCGGCAATCCGGCAGGCTTCATCATGGAGCACGAGCAGATGACCTATCCCGAGGCGCTGCGCTGGCTGGCCAAGAAATACAACATCGAGATAAAAGAGCGCGAACTCACCGACGAGGAAAAACAACAGGAGAGCGACCGCGAGTCGATGTTCATCATCAACGAGTGGGCTGCCGACTATTTCGAGGACATCCTGCACAACAATGCCGACGGCGTTGCTATCGGCATGCAGTATTTCCGCAGCCGAGGATTCCGCGACGACACGATACGCAAGTTCCGTCTCGGTTTCTCGCTCAACGACCGCGAGGCACTGCCCAAGACTGCCTTGCAAAAAGGTTATAAAGAGGAGTTCCTGCTGAAGACAGGTGTCTGTTATAAGCGCGAGAACGACGAACGGCTCATCGACCGTTTCGCAGGCAGGGTGATGTTCCCGTGGATAGGCATCAGCGGTAAGGTGGTGGCTTTCGGCGGAAGGAAACTGGACCAGGCTACGAAAGGGGTGCAGCAGAAGTACGTAAACTCGCCAGACAGCGAGATATACCATAAGGAACAGCAACTCTACGGCATCTACCAGGCAAAGAAAGCCATTGCCAAGGAGAACTGCGTTTATATGGTGGAGGGCTATACCGACGTCATCTCAATGCACCAAAGCGGCATCGAGAACGTGGTGGCAAACTCGGGCACGGCGCTCTCGGTGCACCAGATACGCATGTTGAGACGCTTCACGCCTAACGTGGTGCTGCTCTACGACGGCGACGAGGCGGGCATACACGCCGCCATGCGAGGCACCGACATGATGCTGAACGAGGGAATGAACATCAAGGTGCTGCTGCTGCCCGACGGCGACGACCCCGACAGTTTCGCACGCAAGCACACGGCAAAGGATTTCCGCGAATATGTGGAGAAACACCAGCAGGACTTCATCGACTTCAAGATTGACGTGATGCTGCGCGGTGTCACCGACCCAATAAAGAGGGCAGAGGCCGTGAACTCTATCATACAGAGCATCAGCATGATAAAAGACCAGATAGTGCGCGCGACATACATCAACCTCTGCGTGCAGCGTCTGGGCATTAACGAGCCAACGATAATATCAACGCTCAACAAGTTCATACGCAACAAAATAGAGAGCGAGGGGAAACACACGGCGGCAATAGCGCCCAACACTCCGGCACGCCCGATAGACCAGCCGCTCGCACCTGCATCACCGCAGGAACAAGGCAGCCGCGTGGAGCAACTCATAGCGCAGTTCGTGGTGCGCAACGGTGAAAAAATAATCTACCGCGACGTGGAGACGGAAGACGGCGATAAGATGGACCTGAGCGTGGCACAATACATCAGTTACGACCTCGGCACCGACGGATTGCAACTGAAGAACCCCATCTTCGCACGCATACTGAACGAGGCTACTGAGCACAGCGGCGACGAGGGGTTCTGCGCCGAGCAGTACTTCACCCAGCATCCCGACGTGGAACTGAGCAACATCGCGGCGAAGATGGTGATGGACATCCCACTGGCAAAGAGCCTGCAGATAAGCAGCGAGGAGGAGAGTCTGCGCAGCGAGGCAGAACATCTGGTGCTCGACTTCCGCAAGAAATATATCGAGGAAAGACTCGCAAGGCTAAAGGCGGAAATCTCGAAGGCCGCGGGCGACATCAACAAAATGCGCTCGCTGATGCAGGAATACGCCGAGGCGCAGAAGATACGCAACGAACTGGCCCGCAGGCTGGGAAACGACATTGTGAGTTAGGAGTTCTTTCTCTGATTCGCTCTACACCTAAGAAATAGAGATATGGAATATGCTTTTATAATCATCGTGGTAGCAGTCTTTGCCGCCGCCTTTATCATTCAATGGAAGCGGCAGAAAGAGGCAGAGAAGGGCAACTCGCTTCAGTCTTCTTCGCAAGAGAAGGAGAAGATTGTGAGCGATGCACTTCGCATGCTCAACTGCGAGGGCACATGGAACACGCAGAAAGAGGGGCGAAGCATTCTCTACGACTACCAGAACGGACATTTCCGCATACGCATCACCGACAATAAACCATACGTGGAACTGGGCTATTTCTACTGTTTCTCAACCGAGATGGAGAATCTGCAGACGGTGAGGCATCTGTGCAACATGTGCAACATGAGCACCGAGACATCGCTGGTTTTCTATACCATAGATGATGAGAAAAACAGGATAAATGTGCACATCACCGCAAACCTCCTGCTCGACCAGAAAAGAGCAAAGGCGATTCTGACAAGGGCAATGGCCGACATGTTCCACTGGCAGACAGCATTCACACAGGGCTTTGACAACCGGATAGAGGCAAGTAAGAAGGCTGAGATGCGCGACCTCGAGGCAGACCGCAGCCAGTGGCAACGCATAATCTTCCTGCTGCGCGAGCAGGAGATGCAGTGCCAGCATGTGTCGCCAAAGGACAGACTCGGCATCGGCACGCCGCTTACCGTGGGCGAGGTGGTTCTCACGATGTTCGCCATCAGCAACATAAAGCCGAAACGGCTAATCGTCTCAAACAACACCGTAAGCGAGATTACCGACGAGAGCGACATAGCGCAATACAACATCGCTGACGCAATAATCGCTGACGGCGAGTTCAAACACCAGGAGGCAATGCTGTCGCTGGAGTTCCTCGACCTGCGACACACCAGCAGCACACGCCACATTGTGATTCACCTGAAAGAGGAGAAGGGCACTGAGCACACTCTCTACTTCAGGCTGACGGCAACGCTGCTGCCGCTGAGCATCAGCCGCGACATACAACCGGCGTCATCGGAGAACAGTGCGCATAGCGTCTCGATGATTGCGGCGTACGACATGACATCGACTGAGCAGCGACGCAACGAATACCTATACATGAAGAAAGAGGCAGAGGCGATGCACCAGCGTGGGGAAGACGACCAGATGACCGACGAGCAGAAACTGCTTATCGATTGCACTAACGAGGACCTGGGCTACCATCTGTATCACGGCAAGCGGCTCTTCCTCGCCAAGCGATTCCTTGAGGCAGAACCCCATCTGCGTAATGCCTTCGACATGCTGATGCCTTCGTTCCCAGGTCTGAGGGCATCTCTGCAGGAGGCGTTCTATGACTCTTGCTATATGCTGGGCTTCTGCTATAATGAGATGCAGCAGTATCAGCGTGCCTTCTACTATCTCGAGATGGTGTTCCCGCTCAGAAGAATCACATACACCGAGGAGTACATCAACTGTCTTGTCAACCAGCACGACTTCCGTGTGATGCAGGTAATCGACTCGGTGCAGGAGATGGTGGAGAGAATACTACATCCTGATGAGAATGGCGACGAGGAGGACAGCGAGGAGAAGCCCGACAGCAATGCCGCCATCATGTCGTTCAATAGTTTCCTGAAGCGACGCAAGTCGTATGTGCTGATAGAGACAGGACGGTACGACGAGGCTCGCGCCATACTCAACGAACTGCTCAACGACCCCGACAGCAGCGACTTCGCGATGAGCGAACTGGCATACCTGCAAAAGATAACTGAAAAATAAATACAACAAGAGAACTTTAGAACAAAAGCGGCAAAGTTCAAATATCAAAGTTTAAAGTCTATGTATTACGTAAAGAAGACATTAGAGATATCAGCGGCCCACCGCCTGACACTCGACTACGAGAGCAAGTGTACGGCGCTGCATGGCCACAACTGGATAATCACCGTGTTCTGCCGTTCGAAAGAACTCGACCAGAACGGCATGGTGGTGGATTTCTCGTTAATAAAGAGAAAGGTGAAGAGCGTGCTCGACCACAAGGTGCTCAACGATGTAGTGCCTTTCAATCCCACGGCAGAGAACATCGCACGATGGATTTGCGACCAGGTGCCCCATTGCTATCGCGTGGAGGTTCAGGAGAGCAAGGGCAACGTCGCCATGTATGAAATTGATTAAGACAACCTGCGAGGAGCAGGAAAGGGATTTTGTTATGTATAAAGTAAACGACATTTTCACGTCACTGCAGGGCGAGGGGCACAACACGGGGCGAGCCGCAACGTTCGTGAGGTTTGCAGGCTGCAACTTAAGGTGTCCTTTCTGCGACACCGACTTCTCCGATTACAGCGAGATGTCGGCAGAAGACATCGTGACAAGAGTCCTGCAATATCCCACCCGCTTAGTCGTCCTCACTGGTGGCGAGCCGTCGTTGCAGGTCGATGACACCCTCGTCGCAGCACTTCACAAGGCAGGGTTCTGCATCGCCGTGGAGACAAACGGCACACGACTGTTGCCCGAAGGCATCGACTGGGTCACCGTATCGCCCAAACGACCTGTCACCTCCACGTTGCCACAGATAGAAAGCGGGCGCGTGGACGAAATAAAAGTGGTGTTCGACGGAACAGACCTCAGCATCGTTCATAGCGTGGAAGCACTCCCACTATACACACCAAACACACCTCCCCTCGGGGAGGTTGGGAGGGGGTTCCTGTTGCAGCCATGCGACACCGGCGACCCACAACGTAATGCCGAGATAACCCAGAAGTGCATTGAGTACATCATTGAGCACCCCTTCTGGCAACTGTCACTGCAGACACACAAACTGGCAAACTTCAAGTAAGAAACGATGAGCAACATCGTCATCATATTCCTCATATATTACGGCATCTTCGTCGTGCCAACAATATTCGCCGTACTGCTCGACAATAGGCAGCCGGCGAAGGCTGTGTCGTGGATACTGGTGCTTGTGTTCCTTCCATTCATCGGACTGTTGCTCTATTTCTTCTTCGGACAAAACATACGCAAGGAGCGACTCATCAACCAAAAGAGTCTCGACCAACTCACGAAGCGCACCATGGTGGAGTTTGTGGCGCAGCGCGACCTGCGGCTGCCAGACAACTATGCACCGTTGATAAACCAGTTCATCGACAGCAACTGGTCGCTGCCATTCAAGGACAACACCGCCGAGATATTCACCAGCGGTTCCGACTTCTTTCTTTCCTTATTATATAATATAGGCAAGGCAGAGCATCATATACACATTGACACTTACATCATTGAGGACGACGCCATAGGAAATCTCGTTGCCGACGCGCTCATTGATGCAGCACAGCGGGGCGTTGAGGTGCGTCTGATATACGATGACGTGGGCAGTTGGCGTGTGCCCCGACGTTTCTTCCGCCGCATGACAGACGCGGGCATCGAGACATTCCCCTTCCTTCCCGTTTACTTCCCTGTACTCACAAGCAAAGTGAACTATCGCAACCACCGCAAACTCATAGTCATCGACGGCGAGACGGCATACATAGGGGGAATGAACATCGCCCAGCGCTATGTCAGGAAATGGCGCGACACCCATCTGCTCGTGCGGGGTGGAGTGGTGAACGCCATACAGCGTGCGTTCCTCATCGACTGGTACTTTGTGTCGCAGACACTCATCACGGGTCGGAAATACTATCCCGAGCCCAAGGTGAAGGTGAGCAACAACTGCATCGCGCAACTCGTCACCAGCAGTCCTGTCACCCCCGACCCCGAGATGATGCAGGGATATGTGCGCATCATTGTTGAGGCGCGCCGCTACGTCTATATGGAGACTCCCTATTTCCTGCCCACAGAGACCATAATGTTCGCTCTGCGCACTGCTGCCATGGCTGGTGTTGATGTGCGTCTTATGGTGCCACTCAAGAGTGACGCAAAGGTGGTAGAATGGGCAAGCCGTTCATACGTCCTGCAGGCTATTGACGCAGGAGTCAAGGTGTTCGCCTATGGCAGGGAGTTCAACCACAGCAAACTCCTCGTTGCGGACGATGCCCTGTGTACCTGTGGCTCCACAAACATCGACTTCCGCTCCTTCGAGAACAACTTCGAGGCCAACATCTTCTTCTACGACGAGGACATGGCGCGGCGCATGAAACAAGTGTTCTTCGACGACCTGCAGCACTGCATCTCAGCCGACGAACTGAAATATGCCCACCGTCCCTCCTACATCCAGCGCCTCTGGGAATCTGTGGTGCGTCTGCTGTCCCCTCTGCTTTAATTCTGCTATGTCCTGCAAGAGACGGTGACGGATATCTATAAACGATACGGGCACCGCAATGTGTGTACACTGGGTGCCCGAGGCGATAGTTATCTAAAAACTAATGATGATTTCTAAATTAAGGTACGTCTCGACTCAACTGTGAGTCTTACGTCCCGCTTTGGTTTATTTTGCAGTAAGTCCGAAGTGTGCTGTCACTACGAGAACTACTACTGCCAAAGCACCGAATAAACTAATAATTGTCATAATTTTAATCCTTTCTTTTTTAATTGTTTTTTAATTGCTGCCACCGCAGCGTTTGTTATCCTTTGTTCTTTTTACCGGTGCAAAGGTAAGTGGTTTTTCCGTATGACAAATGGTTTAATGGTGTTTTTTCGGCAAAGAAGGCGGCTTTTTTGACGTGTGTCAATGCCTTTGATGTGGGTCAAGAAAGCATCGGGCACTCACCGTTTGTCTCCTGTGATGTAGCGGAACTCGTCAAAGTCCTTGACTCCCAACTGCGTAAGCATCTGCCGGCTTTTGTCTATGTCGTTCTTGGTGTTGAAGTCGGGGATATGCGGCAACCGCACCAGCACTTTTTCGTCCATGCCCTCGTGCCCGAGCAGCCACTGAAGGTTGCCAAGTGTCCGCGTGATGTCCTTTCCTGTATAAGTAAGGTATATGTCGGGGTTTGTGTCCTTGATGTCGATAATCCACTGGCTCACTATTGGTTGCAGCCGTTCCACATGCTTCCGTTCTACGTTGAGGCATGTCTCTATGGTGATGTTCCACTCGGCTGGCATCATCCCTGCGAACTCCTCTATAAAAAGGCTACGCAGACAAGGCTCACCGCCGCCGAAGGTAACACCGCCACCTGTGGCCTGGAAGTATAAATCGTCTATGCGCACCTCGTCGAGCAGTTCTTCGGTGGTCACCTCGCGCCACACGCCTTCGGGCACCAAGCATGAAGAGTTTAGACAATAACGGCAGTGGAGCGTGCAACCGTGGAATGCCACCAGTGTGGTGACTCCCTTGCCGTCCACTGAGAGTCGGTGCCGGCCCAGTCCTATGAGTGGTGCGCTCTGCATCATACTATTTCACTCTGAAATATACTGGAACGGTGAAAGTCGAGCGTATTACATTGCCGTACATCTTTGCGGGTGACCATTTAGGCATGATGCTTACTATGCGCAGAGCCTCTTGGTCAAGTACGGGGTCGATAGACTTGACAACCTTAGGATTTGTCACAGTGCCGTCCTTCTCTATCACGAACCGCACTATCACGCGTCCCTGAACGCCAGCCTCTGCGAGCGTTTCAGGATAATGGAGATTATTGTCTATAAATTCCCTTAGAGCATTATGTCCTCCGGGGAATGATGCCGCCTGATCCGGAATGTCTCCGAAAATTACATTCTCACTGATGGTATCGGTCTGAACGACCATTGACTTTGGCTCGCTGCAGTTGTCCTGCTCTTTGTCGGGACTTGCATACCGTGCCGGCGGTATTCCCATTATCTGTGGCTTGTGCTTGTCGGGCTCGGGAGCCACGACGTCGCCCTGCAGCGCGTTATTGTCTGTCTGTACGTTCTTATGTGTATGACATGCTGCAAGGGCGGCGATGCCCACGCTCACGCCAGCCACCTTTACAGCCTTGCCCAACATGCGACGCATGTCGAGTTGCTGCTCGATGTAACGCACCTCCTCCTCGCACTTGGGGCATGTGCCGAGGCAGTCGCCCTTGTGCTTGCACTCCGTAGGCTCGTACGGTATGTCGTTGGCACGCGCCACCTGAAGGCGTATCTCTTTGAGTGTCTTGCAGATTTTCTTTCCTCTTTTCATAGATTGGTGGTTTTGTGGCTTTGTTGTTGAATGGTTATTCTTCGCCGAGTCCTGTCTTAGAATCAGGCTCAGGTGCTGCGACATCGCCCTCAAGTTCGAATATTGTGTCGGGCTTCGTCATGCTCGGATCTTTGCCTTCATTGTCGGTCTGATGCTTAGTTGAGTCCACATAATCGCGTGTCGTCATCTTCCCCCTAACATCGGGGAGTAAGATGTTCCGTATGGGACCATTGCATGCGGTGAGTGCTGCCAGTCCAGCACTTACTCCTGCCACTGCCACTGCCTTTCCTAACATGCGGCGGATGTTTAGTTGCTGCTCAATGTAGCGTACCTCTTCCTCACACTTCGGACAAGTGCCGAGGCAGTCGCCCTTGTGCTTACATTCTGTCGGCTCGTACGGTATGTCGTTGGCCCTTGCCACTTGCAGGCGAATCTCCTTCAGTGTCTTGCAGATTTTCTTTCCTCTTTTCATATATAGTATAATAATAAGTGTGAATGCTACTTCTTGCGTTCATAAACATCGTCAGAGGGCTTCCGTGCAGGGGGGATGCCCATAATCACAACTTCTCCCTGAAGATTGGCATCTTCCTCTAACGCCACTTCCACGACGGGTCTCTCCTTGGTGGCTACGAGAGAAAGTGTTTCAAAACCTACCATACTCACTTCAAGAGTGCTGTTCTCGGGAACTTCCACAGCGAACAATCCGTCTATGTTGGTAGTCTCACCACGCTTAGTGCCCTTGCGAATAATTGCAGCACCTATGATAGGCGACACACCATCGGTGACAAGTCCGCGTATCACTATCCCCTTCTCGCCCTCATTGAGAAGGCTCTTCACCTTCAACGTCTGTAGTGAGTCAATCACAATACTGTCTTGCGGTATGGTGATTTTGCACTGAGCGAGGGCCTCCGCGGGCTGCATAGCCATGCCGACACCCATTGCCACACCAGCCACGGTGGCTGCCTTTCCGAGCATGCGGCGCATGTCGAGTTGCTGCTCAATGTAGCGCACCTCCTCTTCGCACTTGGGGCATGTGCCGAGACAGTCGCCCTTGTGCTTGCACTCCGTTGGCTCATAAGGTATGTCGTTGGCACGCGCCACTTTCAGACGAATCTCCTTCAGTGTCTTGCAAATCTGCTTTCCTTGTTTCATAACGGCGATTTTTAGTTACTACGCCGCAAAGATACGAAAAATAATTATGCAAACAACACATTAATGAAAAGAATTTTGTATCTTTGCCCTCGTAAACTTTAAATTAAAACAAATATAACTATGAACGAAATCTTGAATCTTAATCCGCAGTGCATCTGGAAGAACTTCTATGCGCTGACACAAGTACCACGTCCATCAGGACATCTCGAGAAAATACAGCAGTTCTTGCTCGACTTCGCAAAGCAGGCGGGAGTGGAGGCTTTCAAAGACCCCGCAGGAAACATCGTGATGCGCAAACCGGCATCGGCAGGGATGGAGAACCGCAAGGGCGTCATACTGCAGGCGCACATGGACATGGTGCCACAGAAGACACCTGAGAGCCAGCACAACTTCGAGACCGACCCCATAGAGCCTTGGATTGACGGCGAGTGGGTGAAGGCAAAGGGCACAACACTGGGAGCCGACGACGGTCTGGGCGTTGCCGCCATCATGGCTGTCATGGAGGACAAGACGCTGAAGCATGGTCCTATCGACGCGCTTATCACAGCCGACGAGGAGACGGGAATGTACGGCGCCAACGACCTGCCCGAAGGCGAGTTGCAGGGCGACATCCTGCTGAATCTCGACTCTGAGACATGGGGCAAGTTCGTCATCGGAAGTGCTGGCGGCATTGACGTAACTGCAAGGCTCGACTATCAGGAGGTGGACACCGACAAGGACGACGCTGCCGTGCGCGTAACGCTGAAGGGACTGCGCGGAGGCCACTCTGGACTGGAGATTCACGAGGGCAGGGCAAACGCCAACAAGCAGATGGTGCGCTTTGTGCGCGAGGCCATCGAGGAGTGCGACGCCCGTCTGGCATCATGGCACGGCGGCAACATGCGCAACGCCATTCCTTTCAAGGCTGAGGTGGTGCTCACTCTGCCGAAGGAGAACATCGAGGCACTGAAAGAACTGGTGGACGACTGGAAAGAAGATTTCATCGACGAGTTCAAGACAATAGAGACAAACGGCATCGAGTTCTATGCAGAAGACGTAGAGACACCTGCTAAGGAGGTGCCCGTGGAGGTGCAGGACAACCTCGTAGATGCCATCTACGCATGTCACGACGGCGTGATACGCATGATACCGTCGTACCCCGACGTGGTGGAGACGAGTTCAAACCTCGCCATCATCGACATCGCCGACGGCAAGGCAGCCATAAAAATCCTGGCACGCTCGAGCCGCGAGGACATGAAAGACTATGTGGTGAAGACGCTGCAGAGTTGTTTCAGCATGGCTGGAATGAAGGTTGACACCGCAGGCAGTTACGGCGGATGGGACCCGAACCCCGACTCAGAGATTCTCAACCTCCTGCTCCGCGTTTACAAGGAACTGAACGGTGAGGACGGCATTGTGCAGGTAGATCATGCCGGACTGGAGTGCTCGGTGATACTGGGCAAGTATCCTCATCTCGACGTGGTGAGCCTCGGACCGACACTGCGCAGCCCGCACACCACCACCGAACGTGCTCTCTGGGCTACGGTAGAGCCATTCTGGGCATTGCTTAAGAAGGCACTTGAGGAAATCCCTGTTAAGGGCTGAGTGTCCTTCCCCTTCTCATAAGGAGTTTATGAACTTATAAACTATAAACTTATAAACTCCTTGCAATATGCGCGATTTGAATAAAATAGGCTATTTTGTCGAGTAAAATAGCCTATTTTACTTACCAATATAGCCTATTTTACTTTTTTGTTGAGCAAAAAACAGGGAAGAATTGATAGTATATTAAAAAATAGTTGTATCTTTGCAACCGATAATTTTGCATATACCTTATTGTTATGCAGGCTATGCAAAGAGTATTAATCTAATTTAACAACAGTATGGACGACTACCCGGCGGAAAACAACGAGAACTTATCGTAGGCAGAGGATTACCACTTCCGCAGGGCTAATCCTTCGCCATGACATCTTAGAAGGATTAGAAAAAAATGAAGAAATACTGGAACACCACCGGTTGCCTGAAGCAGTTGACTGAATGGCAGCCAAACTGTTGGATACAGGTGACGTGTCCGACAGACGACGACCAGCGCGAACTGGAAGAGAGATTCGGAATACCTGACTATTTCATTAGTGACATCAGCGATACCGACGAGCGTGCCCGTTATGAGTACGACGACGGATGGATGCTCATCATCCTGCGTATCCCCTACGTCAAGGAGGTGCGCTCGCGCACGCCATACACCACCGTGCCGCTGGGTATCATTCACAAGCGCGACGTCACAATCACCGTGTGCTTCTACGAGACCAACATGATGCTCGACTTCGTCAGTTTCCACCAGAAACGCGGAGTGGGCTTCACCGACTATGTGGACATGATTTTCCGACTGTTCCTCTCGTCGGCAGTGTGGTATCTGAAACGTCTGAAGCAGATAAACACCATCATTGAGAAAGCCAAACGCGACCTTGACAAGGGCGTGAACAACGAGTCGCTGATAGGACTGAGCCGCCTGCAAGACTCGCTGACATACTTCATCACATCAATCAGGGGCAACGAGAACCTGCTGCAGAAACTGAAGTTCAAACTGCAAGTAGATGAACTCGACGCCGACCTCATCGAGGACGTGAACATCGAGATGAGCCAGGCTCGCGAACTGACGAACATCTACTCCGACATTCTGGAATCGACGATGGACACCTACTCGAGCATCATCAACAACAACATGAACACCGTGATGCGCACGCTCACCGTGGTAACCATCGTGATGATGTTCCCTACGCTGGTGGCATCGCTCTTCGGAATGAACCTCGTGAACGGCATGGAGACAAGCCCCTTCGGATTTGCCATCGCACTCATCATTTCGGTGCTCGTTTCCTTCGGTTCGTGGGCTGTTTTGCGCTGGAAAAGGCTTGTTTAACCAATGAAACATAAAAAAAGTCGCGTTTTTTTAGGATATTTGAAATAAAATAACTAATTTCGCACTTTGAATATTAGTAAAAACCTCGAATCATCAACTAAAAAGTTACATGATGGACTCTCAAGAAAATGCCCTCGAAAAGGCAAAAGTGGAAGAATTGGCAGCAGAAAACGCTGCTGAAGTAGTGAACAACGAGCCTATGACTGAAAGCGCAGAGACAACGGCAGAGGCAGCAGAAGCACCCGCAGAAGTGGCCAAGGAGGCTGCAGAGGCAGAGGTGGCTGCTGAGACTGTGGAAAAAAAACCTGCCGAGGTTGTAGAAGAGGCGAAGGAAGTAGAACCCGCTCCAAAGACCTACGAGACGAAGAAAGACGTCATCGACAGGCTGAAGGAACTGGCTCACAGCGAGGAAGTGCCCGCAAAGGAAGAAGTGGAGGCACTGAAAACCGCTTTCTACAAACTGCACATCGCGGAGCGCGAGGCAAGGTTGAAGGAATATCTTGATGCCGGAGGCGATCCAGAGAAGTACCAGATTGTGCCCGATGAGGACGAGGAGGTTTACAAGAGCGAGATGGCTCTCATCAAGGAGAGACGCTCGAAACTCTTCCTGCAGCAGGAGGAGGAGAAGCAGGAGAACCTGAAAAGAAAACTCGAGATAATAGAGAAAGTGAAGTCGATGGCAACATCGCCAGAGGAGGCCAACCGCTCATACCAGCAGTTCAAGCAACTGCAGCAGGAGTGGAAGGAGATAAAACTGGTGCCTGCCGACAAGGCCAACGAACTGTGGCGCAGTTATCAACTGTACGTGGAGCAGTTCTACGACCTGCTGAAACTGAACAGCGAGGCACGCGAGTACGACTTCAAGAAAAATCTTGAGATAAAGACACGCCTGTGCGAGGCAGCAGAGAAACTGGACAGCGAGGAAGACGTGATAAGCGCATTCCACCAACTGCAGAAACTGCACCAGGAGTTCCGCGAGACGGGTCCTGTGGCTAAGGAACTGCGCGAGGAGGTGTGGGCACGATTCAAGGCTGCATCTACAGTCATCAACAAGAAGCACCAGCAGCACTTCGACGACCTGCGCGCCAAGGAGGAAGAGAACCTCACGCGCAAGACCGCTCTCTGCGAAAAGGTGGAGGAGATTGCTCAGCGCGAGAACAAGGGCGCTTCCGACTGGGAGAAGAACACCAAGGAGATAATGGAAATACAGAGCGAGTGGAAGACCATTGGCTTCGCTCCGCAGAAGATGAATGTGAAAATCTTCGAGCGTTTCCGCGCCGCATGCGACGACTTCTTCGGAAAGAAAGCACAATACTTCAAGGACCTGAAACAGCGCTTCAGCGAGAACGCCGAGAAGAAACGCGCACTCGTAGAGCAGGCACAGGCACTGCAAGACAGCACCGACTGGAAATCGACCGGCGACAAACTCATAGCACTGCAGAAGGAGTGGAAGACCATAGGCATGGTGCCAAAGAAACTGGGCGACCAACTGTGGAACGACTTCCTCGCTGCATGCAACAAGTTCTTCGAGGCTCGCAATGCCGCCACATCAGGCACACGCCACGCCGAGAAGGAGAACCTGGAGAAGAAACGCGGCATCATAGAGAAACTGAAGGCTCTGGTGGAAGAGGCTGGAGAGGACGTTCAGGAGAAGGTGCAGCAACTCACTGACGAGTACAACGGCATTGGTCATGTGCCTTTCAAGGAGAAGGACAAACTATATAAGGAGTATCACGAGGTGCTCGACAAGATTTATAAGGAACTGAACATCAGCGTGAACCGCCGTCGTCTCGACAACTTCCGCAGTTCGCTGCGCAGCGTGGCAGAGCGTGGAAGCGGTGCTCTCGACACCGAGCGTGCACGACTGATGCGCCGCTACGAGAGCCTGAAGCAGGAGATTCAGACATACGAGAACAACCTCGGATTCCTGAACGCATCCTCAAAGAAGGGCAACTCGCTCATCGACGAGATGAACCGCAAGGTGCAGAAACTGAAAGACGATTGCGAACTGGTGCGCCAGAAAATCAAAGCCATCGACGCCGAGAACAGCGAACAGGAGTAAGCATCAACGCCATAACAATAATAATCCCCGCAATCTGTAACGTTTGTGGGGATTTTTTCTTAAAAACAGAATTACCCATAATGTCTAAATCATCTACCGCTGTAAGGCAGCACACCACCATCGAACTGAAAGAGCCGCACCGATACCGCGTGATTCTCTTCAACGACGACATCACCACGATGGAGTTTGTCGTGTGCGTGCTGACACAGGTGTTTCACAAGGACGAGGCAACAGCCACAAAACTGATGCTGAAGGTGCACAACGAGGGACAGGCAGTAGTGGGCATTTACACCCTCGACGTGGCAATGACACGGGTGGAAAAGGTAAGGAAAATGGCGCGGGAAGAGGGATTCCCGCTGAAGATTGACTACGAAAAGGAATAACAGAAAGGAGAACCGACAATGGAAATCAAACTGAACACAGAAATAGAAAGAGCCATGAGCGACGCGATGAACATCGCAGAGCAAAGCCATCACGAGTACATCACTCCTGAGCACTTGCTGCTGTCGATGCTGCGCACCACATCGCTCGCGCAATGCATTGAGCCATACGGCAATGCCAAACAACTGGAAAAGGAACTCAAGACCTTTGTACGCAACATCGAGAAGGTGGAGAACGAGAACATCCTCATGCCCGACTTCTCTGCACAGATGCACACTGTGATACTCTACGTCACGCACGTCTGCGAGCGAGACGGCATTCAAGACATCAACATACCGCTGATTCTGCGGGGCATACTGAACCTTGAGGACTCGTGGGCGGCATACCTGCTGAAGAAGACTCTCGGCGGAAATCTCGATGCCATGTTATGGGAAATGGAGATGCTGCTGCCTGACGAGGCAGACGATGACGATGATTTCGAGCAGAGCAACGCTGAGCAGAGGCAAGAGGAGGAGTGGCAGAAATATGTCACCTGCGTCAATGATGTCGTTGAACGCCACAACCCTCTGATAGGCAGAGATCGCGAACTGGAACGCACCATACAGGTGTTGTGCCGCAAGGACAAGAACAACCCGCTGCATGTGGGCGAGGCAGGAGTGGGCAAGACGGCTCTCGTATATGGTCTGGCGGCACGCATCAACAGCGGCGATGTGCCCGAACGTCTGCGTGGCAGCAAGATATTCATGATGGACATGGGCACCATGGTTGCGGGAACACAGTTCCGGGGCGACTTCGAGAAACGCCTGAAAGACGTGATGGAGGGCGCTTCGAAGACCACCGCGCCTATTATATATATCGACGAGATACACAACATCGTGGGCGCGGGAAAGATTGAAGGCTCGCTCGATGCCTCGAACATCCTCAAGCCATATATGGAGAAGGGCGACCTGCGCTTCATCGGAAGCACGACATACGAGGAGTTCAACAAGTATTTCTCGAAGTCGCAGGGCATAATGCGACGTTTCCAGCAGATAGACATCGACGAACCAACGACAGACGAGACGGTGAAGATAATACGCGGACTGCTGCCTCGCTATGAGTCGTTCCACAACGTGACATATACCGACGAGGCAGTGGAATATGCAGTTACGGCAAGCGCAAAGTATATCAACGACCGCTTCCTTCCAGACAAGGCGATTGACGTTATCGACGAGGCTGGCGCATATCGCGAACTGCACCCCGTGAAGGGCAGGCGCAAGAAGCAGGAGGTGACCAAGGCTCTGGTGGCGGAAATCATTGCCAAGATGTGCAAGGTGGACACCATGGCGGTGCAAAGCAGTGACGACAACGACCGCATGGCAACACTGCGCGAGCGCATCGAGAGTCAGATTTACGGTCAGCAGGAGGCGGTGACGCAGGTAGTAGAGGCGGTGCAGATGGCACGTGCCGGACTGCTGGACGACAACAAACCGCTCGCCTCGCTGCTCTTCGTGGGTCCTACGGGTGTCGGCAAGACCGAGGTGTCGCGCGTTCTGGCAAAGGAGATGGGCATCGAACTGGTGCGCTTCGACATGAGCGAATACACCGAGAAGCACACTGTGGCGAAACTCATCGGCTCGCCCGCAGGATATGTGGGCTATGAGGACGGCGGACTGCTGACGGATGCCATACGCAAGAGTCCCAACTGCGTGCTGCTCCTGGACGAGATAGAGAAGGCGCATCCCGACATCTACAACATTCTGCTGCAGGTGATGGACTATGCGCGCCTTACCGACAACCGAGGGCGAAAGGCCGACTTCCGCAACGTGGTGGTGATAATGACCAGCAACGCCGGTGCACAGTTTGCATCGCAGGCGGCGATAGGCTTCGGAGGGGGCATCACTAAGGGTGAGGCAATGCTGAAACAGGTGAAAAAGACCTTCAAGCCGGAGTTCATAAACCGCCTGTCGGGCATCGTGGTGTTCAACGAGATGGACCGCCACATGGCAGAACTCATCCTCGACAAGAAACTGCGCTTGCTGCAAGAGAAACTCACAGCGCGTGGCGTGACGATGACACTCAGCAGTGCCGCCCGAGACCTACTGTTGCAGCAGGGATTCACACGCGATCACGGCGCACGGGAGATGGACCGCGTGATAGCCACACAACTGAAACCACTCCTCAGCCGCGAAATCCTATACGGAAAACTGCAGAAGGGCGGCAACGTAACGGTGGACGCAAAAGAAGGAGAGATATTGTTGAACGTTGAGGGCTGAGTGTTGAGCGATAACTCACTTTTTACTTGTGGGCATATGATGTGATTTCGCTCAACGCTCAACACTCAGCCCTTAACTTTTAACCGCTCATCACCCCCGCTCGCCCCTCTGTGCCCTCTGTATCCTCTGTGAACTCTGTGCTTTTAAAGCAATCAATGTATGGTATTTCAACTCGATAACGACCTATGGTTCCCCGCTCCCGAACTGGCGGAGGACGACGGACTGCTGGCAGTGGGCGGCGACCTGAGCATCGACCGTCTGCTGCTCGCATACAGCAACGGCATATTCCCTTGGTTCGACTTCCGCAACAGCGAGCAACCAGCATGGTATTGCCCGCACCAGCGCTTCGTCATCTTTCCCGACGAGATACACATCTCCCACTCCATGCGGCAACTCCTGCGACGGGGGACATACAGAATGAGCATCAACCAGGACTTTGAGGGCGTGATAGCCAACTGCTCTGAGTTGCGCATCGATGAGCCAGGCGCATGGCTGGGACCAGACATGATCAGTGCCTACACACAACTGCACGAGCAGGGCTTTGCCTTCAGTGTGGAGACATGGCAGGACGACCGTCTTGTGGGAGGGCTCTACGGGGTGAACATCGGCAGGGCGTTCTTCGGAGAGAGCATGTTCTCCCTTGCCCCAAGCGCCAGCAAGGCTGCGCTAATCCATCTTGCACATTTCATGAAAGAGCATGGCGGCACGATGATTGACTGCCAACTGGAGACTCCCCACCTGCGTTCCATGGGAGGCCGATTCATCAGTTACAAGGAATATATGGATATTCTTCAAAAATAATTGTTACCTTTGCAACAGAAAATAATCACTTACTGTTTTATAACTAATTCCACTAACTATGAAACTATTATTCGAGAAACGTAAAACGTCGTTGTTGCTCGTCGCTGTAATGCTGACAGCGGCAATTAGCGTGTGCGGACAAAACATCAGAGAGAAGATAAGGCTCGACCAGGGATGGCGATTCGCCTTCGGTAATGCTGCCGACCCACAAAAGGACTTCGGGTGCGGAACAGAGTATTTCAATTATCTCACCAAGGCAAACTCCATCCACAACGAAGGACCGTATGTAATGAAGTTCGACGACTCCGACTGGCAAGAGGTGAACGTGCCACACGACTGGGTGACCACTCTGCCATACTCCAGCGACGCAAGCCACTCTCACGGATACAAAACCGTGGGATACAAGTACCCCGAGACAAGTGTGGGATGGTACCGAAAGGTCATCAACATCCCCGAGTCAGACCTCGGCAAGCGCATCATGCTGCAGTTCGACGGCATATTCCGCGATGCCCGCGTGTGGTTCAACGGCTTCTACATGGGCACCGAGCCCAGCGGATATGCCACACAGGTCTATGACGTCACAGAATATGTCAATTACGGCGGCGACAACCTCATCTGCGTGCGAGCCGATGCCACTCTCGAGGAGGGATGGTTCTACGAGGGTGCAGGCATCTATCGTGATGCATGGCTGGTGAAGACCGCCGCCGTCAGTGTCGCACCCTTCGGCACATTCGTATATGCCGACATACAAGAGCCTTACACCGTCATCAACATCGAAACAGAAGTGTTCAACAGCAGCCTCGAGACCAATCAGTGCCAAGTCCACCACCAACTGTTCGATGCCGATGGCCAGTTAATAGCCACCACCCTCAACTCTGTGCCCTCCGTCCCCTCTGTGTCCTCCGTGCTTTCAAAGCAGACCATCAAGTGCAAGCAGCAGTTGGTAGTCGAAAAACCGCACCTCTGGAGCCCCGATAACCCTTATCTGTATAAGGTGGTGACAAGGGTGTCCTCGGGCAAAGAAGAATATGATGTGTATGAGACCACATTAGGCATACGCAAGGTGGAGTTCGATGCCGAGCGCGGATTCCTGCTCAACGGCGAGCCGCTTAAACTGAAGGGTGTCAACATACATCAAGACCATGCTGGCGTGGGCTCGGCAATACCCGAGGCGCTCATGCTGTGGCGCATAAAGCAACTGAAGAAGTTCGGATGCAACGCATACCGCTCGTCACACAACCCCATGACTCCCGTCTTGCTCGACATCTGCGACCGCGAGGGAATACTCGTAATCGACGAAAACCGTCTCTCGGGCATCAACGACGAGCACCTGCGACTACTGGAGAACATGATACGCCGCGACCGCAACCACCCCTCGGTGATTCTGTGGAGCGACGGCAACGAGGAATGGGGAATGGAGAACACCGTGCAGGGCACACGCATAGCAGCGGCGATGCGCGAACATACCCGTCTGCTCGACCCCACACGCCACTCCACCATAGCCAACGCCGGAGGCTCGGAGATGATAAAAGGACTCGATGTGGTGGGATTCAACTATATCTTGCAGAACGATGTGGACAACCGCAAGGCGGCTAACCCCACATGGAAAATAGTGGGAACAGAAGAGACCACCGGTTGCGGCACACGAGGAGTCTATTTCAACGACCCCGCACAACCAGGACGCATGGCATCGATGAACCTCACCGCCGACAAGGACGGTACAGAGAACCGCATAGAGCGAGGATGGAAGTTCTATGCCGAGCGGCCATGGGCGGCAGGACTGTTCTACTGGACGGGCATCGACTACCGCGGCGAACCTAACCCGCTGAGTTATCCCGCCACCGACTCAGAGTTCGGAATACTCGACTACTGCGGTTTCCCGAAGGACGAGGCATGGTATCTGAAATCGTGGTGGACCGACGAGCCAACGCTGCACATCTTCCCTCACTGGAACCTGCAAGGACACGAGGGCGAGGAGATAGAACTGTGGGCATACAGCAACTGCGACGAGGTGGAACTGACGGTTAACGGCAAGAACCTCGGCAGACAGAAGATGCCGCGTAACGGTCACCTGAAGTGGAAAGCCACTTACCAGCCAGGCAAGGTGGTGGCTGTAGGATATAAGAACGGCAAGCGCATCCTTACCGAGACCATCGCTACCACAAAACCTGCTGCGAAGATAGTGCTGAAAACTGACCGCCAGCAGATAACGCCCGACAACCGCGACGTGGCGGTGGTTACAGTAGAGATACAAGACAAGAACGGCAACATAGTGCCTGATGCATGCCCCATGCTCTCAATACGACTCGACGGCAACGGACGCATACTGGGTGTGGGCAACGGCGACCCCTCGTATCTCGGTGCCGACAGTCCGAAGGAGAAGGACTGCAGAACGTTCCAGATACCAGCCTTCAACGGTCTCGCTCAGATTCTTGTTCAGAGCAGCAGCAACGCCTCAACGCTCAACCTCTCATGCTCTTCTGAGAACCTGAAGACAGGCAGCATCGCCATTGAGGCAAAGTAACGATTAAATTTACTGAAAACTATTAAAGGAGCGCGCCAGAAACGTGCCCCTTTATCATTCCTTTATTTCACTCTCATTGAAGTTTCGGAAGCAAGTTCACTAACTGTGATGAATCGCCCCTAAGGGGCAGAAAGTACATAGCCCAGGGCATCGCCCTAGGTAATACGCGACCAAGTTGTATTCGCCCTGAAAGGGCAAAAGATTTGTTCCGTATAGGAAACAGAAAGTTCTTTTGCCCTTACAGGGCGTGTATATAGGGCACCCTTATACCCAGGGCGATGCCCTGGGCTATGTACTTACTGCCCTTTCAGGGCGCTAAAATTCAGGGTGTTTATAACTTCCGAAACTTAAATCACTCTCACCTCCTGAATCACCACGCCAGGGTCGAGAAGGAATATCTTCAGAGGATGCTTGCCCCTGAGCGATGCCGGCACCTTGACGCTGCGTGAGGAATAACCACGCAACACATTCCAGCGCCACTCGGCACAGAAATCATCAGCATGGATGGAGAACACCACAGGCTTCTCGTCTCCCAACTGCACGGCATAGCGCACCTCACGACCTTCATAGACATGCAGCGTGGGCAGCGTGCGCACCTCTACAGCGGTGTCGCCGTCACGAAGGTCTATATCATAACTCACGCATGGCGCAGACGAGAGGTTTGCCTCATCGAATGAAGGGGTTTCAAACGGCAGCACCATAACGCCATTGCTGAATCCGAGTCCTTCCACGGTGGTTATCGTGCCTGCGCTGCCATTGAGCGCTTGCTGGTAGTCGGCTGCCTCGATGGTTTGCCGTGCCTCTTCCTGGAATGGCGGCCAAAGACCAATGAAGATATTGTCTATGCGTGCGTCCGCCTTCAGTTCGCTGATGCTCAGGCGGTTGTCGCCTTTCTTCAGATGCAGAGTGCCCACATTGCTCCACATCGGACCTACATAAGGCGCATGCCACACATTGTTGATGGGCGTTGCAGAAGCATCGAAAGACTTTGAACTTTGAACTTTGAACTTTCCTGTGGTGTGATGGTTACCTTGCAGAAGACATTATCCTCTGGAGCCTTCGAGAAATTGCGTATGGGCGTGAGGGCGTTAATCCACAACGGGATGTCGCAGTCGGCATCGCTCTCAATAACCAGAGTGCCTCCGTCATCAAACGACGTCATCTTCTTACCGTTGCTCTTGAAGCGGACAGAACGGTTGTGCCGTGCCTGTGCTATCAGTTCCGGTGTGGCTATTGGCTGCTCTATCTTCTCCGAACGGAACCAGTGGTAGGGCTGCCAGTTGAAGAACTCGCGCCACTTGCCGCCCGCAATGTCCTCGTTGTAATGGCGTGTCCACTCATTCAGTTCTCCGAACACCTCCCTCACCCTGTCGGCATCAGTCATCGCCCCGACGCTGTCGCCACGCTCGGCTCTTACCATACTGCGACGTGCCAGCAACTGATATTCGTTGATAAGTGCAGCACCGCGAATGGGATAACTCACCAGTTCGAAGTATGCCGAACGCAGTCGCTCAGGCACTCTTTGCGTGAGCATCTCTGCCTCCTTTTCCAGCGCCCTTGCCTCGCTGACGCGCTGTGCTATCTGGTTCTCGGTGTAGTCAACGAACCACACATGAGCGTCTTTTCCTGCCGCCTGCAGACGATTGTAGCGTTCCTGCATACTGGCTATCTGCGGTGCCAGCGTTTCGCCGAAGGTCTTTGCTGCCCATTGCTCAATGTACTTATGTGCCTCGGTAGGCTTCCAACGGTCGATGTTCCACGCCAAATCCATAACGAAAGAAATCTCCTTCTCGGCAGGTTTTATGTCGCCCACGTTGAACACCCATATCTTGCGCGCACCGAAGGTGTATGCCTTCGTAAGTTCTGTTGCGAGGAACGACGGCGAAAGCGGACTGAGCCATATCCAACTGGCAGGGTCGCCATGATAGGAAAGATGATAGTAGATGCCCGCACCGCCCTTGCGCTGCTGCTCCTTGGGATTCGAGAGGTTGCGGCAGTATCCATGCTTGTCGTCGCTCCACAGCATAGTCACATCGTCGGGAACAACCAGACCGTTATGGTAAGCGTCAAGAACCTCCTCGTATGTGCACAGCACCTGCGGAATCTCCTCTATGGGCTTGTTGATGTTGCGTCGCAGCATGTCGCGCTGGTCGTCAATCGCCTGTTGCATCAGCCGCACACGTTCTTCGGTGCTGTTGGCTCCCTCCATGGGATAGTCGTGGATGCCGCGAAGTCCCAGGGTGTAGGTGTTCTCATATTTCCCGTTGGTCTTGACGCGCGTCTCCCAATACTCCTGCATCGTCTTGCGGTTGGTGATGTAGTTGAAGTCGCCCAGACCCTCCTTGCCTTCTGCCTTGGCGCGTTCGTTCACCGCCTTCCACTCGCCCTCGTTGTTGCGCAGCATCTGCTCGCAATGCGACGAGCCCATCACGATGGCATAGTCGTCTGCTAGACGTGCATTCTCTGGGTCATCGTTAAACGCTTGTGTTCCGGGATGCATGGCGGGCCATAGATAGTTGGCCTTCAGTCGCAGCAGCAACTCAAACACCTTCTGGTAGGTCTCCGGTCCCACCTTCCCATGCCTTCGTTCAGCCCATCGGGCCCAGCCGCCGAAGCGCTCGTCATTGATGAAGATGCCGCGATACTGCACCGACGGTTCTTGCTGGCATAACACGCCCTGTGCTACATACAATGCCTCTTTCCTTGCCGGTGTCACGTCAGCCCACCAGTACCACGGCGACACGCCAATGGCCTCAGAGAGCGATGCCAGTCCGAATGCTGTGCCCCTGCGGTCGCTGCCTGCCACGACGAGCATCGTTGCGCCCTTCTTGGGATACCTCACCGTGGCGATGACAAACGACTCCCATTTGCCTTTGATGGCGTCAACATTTACAAGTCCTCTGCTCACGAGGTTGTCTATAACAGCGCTGTGCCCCAGTGTTCCGGCAACCAGCAGCGGCACACCTTTCTTGGGCAGCACCTTGCCCGTAAGCAGTTCTGGACGGATGCCTGTGACACGCTCCACATCGTCTGCCAGCATTCCTGCCGCGATGCCCACCACCTTATAGTCGTCGCCGTCGGTGAATATCGTGGCTGCCCTGCCGTTAGCGCACAGGGCGAAACTGCCGTCTGCAGATGTCTCGGTCACCTCCACCATGCCTCCTGCCTTAGCCGTGAGAGCAACCGCGACATAAATGAGAGATAATAGCAATCTTGTCTTGAACATAGCAATTAGTTTTATAATGCAAAGATACAAAATATAATGTCTTTTTGCAAGAAAAAACGTGAAAAATCTTCCGACCATTTTAGGGTCGGAAAACTCTTTCAAAATCTGCCGCAAACGCCCTGCTACAAAGGGTTTGCTTAAAGGTCGGAAATAGGTCGGAAAATTTTAGGGAAATGCCCAATAATTATTGAAAAGTAAACATGGAAAGACAGGGAGATGGCAAAATGTCAACAATTCAACAAATCAACAAATCAACAAATGCCCTTTTCGGAATTCAGGATTTTTAGGTGTCTCATTTCTTATAT
>DGTS01000039.1:74970-110288 GCA_002394385.1 Prevotella sp. UBA4330
AAAAACCTGTTTGTTGAAATGTTGAAATGTTGATTTGTTGATTTGTTGAAATGTTGAATTGTTGAAATGTTGAATTTATTAAAAGCGCACCCCATAGTGTTTTTCAGACCCCGCTCAGTCGGATTTGCAATCCGACTGCATAGAATATAAGCATTTGTAATGCGAAAAAATATGGCAACAAGAGGGTTTACTAAACAATCGTAAAAACTGTAGTAAGATGAATGAGCGTATTGAAAATACTTATACTCGAAGCGGTCGGATTACAAATCCGACCGAGCAGGAAAACGTTTATAACGGGACGTTTTTAGATGTCTTCCCAAAAGAAAAATGGTCTTTTCAAAAATCTTCCGACCTATTTCCGACCATTTCCGACCCATGCCGAAATGCCCAGAAACAAAGGGTTTCGGTACTTTCGGGGTATAATTTCCCGACCTGAAAAGGTCGGAAGATATTCGCGTTTTTTCTTGCAAAACGTCTATCTGTTTTGTATCTTTGCATTGTAGCAAGAGGAACCAGGACAATCGCGAAGGACGGCACCACTGCAGAGGGGCTTGGAGAATGCAGGTTAAACACTCCTCTCTTTGCGAGAGGTGTCGGGTGAGCGTCCAAGAGATGTGCTATTGCACCGCGAAACATATACCTTTGAGGGCGTGAAAGGTATATCAAACGGAGTGAATATAGACAATAAATCGGGTTAGATGGTTTCTATTACGCGAAAAATATGTAACTTTGCATCATAAACATTTCAATTGCGGAATGAGAAGAATATTTAAATGGCAACTGACGGCTATCATGGCAACGCTGCTCTGGGCGGGCATAGTCTCTGAGGCACAGGCGCAGAAGAAACTGTGGGGCATGCTGAAGCATAACGACAGTATAATGACGGCGCGCTACCGCAGCAGCGACATCGACACGATGTATATCACACGTCCGAAGACAAAGTGGACGTTCATTGGCCGACTGAACGTTTCGGGCGCGAAGGTGGAAGTGGAGGGAGTGCAGCAGGGCAACCCGTTCCGCTCGGAGATGACTGCCGACTATAAATCGACGCTGAGCCTGGGTGTAAGTTATCTAGGACTGTCGCTGAACATGGCGTTGAACCCCGCTAAACTGATGGGGAAATATAAAGACTTCGAGATTAACCTTAACTCATACAGCAACCGCTGGGGCTTTGACTTCATATACCAGAACGCGAAAAACTTTAAGGGTTGGCACGAGATGGAGGGAGAGCCCAGAATAGAGTTGCCGCCCGAAGTGCTGACACTGAAGACACTCAACGTGAACGCCTACTATGCCTTCAACTATCGGCGCTTCTCTTACCCTGCCGCCTTCACGCAGAGTTACATCCAGCGGCACTCGGCAGGCAGTTTCCTGCTGGCTTTTTCGGGACAGGGACAGCGGGCAGACACTAAGGCCACCTATGAATCGGTGCTGAAGGTAACGAACATAGGCATCGGTGCAGGTTACGGATACAACTGGGTGCCTGCGCGCAACTGGCTGCTGCATATCTCGGCGCTGCCCACGTTCATCGTTTACAGTCACACCTCGCTTAGGGTGAACGAGGAACGCATACCTTTGAAATACCATTTCCCCGAGGTTATCATCACCTCGCGCGGGGCTATCGTGAAGCAGTTCGGCAACATGTTCGTTGGCACCTCGATGGTGTTCAACTTCACCAATATCGGCGACGAGGAACAGTTGGCGGTGCATAACATTAAGTGGCGCACGCGCCTGTTCGTCGGATTCAGACTGTAGAGAACAGGAGGCATGGGGCAGGCAAGTGAGCGCATAGAGGTGGCCGACGCGCTGCGCGGTGTGGCTGTGGCGGGCATCATACTGTATCATGCCGTGGAGTCGTTCAATGCTTTCTATCCTGACGCGCGGTTCACGTTGGCTTGCGATGATGATGTTTTCGGCATTGCCACGCTGTTGCTTTCGGGCAAGATGTACGGCATCTTTGCCCTGTTGTTCGGTCTCACTTTTCATATCATGCTCAGCCGTTCGTTGTCGCGCTGGCGCTTTGCGTGGCGCATGGTTCTGTTGTTTGTTATAGGAATGGTGAACATTGCCGTTTACGACGGTGACATACTTACCTCGTATGCCCTCTGCGGACTGCTCTTGATTCTGTGTAGTCGGCTGAGCAACCGCTGGCTGTGGGTGCTGACGGTGTTGGTCCTGGCACAGCCCTTCGAACTGTGGCAACTGCTCAGCGGCTGGACGATGCCGTCCGACTGGATATGGAGCGACTATGCCTTGCTGGCGCAGCATCATCAAGAGAGTGGTTTCTGGCAGAACGTGGTGATGAATGTGCGCTATGCCTTTGTTGCCAATATGGGATATTTCACTTTTACGGGGCGCCTGACGCAGACGTTTGGCCTCTTCCTCTTGGGGTTGCTGTTCGGCCGTACCCGCATGTTTTGCAACGAGGGTAAAAATCTGCTTGTGTGGAAGTTGGTTCTGGTCGCCGGTTGCTTGGCGATAGGCGTTTGGAGTATGTGGTCGCCGCTATTATCTAACCAACAGCCAACACCCATCATCCAATATCTATCACCCATATTCAACCTTGCTGTGCTGCTTACGGAGATATCGGCAATAGTGCTGCTGTGGTATGCTTCGGCACGTCTGAGAAAGATGCTTGCGCCGGTATGCACCTTCGGCCGGATGAGCCTAAGCAACTATCTGCTGCAGTCGGTGATAGGGTGTTTCCTTTTTTACGGCTACGGCTTGGGACTCTACTGTGTTCTCGGGCGCACCTATGCGATACTTGCGGGTGCGGGTATGGTGATACTTCAGATTGTCGTAACCTGTCTCTGGGCTCGTCGCCACCAACGCGGTCCTGCCGAGGCGCTGTGGAGGAAGGGGACATACATGGGAGCAAAAACTCCATCCCCAACCCCACTCCCGTAGAGAGGGGAGCCATCTCATGTTACGGATATGCGGCGTGCGCACACGCTCATGCATATTAATAAGATGGTGTGTGTGTGATTGCTCCATTTCAAGACAAAGAGAAACTTTTCAAATGCTTCCATGACAGCAAAAAAGGCCATTTTACCGACCAATATATACGGTCAGTAAAATAGCCTTTTACTTTTATATTAATAATCTATTAGAACTTACAACGTAAACCGGCGCAGACAATACCCTGCTCACCCATACCAACCTCAGCAAATCCACGTACGGTAGGACTACCAGCCTCAATACCGATAAGCGATGCTTGCCAGTTGAAGTGTGTCATCTTGTCGTCATCATTCTTCGACTTGCCATCAATAGCCTTAAACTTCATGTCGCGGAAAGTAACACCGGCTGCAAGTTTCGAGTACATTCCGAAATTCTTCTTACGAAGCCAGTTGAACTTTACTGACGGCATCACGGTGATATAATTGTTCTTGATCTCACCAATTTTGCTGTTCTTTGACTCAAACACGTCCTGCTTGCAGTGACCGTATGCTACTATACCACCTACACTTAACATAGGATTAACATGATAGAAATACTCTAAAGCGACAGGACCTATGAACTTTTCGTTGTCAAAAGAAACACCACTCAGCACACCACCTATGTTTTCGAACACATCAAGAACCTGTGAGTTAGAGTCAAATCCGTAACTGACAGCAATCTCATGCTTTGTCTCTTCATAACCATTCTGTGCATTAACACTCAGTGTAGTCATTATGGCGGCTACTGCCAAAATTGCAATCTTTTTCATTTTAATAAATATTTTAGTTGTTCTGTTTATCGGGTGCAAAGTTAAGGCAGTTTTTCACGCCCGGCAAGAAAATGCGGTATTATTAGTGTATATTGTTGCGACAATGACTTATATTTGCGACAATTCATGAAAAGAAAGTGCAAAATGTGTCGCAAAATATACAAAAAAGCAATTATTTTGTCTGAATGGCAGTTCTCCGTCCCTTTTTTTGTAATAAGGCGAGAACGATAGTGGAAAAGTATATGTCTTTTGTTTCAAAAACACGAGTGACTTGCAAATCAAGAGAAAACAAAGAGTGCAGAATGTAATCATAATTCTACATCCTGCACTCTATGTTCTGTATTAAAAGAGAATTACTTCTCAGGAGTCATGGTGACGTCGATTTGGCTTCCCTTGTCAACGAGTTGCTTCAGGAAAGCAGCAATCTTCTCAGGGGTGAGGTCGTTAACCACCTTCTTGTAGTTGGTCTGCAGGTCAACGTTTGTCCAGATGTACTCGTCGATGACATCCATCCAGTGAGAGTTGCTCTTGGCATCGGTGTCAGCGTTCTTAAGCATGTTCTCCTTAATCTTAGCCACCTTGTCAGCATCCACCTTGATGGTATTGTCGGCCATACCCTTTGCAAGGAGACTGAGGGCTGTCTGTGCCTTCTCTGGGTCCATTGGGCATACTGCCTGCATCACTACCAATGCCTTGTCGCCTGTGCGACGGAGAGAGCCCTGTGCAGACACGGTGTAGGCTGCGCTGGCGTCCTCGCGGATGTCTTTCAGGTAAACCATCATGAGCAACTGTCCTGCTGCGTCGGCGAGAACAGAGTTCTCAAGGTTGTATGTTGCAGGCATGTGCCACAACTTGAATGCGAGAGCCTTTGGCGACTCCATCTTGCGTGTGAAGGTGTTGTTAATCTTTCCGTCGGCAAAGTCGTCAACATCTTTCCAGTCGGCAACTTTCTTCTGTGAAGGCAGCGATGCTATGTACTGCTCGATGAGCGGGCGTATTGTAGCCTCGTCGAAGTTTCCTACGAAGTAGAACTCATATCCACGTGCGTTGCTGAAGCGCTCTTTCCATATCTGCATGATGCGGTCGTAGTTTATCTTGTCAAGGTCTTCCTTGCATGTAGGAGCAAAGCGTGGGTTGTGGCCGTATATGGTGAGTGATACAGAGTCGCTGAACACCGACTCTGGCTGCAGGTTTTTGTTTGCAAGCATCAGAGCGAGTTGCTCTTTGATAGAGTTGAATGACTCCTCGTCCTTCGAAACGTTGGTGAAGTGGAGGTAGATGAGTTGCATTGCGGTCTCGATGTCCTTGGGCACAGAGTTACCTCCAATGTAGTTGTAGTAATTGCTCATGTCGAGCGATACGCCCACCTGCTTTCCGTAGAGAGCCTTCTGCAGTTCGCTGTTAGAGAAGTTGCCGAGTCCGCTTGCCTCCATTGCTGTGCCGAAGTACTTCAGGTTGATGTAGTCGGCAGGTCCGTAGAGTCCCTTACCTCCCTTAGCCATTGCCTGGAATACGATTTCGTCGTTCTTGAAGTCGGTTTTCTTCAGCACCACCTTGGCACCGTTGCTCAGTTCGAGTTCCTTGTATCCGAGTTTTGTATTTTCCTTCTCCTTTACAATCTTGCCTGGTTTCGGCATTGCCTCGGGAGCGATGAGTGGTTCGTTCTTGGTGTTGTCAACATAAGCCTCGAGTGTCTCGCCGCGCACCTGGCTGATGGCCTGTGCCATGGCTGCCTTGTCGGGATATGTCTTGCCTTCCTTCTCCTGTGCCATTACGAGTGCCACGAGGTTTGAGTCGTTCTCGCTGATGAGTTCCTTGGCATACTCGTTGATCATCTCGACACCAATCATCGGCGACTTGAGCAGTTGTGACAGTATCTGGTACTTCACCTCTATTGATGGTATCGGCTCGTTGTCGAGATAGTTGTCGCGATAGAGGTTGCCGTAAACGGCGTTGTCCACTTTGTCGCGGTTGTTGTACTGCTTCTCCAGTTGGCTCAGGTACTCGCTCTTGCAGCGGTCGTACTCACCAGCGGTGAAACCGAACTGACGCACGCGCTGTGCCTCGCGGTAGATGGCTGCGAGACTCTCGATGTCCTTGCCGTCCTTTGCCATAGCGTTCAACTCGAAGTTGTCCTTGGTCTTGGAGAGGATGTATTGTCCGTCTTGTGCATCGGCAGCAACGAATGGGCAGTCGGCTTTCTTAGCCATTTCCTCGAAGCGCAGGTTGAACATCATTGCGATTACGCTCTTTGCATACTGGTCGAGCAGGTAACCGATGTTCTCCTTCTCCTCTTTCTCCACGATGTCGTGCTTCATCATGACGCTAACGAGAGAGTATTTCTGCTCCTTGTCCTTCTCGAAGAGGTAGATAGGCTCGGCGTTGTCTGGCACAAGTTCGTCTTTCACCTGTGCAGCATCAGCAGGAACCACAACGTTTTTCCAGAGGTCCTTGATGACAGCCTCCACGTGGTCAACGTCAACATCGCCGACAACGATGATAGCCTGATTGTCCGGGCGATACCACTTGCGGTAGTATGCGCGCAGTGCTTCGTGCTCGAAGTTATCGACAATCTCCATCAGACCGATAGGCAGGCGCTCGCCATACTTACAGCCAGGATAGAGTGCAGGCAGAATCTTCTGGTACATGCGCTGGCCAGGTCCTTCGTTGAGTTGCCACTCCTGATGAATGACGCCGCGCTCCTTGTCAATCTCCTTGCCATCGAGAGTGAGGCCGTTCGACCAGTCCTTCAAGATGAGGATACATGAGTCGATGGCTGTCGCGCGCTTTGTGGGCACGTTGCAGATGCGATAAACGGTCTGGTCGATTGAGGTGTAAGCATTAAGGTCGCTTCCGAACTCCACTCCCAGTGAACGGGTATATTCCAGCAGTGTAGAATCGGGGAAATGCTCAGAGCCGTTGAACGCCATGTGCTCGAGGAAGTGAGCCAGACCGCGCTGGTCGTCGTTCTCCTGGATAGAGCCCACGCGCTGAGCGATGTAGAAGTTGGCCTTGTTCTCTGGCCAGTTGTTGTTACGGATGTAATAAGTAAGTCCGTTGTCAAGTTTTCCGATGCGCACCTTGTCGTCCTTGGGGATAGGCGGCAGTTCTTGTGCCATCAGTGCTGTGGCGCTCATTACTATGAGGGCGACAGCAATAAAGAATCTTTTCAGTTTCATACTATATTAATTGAAATGATAAATTAGAGTTTCACCGATATTAGGACTGCAAAATTAACAAATAATTTGCATACCTTGTATTATAACGAGTTTTTTTAAGTATAATTATAATTATAATGAGGAGTTTGCGAGTTAATGAGTTAATAAGTTCAGGAGGGATTTGCCATCACTTCATCACTTCACTCCTGTCACTGTGTAACCTGCCTTGCGAAGACCATTGAGGACACCGCGCTCGCCCACGAGATGGGCGGCACCGACAGCGAAGAACGTGGGCTTCTGCTTCATGATGTCGGGCATCTGAGAGAGCCAGTTGTCGTTGCGTCCGTAGAGAATGCGCTCGTTTTCTTCGTCGGTGTTGTCGCATGAGTTGTTCAGACGTTCGTCGGTTATTTCCTCTATACTCTTAATGTCTTGCGAGTAGAACGCCTTGATGGTGCGTTCGGTTTGCGATTCCATGTACTCATAATTATCGCAGTAGCACATCAACAGTTCCACCTGGCGCTCTAAGGTAATCCCGCCGAACAGCGCGTCTAATTGGAAATCAAGGGTTTCAAAGCCCTTCACATCCTTGCCGTTCTTCTTTGCTTCGTTCTGGAAATAGCCGTCAAAGGGGTCGAGCGGATTGAACGACGGTTCTCTCTTGAGGTAACTCATCAGCGACAACTGTGTCATCAGAGCCTGCGGTGTGAATGCGTCGAGTTGCTGTTTCATCATGGGATTGGTGAGATCCACACCAAAGGTTTTGGTGAGAACGGCGTTCAGTTTGCCCTGTTGCTCCTCGTTGAGCAGTGAGGTGAGGGTCTTCCCGTCTTCAAGCATCATTGCCTGCTGGGTCTTGAGGGCATTTTCTGGACTCGCCATGTCGTCCATCACCACTTCGCCATACACCTGTTCTGTCTCGTCGAGCGCAGCCTTTAGTCCTGGTATGCTGTCGGTGAAACTTGATGTTGCGAGATGGTATGTGCCAATGATGTAACTGTTTTTGCTTAGCCCGTTGCCCGAAATCTTGTATAGCAACTGTGCGTTGGTGCTGACTGCTGCTGTCAGAAGCAGTGCAAGCGAAATGATAACCTTTTTCATAATTGTGATTATTAATTCTTACCTTTTTACTTTTTTACCTTTTTTACTTTTTTACCTTTTTTACTTTTTTACCTTTTTTACCCTTTTACTTTTTTACCCTTTTACTTTTTTACCTTTATAATCTCAGACATCAGTTCGATGTCCATAGCCACTTCGCCCTGCATCAGGAAGTCGTTGCGTCGGGCAGTGAGGTTGTCCTTTATTCGCAGTGCTTCGTCGCGGTTGCCGTTCATCAGCAGTTCGATGGCACACAGTATGCGTGCCTTGCTGCTGTGCGTCTTGACGTATTTCTTCAGATAACCAGACAGTTCCTTGTCGTACAACTGCCGAGCCTCGTCGATGCGTCCGGTCGCCAGGCACACGAACACCATCTCGAGCGAGAGTTCCAGGAAGAACAGTTTCGGCATACTGTCTTTCTTCGCCAGTCCTTCCTTCATCAGAGTGTATGCTTCTTCCCACCGTTGCTGGTTAATTAAGCGTGTGACCACCATCAGTTGCCAGTTCACCTGCAGGGCATCGCTCCAGCCAGTTCCTTCTTCGCGGAACATTTCGTCGGGCAGTTGCCTGGGCTGTTCGCCGTTCTGCATTCGTGCGTTTGCCTCAAGCATCTTGCACAGAATGCGTTTGTCGAGAGGCGACTTCTCAAGATGAAAGAGGTTGTAGCCGTCGTTGTTCATTCCTCCCACTTTCATCGGTATGCCGTTGGTTATTGCCATGAAAAGCCCGAAGAAGATGACAAACACCATTATGATGGTTGCTTCTGAGGGAAGGTCGAACAAGAGACACACCAGCAAGGCGGCGATGCTCAGCAGAATGTTGGCAAGCACACCGCCAAGGTTATACCACCGTGTGTCTATCTCTTCTATCGGACGCAGGGGCGGAGCCATGAGGCACTGTCCGCCAGTGCTGCCCAGCGAGTATCTGCTCAGACGCAGGTGTCCATCCCTCTTTATCAGTGTCAGACTTAAAATGCGGAACGACACGAAGCGATAGCCCGTCAGCAGTCCTGCCACCAGATGGCCTGCCTCGTGCACTATGATTTGCAACACAAATGCCACGACTAATCCTATAGTCATTATAAATATAGGGATTATAATCGTCGTGACATCTATGTTTACCACCTTCGACAGTACCTCTGCCCAAGTCTTGCCGCCGAATACCACCGCAGCGCCCAGTCCAACGAACACTCCCAGCAGGCAGCCGGCGGCAAGACCCAATATCATCTTAAGAATCTTCTTCATCGCTTATTTTTATTCTTCTTCAAGAATTTCGTTTATCTGGTCAATCATCTCGTCGTTCTTCCGTTGCCACTTGAAGTAGATGCTCAGACCGATGGCTCCGCCGATAGCACCTCCTACAACCAACCCGATAATCAGCGCCAATGCCTCTGTGTGGTTGCTTGCGTTATAATAGAACTCAAGTGCCAGCCATATTATCCATATCGGGATCACTACGAACAGTCCTATCTTTTCCTGCTGGCTGCGGCGTTTCTTCATCTCAGCCAGTTTCCTGGCGGTCTCTTTCAGGTCTGTTCCTATGCTTTCTGTATCTAAGCGGTTGATGTGCCAATCAAAGAAGACAGAGCCATACATCATCACCATCGTGAAGATGAAAAGTGGCCATGAGAGATTGTGCTGAAACTTTATCATCAGCCATACCGGTGTGACGAGCACCGCCAGGGCAAGCAGTATGTAAATGGTGCGTCGGATGCTGCTCATGCTGCCTTTTATGGATTTTCTCACCAGTCGTTCGTTGAGCGTTCCCTTGCGCTCCACCTTATCTTTCAGCGCCTTTATCTGCTGGCGTATTTCTTCGAGTTCGTTGAAATCATTAATATTTTCCATATCTTGTGTAGTTTTATTTGTTTATAATAATATTTATTGCTTCTATCCGTTTTTCAGTTGCTCCTTGATGCGGTATAACCTCACCGAGACATTCTTCACCGAGATGCCCACGATTTGCGCTATCTCGTCGTAACTCATGTTCTCGAGCCAGAGCAGCACTATGGCGCGGTCGAAAGCCTGAAGTTTCTGTATGCGCTGGTGCAGCAGGTCGGTCTGACGGTTGTCGGCGTCGTTCTTGTCGAAGAGGTCGATACCCTCGACGATCGGTTGTGTCTTGCGTCGTTTCTTCTTGCGGTCGATAGAGATGCACGTGTTCAGACTCACCTTATAGACCCATGTGCGCAGGTCGCTCTTTCCTTGGAATGAGTCGTAGCCTTGCCACAGCCTCACGAGCACCTCCTGGAAGAGGTCGTCCACCTCTTGCTTGTCCTTAGAGAACATGTAGCACACGGTGTAGATGGTGCTCTTCTGCTCTCTGATAATCCGGGAGAAATCGGTTTCTTTCTGTTCCATTTCCTTTGTTTTGAATAATGTTTCCAAGCAACTTGTTAACTTGTCAACTCGTCAACTTGTCAACTGTTTTTATTGATTTCTACACGTTAGACGCACGAGTTTCCGAAAAACTACACAAAATATGGAAAATTTTTTCTTTTTCTTAAATAATCACTGCCGTGCCGCTTGTGGCCACCATCAGCATGGTGCCCCCTTCGCCCACAGTCTCATAGTCGATGTCAACGCCCACAATGGCATTGGCGCCCATTGCCTCGGCACGCTGTTTCATCTCTGCCATCGACGTTTCTTTAGCCTCAATGAGCACTTTCTCGTAAGAGCCGGCGCGTCCGCCCACTATGTCGCGTATGCCTGCCATAAAGTCCTTGAAGATGTTTGCTCCAACAATGGTTTCGCCTGTCACTACTCCCAGATACTGCTTCACTGGGTAACCCTCCAGTGTAGGGGTTGTACTGATAATCATTTTTTTTCTAATTTTAAAACATTAATAATATTATTTCTATTGCTGCCTTTTCTTTTTAACGTAAATGACCGTAAATGCAACGTAAATATCCGTTAATCATAATACGGGGTTCATGTTCTTATCTACTCTATAGCAAACATTTGACTCTTCGTCATAACAATATCGTTCGCCGTGAAGAACCTCTTCGCCAAAGTTTATTAGTAGCCCCACAGGCTTCTTTGTCAGACGCATATAATTGAACAACTGCATGCGGTGTTCGGAAGATATTGACTCAACAGCCTTTAACTCGACTATTACATTGTCAACAAGCATATCCATCTTGTATTTTTTGCTCATGAGTTGTCCCTTGTAATAGGTGCTTATTTCAACTTCCCTGTCACATTGTATCCCTCGTGAGTTTAATTCTAACGCCAAAGCCTCCTGATAAACAGGCTCAAGAAGTCCGAATCCCAATACATTGTGAACCTCCATTGCTGCACCAATTATTTTATATACGACATCTTTATAATCAACCATATTGTTATTATCGTTCATTTACGTTTTATTTATGGTAATTTACGTTTGAAATCGATTAATGTGCTGTGGTGATATTCCGTTCATTCACGGTATTCCAGGATATCCCCCGGCTGGCATCCCAGTTCCTTGCATATTGCCTCGAGGGTGGAGAAGCGTATTGCCTTCGCCTTGCCCGTCTTCAGTATCGAGAGATTAGCCTGTGTGAGACCGATGCGCTCTGCTAGTTCGCCCAGTCCCACTTTCTTCTTGGCCATCTCAACGTCTAAGTTTACTATTATCCTTCCCATCTTGTCAGTGTTATTATATAGTGAGTTCTTGCTCCTCCTTCATACGGTAACCTTTCACGAAGGTGTGCATGAAGAGTTTCAGAATAAAGTCGATAAACAGTGCGAGCACAGCGATGACGTAAAAAGCGCCCCCCGTTAGTAGGGCTAAGGGTAAGCATGCTATGCCCATCGCCATGAATGAATATTCAACATACTTCATCTTGCGCACGTTCCCGGCACTGAACATCTCGCCCCTTCCATAGTTGCGGAAGACGATTGTCACTATCAGCGCGTTGACGATCGTTACCACTATAGCGACGACATATCCTATTGTTTCCAACGTTCCCAGCAACGGCTTGCCCGTGGCGAGCGCCTCGGCATATCCTTTCTCGCTAAACAGCGGGAGCAGGTCGGCGGAGTGGCTCACGATGACCCCAGTCAGCAATAGTGCAATGATGGTGAACGGAACGAAAAAGTATATCCATACATTTTGCGGTGCCTGCTTGTTTGCCAGATAGTTTGTCTCCGCCTCTGCCATGCTCACCGTTGTCTCGTCGGCACTTTCACCCTTCACCGCGTTGCGGTTCAGCCGCCTCACACTTTGGGTTAAGAACATTGAGTAGCCTACCATCGCTATAACGATAATGATGGGCATTATGGGCGAGAAGGGCAGTAACGTGGTTATGGTGAGTGTGGCGTAGAGCATTATCAGTGCAATGAGGACATTCATGTTGGCGCTATAGTCTGCCAGCAACGCCCTGCCTTTCTTCTCCACCTCTTTCCTCACGTTCAAAGTGCTGTATTCTGGATGTTTCTCCAGAAACCTGAACAGCAGGTAAAACGCAATGGCCATGCCCATAGGTATGAGCAGTTCCCACTTGCTTCCCCAGCGGTCCACCTCGCCGCTTGCATTCCAGTGCATGGGCAGAGTGCCGCCCTTTGCAATTCCTACTATCCCCACCGCCACGGTCAGGGTTGTTATTGCCAGTGCTATGTGATGTTTTTTCATTGTCTTTGTAATTTCAGAATTCGTAAATCTTATTTGCCAAGGCGACAATTAGTAATATGTTAATTCAACAACCGCGAATCAGATAACCTGTTCCAGTTCCTCCTTTTGTCTCAGTCCGATGCTGAAGATTTGCGCCATCATCAGCAGTAGCAGTCCGGTGAGCAGGTCGGGGATATCCTCAATAATCTTGGAGTAGTCGGTGGCGTAACCCATTAAGGTCGTCTCCCCTTTGGCGAAGAACAAGAGGGCGATGCCCGACACCTGGCTTATCAGCCATGCCCATCCCGCCTTTCTCAGCAGACTAATGGTTTTCCATGTGAACACTTCGCCCTTGTTGATTGCAATGACAAACTTGATGAAAAAGACGTAAAACATAACCCATGTGACAAATGCTATGATTGGCAAGGGGAGCAGCATTACGTGATACCATCCAGACCTCTCCTTGACGGCGCTCTCTTCCACTTCTATCATAACGCTCTTTGCCCATGCTTTTACATCTTTGCCCGTCTTTACGTCTTTCATCCTGAACGAATTGTCGTCGCCGATGTGTGTCGGATAGACATCCACCTCTGTCAGTTTCAGTTCATCGTTGCTGCTGAAGAAAGCACCGCTGAATTCAGCCACGGGCATCAAAACCGTGAAAATGAAAATCACCACGCAGAGCAGGTTCATCTTGTGTTTCATAATCCCTTTCTTTTTTTTGTTGTTAAACACACCTAAACCCCTCCATCGGGGAGGGGCCTCGGTGCAATATCGTAGTAAGTTTATTTTCCAGCGAGCAGGTTGTAGATGCCGCCGCCCATCATCAAGTAGCGGTCAGAGAGTTGCATCTCGCCGTCGTGGCTCTCCTTCTTATATTTCTCCACACTGGCAATGAGTTGTCCCATCATGGTGTAAACCACACTTTCGGTAGGAGCCATGTAGTGACCCTCCTCAGAGTTCCACAGCATGTAGTTCATGGCGATGGTGCTGCCGCTGTACTCATAGGCGATGCATTTCACAGGCACCCACTCGCCCTTCTCGCTGTTCCACTTGAGCATCTGGTCGCTCACCACGCGGTCTTGCTCGTCATACTCATACAGGTGCTTGGTGTTAGCCTTCAAACTGTTGTCGCTCTCCGAAGTCTTGTAAGAGAGAATTGCGCTCACCTTGCCGTCCTGCATCTCTGCATTATATACGAAATCGCCGTTAGTTGGCTGAGAAGTCATGTTGAAGTACATGCTCATTACTGCTGCTGCTGTCCAAGTTATGATATCCATAATTCTAAAGTTTTAAGTTTTTTACTATGTTTATTGTTTTAAAGATTTCTGCACGTTAGACGCACACATGTTGCGAAAAACTACATACAATCTTAACTTTTTTCTCTTTTTTATTGATTTACTATCAACATTTATCGTTTTTCGATATGCAAAAGTATAACGAATATTTGAAACGTGCAAGGATTTTACAATAAAAATTTATCGAAAAACGATAATTTAACATTTCAAAACAATAAAACTCCCCTTACACCTTATTATATATAAGGCTCTGCTTTATTATTTAAGGCTCTACATTCGAGTTGGTAATAACTTATTATCCTACCCCATCGCTAATCGGGCGAACGCAGAGGTTCGCCCCCTACAAAGTTGGTAATCACGTATTCTTCTACCTCATCGCTAATCGGGCGAACACAGAGGTTCGCCCCTACAAAGTTGACAATCACGTATTCTTCAACCCCATCGCTAATGACTCCCCGCCCCTGTAGGGGAGGGGCAGGGGTGGGGTCAGTGTCTTTTAAAGGGTGGGGAAACCATGGCTACAGCGTTCTTGGGAACACCAATCCAATTTGCAGAATCTAATTGCAAACGAATATTTATGCTCAAGTCGGTATGCAGTGGCTCGTAAAAAATACTGACTAATTTGGCACTTTGTAACTAACTGGTTTCCAATAAGATACAAAACGGCTAACAAAGTTAATAACTTTGTTAAACAATCCTATTAACTTTGTTCAACAATCTTAATAACTTTGTTCGACAAAGTTAATAACATTGTTTTCTGGTTTGATATCAACTGAGAAACGGTTGGATATAAGTGCATAACCGAAAGGATAAATATGCGGTTGCGCACAGCCATGAGTGAGGCGAAACGATGTTATCCCCTATAAATGACAAAATCTGCCCTTGTGGAGCAGATTCGCATTTAGACAAAAAAAAGAGGACGATATGAATCTCTCACTTCGGCCTCCTGAAAACTTTAACGTATGTTGGTTTTACCCAAAGTAACAATGCAGAGCATCGTAAGAATAACGGCAATGACCAACGTTACGCTTGTTTCAAAATCTAATAACATAATCTTTACCTTAAATCTATCAAACTACTAACCTATGAAAACTTTTGGGATGCATTCTCTCGAATGCAGTGCAAAGGTACAACCTTTTTCTCGATGCCGCAACATTTATGTGCAATTAAATCGAATAATAACACGATATTTTGACTTAAATCAAATGCCAGGCGCTAAAAACCATTGCATTACAGGATGTCACGCCATTTTTTCATCGCTTTGTTTTGCCGAAAGGAAAATAATTCTTATTTTTGCATCAAACAAACTTTGACCTAAAAGCCAACATAATGAAAGCAATAGTAGCGACACTACTGATGATTCTGGCACTTCCCGCAATGGCGCAAGTGCAGAACGGTTATGTGAAATCGCTGGGCCGCCCAGGTGCCAAGGGAGCCGCGCTGCAGGGCGTTACGATACGTGTTCGCGGTGTTCACAATGCCGTGGTGAGTGCGCCGGCAGGAACGTTCGCCATCGCCATGACAGGCAAGAAGGCGGGCGACGCATACGCGTTGCAGAGCGTCAGGAAGGCGGGATATGAACTCGTGGAGCAGGGAATGATAGGGCGCAACTATGCTTTCTCGCCCTCGGTGACAATGCAGATAGTGATGGTGAACTCATCGCAGATGCAGGCCGACAAACAGCGCATTGAGAACAACGCATACAAGGCGGCGGAGAAAAACTACAAGGGCAAGATGGCGGCACTGCAGAAGCAACTGAACGACAAGAAAATCACCGCTGCCAACTACCAGAAGCAGGTAGATGAACTGCAGAAACAGTTCGAGAAGTACGAGTCGCTCATAGGACAGATGGCGGAGCACTATGCCAAGACCGACTATGATGCACTCGACGAGAAGAACCGTCAGATAAACCAGATGATTGAAAACGGCGAACTGGAACGCGCCGAGGAGATGATAAACAGCATGTTCGACCCCACCGAGGCACTCAAGAATGCCAAGGCCGACAAGCAGCGCATTGACAAGCAACTGGCCGATGCCAACGCGCTGATGGAGGAGGCAGAGCGTCAGCGGCAGGAGATTCTGAAGCGGCAGGCGAAGGATGCAGAATATCTCTACCAACTGTTCACCATTGCATACTCGAAGTTCGACATCGACAAGGCACGTGAGTACATCACCACCCGCGCCGAACTCGACCCCGACATGGCGGAGTGGCAGGTGTTCACGGGACTGTTCTATCTGGAGGTGATGGGCGACTACGACACGGCGATGAAATACAACAACCGTGCCCTGGCTGCATCGCAGAAGCAGAACGGCGAGGAGAGCATGCAGACCGCCCTGTGCTATAACAACATCGCAAGTTCACATTATTATAAAAAGGAATACCAGAAGGCTATCAACAACTTCCAGAAAGCGCTCGGCATCTGGGAGAAGTCGCTGGGCGAAGACTATGACGTTGTGGCAATAGCCTACGACAACATGGCATCGGTTTATAAGGATACGGGGAAATATGACGAGGCAAAGAAGTGTCTGGACAAGGCGTTCGAGATAAAGAAGAGACTATATGGCGACAACAGTCCCCAACTGGCCACGCTCTACAACAACCGCGGCGGACTGTGCGACATGCAGGGCGACTATGAGTGCGCGGCAGAAAACTACAGCAAGGCGTTCGAGATGTACAAGACCATCTATGGCGAGCAACACCCTTCGGTGGCGAACATCTATAACAACATCGGTGGCATATACGGGCACTATAAGGACTACGACCATGCACTGGCAATGTTCGCCAAGGCGCTGGAGATATGGACCACTACGCTGGGCGACAACCATCCCAACACACGAACAGCGCTTGTCAACATCGGCGAGGTGGCAATGCTGAAAGGCGACGAACTGAGCAAGAAGGAGAACTATGCCGCCGCACTGAAGAGTTACACCCTGGCAAAGCAGTCGTATATCAATGCTTTTGGCGAGGCAAACCGCTTGGTGGGACTGGCATACGAGTACATGGGACTCACTAACGTTTATCTGCACAACCCCAAGGAGGCTGAGGCAAACTTCGTGAGCGCCATCGAGGCTCACAGCAAGGCGCCCGACGGAAAGGCCAGTCATATAGCGTCGCTCAAGGAAACCCTCCAGGTGATAAGAGACAACATGAAGTAGCGACAGCGGAGAAAGAACCCAACATCTCCCCGTCCCGTATGTTGCGATTTCCGTCCCGTATGTTGCGATGCCATCGCAACCCCCAACAGAATAAATACAAAAAAACAATAACCTCATGGAAAAGAAATTCACAGCATTCATAAGTTATAACTCCCGCGACGACAAGTGGGCAAAGTGGCTGCAAAAGCGTCTTGAGAACTACAGCCTGCCTACGGTAATAGCCAACGACAAGGGACAGGTGCTGAAGTCGTATGACAAGAAGCCTGAGAAGTTCAAGATTTTCAGGTATATCTCAGACCTCGTGGCGAAGACGCTTACCGAAGGACTGAGCGAGGAACTGGAACGCTCGCAGCACCTCATCGTAATCTGCTCGCCCAACTCTGCGAAGTCGAAGTGGTGCGGAAAGGAGATGCAATACTTCATCGACCACGGCATGAAGGACCGCATCATACCCTTCATCGTGGCTGGAACACCATACAGCAACGACGAGAACGAGTGCTTCAACCCCGTGCTGAAGGCTGCTTTCGGCGAGGGAGAACTGCTGGGAGTGAATGTTCACGACGAGGGCGACGACCTGAAGATATTCCGCAAACGCAAGGCAGTGGCAAAGGTGGTGTCGCTACTTATAGGTCTGCCCGACGCCTATGGCTTTATCTGGAACCGCTACCAGCACCGTCTCTACAGCCTGTGGATATTCCGCATACTCGCCGTGCTGGCGGTGATTGCCGCCATCGCGGTGACATGGTGGATGAACCGCGACTTCGACTGCCATGTGCAGGCAAAGGAACTGACGGTGCAGAACGCCAATCTGCCGCCGATGAAGGATGCTGTGGTAACGCTGCAACTTGACAATGAGACGAAGGCAGACACGCTGAGAGGACTTGGCGAGACGCTGACACTGCCCAACATTCCGCACCGATACCTCGGACAGAAGGTGCATCTGAAGTTCGAGGCAGCCAACTATCTGCCGCTCGACACTGTAGTTGAACTTTCGAAAGAGCAGACAATAGGCGTGAAACGCGACGAGAAGGTGTTCGGAACAATAAACTTCATGCTGTGGAACGAGGTTCGCGAGGCACCGGTGCCCAATGCGGAGATTACCGTGGGCGGACAGAAAACGCGCAGCGACAGCAAGGGAATGGTGCGTCTGAGCATACCGCTCGACAAGCAGCGCACCATCTATGACCTCTCGTCACCGCTCAACTTGCTCGACACGCAGATTGCAGTGCCGCACACCGAGAGCACCATTATAGGAGTGGAATGAAGATAATTAGTATCATAGGCTGGCCTGGTTGGGTGGCAATAGCGATACTCGTCGTTGCCGCTCTGCTGATGGTGATTCACGTTTCGCGCTGGATTGCCAACACGAGAGTGAGCCTTAACCGCAGCAGACAACTGAAGGCTCTCGCCACGACGATGGTATTCGTGTGGGCGGTGGGACTGCTGCTGTATATGGAGGCACTGGGCAGTGGTGCCGGAACGTTCAGTTCGCTGGAGTTGTTCTTCCGCTCGGCGTTGTGCTCACTGGGCATGTTCGCCTTTCAGGTGGATGGCGATGTGTTTGCAAACATCACCGGCGAAAGCGATACTCCGCTGATACGCGGTGTTATTTCCGTAACAACGGTGGTGGCATCGCTGCTCACGGTATTGATGTTGGTAAGTCTCGTCGCAACCCGTCTGTGGGTTTACCTGCGACTGCTGTTCTCAAGTCTGCGTGCCACGGTTTTCCCTCGGCGCCGCCTCTTCGTGTTCTTTGGCATAAACGATGCCTCAAAGGTGCTTGCCGAGGACATACGCAAGACGCAGAAGGAGAACGATTACGACATTGTTTTCGTGGCTACACCGATGACAGAGGAGGACGGAGAGCGGAACAACGGGATGGAAAGCATCATGAACATGCTTACCCATCGTGCCGACACCTTCCGCACGGCAGCATCAAACAAGGCGCTGCTTTCCATTGCAAGCAGCCGAATTACAGACCTCACCACCAGTGACATAAAGACCGATAGCAACGTGTTGCGGAGCATCGGGACTGGTCTTCTGGCAAGAATAGTGCGCAACATGCACAAAACAGCAAATGCCGAGGCGCACTATTTCATGCTTGCCGACAGCGAAACCGACAATCTGAACAAGGCTGGCATGCTGCGGCACGACTGCACCATCAAGGCTTCTGCAGAACAAGGGGTGAAGACAACGCTGTACTGTCATGCGCGGTATAACAGTGCTAACCGCGTCATCGAGGACGAGGCGTGTGGCGAGAACATTGATGTGAGGATAATAGACTCGTCGCGCATCTGCGTGGAACATCTGAAACAGGACATTGCCTTGCAGCCAGTGAACTTCGTTGATGTGGAGCAGGACGGCACTGTTTCGTCATCGTTCAACTCCCTCGTGATAGGATTTGGCGAGGTAGGACTCGATGTGGTGCGCTTTCTCTACGAGTTCTCTGCCTTCGCAGCCACTGGAAGCAAGCAGGACAGGGTGGTGCGCTCACCGTTCCGTTGTGATGTGGTGGATAGCCGCATGGACATCCTTGCAGGAAAGTTCTATACTAATGCACCTGCCCTGAGAACTCTCATAGACCAAAATTCGGCGGGAGAGAATGCCGAGAGCAGAATCACATTGCACGGTTTCGATGCGCGGAGTGCCGATTTCTCCAAGTTGCTTAACGAGAAGATAAAGACTCTCAACTATGTTGTTGTGGCAACCCAGGACGATACGCTGAACATCACCCTCGCCGTGAGAATAATGCGCATGGCGATACGCTATAGCGACCGGCCGCAGATGTTGCGCATTCTCGTAAGGGTTCACGACCGTTCCGATGGCAATATCGACATCGTGGCAGACCATTACAACCGTCTTTTCAAGGCGCAGGGCGACAAGACACTGCGCACAGAGCAGCCCGATGGACCGATAACGCTCTTCGGAGACTTCGCCTCGATACACACATACGAGAATATAGTGAGTGACAAACTCATCAGGGAGGCGCGCCGTTATCTTGACAAATATAACAACCGCTACCCGTCTGAATGGAAAGAAGACTGGGATGCGCGTCACCGTCGTTTGCTCGGAAATGGTAAGGACAGCCATTTCGCGCCCTCGATGTCGGACATCATGGAACTGCGGCGCAAGGAGAGTCAGGACATTGCCAACGCAAAGCATGCCGCAACGAAACTCCTGCTTGCACAAAAGGCATTCGAGAAGAGTGGGGAGAATGGGGAAGAAAGTCTTGCACAACTGCGCAGTGCCATAACCAACGGCACCATCACCCGCGAATTTGGCAAGACAACATACACCTTCAACCCTCATCGCTCATCGCTCAACGCTCAACCCTCACCGCTCACCGCTCAACCCTCAACTCTCAACTCTCAACTCTCATCTCTCACCCCTTCCATCCTCGCCACCCTCGCCTGGACCGAGCATCTGCGCTGGTGTGCGTCGCATGAGGTGCTGGGATATGTTTACGGAGACGAGAAAGATGAGGCCCGAATGACTCACAATAACCTCGTGCCATGGCAAGAACTCTGCGAGGAGGTGCAGTCGTACGACTGCAACGTTGTTGACGTTACGTTAGAGGGAACAAGTATTGGTAATGTATTTTTTTAGGTGTTGAAAACGGTCTTCCTGATCGCTTTCAACACCTAAAAAGTTCAGACAGTAACTATAATCGTTTTGCTTAGTTTGTTATAAGTGTGTACGAGTTGTAGGTGTCACCGAGGTTCTTCACCTTTATTTTGAAGTTGCCTGTCCAGCGCGGTGTGAACGAGACAACGCAGTCGTCGGTGCCGTCATCGTCGTAACCGATGAGATTGTCGTTCTCGTCGTAAACGTAAAGGTCAAGGTCGGTATCGCCGTCGCCGCTAAGAATAATAGTGGCATCCTCGCCCCCTTGGAATCGCATTGTATAGACATCGGTGAGTCCGGCATCGACAACGTCCATGTGGTATGTCTCACCACCAACGCGTCCGCGAACGTCGCCCAGTCCCTTGATTATTCCGAGAATGTTCTCGTCACCGTCAGCGTATGCCGTGGCGTCGGCGATGAGTTTTGTCTGGTCGTATTGCACGGGGTTGTTCTTTGCCTTCCTTGCTTCAGCGAGTTTTTGTCCTTCTATTTCTTTTTTCTTTGCTTCAGCCTCTGGGACCACGCCGATGCTCTTGTAGATTTGCACTGCCTGCACGAGAGGTAGCGCGTTCTGGGTTTTGTAGCCATACTTAACCAGTTCTCCTGCCATGCTGAGCAGTTGTGCTGTTTCGTTCACTGCCTTTGGCTGTGCACTTGCTGCTGGTTCTTGTGCACTTGCGGTTACGGCGATCATCATTGCCGCACCAATTAATAAAGTCTTTGTTTTCATTGTTTTGTGAGTTTATAGTTTTTATTATTACGAATGTCGGGTTGCGGTTTATTTCAGTCCTGCAGCCTTGGCACCGGTGTCGATGCCCGATTTCACTACCTTCTTCATTATGGTGTTTTGGTTCTGCTGCCATACTGTGCGGAAGTATTCGCCCACTTCGGTACCCTTGCCCTTGCGCTGCATCTTGCGCAGTTGCTTGTAGTCGCGGTACCACTGCTTCATCTTCTTGTTCTTCTCCTCGTCGTTAGAGAATTGGCACGACTCGCGCATCTTCACCTTGATGTTGTATTCGCCTGTTCCCCACATGCGTTGACCGCCGTTGACGGGCATGAACGAGCGCGGCACCACGAAGCAGTCGCCCTCAATACCGATGAATGTGGTGTCTTTTGCAAGGTATTGGGTAGATGCCGACTGCTTGGCGTTAAGCCTATTCTGTTCAATCTGACGGCGCGAGTATGTGAATATCGGGTCGTGGGTGTCAATGTTGATGTTCATCTTAAATTCACCCAGTTTCACGTTGTTCATTACCATCACCGCCTCGTTTATCCATGACGAGAAGAGTTGCATCTCGATGCCGACGCGCAGGTTTGTACGCTCGTCGAACGAGAACGAGTTGTCGCGCTCGCTCTGTTGCCCTTTCATCAGGCGTATGCCGTTGGCCTGCAGGTTTGGCAGGTGGCACTCGTACGGATGGAACGCCATTGTGTCGAGCACGAGGTTGAACTTGCTGTGCTGAATGAGATGACTCAGGCGTGCCGTGTCGATGTGGCACGAGAGGTAGAGCACCTCTTTTCCTTCCCTCATTCCGCGAATAGAGATACCGTTGAAGTTGAGGTTCGACGGGTCGAGCGCACCTATCGTTGATGTTTCCGAATAGAAGTCCTGCAGTCCTTGCAGGTTCTGAATGCTGTCGGTGTAGTTGCACTCGCGCTCAATCATCTCCATCCATTTGCGTTTCTGGTTCTTCTTGTAGTGCGCGAGGTTCACTATTTCTGTTCCGATAACGTCGAGCGTTGCTGTGATGCCGCCTGTGAGAGCCGACTTCAGGATGTCGCCCACCACACCGCGCGTTGCACCGCCTTGCTCTTGCATCTGCTCCACGATGCCAGTGATTTTCTTTCTTGTACCATCGTCCATAGTGTTCACGCCCACTTGCAGTCCCTCCAGTTCCATCTCGCTGCTTTGTGCGAAAGCATCTGTGGCGAAAAGCGTGGCTATGATGCCGGCCATGATGATAATTCTCTTTTTCATATAAGATATGTTTGGTTTTTAAGGTTTATGATTTGCTCGATATTCATTCTACAGCATCAATGAGTATGAAGGCATTGGTGTATTGCGGGAGATTGAAGTCGTCGCCCCCTTGCACCACTGTTGACATCACGGCGGCATCGAAGTAGGTCTTTTTTTGTTGTGCCGGAGCCTTCAGCGTTTCTCTTGCAGCAACGAAAGCCTTGTGCAGCGACATTCCTTGTGCCACGAAGGTCTGGAAGTTAGAGAGCATGATGCTCGTTGCCTTGTCGCTGACGTTGAACAGACTCACCACCATTGCGCCTACACCGGCATTCTTCAGTCCGCGCTGTATGCCATAAACGCCGTCGGCAGTGATATGTCCCGAGCCCGACTGGCATGCCGAGGCGACGAAAAGTTCAACCTCGCTGAGGTCGAGTGCCGACATCTCGAGTGCCGAGAGCAGTCCGTCGCGTTGTTCCTTGTCGAAATCCTCGTCGCCTATGTTGGTGTTTGCTCCAGCGAGAACGAGGAAGTTCTCAGACATCGACTCGTCGGTAAGGCATGGCTTGAGGTCGGTTCCCATCGGTGTCGATGCTGCCCCGAAGAAGCCGTGTGTTGATATGTTGACTATAGGATATTGCGGAGCCAGTTCGCAGAACTTCTGTTCCGTCACTTCCGAACCTTTCAGCAGCACGTCGCCCTTCATGTTTCTGCGTGCCTTTATGGTGTCTGCCTCTGCCAGCGAACCTGGCAGATAGGTGAATTTCATGTGCTTTCCTGCGGCATAGTCGTAGGCTCGCAGGTCGTTGAGAGATGATTGCTGAGCGTCGAGTTCAGGCTGATTGGTGTTCGCTTCGTATGAAATGCCGCCGCAGATGAGTGCTCGCTGGCGGTCGGTCAGCGGCTTGGCGTAGAGCAGGGTGCGTGTAGAAGTAAGTCTATAGATGTCTTTTCCTTCGAGTTGGTGTGGCACCATATACTCTATGGCGATGCGGTTCTGGAATCCTGCTGGCGAGAAAAACACCTTCTTGTCCTTGCCTATTGCCTTGACAAGAGCCTCTGGCCATATCTTAGCCTGTAGTTCTGTGGTGTCCTTGTAGAGTTGGTTCAGACGGTTAGGCTCGCCTGCCAGTCGCTGGCGCACTGTGAATGCGCCAATCTTATGTTCCATAACATCTTCTGGCTTTGCCATCTTTATGAACACCGGCTTGCCGCTCTTGTGCAGCAGCAGGGCACCCATTTGCTGCTCGTCCTGCTTCTCATACTGCACGAACTCAATGGCACAGGCATCCTTAGGCAGTCGTTTCTGTATCTGTTGCCATGTGTGTCGGAGCGATGCTATTGCCTCTTTGCCCGTTTTTCCGTTGCCAGTCATCTGCCCCAGTTGCAGCAGCAGTCCTTTGCTGAACAGCGTTACGTCGAACAAGAACGCGGCATCGGCATCCTCAAGACGGTAACAGTCGGCAATGAACGGTCGCATTCGCATCCAGAACAATTCGCGTTCGGCATCGTTCATGCTTGCCAAGTGGTTCAGCGCATAGTCCTTCTGATAGTCGAAAGCCTGTTTATAACACTTCAGGGCATCGGTCTTCTGACCTCCCGTTGCTTCCTGGCGCAGCATCATTATCTTTGCCTTCTTGCGCAGCATCTCGGCATATCGCCATCCTTTCTTTGCGCTGTATTGCTTCACTCCGCAAGCGATGTCGTTGAGAGCCTCGTCGAAACGTCCAAGTCGGGCAAGTGTCATGGCGCGTGCAGACAACGCATCATAGAGCAGATTCTCATCGACGTACTCGTCTGCAGCCCATTCCTCATAGTCAGAGCAGACAGCATCAAGCAGAATCAGAGCATCGTCATAGTGTTTACCTTTATATAATAGTTCTGCCTGTTCCACTTGAGCGACGTCGCGGTCTTTGTCTTGCGACATCATATCATAGATGGTAATGGCCTCGCTGAAATACTCTTTCGCCTGCTCCATTGCCTCCTTGCTGTCGTCAGCCTCTTCGTAGAGCATGTTTCCTTGCAGTTTTTTTGTGTCGGCGTTCAGTATCTGTGCCTCGTTGTCGTTGAGCAATCCGAGGTGTCTCCCCTCGTTCACCATGAATGTCATGCGGCTCGTCACGCGCCCCATCTGGTGTTTGTTGCCCAGCATGTTCCATGCGTTTCCCTCGGTTTTCAGCAGTCGTGCGAGGTCGAGATATGCCTGTCTGCCCTCCAGTTCACCTATGCCGGCAGATATTTTGCTCAACAATCGCGCCGCCTCCATGTAGTCTCCCTGCCCCATCAGTTCCACACTGCGTTGATAGTCGGCATTGGCATTTGGCGTGGAAGCAAATCCTTTCCACGTCGTCTGTGCCGTTGCCGTGCTGGTGGCAGCCGCGAGCAACACCGTTGCGAGGGCGTTTCTTAGATGTCTTTTCATTTTCTTGTGTTGTGGTTAAGTATCACCATAGCCATTCCCTCATTGCCTTGGTTGCTTATCTCGAGGGTCAGTGGTGTCTTTGTGTTAATGCTTTCAGTGCATTCCAGCACCAGAGTGCCGTCAGAGAGTCTTTGCGATGATGCCGCCGCCTTGCCGTTGACGAGTAGTGTGGCGTTAAGTTTGGCTGAGGTCTTATATGGCACCACCACGAACACCTGCCGTCCTTCGCGCCCGTTGAACGAGTAACTGACTTTCTTTCCTGCCATCACGCTCTTCTCGTATAGCGAGTAGTTGAAGCGCGGGTCCTGCCCGTTCATGAATCCGTTGGTAGCCACCGCCACTCCCTGATGCACCTGTTCTGCCTTGCTGAGCATGCGGTTGAGGCGGAAACGCGGCAGCGACTTGTCCGAATGAGGGCACTCGGCGCCGTTCTTGTCGCGCAGTTCGTTCATCGGGGTCCATGCCGTGTCGGCAACGAGCGACTGGAAAGTGTCGTTGAAGGCCTGCTTCTTCTCTGCCTCGCTTGTCTGACGAAGGTTTTTCACCATCGTCACCAGGCTGTTCAGTTCCTTGTCGTTCTGTTGCGCATTGACGGCAACAGCCAGCATTATCGTAATGATTGTTATCGTAAGTCTTATCATTCTTTCTCTCTTTTGCGGTAAGTCTCTTCTTGCATATATGATGTATTTCTTTTCGTTTGGTTTAATCTTTTATGTCGGTATCATCTCTTCGGGCCACAGCGAGGAGTCTGCCTGCACTGCCGAGGTGCTGCTGGCGGTTTCCGGTTTCATGCGCGGTCCCTTTTCCTGTTCCTTCCTACATCGTTCCAGGTTTTCCCTTGCCGTGGCTAGGACATCCTTCATTGCGGGGCGTTTGTTTGGGTCGAAGTCGAGACACTGCTGCACCAGACGGCTCAATGCTGGCATTTCGCTGCGCATTACGGGCAGTTTTGATGTGGCTTTCTGTGCCTTTCCGCCCCGTCCGTTCATGATGTTGCAGCCCATGACCATACGGAACACCGTTGCACCGATTGACCATACTGCCGCACTGCTGGACGCGGAATGCTGAGAGTCGGGCGAAGAAGCCTTGCTGTTGATGATTTCTGGGGCGTCGAAAGCATCGTCGTGACGGTCGGACAGCGACACAAGCGTGAAGCCCGAGCCGTTGATGGCGACGCATGCTGGCGAGATGTCAGCCATTCTCTGTTGTCCGTCGGCCATCACCCAGCACCCATCATCCAACACCTTCTGTGCCACATCCACAATCATCTGCCATGCCGAGAGTTCGTCGCAGTAGCCCGCGAAACCCTCTGCAGTGCCTTCGGGATATGCCTCCAGCAGTTGTTCTATGGTCATTTGCTCTATCATACGTTTCAAATATTACTTCACTTCCTATCTATTTCAGTCACAGGCACCGAGTACTTGCGCTGGTCGCTCACTTGGTCAACCACCGAAACGACGCCCACCACGATAGCGGTTCCGCCGTCGGCAATCATCACCGGACCGCCCGAGAATCCCGGACGTATGTCGCCATTGTGTGCCAGTACGGCATCGGGCAGTCCGTCGTCGCCGATGCGGACGGGCTGGCGCAGTTCGTCGTCACACTTCTCGAAGGCCCGTTCCTGCGATGAGGGGAATCCCATGAAGTATAGTTTGCGCCCCGTCTTTGCCAGCGTCTGCTTCAAGTCGTTGCCGTTGGCACGGCGTATGACGCTCTGCGGCAGTCCAAGACCATGCGGCGACACCTTCATCCAGGCAATGTCGCCCAGCGTCATGTCGGTGCGGCGGTGGCGTGCCAGTATGCTTCGCCAGAAGAGTTCGTGGTCGTAGTCGCCCGTTTCTATTATCTCGTCGCGCGTCTTGTTCATGGTGAAGTCTGTCGAGCGCAGCCTTGCCACAGGAGCATTGTTGTCACCGTCTTTCCATAGCGATACGAAGGTGACCAGTCCCATCACCTCTCTGCCCTCGTTCTGGTTGGCAGTTTCTGCCACCATAGCCCAGCGCACAGGCAGCGACGACAGTTCGGTGGTGTCGCTTACAGTAGGTGCCACGGGGTCGTTGAGCCACGGTTCGAGACAGTGGCGCGCCGTGATGAGCATCGAGTCGCTGGTGAGGAATGCCGTGCCTATCGTCGTCTGGTTGTCGGCAGAGAACGAGTGCGACCGCAGTTTTATGGTGTCGCCGTTGCTTATTGCCACCAGCCACACCGAGTCGGCTTGCAACTTATATACCGACTCCTTGGCTTTGTCTGCCAGAGAGTCGTCCATCAACTGTGCGTTGGCGTTGCGCATCATGGCGAAGAGCACTGCAAAGAGAATCACAGGAACGGCTACGAGCAGGGCGATGGTCCATCGCGGCATGCTGGTTTTCATCACCAAGCCTTGCGAGTTGTACATGTCGTCGTGGCGTATGTTGAACTGCAGTTCCTGCCGTTGTCCCTCGAAACCGATGCGGTCGCCGTCGGCGAGGCGATGGACATGAGCCACTGGCATACCGTTGACGCGCACATCGTGCTGACGATAGGGCGACAGCCTAACCAGTCTCCACGACTCTCCGCCCTCGTCGGGCACTATGACAGCCAGTGTGGTGTCTTCGGTGGGGGTGGCGTTCGGTAGCCTCAGGTCGCACTCATGGCTGTGCCCGATGCGCAGTTCGTTCTTCGCATTGAGCATCTTCTCGCCCCGTCGGTGCATTGCATCGTCGTGCATGAAGCGCAGTGTATAATATGTCTTAGGCGCGTTCTTGTCCGTCTTCATGATAAGAGTTTGCTATTAGCGGTATGCATGCGGTGAGGTCGTAGTCGTAGATGCGCACGTCCTGTCCCGTCTTGTCTATGCCCAGTTCGGCGTAAGAGCACAGGTCGTAGTGTATCTTGCGCTTCTTGTAAGCGTTCTTAAGGTCGTTAAGTTCCAGTTTCTCGCCTCGGCGGCGCGCTGCTGCCAGTTGTTCAATGTTCTCTTCTATCTCCTTGCGCTCGCCGTCGGTGGGCGGTCGGAAGCCCAGTATGAGGCGTTCCACGCTCCATCGGTTGTGCTCCACGGCAGCCGTCTGGCGTATCTCGCTCTGTGTCAGGGCGTAGAACTTGTCCCACTCGCCCTCGTCATGTCCCAGCGAGCGCATCTTGGTGGGCAGCGTCATGGCGTTATATATGTTGGAGAAGCGCATCGCCACAGATGTCTGTTGCGCCCATTTCTCCTCTATCTCGTCTTTTGGCATCGACGTGGGAACACCCTTCCCGCCGAAACTGCATGAGTAGAAGTAGTTCAGCCGCTTTGCCATCTGCATCACGGGCATGCACACGTCGTGCCCCTTGTTGGCCATCCCTATCGGGTGAACCTCGCTGTACATCGAGTTTGAGAGCGACACCGTCTCCATCACCTCTGCCTTGCTCATTGCCACGAGCACCGGAACCTTCTTGTCATAGACGGCATTGGGCAGGGTGAAAGCGAGGTCGTAGTTCCTCTCTTCGTCTTTGCTGCACAGTGCTATGGTGAGTTGTTGGCGCGGGTCTTGCGCCCACATGTCGAGTTTCTGGCGCAGCAGCGGGTCGTCGGCAGTGCCCAGTGCGAACTCCCAGTCAATGTCAACGAAGTCGTCACGCGTGCCGCTGTACATCGGACGGTGGAAGAACGGCTGTGCCGCAGAGCCTTCCAGCGGTATCGTCCGCCAGTAGGAGTTGTCGAAGAGAGCCTTTTGCCGCTGGCGGAAGTTGCTCCACGCATGGTCGGTGTCGGGCGAGACGATGGTGATGCGGCTGCGCAGTGAGTTGTCGCGAACATAGTTGGGGTAGTGTGCCACGAGTGCTGCCGTGATGGCAAGGCTCTCTGCCAGTGCCCCGTTTCCTATCACCACGAGGTGCACCGTCTGGTCGCTGTCCCTGTCTATGGGCTTCCTGTCGAGCGGATAACAATGGTTACCCTCGCGCCGCGAGCCTGTAAGCACTGTCTTAGCCCACTGGTCTTCCATGGTGAAAGGATAAACGTCGAGCCGCTCGTTGAGGTCGCTGCGCAGGTCAACGTTCTGAATCATCCACAGAGTGGTCTGGTTTCTGAGCACCAGTTGCACCTCCAGTCGCCTTCCGCCATGACTCGTGGCATCATACATTTTCGCTATGCGCCCCACGAGAGTCATCGCCTGGTTGTCGGCATCGGCAGCAGGCACCTCATAGTCGGAGAGAATGCACATCAGCGAAAAGTCGTTAGGGTCGAGCAATGTGCCGTCGGCGGCAGCGAGGTCATAGCCTTCTGTCGTCGTCACTTCATATCCCATCGCCGCCATCTGCGACTCGATGTCCGCCTTTGCCGGGTGTCTTCCTATAATTAAAGATTTCTTCATTCTCGCCGAAATGTCTGTTCTCGTTGGTTGGTAAAGGTCAATACTCCCTGCAAAGATATGATTTTTTTATCGAAACAGCAACATTTCGGCAGAAAAGATTGTGATTATATACATTCTGAATACGGATAAATGGAAATGCACATAAGACATTCTGCATTCCCGTTTATGCTCTTTAGCCTTCGCGATGATGCGCGTTCGTCAGACCGTTAAGCATCATTCGTTTTCTAATTGATATCAAACGGCAAAACAAAGTTATTAACTTTGTCGAACAATCCTATTAACTTTGTTGAACAATCTTAATAACTTTGTCGAACAATCTTATTAACTTTGTTTCACCGTTTGTATGTTGTTGAAAGCCAATCGGTTATGAATGGCGATTTCAAAGGTTGTCTCAGACTTGCTTACTCCTTCTTTCCGCTGCCGAGCATATTCCTGACAGGCGGAGGGAGAGTAGCCGTGGTGTCCACTTATTTCACTTCCCAGATGTCGTTGGTCTCGAGCAGTTCGCTGAAGTTGTGATACTTCTTCGCTGCCTTCACCTCCTCTATCTGCTGGCTCACTGCCTCGTCGTAGGTTGGAGCATCAACGTCGCGGATAACGCCGAGAGCAATGGGGAAACCGTCGTTGTTGCCCATCAGCGCCAGTTTCAACTGCAACGTGTTGTCCTCGCAGTGAGCATCGTGAACGAGGATATCGTTCTCGGTGATGCCATTCTCGCCAATCTTCACCACCTTAAGGCTGAATCCGTCCTGCACCAGACCGAATTCGTTGTTAGGACCGAAGATGAGCGGCTTGCCGTGCTCCACGTAGATGGCGTTCTCCTTACGTCCCTGTGCGTTGTACACCGCGTCGTGGCAGCCGTTGTTGAAGATGACGCAGTTCTGCAGTATCTCGCAAACGGCAGCGCCCTTGTGCTGATAGGCAGCCTTCAGAATCTCCACTGTGCCCTTGGCATCGGTGGCAACGGCGCGGGCGAAGAAGTGTCCGCGTGCGCCGAAACACAACTCTGCAGGGCGGAACGGATCCTCAACGGTGCCGTAAGGACTCGACTTAGACACGAAGCCGCGTGGAGAGGTAGGGCTGTACTGGCCCTTCGTCAGACCGTAGATGCGGTTGTTCAGCAGTATCATGTTGAGGTTGATGTTACGGCGGTTGGCGTGAATGAAGTGGTTTCCGCCGATGGCGAGACCGTCACCGTCGCCGCTCACCTGCCATACGGTGAGGTTGGGGTTGGCCACTTTTGCTCCGGTGGCTATCGCAGCGGCACGACCGTGAATGGTGTTCATGCCATACGTTGCCATGTAGTGGGGCAGACGGCTGGAACAGCCGATACCAGAGATTACTGCAATGTCTTTAGGTGCCACACCGATTTCTGCCAGTGCCTTGTGGAAGGAAGCAAGGAAGAAGTGGTCGCCACAACCGGGACACCACCTCGGCTGTCCCTTCTTATAATCATTTGCTGTGTATGTCATAACGATTTATTTCTTTTGTTGTTATTATTTTCTTATACCACAGATTTCGCTGATTTATCTGATTTTTTCTAAGACTGATTCTATTCTGCATGCAGAACGATTTCACTGATTTATCTGGAACATGCAAAGCGTTCGAACTGTAAGGATGTATCGCCGAAATTAATGAGCAGAGCCACTTCAAAACCTGCCACCTTAGTGTAGTTTATTGTTTGTGAGCGGTGATAGTCTTCAATTTCTCTTACTGCTTTAAGTTCTACAATGACTTTGTTGTCGCAGATGAAATCAGGGATAAACTCCGACTTGAGAGTTACATCGCGGTAAACTACGTGCAGAGGTTGTTCTCGCGTGTAGGGAATCCCCAGATATCGTAATTCCACTTCAAGAGCGTCCTGATAGACTTTCTCAGAGAAGCCACAGCCAAAGAAATTGTGCACTTTCATTGCTGCACCAATGATGTCGTGCGTGAGCGAACTATATTTATATACTTCTTTTTGTTCCATTTTTCAATTCCTTGTCTGTTCAGAAATCTGCGAAATCGGCCGGAAGGCATAAATCATGTAGAACACTATAGAGTAAAAACTCTGTGTAATCTGCGCAATCTGTGGTTCCCGATTATTTAAGATACTTTTCAAAGTCGGCGACCAATTCTTCCACTACGAAAGGCTGACCTTTCACCTGGTTGAACTGGCAGGGCACGAAGTTGTCAATCTTCATGCGCAGATAAGCGGCGAGTTGTCCCATGTTTTGTTCTGCCACAACCACCTTCTTGTACTTCTTCAGCACCTCAGCGGTGTTCTTAGGCAGCGGGTTCAGGTACTTGAAATGCGTCTGTGCCACCTTGTAGCCCTTCTGGCGCAGTTCGTCCATGGCAGAGCGCAGGTGACCGTAGGTGCTGCCGAAGCCCACGATGAGCAGGTCGGCATCATCGACATCGCCGTCAACGGTGAGGTCGGGCACTTGGATGTTCGCTATCTTCTGCGCGCGCAGACGTGTCATCAGGTCGTGGTTCTCGGGGTTGGTGGATATCGCTCCGGTGTTGGAGTCTTTCTCCAGACCGCCCAGGATGTGCTCGAAGCCCTCGCGGCCTGGCACTGCCCAGTAGCGTGTGCCGTTCTCGGCACGCATGTATGGTGTCCACTTACCCTTCAGTTCCTCTGGAACATACGGCGGGTTGATGGCGTCGAGTTTCGCCATGTCGGGCAGTTTGAATGCTCCCGAGCCGTTGGCTGCAAAGGCATCGGTGAGCAGCACCACGGGAGTCATGTGCTCCAGTGCTATCTTGCATGCCTGATAAGCAGCGTCAAAGCAGTCGGTAGGACTGGTGGCTGCCATCACCGGCATCGGGCTCTCGCCGTTGCGGCCGAACAATACTTGCAGGAGGTCGGTCTGCTCAGACTTGGTGGGAAGACCGGTTGCCGGTCCGCCGCGCTGCACGTCGAGCACCACGAGAGGCAACTCCATGATGACTGCAAGGTTCATTGCCTCGCTCTTGAGGCAGATGCCGGGACCGGATGTGCTCGTAACGCCTAATGCTCCGGCGAACGAAGCGCCCAGAGCACTGGCAGCACCCGATATCTCGTCCTCGCACTGCACTGTGGTGACACCCAGCGACTTGTGCTTAGACAGTTCGTGAAGCACGTCGGTGGCTGGAGTGATAGGGTAGGAGCCGAGGTAGAGTTTCAGCCCCGCCTTCTCGGCAGCGGCTATCAGTCCGTAGGCTGTTGCCTTGTTTCCTGTGATGTCCATATATCGTCCTGGCTCCTTTGTCTTCGACTCGATGCGATAGACGTTCGCTGCCGACGAGTGGGTGTTGTGCCCATAGTCATATCCTGCCTGCACCACCTTGATGTTGTTTTCTGCGATGGCAGGCTTTTTGGCAAACTTCTCGCGAAGAAAGTTTGCAACGAGACTGAGGTCGCGGTCGAAGAGCCAGCACACCAAGCCCAGCGCGAACATGTTGCGGCACTTCAGTATAGCCTTGTTGTCCATACCCGAGTCCTTCAGGCAGTCCTTCACCATCTGTGTCAGAGGGCACTGGATGACGCGGTCGGGGTCGATGCCCATTTCGCCCAGATAGTCTTCTGTCTCGAAGGCAGCCTTCTTCAGGTCGTTAGGACCGAAGGAGTCGGTGTCGATGATGATTGTAGCCTGTGGCTTGGCATATTTGTACTGAGTTTTCAGCGCTGCGGCGTTCATTGCCACGAGCACGTCGCACTTGTCGCCCGGCGTATATACCTTGCCTTCGCCGATGTGCACCTGGAATCCAGACACACCGGTCAGCGAGCCTTGCGGGGCGCGGATGTCTGCTGGATAGTCGGGGAACGTGCTGATGCCGTTGCCCACTGTAGCAGAAATCGTAGAGAAAATGTTTCCGGCGAGTTGCATTCCGTCGCCTGAGTCTCCTGAGAATCGAACCACCACTTGGTCGAGTTCCTTAATCTCTAATTTGTCTTGTTCAGCCATTTTATTATGTTTGACATTACTGATTTATAGATATTTGCGCGTGCAAAGTTCTTAAAAACAAATGAAATAACAAAATAAAAACGCATAAATTTTATCTTTTGACAGTTTTATTATTTAATTATGGAATGTCAGATGCAAATTGTTGCAAAAATATTCAATAATTGATTGATGTGTTACATTATTACCGCTATCACTTACAAACTGACAACAGCCTCCCCGGCATACCACTTTGCATCAACGACACTTCCCTGATTGCCTTATCAAGCAACAGAAAAACATGAGTGGAAAAGTAAAATAGCCTATTTTACCGACCAAAATAGCCTATATTACTTACTAAAAAAGCCTATTTTACTTTCCAGCATTCCCTCCACCGCCTATTAATTCTTTACGAACCCCGCTCCCTGTAAAGGCAAAAGCATACCCATTGTGTGGCAAACTTTTTCAAATCCTTGGCAATTATATACTATTTGACCCTATTAATGAAATAGTATTCCGAAAGATGCCTTACGCGATGTTTCCCCGCCCCTGTAGTTCCCCTCGCCCTTTGGAGAGGGGTTCTTGCCTTGCAAGCGTCCTTCGGCCGAGCGAGGGGTGAGGTCTTGGGGATAGGGGTGGGGTCAGTGATATTGAGGAAGAAGAAAGAGGAATATAGAAAATACTGTGTGCTGATAAAGACGCTGACCCCACCCCTGCCCCTCCCCTACAGGGGCGGGGAGTCAATAGCAGGGGGGCAAATAGTATATTATTACCCCCAAATATGTCTTTATGTCCCAAATAATATGTCTTTATGTCCTAAATAATATGTCTTTATATCCTAAATTATATGTCTTTCTGTCTTAAATAATATGTCTTTATGTCCCAAATAATTTGTCTTTCTGTCTAAAAAATTATGTCTTTATGTCTAAACAAAAAAGTCCCGGAGCATTAAGCCCCAGGACTTTCTTATTATAAATAATGTATAGTCTCAATTACAGTTTTGGACCTGTGCACCTTTCCTCATAATGGGGAAGTTGCTTACGGTCCAAATTCTTACAATTTTGGACCAGCAGCGACGAGTGCCTTACCAGCCTCGTTACCCTCGTACTTCTTGAAGTTCTTGATGAAGCGAGCAGCGAGGTCCTTAGCCTTCTCTTCCCACTGTGCTGCGTCAGCGTATGTGTCGCGTGGGTCGAGGATGTTGGTGTCAACGCCTTCCAGTTCTGTTGGAACCTCGAAGTTGAAGAATGGAATCTTCTTTGTAGGAGCCTTCAGGATAGCACCGCCGAGGATAGCGTCGATGATGCCACGTGTATCCTTGATAGAGATACGCTTGCCTGTTCCGTTCCATCCAGTGTTTACGAGGTATGCCTTGGCACCGCTCTTCTCCATGCGCTTAACAAGTTCCTCTGCATATTTTGTTGGGTGCAGTTCGAGGAATGCCTGGCCGAAGCAAGCAGAGAATGTAGGTGTAGGCTCGGTGATACCGCGCTCTGTACCAGCCAACTTAGCGGTGAAGCCAGAGAGGAAGTAGTACTTTGTCTGCTCTGGAGTGAGGATAGACACTGGAGGCAGCACGCCGAAAGCGTCGGCAGAGAGGAAGATAACGTTCTTAGCCTCTGGACCAGCACTCTTGCCGTTCACCTTCTTGGCAATCTTCTCGATGTGCTCGATAGGATAACTTACGCGGGTGTTCTCGGTAACGCTCTTGTCTGCGAAGTCAATCTTGCCGTCTTCTGCTACGGTTACGTTCTCGAGCAGTGCGTTGCGGCGGATAGCGTTATAGATGTCTGGCTCGCTCTCCTTGTCAAGGTTGATAACCTTAGCGTAGCAGCCGCCCTCGAGGTTGAACACGCCCTCGTCGTCCCATCCGTGCTCGTCGTCACCGATGAGGAGACGCTTAGGATCGGTAGAAAGAGTGGTCTTACCTGTACCAGAGAGACCGAAGAAGATAGCGGTGTTCTTGCCTTCCATGTCGGTGTTTGCAGAGCAGTGCATGCTGGCGATGCCCTGCAGTGGGAGGTAGTAGTTCTGCATTGAGAACATACCCTTCTTCATCTC
>DGTS01000039.1:110338-121364 GCA_002394385.1 Prevotella sp. UBA4330
TTCTTCATCTCACCACCATACCATGTGTTGATGATGCACTGCTCGCGGCTTGTGGTGTTGAAGGCTACGCAAGTCTCTGAGTTAAGACCCAGTTCCTTGTAGTTCTCTACCTTTGCCTTTGAAGCGTTATAGATTACGAAGTTAGGTTCGAATTTCTCCAGTTCCTCAGCGGTAGGCTGGATGAACATGTTCTTAACGAAGTGAGCCTGCCATGCCACCTCAACGATGAAGCGAACAGCCAGACGTGTAGCCTCGTTGGCACCACAGAAAGCATCGACAACATAGAGTTCCTTGTTGCAGAGTTCCTTGATGGCGATGTCCTTTACCTTGGCCCAAACCTCCTCGCTCATGGGGTGGTTGTCGTTCTTGTATTCATCGGTAGTCCACCATACCTTATCCTTGCTCTGCTCGTCGCAAACGATATACTTATCCTTAGGAGAACGACCGGTGTAGATACCAGTCATTACGTTCACAGCATTCAACTCGGTGTTCACACCCTTGTCGAAACCTGTCAGCCCTGCTTTTGTCTCCTCTTCAAAGAGGTACTCATAAGACGGATTGTGGGCAATCACGGTAGAACCAGTGATGCCATACTGTGTCAAATCTAACTTTGCCATAAATGATTTAAATATTAAGTTGTAAAAAATTCCTTTACCTTAAAACAAACGGGAGTATCCCAATTAGCGGGTGCAAAGTTACGCATTTTTCACTGACTGACAAAAAGAAAGGCGTTTAAAATGACTTTTTTACACTCGTTTTTCGGTTAAAGTATTTAAAAATTGCATGTTACGAAACATTTTGGTAAGTCCACTTTGCAATTCTTGTTTCGTATTAGGCATATAAATAATGCGGACGCACCGCGATGGTGCGCCCACTATCTGCGTTCCGTCTTCAGACGATAATAATGCTTCATTCTTCAGAGAAGACATTTAGCGGCTGTTCGATGTCTTTTTCAGAAGGTATGTCGTCGTCCCAGATGTCGTCCTGTTGTTTTGCCCAGTTGTCGCCGGTGTCGCCGCCATTGCCGCCGCCCTGGGGCACCGACCAGTCGTCCTTCATCAATTTCCACTCTACTTTCAGGGATACTGCCCTGGGCTTGATATATTCTTTCAATTCCATATTCATTATGTTATTTCTTTATATATTTCTTGCCGTTCATGATATAGACGCCGCGACGTGTCGGGTTCTTCACCTCGCGTCCCTGCAGGTCGTATGTCTTGTTGTCGGCTGGGTTGACGTTAAATTCACTGATGCCTGTGGTTTCGCCTTCCACGAAGTCGAACACTACGCCTTTGGCATTGCCGCCACTGGTGTTGTAGAACGGACTGATGTAGAAGACGCGGTTGTTATTCAGCGGCTGCAGTCTTCTCGCATCGGTGCGGTGGAAGAATCCCACTCGCCCGGTGTAGAGTCCGTTGCTGCCGAGTTCTCTTCCGAAGGTGAAGAGTTCGTGGCGGGTATCCATAATCTGGAGATGTGTGCCCTTTATCTTGTTCTTCGCTGCCAGTTCCTCATCTGACGTAGGCTTGTCGGTGGGCAGTGTGAGCACGATGTCGTCGGCAGCCGTCTCGGAGCGCATCACCACCGGTGTGCCGCCAGGAATGAACTTCTCGCCATATTCCTCGTTGTGATGGTCGAGCGTGAGGCAGTAGAGGCTGTAAACATCCTCGCCATCCTCTTGATGCTTTCGCTCTTCTTGCCCGAAGAATGGCTTCACGTCGCAGTCGTCCGCTATCTGCACATCAAACGGCACGTAGAGCGAAGAATAACTCTTGCCAGCGAAGGCATTCAGTTTCAGCCGGAACGGCAGTTGGTTGTCATCCTCTCCCACGGGCTGCAGGTAGAAACGTGTCTTGCAGATGCCTGCCTGTTCGTCGAAGCACTGGTTGATGTTGGTCCGCTCTCCACCGTCGCTGCTCAGATATTCATGCTTGCTTTCGTCAGATGTTCTCAGTTGCGTGATGGCTGCTCCCAGGTCTTCGTAGCGGCACTTGTTTCCCTCGGCTGCGGTGAGCAGGTTCTTGTAGAGGTTCAGTCCCTGTGTGCGCATATAGTAGCGTGGATAGCCTGTCTCGCTGCCGTCGTGCGTGATGTAGTCGAAGAGGAAGATGCTTGCCGGGTCGTAGGTGGCATCTGCTTCGGTCTCGCTGGCGTTCAGCGGCTTGCTGTTTGCCTCGTTGGTGCTCTGATATTCGTTGACCAGGTCTTTCGTTCCGTCGCCATAGATGTAGCCGCGCACGTAGCGGCGCTCGCCTTTGTTATGCTCCCATGCGTAGGGCACGATGCGGTAGTAGCCCTGCTTCATCTGTATGATGTTGTCGGGATTGTCGATGAGTTGGCGTATGGCAGCCTTGTTCTCGTCGCTGAGCGAGCCATCCTCGGCATCGCTGAGATAAGGTTCTGCCAGGTCATACTTCAGTCCGCCCACGAATCCGGCATACTTCACGTATTCTGCCAGTGTGGCGTCGCTTTGTATCTCGAGCCTGAAGTTGGCGGCACCGTTGGTGGTCAGACGCTGTGCCGTGTTCGTGTTGTCTGAGATGATGGCTGCGCTGCCGTTATAGTTGTTTCCAACGTAGTGGTAGTTTCCGTTATTATATTCCCACGACATGAAGTCGCTATCGTATATAGGATGCATCCAGAAGTTGTAGTCGTGGTGTCCCGGCATCATCTCGAAGATGCAGTTGGCATTGCCTTCCACTTGCTCGAGCCGCTGTCCCTCGTCGTTGCTGTCACGGTTTTCGGTGACGCTGATGTACTCGTTGAACTTCAGGTCGGGGTCGTAGTGGTTGAGCAACTTGAATCCGTATGGGTCGCCGACGACGCACCACTCGAAGTTATTCAGGTAGAGACGGTTGTCAACGAGTCCGGTGTTGATGTGCAGTATCGGTTCGCTGGCACGGTACACCATCTTGCCCTTCTCGTTGCCCTGGCGGTGGTTGTTCACCAGATAGTACCAGTGCTTGTCAGTGTTGTCGGTGTTTGGCTTGCTCCACTCAAACGGGCTGTCGGTCCGGTAGTCGTATGTTACATGTATGTAGATGTCTGTTCCGTTCTGGAAGGCTTCCACCATGTCTTGCGTCACCTCTGTAACCTCTGGGGCTTCAAGACCGGTTGTTGCGTCGGCGGTGCTGTTCCAGTGGAAGGTGTATTGGCAGAAGGCGCGCTTCCAGTGCCCTGGCAATACGTCGAGCAGCGACTTGTTCTTCTTCTGGAAGAAGTTCACGTTGATTTTCTCTGCCTGTCCCTGCATTGAGGCTTCCATGTCCCACTCGTCCATGCGCATTGTCTCGTCGGAATAGTGGAGCACAAGCACAAGATTCATCAGTCCGTTCTGGTTAGAGAACTCCACGCTCGATGCGCGGTTGTTGTCTGTCGATGAAACTATGCCCGACGATGTGCGATAGACGTAAGTCTGTGTAGCCTCGTCGTAGATGGCTGCCAGTTCGCCCTGCCAGCCGTCCATCAGATCGAATGTGGTGCCGGTGTCGCCCAGAGTCAGTGTCTCGCCGTCGGTAGTGAGATACTTGTGCAGTGCCCTGTTATACAGTTGCACACCGTAAGGTGTTCCTATCAGTGCCCAGCGGTAGTATGGCCAGTTGGTTGCATCTTCCCTGATGACTGTTATGTCACGTCCATCTTTGTTCAGGGTCGATGATTCCTGTGCGTAGTAGATGTATTCGCCCAGATGCGGTATGGCTATTTCATACCAGTAGTTGTCGTTGGCCGGTGTCTCTTCGGGAATTTCGGTAGAGAAGTCGGGCGCACCGCTGTCGAGTGTATATGGCACGTAGATGGTTGCAACCTCGGACACGGTCAGCGAGTTGCCGTCGATGGCAGAGGTGCACTGCTGGTCGCTATACATAACAGAATAGTCGCAGTAGTGGCGCCTGACGTCTGCTGGCATGTTGTCGAGCGTTATCACTGTTCCCTCCTCCACGTTCTTCACCGTAGTCGTTGCCACCACTTCGTGTGTGGTGTTGTCCACCACTGTCCATGTGATGTTATACTGCGGAACAGCGGGTTCTATCATCAGTTCCACAAAACTATCGCCTTTTCCTCCGTTAGTGTAAACTATAAGGTTGTCCATTTTCGATGCACTCGGGTTGATGTGGTACTGGAATCGGCTGCCGTCGTTGTCTATTAGGAAGAACACATAGTGACCGTTCGGACGTTGTATCAGTTCGAAGTGCGATAGGGTGTAGTTCTCCGTGTCGGAAGTGAGATACAGTTTGTTGTTGCTTCCCGTGTCTTTGGCACTGAGCGGCATGTTCTGATAGTTGTCGCCGGTGCCGAGACATGTCAGTTGCAGGTTATACGGGTCGCCGGTCATCAGCCAGCGGAATGTGTTCTCGGTGTCGGCACGTGCTGCGTCGAGCGAGCCGGCGATGGTGAGGCCATATCCGGCAGGACTGGAAGTGACTGCTCCCTTTCCTGTGAACTGGTTCTCTGCAACATTAGCGATAAGATAGAGTCGGTCGAACTGTTCCTCGTCAACAGTGTATGTGGCGAAGAACGCGCAGTGCTTCTGCTCCTTTCCGCCGAAGATGGGCAGACCATCGTCGGCCACAGGTGCCGACAGCGTGCTGCCATTGTATTCGCCATAGAATGTGTAGTCGCAGAAAGCGTGCTGGTAGTCGTGAGTAGTGCCGATGCTGTTGTCGGTTGTGTTGAGCATGCCGGTGGCAATGCGGTCGTTGGTGGCGCGGCCATCAAGAGTGAAAGCATATTCCTGCATGTCCTTGATGTCGGCCTGTGCCGTTGCTCCCTCCTTGAATACGCTGAGCGGCACGATGATTTCGCGGAGTTCAAAGTTTCCGGTGTTGTTATAGATGTTCTTGCCGGTGCCTCTCACGGCGGGCATGAACTGCTTGTAGGTTGGCTCGCCGCTGACGAGGAGTTCCATCTCGGTACAGTCATCGGTGGCATCGGCAAAGACAATCTTGCTCCCGTCGTAGCCCAAGCACTTGCCTGCCATTCGGCTATAGAGACGCATGGAGTATGGGTTGCCCACGAGTGCGAACTGGTGCTGGTAGTCGGCCACTGCTCCTACCTGGTTGTTCTGGTTGTTGAGGCTGAAGCCGTCGGTGGCATTGCCAGAGACCTGCAGACGGTTAGACGGGGTGGAGCCGACGATGTAGTACTGGTAATTCTCCGGGTCGCTGCCCTGGCTGAATACCGGTGCATCGTCAGAGTAGTCCCATTTCACATAGATGGTCTTGTCGCCTTCTTCGTCAACGGCAGTCACTTCTGTAGAGAACGTTGCGTCGCTATAGAACGTATAGTCGCAGTAGCGGCGCATTTGTGTGGAGTTGGCGAAGAGACTCTCATAAGCGTCTCCCACAGATGCACCGACCACAGAATAATCGAGCACGTTGGAGGCATCGGCCATATAGTTGCCATCCTTGTCGTAGAGTTTGAAGGTGATGGTGTTTGCCGTTGTCTCTTTGACGTATTTCAGATGGATGCCTTTCACGTATGTGGTGGCATTAACACCGCTTTCATAACTCAGATACACCAGCGGGTTCTCGCCGCTGACGGAGCCTTGCGGACGTATGTATATATATTGGGTATTGTATGTCTGCACCACCTCCCACTTGTCTGTTGCGTTGGCGGGAACCGTCTGATAGACGTATGCCTTGGTGAACAGCGTTGCGTCCTTCGATATTCCGAGCGGACTCGATGTGCCGTGGTAGCGGTTCACGATGGTCAGGTTGTATGGAGTTCCCATCAGCGCCCATTGCGACAGTTTGCTTGCCTCGGCATCGGGGTCGGCCGTTGTGTAGTCGCTCACACCGCCGCCAGTCACCTCTGCCGGTGTGGTAGAATTGGCTTTGAAGTGATTGCTGTTGTTCCCATTGGGACGTATGCTGTACCAATATAGTTTTCCTTCGGTGGGCGACGGCATCACGTCGTTGGTATAATCGTTTTCAGTTAGAGTGCCCCAGTTGCTGGCGAGTGTGTATTTCACATATACCGCTCCGTTGATATTGCTACTGTTCACCGTGCCATTGATTTCATTTGTGCACGCTGCATCATAGTAGAACGTGTGTCCGCTGGTGTATGCACGTTGCAGGTAGAAGGGTGTCATGGAGTTGTTCCATGTGGCTCCGTCTTTGTAGTAGCCGGGCAGAGTCAGTTCCACGTCGCCGTCGGCGTTTACCACATTGATGTCGATTTGTGGCAGTTGCGTCACCACCATGGCCTGAGCCGTGCTGCGGTTGCTGGCATCCTTGTTGGCTTCCAAGCGGTTGTTGCTGTTGAACACCACGAACTTGCTGTTGCTGCGATTGTAGAACACCACGTTCTCGCTGCTGGCGTTATTGTCGAAATAAACGATGCTATAGCGGTCGAGACTCGTATTGGAAGCATCTTCTGTTAGCCAATCGGAAATGCGGTTGTCAGTGTAATGTGTGACATACATGCCTGTGCCCTTGTTCTTGAGCAGCGCATTGTAAGGGTCGGGGGTGTCGCCTGCAAACTGCCAGGCGTAAGAGTTGTCGAGGAAAGGGAAAGTGGAGGTGTAGATATTCCCGCTGTCGGAACAGTCTTTTATCTGATTTCCCAGCAGCCACCATAGGGTTTTATCCTGTTGGTTTTTCTGATAAACCGGATGAACATATTTCCCGTTGGTGCCTGCGCCATAGATGTTCCATGCATTGTCGCCGCCGAAATTGCTCTTCACATCGTAGCCCACATAGACGGTCTTGCTGTCAACCTCCCAGTCGGTCTCTGTTCCGCTATTGGCCTGTGCCTCGGCCTTCGTCTCATAGTATTTATAGTTCTCGGCGAAGGGACTGCGATACTGCCTTGGCAGCGGGTCGCCCGTGCTTGCGTCGGCCTTCACGTTGAACACCTCGTTGCCTTGCTTGTCAACAAGAATAACAGTGAAAAGGTCGTCGGGGTTTATCTCCTCGGTAAAGGCAATCTTGTCACCACCGTCAGCGGTAACCCAAATTCTTAGTTGTGATTTTCCCTGATACCAGTTTGCCTGCGGGCGGTTGTTTGAGGTCACGGTCTGTCCGTTGTTGGCGCACATGATGATGTTGTCGGCATTGTTGTTGTTCTGTCCCTTTATCAGCATGACCGTTGAAGAAGTGCCGAGCATGAAATCCGTACCATCGTTGTCGTTGGCTGTCTGAATCCACAGGTTTGCATTAGCCTTTGGATGAATCTTCAGCGAATAAGGGTCGCCACTTACGGTCCATAGGTCGGCATCGGTATATGAATTGTTTGACGATTGATAGATGCCGCTGGTCTGTGCATAAATCTTCTTTCCGTTGATGGTGATGCTATACGTTCCGTTCGCCTTGTCGAACGGTGCGCGCGAAGTGTCCACGTCATACGTCACGTAAATGGTGGAGCCGTCGGCCAGCGAGAGTGCATCGCCCTTGGCATGGGCTGTGCCGGTTCTCGCTTCGTCGTCATAGAAATGATAGGCTGTCACATACGGACTCTCCATATACCACGGCAGTTCATACTTGTTGGTGGTGTTTTCTGTCACTGCCACTACCTCTCCATCGGCATTCAGCAGTTTATAGGTATAAGCAGCCTCGGCTATGCCGTAGCCCGACACGAGCAATGACAAAAGAGCGAGGAAACGCATTGTGCAGTTCCTCCTCATAAAACTGCATAGTGCATTGTGATACTTGTTGATATTCTTTTTCATCTTTAACGGTAAAATTCTTGTTTCGAAACGTTTATTATGTTATCTCTAAATTCGTTTTCAGCCGTCGCCTCTCGGCACGCCTCTTACACATTCCAGAGTTGTTACAGATGCCTTGTAAAGAGATTACAAGCGGCTTGTAATCCGATTACAGATGCCTTGTAACACTATTACAAGCACCTTGTAATGTTTCAGACTCACGCAAAGTGCAGGTTCGTAATTAATTACTATCTGCGCGCAAAAATATGAAATAATGTGCAAATAACAAAGGGAAAAAGGGGAAAAATAATATTCCAGAAGGAAACAAATGCCATATTGTAATGATAATGTAACAAATATGGCGTTTTTTATGACATCTTTTAAGATGTTTCCAATGTTTGCGAGGGATTAAAGAAGAAAGGAAAAAACAGGAGTCGATTTTTGGTGTTTCGGTTTGTTTGCCTTACCTTTGCAGTCATACTCTTAAACTATAATAACCTCGACAATAAACACTCAGATATATGAAGACAATAAACCTTTCAGAACAGAACTCGGTGCTAAACCAGTATTTGGCCGAGATTCGCGACATCGGCTATCAGAAGAACCGACTGTTGTTCCGCAACAACATCAAGCGTATCGGCGAGGTAATGGCATACGAGATTTCAAAGACACTGGCCTACGAGCCGTCGTTCGTGGAAACGCCGCTGGGTACTGCAGGACTGGCGCTGCCTAAAGACAACATCGTGATTGCCACCGTGCTGCGTGCGGGATTGCCTTTCCATGAGGGGATGCTGCATGTGTTCGACCATGCCGAGAATGGCTTCGTTAGCGCGTTCCGCATGTACACCAACCGCGAGCACACCGAGGTGGGCATCCACACCGAGTATATAGCATGTCCGTCGGTGGAGGGAAAGACGCTGATTATTGCCGACCCTATGCTTGCCACTGGCGGTTCGATGGCTGCCGCATACGAGGCGCTGCTGAAGCATGGCAAGCCGAAGAGCGTGCATGTGGCTTGTGTTATCGCCACCCCTGAGGGCATCGAGGTGGTGAAGAATGCTCTGCCAGAGGAGCATGCCACTATCTGGGCTGCCGCCATCGACCCTGGAATGAACGAGCATAAATACATCGTTCCAGGCTTCGGCGATGCCGGCGACCTGTGTTTTGGTGAAAAACTATAGTTTCCTTATTATCGTCAGTCCGTCGCGCAAGGGGAGGATGACACGTTCCACGCGGTTGTCGCGTGCTATATAGTCGTTGAAGTCCTCGATGCCCTGCGTCTGGCGGTCGGCGGGTTTCGGTTGCTCCAGCACGTGACCGTCCCACAGGGTGTTGTCGGCAAGAATGAAGCCGCCGGGGCGCAACAGACCAAGCACGGTCTCGTAAGTTTCGAGGTAAGTGCGCTTGTCGCCGTCGATGAAAGCCATGTCGAACTCAATGCCAAGGCGGGGAGCCTCGATGTTGGCATCGCCGATGATGAACTCAATCTTATTAGCCACCGCCGAGCCTTCAATCCACGGGCGGGTGAAGTCTTCCATCTCGTCGTTTATCTCGAAGGTATATATGCGACCGCCTTCGGGAAGCCCTTCGGCCATGCAGATGGCACTGTAACCGCTGAATGTGCCCACCTCGAGGATGTTCTGCGGGCGTATCATCTCGACAATCATCTTCAGCAGACGGCCTTGCAAATGACCGCTTGCCATGCGTCCGCGCAGCAGATGCACATTAGTGGCACGCCAGAGGCGGTAGAGATAGTCGCCTTCGGGGTCGATGTGGTCGAGAATGTATTCGTCGATGGACATTTTTTATAGTTTAGAGTTGAAAGTTTAGAGTGTAGAGTTATGAATTGATAATGTAGAGTGTAGAATGTAGAATTATGATTACAACTATGGAGCATGTATTCAATGCCCGGTTTCTCAAAGGTAATCATAATTCTACACTCTGCATTCTGCATTCTACATTATCCATTCTACATTAAGAACGAGCACACTGCCAGGCGGTAACTGTCCATGCCAAAGCCGCAGATGACGCCTTTGCATGCGGCGGAAATCATTGACTTGTGGCGGAACTCCTCGCGGGTGTGAACGTTAGAGATATGCACCTCAATGACTGGAGCCTTGATGGCGCGTATGCAGTCGTGCAGCGCCACGCTGGTGTGTGTGTAGGCTCCGGCATTGAGCACGATGCCGTCGTAGGTGAACCCAACTTCCTGCATCTTGTCAATCATCTCGCCCTCGATATTGCTTTGGAAATAGTCTATTTCCACTTGCGGGAAGTCCTTGCGCAGTGTGTCGAGAAAACTCTCCATGCTGCTGTTGCCATAGATGCCTGGCTCGCGTGTGCCGAGCAGGTTAAGGTTTGGACCGTTGAGAATAAGAAGTTTCATTGTTTGTGAGTTTATAAGTTTGTGAGTTTATAAGTTTGTGAGTTTATGAGTTTATAAGTTTATGAGTTTATAAGTTTGTGAGTTGTGAGTTATGAGTTTGTGAGTTATGAGTTTATCTTTATACTATATCGTTTATCACGGTGTCGCAAAATTGTGTTACGATGTCGAGCATGTCCTTGGGGAGATAACCCAAGGCATGGTCAACTATTTCGTCTGGAATGTCATAGTATGCCTCGGCTATAGAGCCTGTTATGGCTCCCTTTGTGTCGGTGTCGCCATCGGCAAGTACTGCCTTGCGCACGGCATCCTCGAAACTCTCGCTCTCGAGGAAACAACTTATGGCGGCGGGCACCGTCTCCTGACACGTGCCGTCGAAATGTCCAAGCGAGCCGATGCGCATTACATCCTTTAGCGACGGTATATCATAGCCGAACTTCCTTTTTACGGCATGCTCCACCTCGTCTTTCGTTATGCGCACCGTGCGCAGCCAGTAGATGAGTGTTGCTGTGCACTGTGCACCGCGGATGCCTTCCTCGTGGTTGTGGCTCACCTCTGCCGAGCGTTTGGCCTCCTGCATCACCGTGTCGATGTCGTTGAATAGCCATCCCACCGAACTTACGCGCATGGCGGAGCCATTGCCGTAAGAGCCGTAGGGCTTGTGCTCGTCGGCAAAAACCCAGTCGGAGAACATTCCTCCATAACTGCCCATTGGGGTGGGATAGCGGCGGCACCACTCAACGAGCGACTCGGCGTAGTCGCGATGGTTCATCACTGCGTCGGCAATGGCAATGGTGCAGATGGTGTCGTCGGTGTAATTGCAGTCGGATGTGAACAGTTCAAATCCTGCCTGAGGTGCAGGCCCGAATTCAAACCTCGACCCTACGATGTCGCCTATTATTGCTCCTAACATATTGTGAGATTTTAAACCCCTTCCATCTCCCCGAGGGGAGGGTTGAGGATGATTATACTTGTTGTTTGGTCATCTGGTTGTTTGG
>DGTS01000039.1:121489-219920 GCA_002394385.1 Prevotella sp. UBA4330
TCATCTGGTTGTTTGGTCATCTGGTCAACTTGTTTACTTGTCAACTTATCAACTTATCAACTTATCAACTTATCAACTCATCAACTCATCAACTCATCAACTCATCAACTCATCAACTCATCAACTCATCAACTCATCAACTCATCAACTCATCAACTTTCAGCAAAGGTATAACTTTTTTATTTAAGTTCAAAATAATTTATAAAAAAAGAAAGAAAGTGGCATATTACGAAAAACATGTTGTATCTTTGCATGGTAAATAACGAGCGAAGAAATATGCAGAATCCCCCAGATTATAGACACGACACAGTACTTCCTCTGCCGATGGAGGTTACGGCAGACGCATGGGCTGTGGATGCAGGGTGCTCGGGAAATCCCGGGCCTATGGAATACCAGTGCATCGACCTCGCCACAGGAGAGAGGGTGTTCCACTTCGGACCGATGAAGGGCACCAACAACATCGGGGAGTTCCTCGCCATAGTGCATGCGCTGGCTCTCTGCTGGCAGCGTGGACTGCACGACAAGACCATCTATAGCGACTCGTATAACGCCATTCTCTGGGTGAAGAAACGCAAGTGCAAGACAAAACTGGAGCATACACCAGAGACAGAACGCCTGTACGACATCCTTTTCCGTGCAGAGAAATGGCTGCTCACCCACGACTATCATAACCCTATAGTCAAGTGGGAGACGTCAAAGTGGGGTGAGATTCCCGCCGACTTCGGAAGAAAGAAGTGATGATTCGCAGAATACTTGACATCATAGCGCCTCGTCAGTGCCAGATATGCGGTTATCGACTGGCTATCGACGAAGAACTGATATGTGCGGCATGCAATATGCACTTGCCGCGCACTCTCTTTTCTGCCAATGCCTACGACAACCCGATGGCTCGTCTGTTCTGGGGGCATCTGCCCCTTGTGCGTGCCGCGGCATGGTTCTACTATGAGTCACATTCCGAGGTGTCGAAATTGATTTACAAACTGAAGTATGGCGACCATCCCGAATACGGTTATCTGATGGGACAATATCTTGCGGAGGATTTCAGCATGAACGGTTTCTTTGACGGCATCGATGCAATCGTGCCGGTACCCATTTCACGTAAGAGAAAGTGGAGTAGAGGGTACAACCAGAGCGAACATATAGCCAAGGGAATAGCGCGGGTAACAGGGCTGCCCGTCCGCACCGATATCGTGAAACGCAAATCGTTTCAGAGTAGCCAGACGCACCTGAACTGGTGGCAGCGGCATGGCAATGTGGAGGATGCTTTCACTCTGAAAAAGGCAGAATGGGCAAAGGACAAGCATTTGCTTCTTGTCGATGATGTGCTGACAACGGGTGCGACCGTAATATCTTGTGCTAAAGAGATTTGCCGTGCCGGCAACGTTAAGATAAGCGTTGCCACAATAGGATTCGCAGGAAGAAGTTAAGGCTTTCTTACTTAACCATTTCGTCAATCTTGCTAAGCAGTGCTTGGGTGTCGAGGTCACGGTCAACAACGTGACCTTGTTTGTTTATAACGATGTTGCCAGGCACACGGTAGAGACCGAGTTTTGAGACAAAAGGACTCTCAAACATCAGTTCGTCGCAGACAATGGGCCAAGGGAAGGAGTCGCGCTGTGTGGAAAGGCGCATTTGTTCGGCACTGCCGTCGATGCAGATGGTCACCACGTTGAAAGCATTGCCTGTTTCGCGGCGTTTCTTCTTCAGTTGTCGCAGTTGGTTCATGCTCTCGTATGCCCACGACGAGCAGGTTGTTATCACCGTCACGTGCCCCTTCAGGTCGCTGCTGTTTGCCGTCAGTCCGTTTATTCCCTCTGCCGAGAAACTGGGCAGAGCCATTCCCGTTCCGGCGCTCTGCATGCTCTTGATGTCGTTTTTAAGTTGCAGCAGGCGTCCGTTGTTCTTCTGCTCTGCTATCATCTTGTCGAGCAGTGCGTTAGCCTTGGCATAGTCGGGCTTCATAGACATGACGAAATAGCGGCGCAGCAGATATTCGCACACTGGTGATTTGAGGTGGTCGCCGATGAACAGTTCTGCATGATGAGCAACGTCGGGTGGTGCCATCTGCTCTGTCTGCATGCGGAAGTCGGTCATCAGTTCGTTGTCCTTAGTCCCTTTTATCTCCATCGTCTTCAGGTGTGACGCATCGGCTTTGATGTCAACGCTTTTCCCCGACTCAGCAAATACCGGTTGCTCCGAGAAGTTCGGGAACACCAGCATCAGCATTGTTGGTTTGGTGCATGGTAACTCGTATGAGAAGCGTCCGCCCGAAATCTTTATCGTGTCGATGCCGTTTATCGTTCCGTCGGGGCTATATACGAGCAACTGGCCTTGGTTCATGTGCAGGAAATGCCCCTCAATGCGAAACCACCCGCTTCGTGTGGAGCACGAGGCGAGCAGTAGCAGTGTGCCTAATAATATAATGTATATTCGGCGGGACATGTAGAATTACGAATGTTGAGTTACGAATTACGAATTGTCGCCTGTGGCGATTGGCAATTTATAATTACGAATTATTGCCTGTGGCGATTGGCAATTTGAAATTACGAATTTCTTTATTTCTTAACGTTCTGCATCTCGATATCGCTGTCAGCGAATGTGGCGAGCGATGGGTCGGCGAATGCTGCCTTGCGCAGGAACTCCGATGCCTTGTCGTTCTGTCCTGTGCGTGCCAGCACCAGAGCGTTGAGATAGTCGGTCAGTGCGTTGCCGTTCTTGATGCCTGCCAGTGTCTGTGTAGCAGCGCTGTAGTCCTTGTTCAGTATCTGTGCCAGCGCAGCCATGTTGCTTGACTCGCCATGTAGGTTCTGCTGTGCCAGACTGTAGTTGCCCTTGGCGATGTTCAGAGTGCCCAGCACGCGGTTCATCCCTGCTGCGCCGGTGGCGTTAGAGAGATATTCTTCTGCTGTGTCCAGACCGCCGTGCTGCAGTGCCATCATTGCCATGTTGGCGTAAGCCTCTGGCTGCTTGCCCTTGTCCATAGCCTCCTGGAAGTTGTCTAGAGCATTCAGTTCGTTGCCGCGAATCATCTCCATCACGCCCACGTTGTTCTTTGCGCGGTAGTCGTTGGGGAACAGTTCGGCAGCCTTCTTATACACTGCCTCGCTCTCGGCGGGGTTTTCATAGAGTGTTGCGGTGTAGAGCAGTTCGTCGAGCGAGAGTTTTGTCGCGTCGGCAGCATACTGCTGTTTCAGTTGTTCGTCGCTGCGACCTACGGTCTCATAGTTTATTATCATGCGTGCGCGGCGAAGTTCGGGCAGAATGCCGTCGGCCAGTTCGCGGAATCCCTCGCTCATGTTGCGTATCTGCTGTTCGCGCTGTTCAGGGTCTTGGTACATCGAGAGGACGCGCAGAATGACATCCTTGTCCTGTATGTTGCTGGCAGCCACCAGTTTCTGGAAACCGTCCCAGTCCTCTGCGGTGTAGCGTGATGTGACATCGCCCGCCACGCGAGCCTGCTTCATCTGTCCTTTCACAAAGTCCTCCGACACCGACTGGCGCTGGTTGGCCAGACGGTCGTTCACGGCAAAGTCGCCCTCTGGCGAAGCATAGCCCAGCACCTCAACGTTCTTCAGGTTCAGACTCTCGTGCTCGCGGTTTATCTTGCGCAGCATTTCCACGAAGTCCTTCACCGAGTTGCTTGACAGTTCGCTCTTGCGCAGGTTAGCCTGGTTAACAAGGAACTTCACCTGAGCCTCCATCTTCTGGTTCGTCACGCGCTGGAAAGAGTCGGGAGCCAGGCACGGCTGCTCTGATGTGAGTGCTTTCTGGTAGAGTTCTGATGTGGCGATGATGCCCGAAGCCACCTTCACGAGCGGCTGTTTCGTCTCCTTCTTGCCCTGTCGCGCCACGATGTTCAGGTAGAGTTCGCTGCGGTGCAGAGGCTCGGCGTAGTCGAACGACTGGCGCATGGTGAAGTTGCCGCCACGGTCGTAACTTATAGTCTGGAAGTTGTTTCTCACCTTCTCGCCCTGGAATGATGTTCCCTCCTCTGCACGCAGGGTGTATCCCTTGTTGCCGCGCAGTTCCGGAGTGATAGTGACAATGGCGTTCTTCTTCATGTACTTGGCAGGGAACTTGCCGTTGATGGTCACTGTCACTTTTCCCGCCTGTGTCTCCATCGGGTTTGGTGTCACCTCAAAGTTTGACGCACTGAGTTGTCCCATCGTTGATGAGCATGATGTTGTTACGACTAAGACAGAGGCTGTGAGAAAATAAAAAAGACTTTTGCGCATATTATTGACATTAGATGTTTAGAAGTTTGTGAGTTAAGGAGTTATTGCGGTTTGATGAGTTTGATGATTAACTCCTAACTCTAAATAGTGCCGCGAGCGGGACTCGAACCCGCACAGCCATTCCTGGCCAAGGGATTTTAAGTCCCTCGTGTCTACCATTCCACCATCGCGGCGACGCATCTTTTCAAAGAACAACAGAGGCATAATCCTTTGCCTCAGCATATTGCTGTGCAAAGGTACAGTGATTATTCCAAAACGCCAAAACATTTAGCATTTTTTATGCTCTGCCGCCCTGCCGGTTTCTCTTTCCAGAGAGGAATGGGCAGGGCGGGCAGCGTGCTTAACCGATGGTCGAAAGTGCCTGCTTCAGGTCGTCGATGATGTCCTCCACATCCTCGATGCCCACGCTGAGGCGGATGAGGTCGGGTGCAACACCTGCCTCGCGCAGTTGTTCGTCGGAGAGTTGGCGGTGGGTGTGGCTGGCGGGGTGTAGCACACAGGTGCGTGCGTCGGCCACATGCGTCACGATGCAGATGAGTTGCAGCGCGTCCATAAACTTGATGGCTGTCTCGCGGTCGCCCTTGAGTCCGAAGGCGAGCACGCCGCACGAGCCGTTGGGAAGGTATTTCTTGGCGCGCTCATAGTTGGGGTCGTCCTCCAGTCCGCTATAATGTACCCATGCCACACGCGGGTCGTCGTGCAGGAAACGTGCCACGGCGAGAGCGTTCTTGCAGTGCTGTGCCATGCGCAGGTGCAGCGTCTCAAGCCCGAGGTTCAGCAAGAACGAGTTCTGCGGAGCGGGAATGGAGCCGAGGTCGCGCATCAACTGGCTCACCAGTTTGGTGCAGTATGCCATGCGTCCGAACTGCTTAGTGTATGTCAGTCCGTGGTAACTCTCGTCGGGAGTGGTCAGTCCGGGGAATTTCTCTGCATGAGCATCCCAGTCGAAATTGCCGCTGTCCACGACGCAGCCGCCCACCTGTGTGGCATGTCCGTCCATATATTTCGTTGTGGAATGGGTTACGATGTCGGCGCCCCACTCAAATGGCCGGCAGTTTATAGGTGTTGCGAACGTGTTGTCGATGATGAGGGGCACGCCGTTGCGGTGGGCTATGCGTGCGAACTTCTCTATGTCGAGCACGTTACAGCCCGGATTGGTTATTGTCTCGCCGAAGAGTGCGCGGGTGTTCGGACGGAACGCCTTCTGTATCTCCTCCTCGCTTGCCTCGGGGTTGACGAAGGTGCACTCGATGCCCAGTTTCTTCAGCGTCACGCCGAAGAGGTTGAATGTTCCGCCGTAGATTTCGTTGGAAGTCACGATGTGGCTGCCTGCCTCGCAGATGTTGAAGATGGCGTAGAAGTTGGCAGCCTGTCCGCTGCTGGTGAGCACTGCGCCCACACCGCCTTCAAGAGTGGCTATCTTGCTTGCCACAGCGTCGTTGGTGGGGTTTTGCAGACGGGTATAGAAATATCCCTCTTTCTTCAGGTCGAAGAGCATTGCCATCTCCTCGCTGTTGTCGTATTTGAACGTGGTGCTCTGTATGATCGGCAGCACCCTCGACTCACCGTTTTTCGGTTTCCATCCCGCCTGAACGCACAGCGTGGCAGGTCTCAGTTTCTTTTCCATATTCTAATTATTGGTAATTATATACTATATGCCTCCATTTTCCTCCATTGCAAACAACTCCCCGCCCCTGTAGGGGAGGGGTAGGGGTGGGGTCAGTGTCTTTATCCCACACACGATTTCTTCTATTATACTTATATCTCTTTCCTAAATATCACCGACCCCATCCCTGGCCCCAAGGCCTCACCCCTATCCCCTCTCCAAGAGGCGAGGGGGACTTTATGAGCGGGGAACATCGCTTACAGCATCTTTTGGAACACTATACCATTGTGGGGTCCAATCGTGTATAGTTTCTTTGTTATTTCTCTTTTTCTACCTTTAACCTTTACTCGATTATCGCCACCCAGCCTCCTGCCGGAGCCAACTCTACGTTGATGTTGCTGTCACCGAGCGTAATGTTTTCGCTGCGATAGTCGGTGGCGTCCTTGTCGGCATTGATTCCGTCGCGGAACACTCTCGCGCGAGTACCTAAACCTTTGAGTCCGCCTAACGGCAGGGTCACGGTGCAAGCGTTCCAGTTGTTCATTGCCGCCACATACCAGCGGTTGCCCTTGCGTTTTGCAATAGCCACGTACTCGCCCATCTCTCCTGCAAGTGCCACAGTTTCGTCGAACGTAGTAGGTATCTGACTGATGAAGTCGGTGCACTCCTGGTTGCGCTTATAGTTTGTGGGACTGTCTGCCAACATCTGCAAAGGAGCGTCGTAGATGACGTACATCGCCATCTGATGTACACGTGTGCCCTGGCTCATGGGGTGGTTGTTGTTTCCGAAGAAGTTGTCGCGTGTGGCGTTGTTCATTGCCCCCGGCGTATAGTCGAGCGGTCCCGGCATCATGCGCAGGTAAGGAATGGTGACGTCGTAGCGCGGGAAGTCGTGCAGCGGACCGTTGCCCACGCGTGGCTCCCACTTGGCATTCTCCAGTCCCTTAACACCCTCGAAGTTCACCACATTGGGGTAAGCGCACTGCACTCCCGTTGGTTTCAGTCCGTGATAGTCGAGCAACAGATGATGGCGAGCCGCCATCTCTGCCAACAGGAATGCCGATGCCGTCACCGTCTGGTCGTCGCGGTCGAAGAAGTCTATCTTGAATCCCTTCACGCCCATGGCAGCATAGTGGCTCATCACCGCCTCGGTGTCCTTGAGCATGTTGCGCCAACTGCTCCACAAGATGATGCCGATGCCGCGTTCCTTGGCATAGGCGAGCAGTTCGGGAAGGTCTATCTCGCTGCTCATTTCCATGAGCGACTCCTCGCCGCTCCATCCCTCATCGATGATGATATACTCGAGGTGGTTGTCGCGTGCGAAGTCGATGTAATATTTATATGTGGGGGTGTTCATTCCCGAACGGAAGTCAACGCCGGTCAGGTTGGTGTTGTTCCACCAGTCCCAAGCCACCTTTCCTGGCTTTATCCATGATGTGTCCTTGATGCGGCACTCTGGAGCCAGACGCATGGCGATGTCGGTGACTGCCAGTTCTTTGTCCTCGCGGCTTATGGCAACGATGCGCCAGGGGAGTGACTGCTGTGGATTGACTCTCGCGATGAAGTTCTCGCGACGTGTGGGAACGAGGTTCAGGCGTGAGAATCCTCCTATCTCTACAGCCGCAGGCACAGGAGCCATCTCGGCAACGAGTTGGTTGCCGCGGCCTTTCTTGAGGAACATGCCGGGATAGTTCTCAACGGCGGTCTCCAGAATCACCGCCTTCTTGCCTTGTGGCAGACACACTGCGAGCGGCGTTGTGGCAATGCTGTCGGCGAACATCTTCGACAGCGGCTGCTCGTCGTAGTACGACTCGAAACTGTAGCAGTAGCGCTCGCCGCCTCGGTTGTCATTGACGTAGGGCACAAATGCCTGGTAGTCGCCGGCGAAGTTGTATCGCGCCACCTCTTCTTTTATAGTGCGCTGCTTGCCTTTCTGCATGTTCACGAAGCGATAGGCAATGCCGTCGTCGTAGGCGCGCACGTCGAGGCGGAAGCCGTCGGAGAGCGTCAGGCGCACCTCGTTGTAGTGGTCGCGCACCTCACGGCGCTTATATACCGGCATCGTTATTGTCCTGTCGGCCGAGCCTTTCTCCGTTTTCTTCACCTTCAGGGGCGCTGCGCCCGCACCAGTGTTTATGCCTATCTCCGATGGCGAGAGCACCGTGACGCCGTCTTGCGAGGCACTTATCCTTAACGCTCCGTCGCACTCTATGGTTACAATCACTTTCCCGTCGGGCGATTTCAGTTCGCTCACACTGCCCTTTGCCATGACTCCGAGAGCCACGGCAGCAAATACAAATACCGCAAATAGTCTTTTCATGTTAGTAATTCAAATGATTAGAGTTTCCTTTTATTAATTGTTTAAGTTTCGGAAGTTATGAACACACTGAATTTAAGCGCCCCGAAGGGGCTGCAAGAACATAGCCCAGGGCAACACCCTGGGTTTAGGTGAACCCCTGGATACACGCCCTGTAAGGGCAAAAGTATTCTCATTTTCACGTATGCAACAAATCTTTTGCCCTTACAGGGCGAATATACTACGGTCAAATGGTTACCCAGGGTGTTGCCCTGGGCTATGTTCTTGCTGCCCCTTCAGGGCGTTTCGTTGTAGTTGGTTAACATACTTCCGAAACTTCAATTACTTGTTTAAGTGAGTGCAAAGGTAAAATAATTATGTGAAACAAAAGAATGGAAAAGTAAAATAAACCATATTGCAAAGTAAAATAGGCTATTTTACTGACCAATATAGGCTATTTTGCTTTGCAATATAGGCCATTTTACTTTGCGGGAGGAAATGAGTGGGCAACGGTTTCTTTACATGTCAAAATTTGGTTCTTATAAAATAATTCTTTACTTTTGCACGACGAAACAAATAAAACTGCAATAATCTATGAGAAAGATAATTCTTTTCATCGCTTTCGTGGTGGCATGCATCACAATGAGCGCATCGCCAGTGAAGCCCAAGGGCACGGTGATTCTGCCCACAGACAGCAATATTCGCTACACGGGAAGAATAAACATCAACGACCCGTTCCGCCCCATGTTCGTATATCCAAGCGTGCAGATAGAGGCATGCTTCACCGGAACGTCACTGCGCATGATGGCAAAGCCCGAGAGCGGTTACTTCATGGCGGAGATTGACCATGCCGAACCTTTCAAGGTGGCGTTCACCGGAAAGCAGGACAGCATAGTGCAACTGGCTACGGCACTGCCCGCGGGCGAGCACCATGTGAAACTGACTTACATCATCGAGGGCTATCAACTGAAGGCTGAGTTCTGGGGATTTATCCTCGACGAGGACGGTGCCCTGATGCGCCTTCCTGCCCGTCCGGAGCGCAAGATTGAGTTCATTGGCAACAGCATAACGTGTGGTTACGGCTGCGAGAGCGACGACCCCAACGAGCATTTCAGCAACGAAAGCGAGAACCATTATTACACCTACGCCGCAAGAACAGCCCGCGCGCTGGGCGCTGAGTATCAAGCAGTGTGCCGCAGCGGCATTGGCATCTACCGCAACTACGACGGACCGGAGACGGGAAACGCTGACTGCATGCCGGCAGAATACCCCTATACCTGCTATCACGACAAGTCGCAACTGTGGGACTTCTCGCGATTCACGCCGCAGGTGGTGTGCCTAAACCTCGGCACCAACGACACATCTACGGGCATTGCCGACCAGGCACGTCTGGAGAAGGCATACTATGACTTCGTGAAGACGCTGCGCGGATATTATCCCAAGGCTAAGATTGTTCTCCTAACCGGCTCTATGCTCAGCGGCGAGGAACTCAACATTGTGAAGAATGCGCTCGACAACGCCCGCGACCGTGCCCGAAAGGCAGGCGACAAAGAGGTGTATCGTTTCGACATGACTCCGCAGACGGGCAGTCTGGGATATGGAGCCGACTGGCACCCGAGTCTCGCACAGCACGAGCAGATGGCACGTGAACTCACCGCATACCTGCGCTCGCTGATGAACTGGTAGGCTAATTTTTTATGGTTTCTTTCCTTTTTTAGTAAGAAAAAATAGGAAAAAACGAACATTATGAAAAAAAACATAAAAAAATGTTTGCATTGTAAAGTAAAATCGTTATCTTTGCATCACATTTAATAAAATGGCTTGAATCTATCGATGCCGACATATAAATGACAACTTAATTAGAAAAGGCAATAGTAACATTATTAATCAAATTAAAAAATACAACTATGGATGCAAATCAGATTGATCAGTTTTTAGCACTGAACAGTGAGAATCTCCCAGAGGAGAAAATCAACGAACTTCGTGAACTGCTCGCAGACGCAGACGACAACAAGGCAAACCTGCTGAACGCTATTTCGCTGAAGGGCAAGACAATGATGCTCATCATCTCTATCTTCCTCGGCAGTTATGGCGTTGACCGCTTTATGCTGGGCGACACAACAAACGGTGTCATCAAGTTGCTCACCTGCGGTGGTTGCGGTATCTGGACCATCATCGACTGGTTCAAGGTTGGTGACATGACCAAGCAGTACAACTACAAGAAGATTATGGAGGTGCTCGGATAATCCCGATACGGATTTTGTCCGCTCCAAAACTTAATCACAAAGACTATTTGCAACGTGCAAAGCCACGTTGCACATAGTCTTTTCTTTTATGAACACATGATGTCCGCGTCCCGAAAGCACTGGCAAACGGGATGCGAAAGACCGTATAACAGATATGGATTCAAACAAAGTTAGCACGATTCTGGTGTCATTGCAGGGAAAGATTCCGGCAGAGTATTCCTTTGCCATACGTCAGAAACTGGAGTCGCTCGATGATGACAGAGAGTTCGTTTTTCTGGCTGCCGACCTCAAGAGTCCGTTAGTGGCACTGGTGCTGTCGCTGTTTCTCGGCGTGTATGGCATCGACCGCTTCTACGTTGGAGACACGACGATGGGTGTGCTGAAACTGCTCACCTGTGGAGGTATGGGTATCTGGACGGTTATCGACTGGTTCCTGATAATGGATGCCGCCAAGCAGAAGAATGCCGAAAAACTGATGCAGATATTCTGATGATGACAAAGCAGGAACGGAAAACGCTGTGGGTGTGCAACCTGATGTGGCTTGCCCTGCTGCTATGGCTCGCTGTGGGGTGGACCGACAGCGGCTACAGGGACACCGTCACCGTGTGCCCCACAAAACTGATGTGGCGCATACCGTGCCCCACGTGTGGCGTGACGAGGGCTTTCCTGCTCACGGCGCACGGGCGATTTGCCGAAGCGCTGCAGATGAACATCAATGTTCTGCTGCTAATTCCTGCGTATATCATCTTCCCGCTGGCGGGCATCATAGGGCTGGCAACAGGCAAGAACCTGCAACTGAGACTGCTGAATACCGTTGACAGAATGTGCCGCAAGTGGGCGTTCGTGGTGCCTTTCGCCATCTTCGAGATAACTGCCGAGGCACTAAATCTTTACCATCATTTCACGATTGGAATGCCGTGAAGTAAGAAAAAAACAGCAATGAAGCATCTTTCTATATTTCTATCTTCCTTATTATTACTTGTGCTCTGCGCTTGCGGAGGCAGCAATTCGGGCGAGGTGTATAAGAATGCGGGACTGGCAGAGGCCGACACCCTGCTTGAGGCGTCGTACAATGCCTTCGACAACAACAACTTCGCCAAGGCGCAGGAGTACGGCGAGAAAGCCTTGGCCATATATACCGAGGCAGGAGACACGCTGAACCAGCGCGACTGCTATACCCACCTGTGTGCCTGCTACATGCGGACAAGCGATGCCGAGAAGGCCATGACAATGGGTTTCAAGGCGCTTCACATAGACAGTCTGCGGCAAGACCACGAGGCGATGGGCTCGGAGTATAACAACATCGCAGCCGTTTATCTCTCGATAAAGGACAATGACAACGCGCGGAAATTCATCGACCGCTCGCTCGAGATGGACCGCGTCGTGGGCGATGCCAAATCGGCTTCGGTGCATCTGGGCATTGCCTGCGAGGTGTATAACAAACTGGGACTTTACGAGGAGGCACTGCAGTTTGCCACACTCGCCTACGAGAAAGACAAGGAGGCAAACGACTCGCTGAAGATGGGGCGCCGACTGTCGCAGATGGCTGATGTCTTTGCCGCCATGGGCGACTATCCCAATGCGGAGAAACGTTATCTGGAGTCGAACGAGATGATGAAGAGCCGGCCCCAAAACGTGTCGGTGTGCATCAACATGAAGCAGTTGGGCAACCTCTACCTGAAGATGGGCAACCGCAGCGAGGCAGTGAACGCGCTGGAGAAGAGCGCCCAGATGGCACGCAGCATGGGCGTGCGCTACCTGCTGCTGCAAGACCTTGAAATTCTGGCAGACATATACAAGACGCAGCAGCCGGTACTTGCCGTGAGTTACATGCAGCAGGCTAACGCACTGAAAGACAGCATATACAACGACCGCACCAGCGAACTGAAGGAGAACTTTGCCGCAAAATACGAAATGGCAAAGAAACAAGACACCATCGAGGAACAGAAAGCAATGCTGACAAACCACAAGATTGTGATATGGGGTGTCTTCGCTATGGTGCTGCTCTTGCTGTTTCTCAGTGTGGCACTGTTCTACATCGCGCGGCTGCGCTCGCAGAAGCAGAGCATGGTGGAGCGCATGAACAGTCAGAGACAGGATTTCCTGGCCGACATCACTCATGAGTTCCGCACCCCGATAACGGTGATTCAGGGTCAGGCAAACCGCATGAAGGAGAAAGAGACCGACCCGCAATGCAAGAAGGCTTGCGACGCTATAATAGGACAGTCGGACGTGCTGCTGAACCTCGTGAACCAGTTGCTTGACATCACGAAGGTGCGCGACGAATATAAAAACGATGGCTGGCGAACAGGTGATGTCGTGGCAATGATGCGTATGGTGATAGAGAGTCTGCGCATCAATGCTGCCGACAAACTCATCACGACGGAGTTTGAACCAAAGCAGCCGCAGATAGAAATGGACTTCGTGCCTGGCTTCATGCAGAAAATAATAGCCAATCTCATATCCAATTCACTGAAGTTCACGCCGCGAGGAGGCAGGATCATCGTGACGGTAAGGAAGGAAGGCGACAAGGTGGTGGTGAACATTGCCGACACGGGAGTGGGCATAGCGCCGCAAGACCTGCCGCATATCTTCGAGCCATCGTACAAAGGACTTAACACAGAGGCTAACCTCGGCACGAGCATCTCGCTGTCGCTGACGCAGCAGATGGTGCTCACAATGAAGGGAACCATAGAGGTGAAGAGCATCGAGGGCAAGGGAACGCTGTTCACCATAACACTGCCGCAACGCCACTCCAACCGCGAACTGCCGCGATGGATTCCGTCGGTGCTCTCGGCAGGAACCACAGTGGTTGAGCCTGGAGTGAACGACAAGCAGGCGACTGTCGTAGAGGATGATGACGATGCGGTTGCCGATGGCAGCCAGTTGCAGGTGTTGCTGGTGGAGGACAACTCAGAGGTGGCCCGCTACATGCGCGAGATACTGAGCGAGAAATACCGTGTGATGTATGCGCCTAACGGAAAAGACGCACTGGCAAAGGCTCTCGAGTATGTGCCTGACATCATCGTTACCGACCTTATGATGCCCGAGATGGACGGCTATCAGTTGTGCCGCTACGTCAGACAAAGCGAACTGCTGAAGCATCTGCCAATACTGGTGGTGACGGCACGCAGCGAGAACACCGACCGCATCAAGAGTTACGAGGCGGGTGCCGATGCGTTTATAACAAAGCCGTTCAGCAGCGAAGAACTGATGCTGCGCGTGGAGAAACTGATAGAGCAGCGACAGGTGCTGCGCGACAAGTACTCTAAGGCGCTGCTCGACGACAGCGTGGAGCAGATAGACACCTCGGCTGCCGACCAGAAATTCATGTCGCAACTCCACCAGATACTGCAGGCCAACATGGGCGACACAGCACTTGGCTCAACCCTCGTTGCCGAGAAGATGTTCATCAGTCAGCGCCAACTGAACCGCAAGGTGAAAATGCTGACCAACGTAGATACTGCAACCTACATCCGCGAGTTCCGCATCATCTTTGCAAAGCAGATGCTCAAGAATACCGACAGTTCGATAACCGACATCTACATACAATGCGGCTTCGAGTCGCCTTCTTATTTCTCTAAGATATTCAAGCAGTCGGTGGGCATGACACCTACGGAATATCGAAAAAAGAATCGTGGTTCATAGCCGAGTGATTTGTATTTTGGAAAATTTGCAAGTAACTATTTCCCAGTTACTTGCTTTTTATTTTGTCCTCACAGTTACATTTATTTGAGGTCAAAATGTCCTATTTGTTATACTTTTTGTCCCCGTCGTGACAAGGGTGTTTGAAGTTTATTCGCAACTTTGCAGCGTCCTTATAAATCTGCCAACGCTACATATTATATATACCTATGATGCAACAAGGCCCTCGATCAACACATAACCAACCAGACACTCACAGGCCATCTGCCTATGAAAGAATGAATGATGAAATAGAGAATTTCATTAACCAGGTGGCTGAAGAAGAAAAAAGAAGCAAAACAGTGCTGCATGCCAAGGCAGGCGCACATGAAGAAGAGAAGCAGTCGTTAATAGAGCAGATAGCATCGATGATGACTACTTCAAAATGAAAGGAGAGCAAAGCACAACAAGAGTGCAAACAAAGAAGTCAAACAAAAGACCCATGATGATTATGAAACGAATGTCATTTATTACTTCCGGATTGCTGATTGCCGTTCTGGCGTTGGCCAATTTCTCTTGTGGCAGCGAACAGTTGACATCAATACTGACATCGGCCATGTCGGGAAAAGGTGCAGCGGGAATGGTGTCTGGCTCGGGAAGTGGTGCTGTGACAGTGTCGATGAACACTCGTGGACTTTCAAAGACTAATGTTACAGTGGGCGATGGCGAGTTCGACTACTACACTTACCCCAAGGCATACGTCGGAAAGGTGATTGTAACGCTGTCGAAACTGCCGGAGAGTGTTGAGGAACTGCGTACCATTAACCTTCCAGGCAGGATGAAAGACATTCATGAGAGCCCGTATGTGCTGTTGCCTCTTTATGTTGCTGCACTCTATCAGTATTCAAAGAACAAGCAGGTGGGCAAGGCGATGATTGAGTACATCGGCAGACAGAAGAATCTGGGCACAGGCAAGCCAGAGTCACTCGTCATCAATTCGCAGTATTCCCAGATAGACCAGTACTGCAACAGCCGCGTCAATCCCGACTACATGGAGTCGCTGCTCACCTATTTTGACAATGCGAGAGCACCATACACAATGACTATAGAACTCACCAACACAAGTTACACTGCATCAAAAGATGCGCTGGTATTGCGTATCAAGTCATCTAAGCAGTCGTCACCCAAGGACAACACCATCTGGTGTTACGACTCCAATGGCGACGGGAAGTACGACTACTTCTACCCAACCAACATACAGCAGTTGGCACATGGCTTTGGTGCTTATTAGAACTTAATTAGTTCCTTTCATACAACATAGGCTGAAGATACATACATTAATTCAAACCAATGCAGACTGATTAGATACCAACACAAATGGTAATGCAAAAGTAATAACAAGAAAGTGGTTTAAAATCATGAGAAAAAGCCGCGTGGGAAGTGATTCCAGCGCGGCTTTAACTGTTGTCCTAGGCGGATTCGAACCACCACAAACAGAACCAAAACCTGTTGTGCTACCATTACACCATAGGACAATAGCGGGTGCAAAGGTACGCTTTTTTTGCTCTTCTGCAAAATTTTTGCACGTTTTTTTAGGTGACTATATTCCTTTTGCCCCCTATTCCTTGCATTTCTATACTTCTAAACTCCTATGCTTCTGCACTCCTTCGCTCCTGCACTTCTGTACTCCTTCTATACACAATATCTTGATTTAATACTTGAACGACGAGCCACCGAGGAACTCGCGGAGCAGCGATGTAGGCGGAATCTCGTGGTCGGTGATGGGCGCGATATAACTCAAGAACTTCAGCAGTCGGTATGCCTCGGCATGCTCTGGTGCGTTCTGCGGCACCTGTCTCAGTATCGGCTCCGCCTGGTTCTTTATCACCGCGAGTTCGAAGAGCATTGCGGTGTTGAACATGGCGTCGGCATTTTCCTGGTAGGGGAATATCCATTTGTTCTCGCCAGCCCGCACCGATGCCCAGCGGTGTATGGTGTCCTGGGCCGAGCATCCACGGTATTTATAGTCGCGTATGATGCGGCGCAGCAGTCGGTTGTCGGTTGTCGGGATATAGTTATGGTTGTCCAGAAGTATTGTTGTCAGTGCAGAAGCATACACGCGGTACTTCTTTTCTTCGGGTATTTGCGCCGTCAGTTCGGGGTTCAGGGCATGTATTCCCTCCACTACGAGTATGTCGTTCTCTCGCAGCACGAGTCGTTTGCCGCCCTCCATTTCGCTTGTTCCCGTGTGGAAGTTATAGTGTGGCAACGTTATCTCCTCGCCGTTGAACAGTTGTTGCAGATGGCGGTTGAGCAGCGGTATGTTCAGCGCGTACAGACTTTCATAGTCGTAGTCGCCTTTATCGTCCCGCGGTGTCTTTGTGCGGTCAACGAAATAGTCGTCGAGAGATATCTGCACGGGGTGCAGTCCGCATGTCATCAGTTGTATGGAGAGTCGCTTGCATGTTGTGGTCTTTCCGCTTGACGATGGTCCGGCGAGCAACACCATGCGCACACCCTTGCGGTTGAAGATATCCTCTGCTATGTGTGCTATCTTCTTTTCCTGCAGGGCCTCAGAGACATTGATGATGTCTGTGGCATTGCCCTGTGCCACCTGTTCGTTGAAGTCGCCCACGGTAGAGATGCCAATGATGTTTTGCCAGCGGTGATGCTCCTGGAATATCTCGAACATCTTGTCCTGCCGCACCATTGGTCCCAGTTCGTCCGGATTGCTTGTTGACGGTATGCGCAGCAGAAGTCCGTCATAGTATTTCTCCAATCCGAAGAGGTATAGTTGGCTCGTGTTGGTGAGCATGGTGCCGTAGTAATAGTCCATGTAGCCGTCAATCTCGTAATAAACGGTGTAGAGCGTGCCTATGGAGCGCAGCAGTTTCACCTTAGACGAGTGTGTAGAGGTTCTGCTGAACACCTCGATAGCCTCCTCTGTGGGGCATTCGTGGCGGCGTATGGGAATCTTAGCGTCTATTATTTCCTGCATTCTCTGCTTCAGTATGGCGACATCCTCTATAGTCACCGCGCGCCCTATTTGCAGGTCGCAATAATAACCGTTGCTCACGGGGATGTCAATTACCACATGACTGTCTGGGAACACCTCGTGCACCGCCTTGCACAGCACGAAGAAGAGCGAGCGCACATAGGCGCGAATGCCGCTGGAAGAGGTTATGTCGAGAAATTCCACATCCTGGTTGTGATAGACGCGGTAGTGCATTCCTTCCACCTTGTTGTTCACCTCGGCACTTATCGGTCCGTGTTTCATTTCCACACCGGAAACAGAAAAAATGTCAGAAAGTGTGCTGCCAATTTCTACATTTACCGTTTTTTTATTATTTTTGCAACGGATTTTGACTGTTTGTTTCATTTTCATGGGATTCTTAGTTTCTTTCCAGGAATGCGCTGCTGGCAACGCTTTCGTTAATCAAAGGCAAAGATAGCAATAATCTTTGCTAAAAAGAGAAATAAGACATTAATTATTTTATAATTTATATTTTTTTAAATCCGTTATGGATGCTTGGGTATATTTAAAGTTGATAGGCTCGCTTGCGTTGCTCATGTTCGGTATGAAAATGATGAGCGAGAGCCTTCAGAAGATGGCCGGACCACAACTGCGCCATGTTCTCGGAGCCATGACCACCAATCGTTTCACCGGTGTGCTTGCGGGCATCTTTGTGACTGCTGCGGTGCAGAGTTCTACGGCGACAGCGCTGATGACCGTCTCCTTCGTTAACGCCGGACTGCTGACGCTCATGCAGGCCATAGCGGTGATTATGGGAGCGCATGTCGGCACCACGGTGACGGCGTGGATAATGTCGCTTGGCTTCGTGTTCAACATCGCACCATACGTCTATCCCGCACTCTTCATCGCCATCATTTTGATATACATGAAGAAGCGGCGCATCTTCGGCGATTTCCTCTTCGGAGCGTCGTTCCTCTTTCTTGGTCTTAGCACGCTGAGGGATTCGGGATACAGCCTTATGCAAGACCCCGAGGCGGGCGCCGTCATCAGTTCCTTCTTCTCCAATTTCAACGAACCCACATTCTGGAACTCGCTGCTCTTCCTCGTCATGGGAACGCTGCTCACGTTATGCGTGCAGTCGAGTGCTGCCATAATGGCAATAACGATGATGCTGTGCTCTACAGGCGCGTTGCATATAGACCAGGGCATCATGCTGGTGCTGGGCGGGAACATCGGAACAACCATCACCTCTAACATAGTTGCTCTTAAAGCCAACACCCCGGCACGAAGGGCAGCCTTTGCACACCTTGCCATCAATGTCATCGGTGTTACGTGGGCACTCCTCCTGTTGCAGCCGTTCACCGACTTCGTATGCAATCTCGTGGGCTTCGACCGTGCAATGACTCCCGGCGACGCTGTGCCGGCAGCCAATCTCGTCAAGTCGTCTGTGGTACTGGCGGCGTTCCATTCGCTTTTCAACATCTTCAACACCCTGCTCCTCATAGGTTTTGTGCAGTATATCGAGAAATTGGTGTGCTGGGTGATAAAGCCGAAGAAGGTTGACGAGGAAGAAGACTTCCGCCTTAACTTCATCACCTCGGGAATAATGAAGACTCCCGAACTCTCGGTACTCAACGCACAGAAGGAGATAGTGAGTTTCTCAGAGCGCATGCAGCGCATGTTCTCGATGGTGCGCGAACTGCTCGTCGAGAAGAACGATGCCAAGTTCAACAAACTGTTCGCTAAGATCGAGAAGTATGAAAGCATCTCAGACAATATGGAGATAGAAATCGCCAAGTACCTCGACGAGGTGGGCGATGCCCATCTCTCTGACGACACGAAGGCCAAGATACGTGCCATGCTGCGCGAGATAACCGAACTGGAGAGCATCGGCGACTCATGCTATAACATGGCGCGAACCATCAGCCGTAAGGTGCAGAACAAGCAGGAGCACTTCACCGAGAAGCAGTACGAGCACATGCACCAGATGATGGAACTCACCGACGAGGCTCTCTCGCAGATGAACGTACTTATGGCGGGGCGCAGGGAGGCGCACAATGTGAACACATCGTTCAACATCGAGAACGAGATAAACAACTTCCGCGACCAACTGAAGAGCCAGAACATCAGTGATGTCAACAACCACGTTTACACATACGGCATAGGAACCATTTATATGGACATCATCAACGAGTGCGAGAAACTCGGCGACTATGTCGTTAACGTCGTTGAGGCGCGTATGGGAGCAAAACAGCACGAGCCATAGAATAGCATGCAAGACTTTGCCGCAATAGATTTCGAGACAGCCAACAGCGAGCCTTCTTCGGTTTGCTCCGTGGGCATCGTCATCGTCAGGGATGGCGAGATAGTAGATACGTTCTACTCCCTCATTCAGCCCGAGCCAAACTACTATACCTACTGGTGCCGCAGAGTGCACGGTCTGTGCTGTGCCGACACCGACTCTGCCCCCGTTTTCCCGAAGGTATGGGCACAGATAGAGCCGCTCATCGCCGGGCTGCCGCTCGTGGCTCACAACAGTCCTTTCGACAAGGGATGTCTGAAAGCCGTCTTCCGCGTCTATCAGATGGACTATCCCGACTACGAGTTCTACGACACCCTCGCCGCCTCGCGACGCAAGTTGCGCACACTGCCCAACCACCAACTGCAAACCGTCGCCGCCGCCTGTGGCTACAACCTTACGAACCACCACCACGCCCTCGCCGATGCCGAGGCATGTGCTTGGATTGCAAGGGAGATATTGTGAAAACAGGTTGATTATTATATTGTCAGAATGCTGAAATACATCTCTAACTCCGACCATTATAAAGAGGTGCTGTCACGGGTGCAGAACGTGAAGCACACACTGTGGATAGGCACTGCCGACATCAAGGACCTGTATGTCGAGGCGGGTAAGGAGAAGAAACCGTTTCTGGCTCTCATTGCCCAACTCATCAGGCGCGGCGTAGAGATGCGCCTCATTCATGCGAAGGAGCCTGGACCCAACTTCCGTGAAGATTTCGATAAGCATCCCCTGCTATACGACCGACTGGAACGTGTGCTCTGTCCTCGTGTCCACTTCAAGATGATTGTTTTCGACTGTAAGGAAGCATACATCGGCAGCGCTAATCTCACGGGTGCAGGCATAGGAATGAAAGCCGATACCACCCGCAACTTCGAGGCAGGCATCCTTACCGATGACCCGGAACTCGTAGAACACGCCATGTCACAGTTCGACGATGTCTGGATTGGCAAGCATTGCAAAGCATGCAAGCGTCGGGAGTTCTGCATAGACCCGATAAAATAAATACAAGTTTCGCATGTTTAAGGAGTTTATCATTTGTACAGGCTGCCCACTACAACTATTATGCTGACGCTTGCGTCGCTTTCATTGCTAAGCGTGCGAAAATATAATTAATAATAGAGAACATGCTGGATTTAATCCAACCTTTTCCTTTAAAAATTTGGTCATTCCGTCAACCTTTTATATTTTTGCAGCAACTATCAACTTCCACTTTTATCCGTAAACTCAAATGAAGACAGGACTGGTACTTGAAGGGGGCGCGATGCGCGGACTGTTCTCGGCAGGTGTTATTGACGTGCTGATGGAGCAGGGCATCGAGTTCGACGGCATTGTGGGCGTGTCGGCAGGCGCTGCCTTCGGGTGTAACATGAAGAGCCGGCAGGCGGGGCGCGCCATACGTTACAACACCAAGTACGCCGACGACTGGCGATACTGCTCGTTGCGGTCGCTCGTCACCACTGGCGACATCTTCGGGGGCGAGTTCTGCTATCATTACATGCCCAAGCACCTCGACATCTTCGACGAAGAGACATTCAACAATAACCCGCAGGAGTTCTATGCCGTGTGCACCGACGTGGAGACGGGAGAGCCTGTGTATAAACGCCTTATGGAGGCTAACGACGAGTGCTACGAGTGGATACGTGCCTCGGCAAGCATGCCCCTGGCATCGAAGATAGTGGAAATCCGCGGACAGAAACTGCTCGACGGCGGAATCAGCGACAGCATACCACTCAAGTTCATGCAGCAACAGGGCTACGAGAGATGTCTCGTGGTGACCACACAGCCGGCAGGATATGTTAAGAAGAAGAACCGCCTGCTGCCGCTGATTCGCATGGCACTGCACCGCTATCCGCACTTCATCGAGGCGATGGCGACACGTCACAACATGTACAACGCGCAACTGGCATACGTGGCAGAGCAGGAACGCACCGGCAACGCTCTGGTGCTGCGGCCCGAGGCACCGCTCACCATTGGCCACATAACGCACGACGCCGACAAGATGCGCCAGACGTACAACATAGGAAGGGCGCTGGCGGAGAAGCATCTTGAGGAAATCAGAGGATTTGTTGGGAGTTGGGAGTTGAGAGTTGAAAGTTGAGAGTTGAGAGATGAGAGTTGAGCGACATTTGCTGAGAGACAGTTCCCCCTTTCGTTCTGACAGTGCTCATGCGACCATGCTGTAGTGGCTGCCCATCCTCACTACTCCCCGCCCCTTGAAGTTCCCCTCGCCCTTTGGAGAGGGGTTAGGGGTGAGGCCTTGGGGCAGGGGTGGGGTCAGTAATATTAAGGAGTGATGTTAAGGAAAGAGATAGGTGAAGGAAAGTTACAGTCCCCACCCCTACCCCCTCCCCTTCAGGGGCGGGGAACTGTCAACAAGAAGATGTATGGTCTTTCTGTTAGCAAGGGGAAGTCTTCAGTAATAGTGGCAATTTATAATTACCAAAGAAAATGACAACAATGGAAACAGACGAGATATACATGCGGCGATGCCTGCAACTGGCACGCTGCGGAGAGTTCTTCGCAAAGCCGAACCCTATGGTGGGAGCGGTGATAGTGGCCGACGGCAGAATCATCGGCGAGGGCTATCATGTGCGCTGCGGCGAGGGACACGCCGAGGTGAATGCCTTCGCCTCGGTGAGCAGTGCCGACGAGCATCTGCTGCCCCAAGCCACCATCTACGTCAGTCTGGAGCCCTGCTCCCATTGGGGCAAGACACCGCCATGCGCCGACCTCATCGTAAGCAAGGGCGTGAAGAGGGCTGTCGTGGGCTGCATCGACCCCTTTGCCGAGGTGCAGGGGCGCGGCATAAAACGGCTGCGCGATGCAGGCATAGATGTCACTGTGGGCGTGCTCGAAGACGAGTGCCGACTGCTGAACAAGCGCTTCTTCACCTTCCACAGCCTCCACCGCCCGTTCATAACGCTGAAATGGGCGCAGACGGCAAACGGATTCATCGACAACGAGGGCAAGGCGCTCGCCATATCAACACCCACAACGCTGATGCTGATGCACAAGATGAGGGCTGAGAACGACGCCATAGTGGTGGGCAAGACCACCGAGGAGCGTGAGCACCCGCAACTGACGGTGCGCCACTGGGCAGGACCGTCGCCCGTGAAGATGGTGCTCTCTCATGCCACCGAGCCACTTCCGGGCATCGAGGGACAACTCTCCGACGCTGAGGTGCTGCGCGTACTGATGAAGGCGGCGCACGACAGCGGCATACAGTCGATGATGGTTGAGGGCGGACGACACACCCTGCAGTCGTTCATTGACAACCATTTGTACGACGAGATACGCGTGGAGCAGTCGCCGCAGACCGTTGCCAGCGGCACACCAGCGCCTCAACTGCCTGCGGACATCAGCGTGGTGAGCCGGCAGGAAATCACAGGCAACACCATCACCCTGTATCGTTATAGCCGAACGTGAGTTCGGCAAAAACGTTCCCAAACAATGTTTACATTACTGTGTAGGGGCGCTTAAATTCTGTGTGTTCATAACTTCCTACACTTAAATTAATCACAATAATTTAACTTTCGCACGCTTCGCTTGCTTAAGGAGTTCAGGAGTATAGACGACACATAGCAGGTCGCCCACCATCAATACATGGCAATAAGTAATAACTGATGTCTGCACTCCAGCGGCTGAAAGCCGCGAAAACTCCAATACTCCTATACTCCTTCAACTTGCGAAAGTTGAGTCACGATAATTTTATGATTTGCGGGCTAACACGGAGGTCAGCCCCTACAACTTAATGTAAGCGACGCATGCAATTATTATCTTAAGTTTTGGAAGTTATAAACGCCCTGAAAGGGCAGTAAGGGCATCGCCCTGGGGAAAGTGTATTTAGTGAAATCGCGCTGAAAGTGCAAAAGAATTTAAAACGTATTAGGTCTTTTGCACTTACAGCGCGATAGTTAGTCTTGGTGGATAACACCCAGGGCGATGCCCTGGGCTATGTTTTTACAGCCCCTTTGGGGCGTTATGTTGTAGTTAACATACTTCCGAAACTTCAATTATTAAGTAAAATAGGCTATATTGTTCAGTAAAATAGGCTATATTGGTTGGTAAAATAGGCTATTTTACTGTTCGGAAGGGTCTAAGGCGTTATCTGTTTCCTTGCCGCGACGGCCGCAGCAAGCCGTCTGTTGTTTTGGCGTTCATGCACGGTGCTCAGCAGTAGGGTGCTGAATATGCCGATAGTGAATGGCTAAGACGAAAAAACGGACTTATAATTTGCATGATTAATAAATTATTATTACCTTTGCATTTTGGAAGGTGAAAAACCATGGACCGACTAATATTAAACCAAAATTATAAACTATGAAACAAACCTATTTAAAATCTTTATTCCTATCGCTACTGATGATAGTAGTGGGGAATGTCGCTATCGCGGCTCCAGGTGACGAGATAAAGTCACCTGATAATGTTGTAAGCGGAAAGTCGTACTACATTAAGGGAGTTTATACTGCCAGTGGTACAGAAACAGCGTGTTATTATGCTCCAACAGATGCAAAAGGTAAATTTACTGGCAATGCTGTTACGGACATTAGCGCTGCTCTTCCTATTAAGTTTACACAAGTTGACGGAGGCTGGACATTGACAACTCCTAATGGTTATTATGTTCGTCCACACACTTCTAACGGACAAACGTATTTAGTAGAAGATGAAGTCGTGTTGCAACTCGCTTCTGGTAAAACTAAAGAGGGAGAAGGAAAAGGTATCAAAATTGGTCCTTACTCTGATTATTATATTCAATGTAATATGCAGTCACCCAAAATAGGTGCTTATAAGGGCACACAATGGGATGTAACTCTTATTGAATGTGGTGATGCGGTTTCTTCTGCTGCTACCTTTGCAGACACTAGACCTTCAATTGAATTCCCTGCCACAAACACATATTCACAGGAGGTGACTACTGCCGAGGGATATTCAGGAACTGTGACTTATGAAATCACAGCGAACACCGCTGGCGCTACCATTGATGGTTCAACGGTGACGGTAACACAAGCAGGTTCGGTTACGGTTAAGGCTACAGCACCAGCAGTAGAAGGTTTCTTGTCTTCAACTGCAACATATACTCTTACTGTTACCGATGCAAGAGAAGAGAATGGTTTGGCATTTGCAGAATCTTCTCAACAGGTTACCGTTGGAGAAGTGCTACCCGCACCAACACTAACGAATCCATACAATCTTACCGTTAGTTACAGTAGTAGCGACGAAAGCGTTGCAACTGTTGATGCTGATGGAAACGTGACAGGTGTGGCTGTTGGAACTGCAACAATTACAGCCTCCTTTGAAGGTAATAACCAATACATGGCAGGTAGCGCTTCTTATACTATCAATGTAAAGAAAGCCCTTCCTGAGGGAGCTTTGTTCTATGAGTCGGTTAGTGGATATAATGGATCTTCTGATAACAGTACTGTTTTATCTACAACTTACAGTGGGCTTGATTCTGACAATTGGGATTCTTTCGATAAAGTTTATGCAGGCAAAGTAGTAGGAGGAGCAACTGATGGTCATCTTAAGTTTGGTTCTAGCAGTGCTGCTGGTACGGCCGTTACTGGTCCTATCGCACTTACTGGCAACGGGAAACTCACTTATAAAGTGATGAGGTATGACTCAAGTAACGCAGGAAAACTCACTATCTCGGCAGACGGTGCAGATGTTGCAGGTGACACGGAAGTGACAGGTACTGAAGCATGGGTTGAAAAGACAGTTTATCTTACTAATGCAACGGGCAATGTTGTCATAACATTTGCAAGCGATGCTTCTAACAAGCGTATCCGTGTTGATGATATTTTGCTGGTTGAAGCAGAAACTGTTGAGGTTTCTTCGGCTGCTACTTTTGCGGAGACAGCTCCATCAATAGATTTCCCTGCAACAAGCACATATACACAGGAGGCAACTACTGCAGAGGGATATACAGGGACTGTAACTTATGAAATTACAGCGAACACAGCTGGTGCCACAATAGAGGGCTCGACTGTAACAGTTACAAAAGCCGGTTCGGTTACGGTTAAAGCTACAGCACCCGCAGTTGAAGGTTTCTTGGCTTCAACGGCTACATACACTCTTACTGTTAATGATGCAAGAGAAGAATGTGGTTTGGCATTTGCTGAATCTTCTCAGCAGGTTACAGTTGGAAATGTATTAGACGCACCAGAGCTTACAAATCCAAACAGTCTTACCGTTAGTTACAGCAGTAGCGACGAAAGCGTTGCAACTGTTGATGCTGATGGCAATGTGACAGGTGTGGCAGTAGGAACGGCAACGATTACTGCTACCTTTGATGGCAATGACCTGTATCAGGCAGGCAGCGCTTCTTATACTGTCAGAGTAAAGAAAGCAACTGTTCTTCCTGAGGGAACGCTGTTCTATGAGTCGGTAAGCGGTTATACAGGAACAAGCGATTCAAGTGCTGAACTAACTCCAGAGTATAGTGGTCTTGATTATGACAATTGGGCATATTTCACCAAAGTTTATCCTGGCGGGGTTACAGAAGGTGCAGATGACGGACATCTTAAGTTCGGCACTGGAAGCTATGTAGGCAAGGCCATGACAGGTTCTATCGCACTTAGAGGCAGTGGAAAACTCACTTATAAAGTTAAGAGGTATAGCACAAGTGACGCTGGTAGACTTACCATTTCGGTAACTGGCGCTGATATTGTCGAAGGTAGTGACGTAGATGTTACAGGAACTGACGCTTGGGTAGAAAAGACAGTAAATCTTACAGGTGCTAATGGAGATGTCGTTATTACTTTCGCAACAACTGATGGTGGTAAACGTATCCGTGTTGATGATATTTTGCTGGTTCAAAATGAAGAAACACCTACCACATACACTCTGGTAGCAACAGACAATGAGGGCACTGAGACTGAATATCCATTCAGCGGCCTCACACTCACTAAGGAACTGCCTGCACACACAAAGTTCTACATCAAAGACAACAAGGATAATGAGTACCACAGCGCTGACGCTCAATCGGAATTGATTATCATTGCGGAGAACCACGAGAACCTGCCGACTTCGGCGGACGGTAAGGACTTCTACCTGAAGAAGGCTAACACATGGGTATTCACCCTCACAGAGTTGACAGACGCTGCAGGCATCACCCTGACCGTGAACCCAGAGACTCCGGGAGAGACGAAGTATATGCTTTCGGGCTATCTCCAGGAGAGTGACGATGTGTTCGACGAGAATCTCAAGCTAACGAAGGAGATGACTTCTACTACGGAAGAGTTCTACTTCACTCGCAGCGATGACTACGGACTGACCAACCTGACACCTGCCACCTTCAACGCCCCAGAAGACCGCCGCTACTGGATATTCAGCGAAGATGATCCTACTGTGGAATTCATCGCTGGTGAAATACGGGGATCGTACACGGTGGGCGAGGCTGGAACATACACATTCACAATCGCCCTTACCAATAATACAATATCTGTTGAAAAGATTCCTACCACATATACTCTGGTAAAGAATGACAATACAGAAATTGCGTTTGAAGGCCTTACGCTTACTACTGATGCACTTCCTGCAGATGCTTATTTCCATATCAAGGACAACTTCGGAAATAACTACTATGCAATATCAACAGATGAGGAAATACCTAATGCTGTTGCTATTACAGCGGAGAACCATGATGATCTGGGCACACGTGTAAGTACATCTAACGAAATGGAAGATATTAGCCGATTCTTCCTTGGAAAGCAGAACACATGGGTGTTCACCATTACTCCGGCAGAAGACGGAACCATCAAGCTGGCCGTGAACCCAGAGACACCTACTGGAGAAACGAAGTACATGATAAATGTTGATACTCCATTCCAGGATACTGAGGATGTCTTCAGTGAGGACGGCAAGCTGACGAAGGTAATGACAACAGGTTCGTTCTACATCGTAAGGAGCGACGACTACGCAATCGTTCCTCTGTTGCCGAGTCAGACTAATGACCAGGATGAATACGCAAATCAAATATGGAAGTTCAGCGATACTGACAATCAAGTAGGATTCGGCATAGGTTATCCATATGCATGGAAAAATAACCAGACCCCGTATCAAGTGAGCGAGGCTGACACCTATAACTTCACTCTCGACCTTGAGAACAAGACCGTTACTGTTGAGGCTGTTCAAACCACATACACTCTGGTGGCAGATGGCGGTTACGGTTGGAGCGAGTGGGAGTTCGAAGGTCTTTTGCTCAATGAGGAATTCCCTAACGGAACAGAGTTCTACATCAAGGACAACAAGGGTAATGTTTACTACGGAGAATACGGCAATTCAATTATCTATGCAGAGAACCATGAGAATCTGAATACATATTATCCTGTTGAGGATGAGACTGTAACGGAGAAGCCTGAGCCGTTCGAACTCAGAAGGAATGCAATATGGCATTTCACCATCACAGAGCCTGCAGAAGATGGTGAGACCATCAAGCTGACCGTGGTTCCATCTACAATAGAGGAAGAAACAAAATACATGCTTTCGTCAGAGTGGATGCAGACGAGCGAGGATGTATTCGATGAAAACTTCCAGATAACGAAGGAATTCACTGCGGGCGAGGCATTCTTCATCACAAGAGAAGACGGCTTCGGAATCTTCAATGTGACAGCGGCAGAAAAGAACGATCCTGACGGCTACTATGTATGGGAGTTCAGCGAGGATGCTCCAACCGTAGGATATCTCCCTGCAAAGACTCAAAACGCATTCCGCATGAAGGATGCTGGTACCTATACCATCACTCTTGATACCGAGAACCAGACAGTTACTATTGAGACTGTTCCTACCACATACACGCTGGTAGCAGTAGGTGAGACACTGACCGAGTATCCGTTCAGCGGCCTCACACTCACACAGGAACTGCCTGCACACACAAAGTTCTACATCAAAGACAACAAGGGTAATGAGTACCACAGCGCTGACGCTCAATCAGAATTGATTATCATTGCGGAGAACCACGAGAACCTGCCGACTTCGGCGGATGGTAAGGACTTCTACCTGAAGAAGGCTAACACATGGGTATTCACGCTTACTGAGGCTTCTAATGGTCTGACGCTGACGGTTAGCCCAGAGACGGAAGGCGAGACGAAGTATATGCTTTCGGGCTATCTCCAGGAGAGTAACGATGTGTTCGACGAGAACCTCAAGCTGACGAAGGAGATGACTTCGACTACGGAAGAGTTCTACTTCACTCGCAGCGATGACTACGGACTGACCAACCTGACTCCTGCCACCTTCAATGCCCCGGAAGACCGCCGTTACTGGATATTCAGCGAAGATGATCCTACTGTGGAATTCATCGCTGGTGAAATACGGGGATCGTACACGGTGGGCGAGGCTGGAACATACACATTCACAATCGACCTTACCAATAATACAGTAACTGCAGAAAAGACAGTAGAGTATGTTGATCTGACAATATCTTCTGCAGAGTGGGCAACATACGTTACACCTGTTGCTGTGCTGTTCCCAGACGACGTTACTGCTTATATCATCACTGAAATCACAGGTGGTAATGCAAAAGCAGAGCAAATCACTGAGGCACCTGCAGGCACTCCAGTAATAGTAAACGGCACAGCAGGCATCCATAAACTGCTTAAGGTTGAAAACGCTATTCTGGATTATACGAATATGCTTCAGGTTTCTGACGGCACAGTGACCGGCGACGGTTCTATCTACGTGCTGGCAGTAGAGGGCGGACAGGCTGGCTTCGCTCCACTCTCTAACGGCAAGAAACTCTCAGAGGGCAAGGCTTATCTTAAGGTAGAGAACGCTTCGGGCGCTAAGATTAACTTCGTGACTGACGGCGATGCAACAGACATCCGCAACATTGAGAATGCTGTTGACTTCAGCGACGGCGACTGGTACAACCTCCAAGGTGTGAAGGTTACAAACCCACAGAGAGGCATCTATATCCACAACGGTAAGAAAGTGGTGGTTAAGTAGTAACAATTTTAGGAGTTCGGGAGTGCAGAAGTACTGATAGCCTCCCAAACTCCTAAAGAGAATTCATAAAAGAATTATGGAAAAGAAAACATATAAAAAGCCAGCAGCAGAGGTGCTGCAGTTAAAGACAAGCGACAACGTTATGGACTTCCCCTTCTTCACAAATAGCGTGAGCGACGGACTGGGAAAGAAAACCGACATCGTAGTGCCCGACGAGGACGAAGAGGAAGAAATGGAGAACGACTCCGTGAAATATACTCCCTCGTACAAACGCTATAAACCGTTTGATGACTGGAAAGGAACAGTGCTCGACTGGTAGGAAACCAAAAAGTGGGAACCAGACTTCTGGTTCCCACTTTTCTTATTAACTAAATACTAATTGATGCCTTTTTCTTAAGTAATTATATACAATTAGACCCTACAATGGACTATTATGCCAGAAAATGCCTTACGCTACGTTTCCCCGCCCCTGTAGGGGAGGGGATAGGGGTGGGGTCAGTGATATTGGGTAAGGGGATAGAAGAAGTTGTGTGAGTAAAAAAATACTGACCCCACCCCTGCCCCTCCCCTACAGGGGCGGGGAGTGCCTGCGGAGAGGCTGTAATTACTTGTCGCGGAATAGTTGCTGGCCGGTCTTGTAGAGGCGGGGAATATCCGCTTCCCGTTAGTTGTTCACCTTCAACACCCGACTGGTGCCAGAGTCGTTGTACGAGCAGTGATAGCGTTTCATTTTATGGTCGCCACCCTTTCCGTTCTCGGTGACGATGCCGCCGTTGTTCATGTCATAGATGCGCTTGCATGTGTTGCAGGTGGCAAAGCCGATGTCTGACATCGAGAGCGTGTGCTGCGCTGACAGGTCCTCATAGCAGTTGGGACACAGGGCATCGAAGGCATAGAGTTCGCCGCTGAGGTTGCCATATCCCACGATGATGCCGCTTGACGACGAGATGCCGAGGATGCGGGTGCGCAGTTCGTCCTCTCTGTTCATCACCACCTCAGAAGAAAGCCCGCGGTTGCTCTCGAAGCCGTACTTCTTGCCTGGCTTGGTGTATATGCGGCAGAAGGTGCCTGGCGAGGTGGCGATGAGCGCACTCGTCAACGTGGGGTCGTTGTGCTGCGCGTTGTCGAACACAAAAAAGCAACTATTGTTACTGTACTCGAACTCGGAGTTGGCGCAGGATAGGGGAAGGAAGAAAAGCAATCCCACAAGAAAAAACCAGCCTAAGGAAACCCAACTTAAGGAAACCCAACTTAAGACAACCCACCCTAAGCCCCTCCCCAAGGGAGGGGTTTTAATCACATCCATTATTGTTTTCATGCGAGGGGTTTTAATCAGCGTCATAGAACTCTCCCCTGGGGAAGGGTTTAAAGCACATAAAGAGTTTTTGACTCTCGTTAGGGCTTGCCCTATCATATTGTTCATTGCGTGTTTTGTAAGATTATTCATAACATTATCGTAATTAGCCCCGTCCCTTATTAGAAGGTAATTTAAACCCCTCCCTTGGGGAGGGGCTTAGGGTGGGTATTATGGATAAGTGGTTTTATCCCTTAACCAATCTACTCTCTGCCTCTTTCACCCTATCGAAGTGGAAGTCGCTGAGCGTCTTGTCCATGAGTGCCGTGATGCGGTCGTTGCACAGGTTGCCGATGCTTCCCTCGTGTGTGTGGTGGATGTTGTGGTCGGCACGGAACTCGCCCGCCTCAATCTCCAGTCCCACCTTCTTATATGCATCGCGGAACGGCATGCCCTGGGCTGCCAGACGGTTCACCTCCTCGACGGAGAATATCGGGTCGTACATCGAGTTGTCGAGAATATGCTCGTTCACCTCCATCTTGTTTATGATATATGCCGCCATCGAGAGGCAGTCTTTCAGTTCGTCGAAGGCAGGGAGGAACACCTCCTTTATTATCTGCAAGTCGCGGAAATAGCCCACTGGCAGGTTGTTCATGATGAGTGTCACCTGCTGTGGCAGTGCTTGCAGTTTGTTGCTCTTGGCACGTATCAGTTCGAAGACGTCGGGGTTCTTCTTGTGCGGCATGATGCTCGAGCCTGTGGTGCACTCCTTAGGCAACTTCACGAACGAGAAGTTCTGCGAATTGAACAGACAAGCATCGTATGCCATCTTCGCCAGTGTGCCAGCCACTGAAGCCATGGCGAACGCCACGTTGCGCTCCATTTTGCCACGCCCCATCTGCGCATACACCACGTTATAGTCCATGGAGTCGAAGCCCAGCAGGTCGGTGGTCATCTGACGGTTCAGCGGGAACGACGAGCCATAGCCAGCCGCCGAACCCAAGGGATTGCGGTTGGTGAGGCGGTAGGCAGCCTGAAGGAACAGCATGTCGTCGGCGAGCGACTCGGCATAAGCGCCGAACCACAGTCCGAACGAACTGGGCATGGCAATCTGCATGTGGGTGTAGCCAGGCATCAGGATGTCCTTATACTGGTTGCTCTTGGCAATAAGTTCGTCGAAGAGGGTCTTCACGCCATCCACTATCTCGCGCAGTTCGTGACGGGTGAAGAGTTTCAGGTCAACAAGCACCTGGTCGTTGCGCGAGCGTCCCGAGTGGATTTTCTTTCCCATGTCGCCCAGTTTTCGGGTGAGCATCAGTTCCACCTGTGAGTGAACATCCTCCACATCGTCCTCGATGACAAACTCGCCACGCTCGCACACGGCGTAGATGTTACGCAGTTCGGCAAGCAGTGCCGTCAGTTCTTCTCGTGTCAGCAGGTTTATCGACTCAAGCATGGTGATGTGCGCCATGCTGCCCAGCACGTCGTACTTGGCGAGATAGAGGTCCATTTCGCGGTCGCGTCCTACGGTGAACCGTTCTATCTCTTTGTTTATCTCAAAGTTCTTTTCCCAGAGTTTCATTTGAATTACAAGTTGTCGCCTTTGGCGATTGTTAATTACGAATGTTGAATTACGAATTACGAGTTGTCGCCTACGGCGATTATAAATTATGAATGTTAAATTACGAATTTGGAATTACGAGTTATCGCCTTTGGCGATTATAAATTATGAATGTTGAATTACGAATTTGGAATTACGAGTTGTCGCCTACGGCGATTATAAATTATGAATGTTAAATTACGAATTTGGAATTACGAGTTGTCGCCTACGGCGATTGTTAATTACTAATTAAAAATTTTACATCGCAGCGAAGCGAGAATAACTCGTCACTCCACATTTGTCACTTGTAATTGTTTAATAGAATAACTCTTTATTCATAATTCACATTCAACATTAATCATACGTCATACGGAATCATTGCCAGTGCCTCGGCAATTTTCTCCACACCATCCTCAAGGGGCTTCTTTGCCATTGCCGCCATGAAGAATGGGATATCAGCCTTCAGAGTCACCTTGAGTTTTGATTCTGTCTCGCTCGTGGGTAGCATCTGAATCCACAGATTCATAGGCACTGGCGACTGCTCAGCCTCAAACTTCACGCACTTAGGCTCTTCGCGCTCCACCACACGGAGTGTCACGGGTCCCATCGGGGAAGTGATTGAGACGCTGTCGCTGTCGAAAGTGAGATCCTTCAACTTGTCTTCGGGAATGCGGTCGCGCACACGCTCGATATTGCTCAGGTCGCTCAGCATCCTATAGACATTCTCCTGTGGATAAGCCACTTTCTTTATGCTGCTTTCAAATTTGCTCATATTAATATATTTATGAATTACGAATTTGGAATTACGAATTACGAGTTGTCGCCTCTGGCGATTGTTAATTATGAATGTTGAATTACGAATTTGGAATTACGAGTTGTCGCCTCTGGCGATTGTTAATTACGAATTATTAATTATCCATCGCAGCGAAGCGAGAATAACTTGTCATTCAACATTTGTCATTTGTAATTGTTTAAAGAATAACTCGTCATTCAACAATCCAAACTACAAATTATTTCTTCCAGTTTGCCGGGTCCTTGCGCCATTCGTTCAGCACCTCGATGTCAGCCTCCTTGATATAACCTGTCTCCGAAGCCTCTGCCACGACGTGCTCGTAGTCGGTAAGTGTAATCAACTTGACATGGGCAGCATCGAAAGCCTCCTTGGCAACGGGGAATCCGTAGGTGTAACTGGCAACCATACCTATCACCTCGCTGCCGCCCTTGCGCAGAGCCTCGACAGCCTTCAGCGAACTGCCGCCAGTGGAGATAAGGTCTTCCACCACTACCACCTTCATGCCAGGCTTCAGTTCACCCTCGATGAGGTTCTCCAGTCCGTGGTCCTTTGGTTTCGAACGAACATATACGAACGGCAGATACAGTGCATCGGCAACCAATGCGCCCTGTGCTATGGCACCTGTTGCCACGCCAGCCACTGCCTCAGCCTCGGGGAAATTCTCAAGTACGGCATGAGTCAGTTCCTGCTTCACATAGTTGCGCAGTTCTGGGAACGAGAGAGTCTTGCGGTTGTCGCAGTAGAACGGTGATTTCCAGCCCGATGCCCATGTGAACGGGTCGTTAGGTTGCAACTTTATAGCCTTGATCTTCAACAGTTTTGAGGCGAAAGCCTTCTTCATTTTATCCATATCCATTGTGTTTATTATTGTCAATAAATAACTTTCGGGGGCAAAGTTACGAAAAAGTAAAAAAGTAAAAAAGTAAAAAGGTAAAAAACTACTCTCAACAATCAACTTCCTCGATGCACTGGCGTATCTGGTCGATGGTGAAACCGCGTGAAGCGGCGAAGCACATCAGTTTGATGTTCATTTCATAGTCGTTGTCGGCTCGTGTCTGACGGCGTTTCTGGTCTAACAACGGACGCAAGATGTCGATGAAATCGCTGTCGGGAATCTCGTCGAGGACTTTCGTCTGTATCGCTTTATCGACGTGCTTGACATAGAGAGCCTGTTCTATCTTGCGCCGTCCCCAGTGGTTATACTCCATCTTGTCGTGTACGAAAGCGCGGCAGTAACGTTCGTCATCGACATACTTGTTACTGACAAGATGCTCCATGATGCGTGCCTGTGCCTCTTCGGGAATCTCCCATTTCGTCATCTTGTCAATCATCTCGCCCGTGCAGTGCTCGGCACTGGCACATAGGGCGGTGAGACGGGCGAGGGCTTGCTCCTCGGTCATTGGCTTTCCTGCCGATCCCTTTGAATTATATTTCTTGAATGGCATAGTAATTTATTTTAGTGTTGCTCTGACGAAGCGCTGCTTGCCAAACTGGTCGTTCTTTAATGTAATATCGCAGAATCCCTGCTCGCTGAGCAGCGCTTCTAACTGATTGGCGAACAGCGGATTAATCTCAAAGTAGAGTTTCCCTCGTGGCACGAGAGCCATTCTCGCATAGATGCTGATGGCACGATAGAACTTCAACGGGTCGTCCTCGGGAGTGAAGAGAGCAATGTCGGGCTCGTGGTTAAGCACCGTCTCTGTCATCGCTTTAGATTCTGAAGGAACGATGTAAGGAGGGTTAGAGACGATGACATCTGCCCTATGTCCCTCCACAATGACGGGGTTTAAGGCGCATTTAATGATGTCGTTCTCTTTGAATGTTATATTCGCATTGAGTATTTTGGCATTATGTTGCGCTATCGTAAGTGCCTCAGGGCTGATGTCCCACGCCTCCACCTCGGCATTGGGGATGTCGAGTGCAAGGGTTACGGCGATGCAACCCGAGCCAGTGCCGATGTCGAGGATTCTCTTCCCTTTTGTTCGTATAGGGGAATTGTGTGACTTGTCATAACCACTCTCCTGGGGAGGGGCATAGAGTGGGTGTTGGTCTTCCGTTATCCACTGGCACAGTTCTGCCGTTTCGGGACGAGGGATGAGCACACCGGGGGCCACATGGAAACGGCGGCCGCAGAACTCGGCAATGCCAACAACATACTGCACAGGCTCGCCATCGGCCAGTCGTTGCACCTTCTCATGCAGTTCTGCTTGCGGCAGACGCTCCGTTTCACCGCAAAGGATGTCGGACATAGACAGTCCGTAGCCCACTTCTAAAAGATAGCGGGCGACGGCATGTGCCTCTCCTTCATCATAACGGCAGCGCAACTGCTGGCAAATGTCTCTGAATGTCATCGTGAACGTTGTTTCAGAAGAACGTATATAATCACAGGCGCACCCATTATCGGGGTTACAGCATTCAGCGGAATGATGCCGCCCGAGCCAGGCAACACACAGATGATGTTGCACAACAGGGCGATGGCAGCACCGCAGAACAACGTGGCGGGCAACAGCCTGCGATGGTTCTCCGTGCCCAACAACATTCGCGCTATGTGCGGAACGGCAAGTCCGATGAAAGCCACAGGACCGCAGAAGGCGGTGCTGACAGCCGTCAGAACACCCGTAACGAAGAGCAGATAGTTGCGCACACGCTTGGTGTTGATGCCCAGATTCTCGGCATATTGCTCGCCCAGAAGCAGCGCGTTGAGCGGTTTTATCAGAAGCAGTGCAGCCACAAGACCGAGCAGCGTCACCGATGCGAAGGCAGGCATCTGCTGCATGGTGACACCGCCGAAATTGCCAAGTCCCCACACCATATACGACTGCACCCCCTCTTCGGTGGCGAAGAAATTGAGCAGCGATATTGCCGACGAAGCGATATATCCTATCATGATGCCGACGATGAGCAGCATCACATTGTTCTTAACCATCGTAGAGAAGAACATGATGAGCGCCATCACCGCCATTGCGCCGACAAAGGCAGCCACCAGTATGGCGACAAAACCAGTGAGGGAGAACGAGCCGGCGGTGATGCTGCCGCCAAGCAGAAGCATCACAAGGGCAACACCGAGCGAGGCACCGCTGTTGATGCCGAAGATGCTGGGGCCTGCCAGTGGGTTGCGAAATGCCGTTTGCAGCATCAGTCCGCTCACGGCGAGCGACGCTCCGCACAGCATCGCCGTGAGTGCCTGTGGCAAACGGTTCTGCAGTATTATATAGTTCCATGAAGGATGCTCCGCGTCCTCGTTGCCCAGAAGAATGCTCACCACATCCTTCACGGGGATGTCGGCGGCACCCAGCAGCAAGTTAAGGGCGAAAAGCACAACAATGGCGAGCACTATGATGCCCACACTCATCACTCCCTTATGTGAGTTTTCTTTCATTGTATATCTCTATCAGATTTACTGACCTTTTACTTTATTACTTTATTACTTTTTTACTTTTTTACCTTTTTACCTTTTTACTCTTTTACTTTTTTACTTTTTTACCTTTATAAAGTATTTCGGTTCGCCGAGATTTTTCTCGGGATGGGCAATGCAGATGAAGTCGCGCAACAGGCGCTCTGGATGGAACGGAGTGTCCTCATAGAAAGTGTTCAGTGAGTTGTTACACCCATAGATGTTTCCCTCGCGGAAAGCGCGGAACTGGTTGTAGCCAGCCTTCTCGGAGAGCAGTTCCCGTGAAGTGATGTCGTGCGGGGCACTATATCGGAACATCCAGATGTCGGCGTCCATAGCCTTCTCGAGCACCGCTTCAAACGGCAACGACAGCGAGCCACTCGACTCGTCGTCGCTCCATGCGTAGCCGATTCCGGCGTCGGCAATCATCTGCCCTATGGTGCTTTTGCCGCCAGGCACATACCATACCGAGCCCGTCAACTTGTCCATAAGAACCTTCTTGCGCGCTCCTTCGGTATTCTTGCCCGCTACATCCGCCTTCAGTCTTCCGTATTCCTTATCTATCTCGGCAAAGAGAGAGTCGGCCTGCTGCTCCTTTCCAAACAACATTCCGTAGAAGCGCATCCACTCGGCACGGCCCAGAGGCGAAGTCTCCATGTAGTCGGCAGTCTCGATTATGGGTATGTTCAGTTCGCTCACTCGACCATAACCGCCGCTGTTCTGGAATGGCGAGAGGAAGATGGCATCGGGCGCAAGGTCGATAATCGACTCTATGGTAGGGCTCAGCGCACTGCCGCAGTCGCGAATCTTGCCTGACTTTACGCCCTCTTTCACCCACGGAAGGTTAATATACATCAGGTCGCACACGCCACCTACGGCATCGGCGGCACCCAGTTCATCGGTCAGGGCACAATGAACGCTGGTTGCGATGAGCGCTTTCTTCAATGGTGTGTGTACTATCGTTGCTCCTGGATGCAGCGCCTTCAGGCTGTCGTCACTTGCACCGCTGCCGTCGCTGGGCACCAGCAGATAGGCATGCAGCGTCTTGCCAAGGTTCCAGGGGTCGGCAAGAGTAACCATACTGTAGCCGTTGCAATCGATAATTTTGATGCGTTCGGCATACTTCATTTGCAGGGTGTCGCCCACGGCATTGTTCACTTTGACACCGCGGCAACCCGTTCCCACTGCCGCCATAACGACAATGGCGACGGTCAGTAACAACAGTTTCTTCATCGTTTAGGCTTATATGCCGCAAAGTTACTCATTTTTCCGATGTATGCCAAACGTTTGGTAATCTTTTTACAGACGGCTTGTAACAACATTACAAACGGCTTGTAATAGGATTACAGATGGCTTGTAATAAGATTACAGACGGCTTGTAATAATATAAAAAAGGTGCAGCACGTTGTTATCGTGCCACACCAGTGTAGGAGTTTAGGAGTTTAGGAGTTCGGGAGTGCAGGAGTGCAGACACTACAATATTTTATTTGAATGCATGTCTTTAGATTCTCCTATACTCCTGCACTCCTATACTTCTGTACTCCTAAAATAATCACTTAATCACCACTTTCTTTCCGTTGTGTATATACAGGCCTTTCTGTGTCGGCTTGCTGCTGAACATATGGCCGTCAATGGTGTACCATGCGCCGTTCTCGCTGTGTGCCTCCTCCTTGTTGATGTTGACAGAGTCGATACCGGTCACCACGTCGCCCATCAGAACAACTTTAACAGCGTCTGCGCTGAGTCCATTGCCCAGCATGAAGTAAGCATTTCCAGCATTTATGGCAACGTCGTTGTCGGCAGTTACTTTCTTCAGCATGCCGTCGGCGTCATCGTAGAAATAATCGTTCTGAGGCACGAAAGCCTTTCTATAGACACCTATCATAGGTACTGTGTCGGTTTTTTCTGCAATGTTAGTCGTAGCCACCACCACGTTCTCGGCGCTGATTTCCTGTCCGTTGGGAACGATGATGTAAGGAGTGTTTGCTGTTGTTGACATCACCATGTCAAATACCACGCTGTCTTTTGCTGTCTTCTCTTCGTTGTATGCGTAAACCTTTCCAAATTCTGTTGCGTTGAATTCAAACGGCAGATATACCGTTGTCTTGTTGTCTGTAGTTAATGTGCGGTTGAGGGTTGCTTTTGTTGCTGTGAAGGCTTTTGGTACGACGAAGTCAAATCCGTCGAAAAGTTGGAAGTTCTCGCATGTATAGTTCACGCCATCGGTGGTCTCCACGATGTTGAATGAATTAGTAAGTTGAGCGGTGGAAGGGACGTAGTCTTTTGCTGTCGTGCCTTTAGGCAGATAGATCAGTGTTTTCTCTGAGTCTCCATACAGGGTGAACATATGTATGGTCTCTTCCACTTTGTCCATTACGAAGTTGCTGACATCAACGTACGGAAGATTCCAGCATCCATAGAATAGAGCATACATGCTGGTCACGTCGCTGGTGTTCAGATACTCGATGCCTTCGATGGATGTGAGTTTTTCCATTGAGAACCAGTAGTCCATTTTTGTAGGACGAGCGTAAGCGAACGACGGTGTGAACACCACCTTTGCAATGTTGTGGTTAATACCAGCGACATGCCATTCTGAATCCTCCTCTTGGTCGTCTGTATTGAATACTGTCTCGTCGCTGTTCGCCTCGTGCATGGCTCGGTTGTCGTCGGCATAGAAAGTGAGTGTGTTTGACTTGGTATCGTAAGCGGCGTACGAAGGCTTTCTTACCGACACAGTGTTATGCTCGGTGTCGAGAATGAAGGTGTAGGTGCCTTCTGCATCCATCTTGTATCCGTTGGTTCTATTTCCTGGGAGGAAGCCTATGGTGTTATTGTTGCTGCTGAACTCCCAGTAGAGAAGGTCGTTTTCTAAATTGCTTTCTGCTGCCCCCATCTCTGCCAGTCCGAAATCGTCTACACGGTAAATCGAGAACGTTCCTTTTGTCATCTTTGCGGTCACCTTGTTATTCTTAAAGTGGTACCTCTTATAAGGGCCATTACTGTATATTATGTATTCCGTTTCAACATGATGAATTGGGTTGACAGTAAGTTTCACACCACCGTCAGCATCCTCGCGAACTACAAACTCCCATGTTCCAGCCTTTGCAAGGAAGAAGGGGCTGCCCTTACTATATGTAGGCATGTTGATATGATTCTCTGCCATGATAGTCATCACGGGCATCACATTAACACCCTCCATTGATTGCTGTTCAGCATAATACTCGTTACCCTCGTTGTCCCTGAGGTGGAATTCAACATTTCTCATGAATTTCTTTGTCACCGAACTGTCATTGAGAGTGTACTCGCCATATCCGTTAACGACGAGAGTGTACTGCTTTTTTGTGTCTGCAGCCTGTGCTTTTGCGCCAAAGATCATCGCGATCAACAGGCTAAGTGTAAACCACTTGATTTGATTCTTCATTTTCTTTCTCTAATTTCTGTGTGTCAAATAAACCGCTGCAAAGGTACTGTCATCATAATGGTATATTGTAAAATGCACACCATTTGCAACACGACTTGTTGCGACAAATGGCTTTTTTTGCGACAAAATGGGGTGGGGGAGTCAGAAACTGTCGCAAATTCCTGTTTTTAAGAGAAAGAAGAAAGGCTAAAAAAGGTGTGACACATGTTGCTGTGCCACACCTTAAAAACAAACAAAAGAGCGAAAACTTACTTAACAACAACCTTGCGCACGCTGCCGTCCTTCATGCGGACAACCTCGATGCCACGATGGTTCTTGTCGGTAATCTTCTTTCCGTCGAGAGTGTAACGGCCAGCGATGTTCTCGTCGTCGGCGTTGAACTCGATGATGCCTGTTGTAACACTCTTCGAAACGTTGTATCTCACATACTGTGTCTTGCCGCGCTGAGTGGCGCTGATGACAATCTCGAATTCCTTAGCGTCGTTAGTGTCAACGGTAAGGATGTCGCCTTCAAGGCTTACTATGCCTGCGAGTTCCTCAGGCAGAGCGTCAGCGATGGCGTATGTCACGGTGCCTTGCTCGCCAAGAGTGAAGGCGTCGGCAATGCTTGCCGTCGTTCCTTCGGTGATTTCGAGGTTGGCGGTTGTCTCAGGACGCACGTCACCAAGATTGTCAAGACAGAAGTATGTTGCCGTGGTGAGACCCCATGAGTTCTTGCGTGTACCGTCGAACGAGAACGAGAGACTCTTCACGGTGCCCAACTTGCTGAGGTCTATCCACTGCCATGCGTCGAGATAGTAGCGGTCGGCTTCCTGCTCGGCACGATAGTCGGCAAGATAATAGTCCATGCTGTTGCCGTTGTCGGCGGTGATGGTAAGTTTGAACCAGTCGCCCTGCTTGAAAGCGCCTTCGGTCAAGCCGTCTCCGTTGAGGACATTGTCAACCACCCATGCATCGTTGGTGATGTACATGCCAGGAATAACGTCGCCGTCGGCATTGTTCATAACATAAATCTTGCCGCCTTGCGGGTATGCCACAACGAAGTTCTCTGAGCCGTTAACGCCTCCGCCCACAGCATTGTTCCACTCGTCTGGGATATATGTTGTGAACGATGTGCTGGTGCTGTTAGAGTACATGAAGTTATAGAAGTACGAGTACTCTGGCATGCAGCCATTGTCCAGTTTGAACGAACCGCTCACGAATGACTCCAGCGGCAGATTCTCGCCAGCCTCGAAACTCTCCTCGGGAAGGTAAAGATTCTCGAAGTCTGCCATCTGAAGGTCGCCGGTGACAATGGCGCGAACCGTTGCTGTGTCGCCCTTCTCGGCAGAGTCGGTCACAACAAAGATGTAGTCGGTACACTCGGTAGGTGTTGCCGTTGTCGTGAAGATGTCGTCAATATCGTCGGCACTGTCATAGGTCTCGGTGAGCAGCACGTTGTGCTTGCTGTCCATCCATGTGAGGGTGTAAGGAGCGGTGCGCTCGTCAACGAGTACCATTGCCATGAGCGTTACGGTCTCTCCCGATGCTATTGTTTCCTCTTCGGTTGAGTTGTTGATATATACCTCAGCCTCTGGAGCATCGGTGACAGGAGGAGTAACGTCCATTGTGAACGCTGTCGTCTGGCTTATTGCCTCTGCATCCACACCGCGCAGGCTTACTGGCAGGAAGTATGCAATGTACTGTGCATTGTCTTCCAGACCTTCCACCTCGATGATGCTCTCTGCGTTGGCAGTCACGTCCTTCTTCGTCTCGCTTGCCTTCAGTTCTTCTGCTGTAGGAGCGGTCTCGTCAGATTTCTTCACGATGTAGTAAACAGTAGAAGCAATGTCAGTCTTCACTGAGAACGAAGCCTTGCCGTCGAGGTGAGTGATTACCTGTGGATAACCATCCTGCATAACAGGAGCGCTCATTGCGTTCGGGTCATACTCGTAAGCACCGATGGTGATGTTCTCTGCCGGACGCTCCTTGCCGTTGATGTCGGTGGTGACGTATGCCAGAGCCTTTGCTGTGAGCAGGTCGCCGTCGAGGTCGTTGGCTGGCTCCAGTATCTCGTTGCTCAGGAATGTTACCTGCTTGTTGATACTTCCTGTTGCACCTGTTGCTGCCACGAAAGCGTCGAAGTCGCCTGTAGTGCTCGATGAAGCACGGAAGAATGTCTCGCCACTTGTATAGATGACGTTGTTCTGGAAGTTAATTTTGTCTGTTCCCAGATTAGCGTCGTTATAGAGGTTCACGGCATAGCCGCTGGTCTCGTTCTGGATGATATTATTCACCACGTTCACGTTACCATAGCCGTCGTCCAGTTTCGATGAAGCCCAGAAGGCAGCACCGCCCTCGGTACCTGTCATGCGGATGGTGTTGTATGCCACGTTCACGTTCTTTACCTTTGCACCGTTGAACTTGAAGGCTGCGTAGCTGGTACTGAGCGAAGCCAGGTTAATGACGTTGTTGGCAATCAGCACAGGAGCCTCAGCCTTACCTTCCAGTTGGCGAAGGTTCATTACGGCAGCGTAGGTCTTTGGTGCTACGTTGAAGATGTTGCCAGTGATTTCAGTTGCCTCGTCATATTCGTCGCGCAGTTGCATGTCAAGGATGCCCACGCTTATCTTTGTCTCAGTATCGGCGTCAATGGTAACGGTGTTGTTCTTAATCTTCACACCCAATTCGTCCATTACATAGATGGCCTTCGTACCATTGTTCTTGAAGGTGTTGCCCTCAATAACACCGCCCACTTCCTTAGGCAGCGCAACGTAAGAAGTTCCACCCATAGAGACACCCATCTTACCGCCTTCGAGCAGACTGTTCTTCACGGTGAGGTAGTCGTTGTTCTTGTTCTCCTCGTCGATGATGGTGTGTCCTATGAGCACAACATCTTCACCGGTGCTGGCTGTGCAGATAGGAGCATGCAGGTAGCAGTTGTCTATGGTAGCATGACGACTCTCGTCCTTCACCATCACCACTGCCTTATATGCCTTGTCGGTAGTGTAGATTTCGAGGTTCTTCAGCGTGACATAGTTGGCTTGGTAGAGAGTCACAACACCGTAGTCCTTCTTATGCTGGTCGTCGCTATAGCCGCCAGTGGTGTAGTTGTTATGATAAATCTTCACATCGCGCTGTCCGCTTTCACTCTCCAGTGTGAGGGTGTTCTGTGCGCCCAGACCCTTGATGTTTGGTATGCGCACCTTCTCGTTATACTCGCCAGCCTTTATCTTCAGTGTCACAGGACCGTCCATGCCCAGCCCCCCGAGGTCGTCAACGGCACCCTGGATGGTTGCGTATGTTCCGCCCTGGCCAACGGTATATTCGCCGTGTTTTCCACTTGCAATCGTTACGCTTGCCGTTGCCGGGTCGGTGACGCTGATTGTCTCGTCGCCAGCCACGATGCTGGTAAGTGTTGCCTCTGCCGTCTGTCCTACCTTGGCATTGGTATTCATGTCATAGCAAATCCAGAAGTAGTAAGAGCCAGCCTTGTCAAGAGTGTAACTCTCGCTGAACTCCTGTACAGGCGAGAACGTAGAGGCATTGCCTGTGCAGTAGATGTGCTGTGCGCCGATGGCATCGCCCGTAGTGGTGATGTTGAACGTCGTGAGGTCGATAGTTCCCTTGTCGGCATCGCCCTCGGTCATCACTTCCACTTTCAGCATCTTCACGTCGCTCTGGCCTTTCAGCACCTCGTTAGTGCTGATGTCCTCGGTCATAACGCTGATAACCTCCATAGGTTTCTTCTGGTATCCCTCTGCCTCGATGGCGAAGTTAGGACGTGGGTAACTGCCTGCTCCGACATACTTGATGGTGAGTTTTCCGCCATCCTCATCAGGATCAGAAACTATTGGGTCGAACTTAGCCGAAGAACCCGAAAGGTGAGTGATGAGTTTCTCATCGTTCACCTCGCTGCCCTTATAAATATAAAGGTGTGAGGTATATCCGAACGAGAGACCTCTGTCGGTAAGACGTATGCTGGTGCCAGCATCCTTCGGTGCGAAGGTGATGGTGCCTGTCAGTCCGTCGGTACCGTCCTCGCTTGGACCGCCGTCGTCATAGAGTGTGGTGAACTGTCCGAGAGCAAGAGTGATGGTGCCATTGTCGCCTTCGGCAATCAGTATCATGTTCTTCAGAGTGCGTGCGCCCTCTGGGTCGCCGTTCTCGGGTGTGGCATCAGTGCCGGTATTCACGCTTACCAGTTTAGCGTCGATGGTTTGTCCCTCGGTAGCGTCGGTGCTCACGTCAGCCTTCACGGTGAACATGTTGTCGCCCTCTTTCAGAGCGATTGGCTCACTTAGAGTGATGGTAACATCGGCCGCAGCCGCAGCCTCGCCCAGTTTAGTGTCTTCTTGCCACAGGCTCACCTTGCTGATGTTAGCCTCTGTTCCCTTGAGGTTCAGTTTCACACTGCTCAGCACGACGGCATTCTGGTCGCCCTCTGTCTTCACGTTGACGTTAAGCAGAGCCTGGTTCTCAGCACCGATAGAAGCATCTGCGGTGCTTGCCTGCTCAACCTCGACAGCGGTAACCGCCATTGGTTTCGACTGATACTCGCTTACTGTTGCCTTCCATCCGGCAGCAGACGAATAGGTGTTGTTAGGATTGAAATAAACTGTCAGCGAACCGTCGGCTGCGGTAGAGCGGATGGTCTCTCCAGGACCATTAGAGTAGTCTTCCTTTGTCGTTGGTTCCCACAGCACCTCGCCCGATGTGCCCTGTCCGTTGTAAATCTTGAACTTGGCAGAAGAAGATGTGTTATAAGAATTATAATAAACAGCGAACTTCGAGAAGTCTATCTGGCAAATCATTCCCTCGTGCTTAGGGATGAAGATATTGATGCGGTCGTCAGAGCCGCTCTCATAGTTCTCGGTGTATTCGCTTCTTGCCTTGGTGTAGAAGTCGAGAGAGCCGTTCACCGTCTTGATGACAGTGCCCTGGTCGGCATGCGAAACTGCCTCGTTCTTCACTGTGCGCTCGGCAGCGGCATCGCTAACGTTCTCTGTCTTTGCGGTGCCGTTGACAAGAGCGGTCACACTGACAGCCTTGGCGCTTACCTTGTCGCCGTTCGTGGCCTCATCGCTGATGTCATACTTCAGTGTGAACACGTTCTCGCCCTCTACAAGTGCCTGTGGAGTGGTGAGAGTTATCTCGAAGTTGTCGGCATTAACCTCAGCCTCGCCCACCTTTGTTGTTCCGAAGTAAAGCGATGCCTTGCTTATGAGAGCATAGGTGTCATCGGCAGAGAACGCCATCTTCTGCACTTGCATTGCTGGTTCTGTGTCCTTTGCTTTGACAGTGATGGTAAGAATGTCCTGCTCGGTGTCGCCAGCGGCAACCGTTTCTGTTGAGGCTACTGCAGAGGTTATGCCGTCGAAGTCCATTGGCTGTGGCACAAAGAGACTTACCTCTGCCTCAAAACCGTCGTAGTCGTAGTTTTGCGATGCGGCCTCAAGCACAACGGTCATCGACCCGTTTTCAGCGGTAGAGCGCACGATGCCTGTCTCTCCGTTAAGTTTCTCGGCAATCAAGTTTGCAGCAGTAGCCTCTGTTCCATTGTAGAACTTAAGTGTCTGGTGATACATGCTGCCGTTGTTAATAACGAGTTTCGACAAGTCAACCATCACTTTCTTGCCTTCAACACCAGAAAGGAATGTCACCTGACCGCTGGCAGTACCCTTAATGCTGCCGTCCTTGCCGCCTTCGTCATAGAACTGCAGCGGTGTCTCGCCCACGGTGATGGTCTGCGGTGTTGATGTCATGATGACTATTGCGGGATTCTCCACAGCCACCGATGTGCCGGCAGCAAACGGACTGACACCGTCGGGCTGTCCTTCGGTGGCAATCTTCGTAACGTCGAGTTGCACCTTCGCGCCTATCTCGGCAGTTCCGAGAATGTCGCCCTTTATGATGAAGTTGTTGGTGCCGTCGCTCAGTGCCTGATTCAGGGCGAACTTATAGCCGCTTCCCTCTTCAGTGACATTAGCGTCAATGGCAGCGTCGCCATAATAGAGTTTCAGGGCTGTGGGTTCCACCATGCCCTCGTTCTGTGTCAAATTGAATGAGATTGATGTCACCTTGTCGGGATTCATCACGCCAGTGGTGGTGACGAAAGCCGTTGCCAGGTCCACGTTCTGCTTCTTTGTAATGGTGGCAGAGACGTTGTCGTAACTCGAACCGGCACCCGTGACGGTCATGTTCTCAAGAGTGACAACCTTAACGGTGGCCTTCCATCCAGAGCATTTGTTCGAGTTGCGGTGCATAAAAGCCACCGACAAAGCACCGTCGGCCGTACCCGATGTATAGGTTGCAGGCAATGAAGGCTTGTTGCCGTTGTTGATTTTCTCGGCAAGCAGAGTTCCTGAAAGTCCCGACAGAGTAGAAGATGATGTCACCTGACTTGCTGATTCTGCCCACTGGAACGAATTATCGGCATCGGCAATGCCGTCATACATGTTTAAATAGAGGAAATAACTGTCGCTCCATTGGTTAAGGTCTATTTCCTCGAAAGTAATCTGAACGGACTTTCCCGCCTCTACTGGCTTAAAGACCGTAAGCGACTGAGAGTTGTAACTGGTGTTGTCAACAATGCCCTCCGTACCCCAAGGGTCGTAGAACGTGATGACCTCATCACTTGCAACCTCTATAGTCTGCTTCCCGAATTGCAACTGATTAACTTCGCGGTCGGCAAATGCCTCGATAGGCACACCGAGCAGCATCGTCATCAGAAGAAACAATGATGATAGTACTTTTTGTTTCATACGTCTTAAATTTAATGTTAATAATTGGTTAGAATTTACTGGTTATTTAGGTATACTTTTCTTACGCTGCCGTCACTCATCTTTATGATGTTAAGGCCGCGCTGCGGAGTAGTCATACGGGTGCCGTCAGCACTATATCGTGCCACCTCTGTCACCTCTCCGTTGCCATAAACGCCGTTGATTCCCGACGCGATAATAGCATCGATAGATGCCTCAAGATGCAGGTCGTGAGCACCGACAACCTCTGTCGAGGTCTCGCCCAACTGAGGCAATGCCTGATTCATGCCGTTATAGACGCGCACAAAGTCGATGAAGTCGAGGTTCACGGGTTGCCTGCTCTCATCGACAGCCCAACTGATGTCGATAGAGCATCCCTCCTCGTCGCTGTTCGGCACGTTGTCGGCATAGCCGTAACGGAGGAACATCAGCACCCACTGCTTGTTGTACTTCCCGCTCTCAAGAAACCAGGCGTTCTTTGGCAAACGGGTTCCGCTGAAGGTGAGGTTGTCCTCAAGCCAGCAGGGATAATACTCCTGCGTATGGCTGAACGCATCCATGCGCGGCACAACGCCGCTGCCACCCCTGTTGTCTGTCCACGGAATGTCGTTCATGGGGTTTTTCTTATAGGTTATGCTGTAACCGTAGTCCACCTTACCCACACTGTCAACATCGGCAGAGCCGCTGATTTCATACCAGGGGTCGTCGGGCAGGTTGTTATGGTTGACATCCTTAGACACCATCACGATGCCTGGCTCGCCCGAGCCGCCAAAGACATCGGGGAACATCGTGGTCTGCACCGAGTTGCCGCGAATGCAGAAGTCGCGCTGACCCGCAATATTGGCGATGCTGTGGTCGAAGTGGAACGTCACATAGCCGCCGAAGCCACCCAGAGTAATCATGCTGTGGTCGTTGTCGGCATAGTTGCCGGCAATGGCCTTGGTGCACTTGGCAACCATCGCGGCGGCATCGTCGCCTTCCTCCCATAGTGGCAGGTCGTTAACAAACTGTCCCGGAGCGGGCACATACTCATCTACAGCCAGCAGATACTGGCTGTGAACAGCGTCGTCGGTCATTTGCTGCGCATTGAGCGGCATAGCACCACCGACTGCTATAAGGCATACCAATGCCCTGATAGCCGATTTCTTCATGTCTTTTTAATTTAAAAACATCTTCCACGTCTTCCGCGAGACAGGAAAGAAAAATTTGGTGAGAGGCAGGTCTTCTGACTTGTTGCCGATGCAAACGTCTTCCCGAAAAAGTACAGTGACTTATATGTTTACATCGTCTAAGGCAACTCACAGCAGCGGGACTGTTCAGGATTCGCACCTGATTCCCATTTTAATCGCATGTGCAGCGAACCAATCACTTTTCTGGGGGCAAAGTTACAAAAAAAGGTTGACTTAAAAAAGCAATTATGGAGAATTAACACAAGAAAGCGCATGGATAAAAGCATTTCGAGGAAAAGCGAAGCAATACGGTTGGAAGGCTTTACGCAAATCTGGGAAGATTGCGGCAAGAGTTAGTTTTCCAATTCGTAACCCTGTCAACCGACCTCAGAAACAAAGAAAAGTGGTGGCTTTTGGCATATGCAAGATGTCGATTGTCATAGCCTACCTAAACTTTTAACACTTTGGAACGGGCTTTCCTCAATCTGCCGTGATTTGCGTAGTGGAAGAATGCTCAAAACATCGTAATTTTGCAGCCCGAATTTAAAGATTGGAGAAAAAAGTATGTCCAAGGTGAGGGCTTACAGGCAAACATTACCTAACTGCTGAAAGAACAGGAAAAGGCGAGACAGGTGATAGCTGAGGCAGAACAGGCAAAGAAAGCCCTTGCCCGTATCAAGGCGGGGGCAAAGACTGAGGAACTGAAGTCATCGACCTTGGTCGCTTGCCTAAGCAAGAACTCCGCCACGAAGACCGCCACCAGTGTACTCAACGGAGTGAATTCTCTTCTTGGCGGTAACAAGGTGAACCGATTAGAGAAAGAGAATGCCCAACTGCACAGGGAAGTTGATGATTTGAATGACCAAATTGAGAGGCTGCACACCGATATGCAGAGGTTGAAGGACACCCACGCAAGAGAACTCAACCGTACCAATGAGCAGCACCAGCAGGAGGTGAGCAACTTGAAGCGTCTCTTAGACAAGGCTTATAGATGGTTCCCAAGTTTCAAGCGTTTCCTTAATATGGAGCGTGAGTGTCTGGAATACGGCTTCAACGAGGAACAGACCGACAATTTGCTAAACGGACAGCGCATCAATTATAGCGGGTGGCTTCATTCCAACGAGTACAGGCGCAATGTTCTTGCGAATAATGTAACTGCACAAGTGATTATGGACGCGAAACGAAACTTGTTTCTACATATCAACGAGACACCCATTACCCAATGGTTTAAGGAGCAGTTCGGAATAGGACAAGAGCAACGGAGAGGACTCAGACGTTAAATGGTAAAGGGAGCAGATTTTACCAACTTGCTCCCTTTTCTTGTCCTTATCTGGGCTTTAAAAACTGCTATTTTGCATATTTTCTCATGAAATGCCCACAATTTGGGAAATTTTTCGTAAATTTGCACCCAAATAACAAGTAATTATGAGTCCAGTATTCCGACGCGAGAGCGAATATACGTTCAAGATATACTCCAACGAGGAGGAGCGGATGCACATCCACGTGCTCTGCGGTCGGCATGAAGCCAAGTTTTGGCTGGAGCCAGAGGTGGAACTGGCCAAGAACACGGGCATCCCCGAGCACAAGTTAAATGAAATAGAAAGAATCGTAGAGAAATATGCAGACAACTTCAAAGAGCAATTCCGCCAGCACATTGGCAAGCGTATTGATGATTAACGCCCAGGGCATCATGCTCTCTGTGCTGGGTCACGACTATTTCCTGTCGTACAACCGCATCCCTTGGATGCAGGATGCGCCCATCCGTAGCGTGTTAAATGTGCAGATGAGTGGTTCCGAGGCCATTGAGTGGCCCGACCTCGACGTCGACCTCGAAATCGACAGCCTTCGCCACCCCGAACGTTATCCGCTTGTTATCAAGCGGAATGCATTGGATTCCGTAAGTATCTAATTATTAAATGTTTAAATAGTAATGAGCGGATAGACCAATAGACTTAGAACAACATAAGGAAGCGTTGACTTTTTGATTCTGGTTCTAGAAATTTCGCCAAAATATCTCCCAAGAAGAAAAGAGTTGATGCTCGCGCAGTAGGCGCGGGCTGAAACTTGTATCTGGGAGAACGGCGTTTGGCGATGCCTCTAGAACCGATGCGGAATCAGTACCGCGCCGTTTCATTTTTTAATACTACATATATGTCATACGAAGCAGAACAAGAACAATTTGCCAAAGAGCTTGAAAGCGTAAAATCCAGATTCGAAGTTCTAGATACTTATTTCAAGCAAAATCCGAGCGAAAAAGAAAAAAGAAGTGGCTACACTTTTGGTGGTGACTCTGTTGTTGAAAACTACAAAAGACAGCAATATGAGCAAATCCTCATTCAAAAGTACTTCGATAGTGATAACTATAATTGCAGTACACTTTACTTGGAATACAAAATCTGCGAGTACAGAATGGCTGAACTCCAGTCAAAACTAAAAGAGTCTAAGACATCACGGAATATCTCAAAGACGGTAGACTACATTGGAAGCATTACCCCTCAACACGTTAGTGGTCGTGTCTATAAGGTGGAGAATGGAGATGGATGTGGAAAGTTTTGTCTTTGGTTCTTGATAATAGATGCTTTCATTATTTTCTTATATTGGATAATTAGCGGAGGACATTAATATGGGATTTGTTATTGGACTATTGAACTTTGTTGGGTTCATATTTTACATTGTCGCTGCAATCGCGGCTTTTGGAGTCCTAATTGGCTTCATGTCAAATGACAGCAAAGATGGGGCAGGAATAAAGGGAGGATTAATTGCAGCCGTAGCAGGTGTGGTATTCGGCAGTGGAGGCTATTTCATCCGCGACTATGCAGATTCACTCAAAAGAAGCAAGAACTTTACAGAGAGCTTTACGAATGGCGATAAAGAAAAAGTAAAATGGCGTTTTGGTGGGCTTTCTGAGGAAGACAAGAACGAGTATATTGGCGAGATTTTCGACAAATTCTATGGCCATGATTTCAATGGAGAGTATGAATTCCTGTCTGACTACGGGGATGAGTATATCGCATTCGTTCAAGATGTTAAGGATCAGTTTAGTAACAAAATGGAGCTGATGTACAATGAGGCAGAAAGAATCAATACCAAGGAAAGTTGGCTATCCTTTTCAGGTAAGGTTGCCGGTAAATTCTTTCTGACGTATGCTAATGATAATTTGAAAGAGCGGGAGTTCGCTAAATGGGGGAACGATGAAGATGCATGGCAGCGTGTATTAGTAATGGATTCTCTGGCTATGTCCCATGAATATTTATCAAGATTCCCTCATGGCATTTATGAATGTGATGCTCGAAAAATTATCCTAGACCACTCATATGCTGATTACTCTCACAACAAGCCTCCATTCAAGATAACGAAAAATTATTGTGGTACTACAACTATTTCTGTGAGGAGTTCAGCCTATGCAGACTTGAATGTACACTATACTGGAACTTTTGCTACTGGCGAATTTAAGGTTCCTGGATATGGATATAATTCAGTAACTGTTCCCAACGGTTATTATCGCATCCACGTCAGTTCGCGTCAAACAAGAGCAAGGGGTGAAACAACTTTAGAAACGTTGGATGGCGGAGTGAAAAATTTCGATTACCATATTGTAAGCGATGTGGGTAGAAGACATTGAATAAATGCAACACGAAGCAATTTGTAAAAGATTAAATCAATAAAAGTCACAATTATGTATTGTAAGCATTGTGGAAAAGAAATAGCAGGTGATTCAAAGTTCTGTAATCATTGTGGCAAATCACAAGGTAATGAGGAAATCACTAACATTATTGAGCCAGCAAAGAGATTCTATACTTCAAACAAGAAATTGGTGTCATATACTCTTTTTTTTTATTCTATGTGCTATAGTTGTATATATATGGTATTCAAATCTCCTTAGTAACAAGATTGTTGGTGAGTGGCAAAGAGAAGTTCGTGGAGGAACGGATATAGAAATATTCAAGTCAGATGGTACATGGGAATCTATTACCAAATTTCCAGGCGATCATAGAGATTATAGAACTAATGGGACGTGGGAAATGTTTAAAGGGAAAACCTTAGTAAAAACGTTTTGGTCTAATGACGAAGGAAGATATTTGAGCGATACATACGAAGTCATTAATATAAGTTCTGATGAATTAGTGTTCAAGCACAAGAATGAAAATAGAGAAAGGCATTTCCAAAGGAAACAATAGAGATTTGTATAAAATGGAAGTGTAAGTTGAACTATGTCAAGGCCATTTTCCGTATAAAATACAATCTTTTATTTCACTGATAAAGTTGTATAGACAGTGATCGCTTTCAAAACATGTACATAGAAGAATGGATTCCATCCTTCTATGTATAATCTTATTCAAGCATTAAATCTGGTTGCGCCTTGACATTTCGGCCATGATAAGCAACAACCCTAGGAACTTCTTCACCATCGCTTTTTGCACGATTGTTCTCCCATTGCAGAGGTTGCAGATTAGAAATGTCATCATTACCACCTTTGGCCTTTGGAATAATATGGTCTATTTCCCAACCATATTCAGATTGCTTGCCATACTCGTTGAAACGAATAAGAGCATAACAATCATCAAAACGCCAAACACTTTTGTCCTTACCTGGAACTTCTTTTCCTTTTGCCCACACAAGTAGAGGCAAATCCTTAATCTTATTCATACGAAAGACATAATAATTTAAAATATCAATGTTGTAGTTGTCAGCTACATTAGGAATGCACAAACGGCTTTTACTTCCAATCTGACCTACAAAACTAACACTAAGATGTTCATCTACACATATAATATGTTTAACTAAGCTGAACGATGCAAATATAGGGCAAAAAAATGAAATGAGCAAATAATTCGTAAAAAAACGTTTGCGGCATACAACCTACGAGATTTTTTACTATCTTTGTCCCCGACAACGAGCCATTGAAACAGGCTGGTGGCTCTGAGTCGGGAGTTCATTGACAAGCAAATCACGGCAGAATGAGGAAATGAGAACCGTTGCCAGTTCGTCGCTCGGCTTTGCCGCTTGCCTAAGCAAGAACCCTGATTTTCTCAATCCTCCGAACTGCCTTTATTTACAAAAGGTTAGCGATTTTATCCAAAGATACGAAATAATGCTGACATAGAAAAGCGATTTTGGAGAATTAACGCAATTAGTCCCATAAATAAAGGCAATACGAGGAAAATTGGGGAAAGTCTGCGAAGTGCCACTACGCAAATCGAGCCAGCCCTGCACGATAGATGAACTATCATGCAATTGTGAATCTCCTATTTGAGAAAGGGTTACTTAAGAAGATTCCTATTACTATTCCCCTCCAAAACCTCCATCTGCTGGATAACAAGTCTTTCGCCCTGTGGTATTCCATCATTGATTAGCACTGCATTGATATTCTCCATATTCGACAGGCATATCAGTTCGTTGATGGTGGCATAGTCACGGATATTGCCTTTCAATTCGGGATTGGCCTCGCGCCATTGCTTGGCAGTCATTCCAAACATAGCAACGTTTAGCACATCGGCTTCTTCTGCATAGATGATACTGGCTTGTGTAGTGGTGATTTCTTCAGGAATCAAGTGGCTCTTAATGGCATCCGTGTGAATGCGATAGTTGATTTTGGAGAGTTCTCTTTTGGCAGTCCATCCCAATAATTCCTGCTCCTTGGCTTTTAGGCGTTGGAACTCCATGACAAGGTAAAGACGGAACTCAACGGAAATCCATGATGCAAACTCGAAGGCTATATCGGTTTGGGCAAAGGTACCTCCATAGCGTCCCGCTTGCGAAACAATCCCAATAGCATTAGTGGCTTCAATCCAACGAGTAGGCGAAAGCGTGAAAGCATTCAAACCAGCCTCTTTTCTAAACCCCTCGAATTCGAGGGGGTTAAAATTGGGATTGTGAAGCGTCTCCCATATACCAAGAAATTCCACGGTATTGCGGTTACGCATCCAGTTCGTAACCCTCAAAAATGCCTTATCTCTCAAACTACCGATGAATAAAGAAAGTTTGAGATTTCTTACAAAGTTACAAAAAAACGAGAGTTGAACAAAATAAACTCATTCCTTTTTTTGCTGAGACGTAAGAACTTCGCGACTTTTGTCGCAAAAAGTCGATAATAATCGACTATTGGCACACCATGACTTTTCTGGTAAAATAGCCTATATTGGTCAGTAAAATAGCCTATTTTACTTTCGGAAATCATGCGGTGTGTTTATGATTTGAACCGTAAAATGAGTTTGGAAAAAGGAATTACTCGATATTTTCCCTTTATTTCATTGCAGTGCTTTCACATGACTCTCTCTTCTTACATAGAAGAGTAACGTCGTCTGCGGTGCAAAGAAAGCCTGAAATCATCAAATAACAAGGGAAAGAAGTGGTAAAATTCTAAATTTTAGAAATATTTCTCAGTTTTCTTTTGAAATTCAAAACTGTTATGTAACTTTGCAACGAAGAATCCTAGTAAATGAAAATAGTATCACATAGACGATTAGTTGAGTTCTACAGTTCGGAAGGTCATGGAGACGCTCAGGCAGCACTTGAACGATGGTATGACATCGCAGAAAAAGCGGAGTGGAAGAACTTGTCGGATATAAAGGTTGACTTTCCTTTGACAGACTACGTAGGAAATCAACATTATGTTTTTGACATCAGGGGCAACAAATATCGTCTTGTTGTGGTCGTAAAGTTCACGATCGGGCATATCTTCATCCGATTTGTAGGTACGCATAGTGAATACGATAAGATTGACGTTTCAACGATATAGTAAAAGGAGGTACGAATATGGCAAAGATTACAAAAGAACAATATGAATTTGCATTGGCACGTATTGAAGAACTGCTGCCAATGGTGGACGACAACACACCAGCCAACGACCGCAATGCCGTGGAGTTGACAATGATGTCGGATGTCGTCATAGACTACGAGAAGGAGCACTATCCCATAGGCAAACCCACCGTAGCCCAGTTGATACAATTGTCGTTGGACGAGAAAAACATGAGTCAGAAACAGTTGGCTACAGAGATAGGTGTCAGCCCTTCACGCATAAGCGACTATGTTTCGGGCAGGGCAGAACCCACATTGAAGATTGCCCGTTTGCTCTGTTCCACTTTGGGGATAACGCCAGCGGCAATGCTGGGATATTGAACAATAGGAAATCCAAGAAAGAATAGCAGGCGAGTAACCGCAAGTTTCGCCACAATGAACATGTATTATTAAGGGGTATGGGCGTTTAGAAGTGCACTCCTAAACGCTCATACGCATTAATTCGAGCGAAGCGTGAAATGTCGTGTTATTTAAATCTGCGACCGTTCCACTTCAAGGTGGTCTGCCACTTCTCGCGGCCGTTCTCGCTCCAGTGCGTCACGATGATGTCCTTTCCGATGCGGGGCAGAGCATACGAGGTGTTGAAGTACTGCACGTCAATGCCCATATCGACGACGTTCATCTGCCTCTTGGCATTGTCGTAGCGATAGAACGACAGGCCGTCGTACTGTCCGGGGTTCATGCGCTTGTCGCCTTCTGACGTTTCCACACACAGTGCAAACAACTTGTGCTTTTTGTCGGCCATGTTCCAGTAGCACATCTCCCATTTCTGCGTGAAACCGTCGTGATTCGACTGCACCAGGATGTAGCCCGCCTTCTTGTCAACGGTAATTGTGAAGCCCTCAGGCTGAGCCTCGCCATTGCGGTAACACTCCAGTGACCGCCGCAGCGCAGCCGCCGACTCGTCAGGCGTGTTCTCCTGGTCATCCCAGATCATAGCCCACGCCCATGCGAAATCCATGATGTCGGGCGCAGCGCCCTGGAATACCACCTTGATGCCTTCCTGTGCCGACATCGTCATCCAGCACATTGTCAGCATCATTGCAAAAACTATTCTCTTCATCATCGTCTTTTTTACCTTTTTACTTTTTTACCCTTTTTACTTTTTTACCTTTTTACCTTTTTACTTTTTTACCCTTTAACGTATGCCTCCTCCTCCGCCTTCGCCAGAGAAGCCGCCGCCTCCGCCGCCCCAGGAGGACCTGCCGCCTTCGCCAGACGAACGGGATGCGGAATGGCGACTCTTCTTGGAAGAAGACTCCGACTTGCGTCGGCGCTCCTCGCGCTCTTCTATCAGACCCTCGGTAATCAGCAGGAACGAACTGTCAACGGCAGGAAGAGCCACACCGTCAGAGAACTGGCCTGCCACCTGGTCCATCTTGAAGAACTCGGGATTGATGGCTTTCATGTCCTTCACCACTTGTTCTGCATTGCCGAAGAGCGTTGCCCACACGATATAGTCGCGCCAGAGTTTAGTCTCCGTCAGATTGCGTTCGTTGGCTAAGGTGAAGTCGCTAAGGAAACGTTTAAATCCGTACACCTCGTTCATCTCTGCCTGTTTGTTTTTATAGTAAGAGACATCACGCTTGGTACATAGCAGGTCAATGAATGTACGCACAAGTTTCCTGTTGCCCTTGTCGCTCATAAACGTTTCCAGTTCCTTGGGGTCGAGCACATGATTATCGCCGGCAGCCTTCTTGAATATCTCATGCATCTTATAGGCCAATGGCGTGAGGTCCTTTTCCAATGACAGTTCCTTAACCACAAAGCGGTTCTGCATCCTGCCCGTTTCTGTCATGACGGACTGCACAACGAAGGCGCCTTCATTAATCATTTGCAGGATGGTGGCAGAGACCAAGCGCTTATAATCCGCCTCTTTACCGTAATTAAATGCATTCAGCATTTCGTTGGCCTGCTGCAGATTGCCTTCCAGAGGTACAGATCTGAAATAACCTACGGTCTGTGTCCACTTCTCGTGCTTCTTGCGCTTAGTCGTAGTCATCATCTTTTTGACGAGGAGGAATAGTCCCCACAAGCCGGCAGCACCGCAAAGGAGTATGCCAATGGCTTTGAGAACACTCAGCACGTCGTCCCAGAAACTTTCCTCCTTGATGGCGTCACCATAGTCGCTGCCTTCAAAGGCAAGTTGCTTCTTATGCTCAAAAGTGTCGTCCGTATCTTGAACAGTAGGATTTAGCATGCCTTTGGGGAATTTCGCCATGACATAGAGTGCTGCCTCTGAGTTCATTGGTTCGGTGGTTTCGACAATGATTTTGCCATCCTCAAAACGTAAGTCGCCCTTGAACTGGAATCCCCAGATGCCGCATGTCTCTGCATCAAACCGCTGGGTGGTATCGGCACTCTCTATGGTTACCTTGGCCCGTTCTGGCTTCGGTGTCACGCTTTTGTCAAGGAATACGTGGCGAATGGCATCGGCATCGGGGTATCCACGCACCAGACTGGTGATGGTGTAACTCGTCGTGTAGGTGCGTTCACCACTCTTGCCTAAACCCCAGCAGAGTTCATAGCCGCCATTTTTCTCTATGATGCCACACCGTTCCGCCTTCTCCTCACGGTTCCGGTCTGTTCTCCATGTTCCGACATGCTCGTAAGCCAGTCCTGTATTGTCGCTGACGGTCAGGTCCTCGACTTTACCAGGACTCATGTTGCCCAGTCCGATGTAGCACTCCGTTCCCTCGTCGGTAATGGTCATGCGGCGTGTCTCCGTGATGCGTGCATCACCGTTCTTGCCTATCACCACGCGGATGTTGAGGTCGTGGAGCCGCGACTGGGCGAACAGCACACCTGCCGATGCCACGAACGACATCATCAGCAGGGCAGCAAATCTTTTCACAGTCATTCCGTTTGATGGTTCTTTATAGATGAGTAAATGCCTATCTTGCAGGCAATCACTTATTTCATGACACCAAACAGGCTATAGACATAGGTTTTTCCATTATCATCGTTCTTGACCCAGAGGTGTCCATGCTCTTTATCAACATTCACCACGGTGTAGCCGGGCTTGTAACTGGAAACGTCAATTGCGCTGACCTTGTCGCCCACTTTGAACTTCTCTTTGAAAGGAAGCAGTTTGCAGTTGTCCTTGGTGGTACATTCCAAATGGCTGGCAAATGCTGATATCAGCACTTTGTCACCGCTGACCTGAACGACGGTGCCATATTTCATATTGCCATTTACATTAAAGGCCACCTGCGCACCCGATTCAAACTTACCTTCCTTCAGCACGTTGAATGAACCTGGCTCCAGTTTCACGCCCTTCTGCTTCTCTGCCAGTTTAGGAGAGTCGAACTCTCTCGGCCAAGTATAATCGTCGTCAAGATAGCACACTACAGGCTCCGTTGGTGTTGAGTCATCAATGACGATGGCACGCTGCATGTCGCGCTTAGAAGAGCCATAAGTCAGCAATATGTCGCCCTTCTTGGCCTTCTCGCTCTTGCCCAGTGGAATAATGAGTGCATTGGGCACCTCAACTTTATTGTCGTATTGATCGACGATAGATTTCTCCTTGCCAACTTCGATAATGGTTGTATTATACCATAGCATGGTCTTCCCCACCAACTCTTCTCCGCGATCTATAAAGTCGAGGTAGTGCTCTTGATTGGACAAAATCTGCTGGCCGGGCTTGGCGTCAATCTCAATGTCCATTGGGAAATCCCATGGCCACACCTTCGGGTCGTTCTGTGCCTCTGCCACTGTTATGAATGCGAACATGGCTGTGAATGCCATCACTGATACTTTCATTGAATGTCTCATAATTGTATTAAATGCTTAAACGATTAATATTTATTTTAATAACTCTTTTAATTGTCGTTTCACCTCTGCTCTCACCATATCGCGCATGGCAAACAGGAGTCTTGCCTGATCCTCAGTGTAGTTGCTGGCTGCCTGATGCCTGAGGTTTGGTTTGTTTTTTGGTGACTTCTGTTCCATAGGCGTGTCGTATGGTTTGTTCTTGCGATTTGTCTGCAAAGTTACGGCAAAAACAATGCACAACCTTCAGCAGAAAACGCAGGAAGTTGTGCAGAATCTTCCAAAATGCGCCAAAACAAATGCATTTTGCCTATGTTTCTCTAATTTCGGGATAAATAGTCAGTTGGCGTGACACCATAAAACCGCTTGAAGGCTCGGGTGAATGCGCCCTGGTCTTCGTAGCCGCAACTCATGGCTATGTCTAAGATAGTGGTTTGCGGAGTGCTGTTATCGAGCAGTTGGCGCGCCTTCTGCATGCGGATATTGGTGATGTATGCCTGTGGGGTCTCGCCGGTTATTGCTTTCAGACGGTTGCGGAACTGGGTGGTGCTCATGGCCATCTGCGAGGCCAACGCATCAACATTGACACTGTTGTTCTCTATTTGCTCGGCTATGATGACCATGGTGCGGGAAAGGAAATCCTTGTCGCGGGCGGAGAGTTCTTGCTGTCGGTCGGCTCGCTCGTTCTCGTATCGCTGACGCAACTCGTCTAAGGTCATGGTGACTTCGCTGAGTCGGCGGCGCTGAAGTGCCGAGCGGCGGCGCAACATCACTACCAGTGTGACGGCCACTGCCAACAACGCCAAGCATACAATCAGGATGATGGTGCGTGAACGATGGACACTGGTGTTCTCTTCAGTCAGGCGGGTGTTGCCAAACTCGGCATTGTAGCGAGCCAGCAGGTCGGCAGCACCGTTGTTGTAGAGCGAGTCTTTCAGCAGGTCGAAGCGTTCAAGTTCCAGTCGGGCACTGTCGGGACTGATGGTCCACAGCGCCTGATAGAGTCCGTCGCGGGCATGCATCTCGTTATATGGATTGCCCATCTCGTGACACAGACTGACGGCTTCGCGCAGATAGGGCACTGCCTGACGCTCCAGTCGCCGTTTCTCGGCATCGGCACAGCCCTGTTCGCGGCTCATGGAGAGCAGCGTGTGACCCACTTTGTTGAGCGATATGGCGAGTGACTGACGGTTGCCCTCGTGGCGGAAGTATGGAATGATGGAGTCGAAGATGGCAAGTGCCTCCTGATGCTGTTTCATGCCCAGCAGGATGGCAGCCTTCTGCGCCAGACGCACACGCAGTTTCATCTGCCGCCCGTCCTCACGTTCCAGCCGTATGGCCCGCTCGATATAGCGCAGGGCAGCGTCGAAATGACTCATCGAGAGTTCGGTCTCGGCAGCAGCCCCACAATACATGGCGATACGGGCACGGTGGTTGATTTCCTCGGCCAACTGAAGTGCCTCGAGTATGTATTTCAGTCCCTCCTGTGGCTGCTTGGCATCGACATAGATGGCACCAATGGTGTTGAGCGACGAGGAAATCATCTCCTTGTCGCCACTGGCACGGTCCATGGCGTTGCACTCCTTGGCATAGCGCAGGGCTTTCTGGTAGTCAGACTGTCGCGAGGTACACACGGCGAGTATGCTGAGTTCGTCGGCCACCTCGTCGGTCATGCCCAACTGGCGAAGCATCGGCAGCGCCTGCTCGCCTACGATGACGGCACTGTCGTAAAGTTGTTCTTCATAGTAACTGCCACTGGCCTCATAGAGGCGCATGGCCTCCTGACGATTGACCGCCTGCTTGCCTTGAGACTTATTGCCCGGTGCCGCTCCAACAGCAATGGAAGCAGTAAAGAGAATGAGTGTGAGTATCAGTTTTGCCAGGTAATCGCTTGGGGTGACACCGAAGAAACGCTTAAAGGCACGTGTAAACGATGACTGACCGTCGTAGCCACAACATTTTGCCACGTCAAGGATGGTCATATCGGGAGTGTTGTCCAGCAGGTAGCGCGCCTTCTGCATGCGTATGTTGGTGATATAGTTCTGTGGTGTCTCGCCAGTAATTGCCGAGAGCCGCCGACGGAACTGCGAAGTGCTCATCGCCAATGCCGAGGCAATGTCGTCAACATTGACACTGTTAGATTCTATCTGGTTGTCGATGATGGTCATCGTCTTGGAGAGGAACTGCTTGTCCTGCTCCGACAGTTCACTGGCAGTGTCGTTTCCTATGCCGTCCTGCTGCTGATGCTCATAATGCAATTTCAGTTCCTCAAGGGTCTTGGTCTCCTCACTGAGACGTTGCTTCTGCAAGGCTATCAACCGGCGCTGGCGCACCACAAGCACAACGGCCGCAGCCAACAGCACCGTACATATTATTATAATATAGATACGCGAACGGCTCACAAGGCGGGTCTCTTCTTGCAACTGGTCGTTACCCAGTTCAGCATTATATTTCGCCTGCGCTTCTCCAAAGGCCTTGTTATAGAGCGAGTCCTTGAGGCGGTCGGAGCGCACCAACTCCCGTCGGGCACTGTCAGGATCCATCTCTCCACGTGCCTGTGGCGTTGCAATCCAACACATCATGACTATCAAAACGGTGATAAAAGTACATTTCTTCATCATCAATCACTATTATGCGGGCAAAGATACTCATTTTTGCCTGATAAAATGTATTTTCACCATAGTTTTATATGTTTTGCGACCATGGACATGCTCGAAATAGAGAAATCAATATAGGTGTGCGTAAAAAAGAAGTGACCCCCAGAAGTTTCATGTCTTACTTCTAGGGGTCACTTCTGTTAAGGTTTCACTCTGAAACGTAGGTCAGGTCGTCAATGCAGACATACACAGGAGTGTTAAGTCCCCATTCGCCCTTGTCCGTTCCGTCAAAGGTGAATGTCAGGCTCTTCACCGTGCCCAGCGAACTCAGGTCGAGCCACGTCCAGTCCTTCACAACCTTAACGCCCGAGCGATAGTCGGCAGGATAGAAATCCACGCTCTTGCCGTTGTCTGCAGTAACGGTCACCTTTAGATAGTCGCCTGCTTCGAACTTCTTTGAATAACTGTCGCCATTCTCGACAGAGTTAACCAGATAGGAAGCGTTAGTAAAGAAGAACCCCTTAACCGTAACTCCTGTGGCGTTGCTGACAGACAATGTAGCATCCTGTCCATAAACCACTGCAAACTGCTTGCCGCTATGAGCCTTGCCAGTAACGTTGTTGAACTGGTCAACGGTAAGGTTGGCAGGTGAGAATTCTGTGGCAGTGCGGTTAGAAATGCCGAAGCCCATGAAACTCATACCATAACTGGATGTCGTGTAAGAAGTCTTGAAACTCAAGTCTTTCTCCGCGTAAGAGCAGGTGTAAGTGGTGCCGCCCCAGCCGTCAGTCACGCCAGTTCCGTTTTCCTCACCCATCCAGAAACCATCTTCATTCAGTTTCTGGTCCTCAAACGACACGACAACTGCTTTCGCCTTGTCATTGTCGTCGTCATCACTACACGAAGTTACCAGTACCGGTCCTCCGATAATGGCAAGAGCCATCAGACTCTTCAAAATGTTTTTTGTTTCCATCATAAAGATTATTTAATGTGTTAATGAAATCCAAGACATGCGCGCCGCTTCCACTAATGCGGCATCACATTTCCACAGCGATAGTCTCTTATATTACCTCTTCTGCGCCTTCCTCGAGACGAAGAAAATGAACAATGATGAAAGGCAGGTCTTCTGACTTGTTGCCGATGCAAACGTCTTCCCGAAAAAGTACAGTGACTTATATGTTTGCATCGTCTAAGGCAACTTACAGCAGCGGGACTGTTCAGGATTCACACCTGATTCCCTTTTAATCACTTCTCAAGTGAACCAATCATATAACAGGTCGCAAAGGTATAACAAATAACTGACACAGCAAAATATAACCGCGCATTTTTGTCACATTCCCGCATATTTTACGCCACATGTTTTCTCACTAAAAACTTCTTTCAAATACTCAGAATATCATAACGTAACAAATAACGTAACAAATAACGTGAGTTGTTTGTGTTAATATACGCAGTAAGGATGATTGTTTCAATCCACGCCCTCGCAGGGAGGGCGACTTGAAGATGCAGGTCTTAACCCTTATCTTATGATGTTTCAATCCACGCCCCCACAGGGAGGGCGACCCGCAATCACCGCCGAGCAGTTGGCAAGTGTTTGGTTTCAATCCACGCCCCCACAGGGAGGGCGACCCAACACTTTTTAGCCATTCGTAGCGTTTGGTGTTTCAATCCACGCCCCCACAGGGAGGGCGACGGAAAATTCCCTGCCCCATTGTCAGGCGCATGAGGTTTCAATCCACGCCCCCACAGGGAGGGCGACGAACGAACGTAGCGACGGCCTAACGCGGAGTTTCAATCCACGCCCCCACAGGGAGGGCGACTCATCGAGAAATTTGGCAATGCTTGGAAAGTCAAGTTTCAATCCACGCCCCCACAGGGAGGGCGACGGCAACCCGCGTTCTACGGGCCAGCAAATTCAACGTTTCAATCCACGCCCCCACAGGGAGGGCGACATACCATGCGCGCAACTGATTGAGATTGAGAGAGTTTCAATCCACGCCCCCACAGGGAGGGCGACGCAAGCGAGAGACACCACTAATTTTGCATGCGCAGTTTCAATCCACGCCCCCACAGGGAGGGCGACCTGCAATGCAGGCTAACACAATCCAGGACGTGCTGTTTCAATCCACGCCCCCACAGGGAGGGCGACAGTTGGTGATTGCTTTTTCGTACTCCTGACTTCTGTTTCAATCCACGCCCCCACAGGGAGGGCGACTGAGAAGGCTTATTACCATTTTCTTGATGCCAAGTTTCAATCCACGCCCCCACAGGGAGGGCGACACCATCAAGGACGGCAAGGGCACCATCACCCTCGGTTTCAATCCACGCCCCCACAGGGAGGGCGACGTTTCCTGAAACTTTCAACCTCGATTATTTGTTGTTTCAATCCACGCCCCCACAGGGAGGGCGACCACTGGAACAATCTGTTTGGATAGGTTATGGCAAGGTTTCAATCCACGCCCCCACAGGGAGGGCGACAGTAGATGTCGTCGAGTGTTGTCCTTGCGCGGTTGTTTCAATCCACGCCCCCACAGGGAGGGCGACCGCGAGAGTCTTCGTCCTCTATGCTCGACTGGTTGTTTCAATCCACGCCCCCACAGGGAGGGCGACACAAGATACCGCAGTTCCTCCGGACTGCATATAAGTTTCAATCCACGCCCCCACAGGGAGGGCGACAGACATAATGGTAAATACGCTTATTATAAGGTTGTTTCAATCCACGCCCCCACAGGGAGGGCGACATCGGTGGCAGCACTCCTGGCACGCAACGGCGAGTTTCAATCCACGCCCCCACAGGGAGGGCGACCGCTGTAGATATACCACCCTTCATCTCTTGGCTGAGTTTCAATCCACGCCCCCACAGGGAGGGCGACGTGTCGAAATATATAAACCTAAAATAACTTTCCGTGTTTCAATCCACGCCCCCACAGGGAGGGCGACGATACCCGTCTTTGGCTCTTTTACAAGCATCTGCGTTTCAATCCACGCCCCCACAGGGAGGGCGACTGGTTGCCCGATGCAATCAAAAAAGAGACGTATTGTTTCAATCCACGCCCCCACAGGGAGGGCGACTTTATGTGAGGAACTGATAAAAGAGTACGAAGATGTTTCAATCCACGCCCCCACAGGGAGGGCGACCAGACTGGCGCGCATAACAAAGGAAGAGCAAAGGTTTCAATCCACGCCCCCACAGGGAGGGCGACTGCCAGTGAGTTGAATTCGCTCAACTGGTTGTATGTTTCAATCCACGCCCCCACAGGGAGGGCGACTCTCAGGGAGAGTCGTCTTTATCGTCCTCGTCCTGTTTCAATCCACGCCCCCACAGGGAGGGCGACAACGTGGCAGAATATTATAGTCAGCAGGAAGATGTTTCAATCCACGCCCCCACAGGGAGGGCGACGCCGTTTGAGATGGGACTTTGAAAACCTTTCGCAGTTTCAATCCACGCCCCCACAGGGAGGGCGACATTATAGGTTTGGCGCAGATATGTTCGGGCAAAGTTTCAATCCACGCCCCCACAGGGAGGGCGACCGCAGCAGGGCAGATTGGCACGCATAACAAAGGAAGTTTCAATCCACGCCCCCACAGGGAGGGCGACTTGGCAGAATGCCCACCACAAGTTGCACATAATGTTTCAATCCACGCCCCCACAGGGAGGGCGACGGTGACGGATGAGATTGAGAATATTATACAAGGAGTTTCAATCCACGCCCCCACAGGGAGGGCGACCCACTCCACCAAGTATCATGACCGTGAGGGCAACGTTTCAATCCACGCCCCCACAGGGAGGGCGACGGCGGCTCTTGCACCATGCCATGATGTCGTGTCGTTTCAATCCACGCCCCCACAGGGAGGGCGACGCAACTGGCTACGTTTCCGTTGGGGAGATGTTTCGGTTTCAATCCACGCCCCCACAGGGAGGGCGACCAATCGGCGACCACCGCATCGACATTTCACTCTGGTTTCAATCCACGCCCCCACAGGGAGGGCGACCAATAGTCACCCGAAAAACCGAACAATAAAACGGTTTCAATCCACGCCCCCACAGGGAGGGCGACCCTACGAATTGACGTATTTCCCGCGTGACCTGATGTTTCAATCCACGCCCCCACAGGGAGGGCGACCAGAAGAAGCCCCAGAAGGAAGAGCCTATCCCGACGTTTCAATCCACGCCCCCACAGGGAGGGCGACCCAGCAGCTGAAGCCCGGCAACTACACCGTGGGAGTTTCAATCCACGCCCCCACAGGGAGGGCGACGTCGGCTGCTACGACATGCAACCAACTGAAGAACGTTTCAATCCACGCCCCCACAGGGAGGGCGACGGCAGAAAACTGGTAAATGGCGCAACCAGAAGGTTTCAATCCACGCCCCCACAGGGAGGGCGACCCCCAACGACTTGTTTGCATATTATGCCCCTAACGTTTCAATCCACGCCCCCACAGGGAGGGCGACGCATCGCAACATAGGGGACCAGGACTATGGACAAGTTTCAATCCACGCCCCCACAGGGAGGGCGACACGCAACCCCGCGGACGTTATAACATGGGTACCGGTTTCAATCCACGCCCCCACAGGGAGGGCGACTGAGATAAGATGCTATAAGGTGCTGACGACGGCGTTTCAATCCACGCCCCCACAGGGAGGGCGACGCAGATAGACCATGCTCGTGTGACTCCTAATCAGTTTCAATCCACGCCCCCACAGGGAGGGCGACAGATTGTTACCTGTAAGTATGTAAAGCAAGCCTGTGTTTCAATCCACGCCCCCACAGGGAGGGCGACCTCAGCCAAGAGATGAAGGGTGGTATATCTACAGCGGTTTCAATCCACGCCCCCACAGGGAGGGCGACTCGGTGGCTTGCAAGCCATCAGCGGACAGAAAAAGTTTCAATCCACGCCCCCACAGGGAGGGCGACGTGACTGAGCCGAGAGTGCCGCGCATGGAGGCTGTTTCAATCCACGCCCCCACAGGGAGGGCGACTCGTGCTATACATCTCATGCCAGAGGTAGATTTAGTTTCAATCCACGCCCCCACAGGGAGGGCGACATGAATGAGCGCGTCAAGGAGTGCGACTTGCACGTTTCAATCCACGCCCCCACAGGGAGGGCGACAAGGAACATGAAATTGCAAGAACTATCATCAAGGTTTCAATCCACGCCCCCACAGGGAGGGCGACGAAGGATGCTTTCTTGTGTGGAGCCGAGGAAATGGTTTCAATCCACGCCCCCACAGGGAGGGCGACTCATCCGTGTGGTCAGTCTCTCCGAAGTTGTTCTGTTTCAATCCACGCCCCCACAGGGAGGGCGACATGATTATTTGCACTCAAATAAGGGCATTCACACGTTTCAATCCACGCCCCCACAGGGAGGGCGACGGTTGGTCTATAGTTCCACCGTGCGTTCTCCATGTTTCAATCCACGCCCCCACAGGGAGGGCGACCCACTCCTGTAGGTCGTTGTCAAAGTGTCCGCAGTTTCAATCCACGCCCCCACAGGGAGGGCGACCGAGTGTTGCACCACAAGCAGAAACAAAAGCCGAGGTTTCAATCCACGCCCCCACAGGGAGGGCGACCCACTCGCATGCTGGCGATGGGTGTTAAAATTGAGTTTCAATCCACGCCCCCACAGGGAGGGCGACACGCAACCCCGCGGACGTTATAACATGGGTACCGGTTTCAATCCACGCCCCCACAGGGAGGGCGACGCCACTCGCATGCTGGCGATGGGTGTTAAAATTGAGTTTCAATCCACGCCCCCACAGGGAGGGCGACTGACAGGTGGCGTGACATGCTTGTTTGTGCTGGTGTTTCAATCCACGCCCCCACAGGGAGGGCGACTCCTCATGGTTGGCGATTATCAAGAACTTTACATCGTTTCAATCCACGCCCCCACAGGGAGGGCGACGCCTGTGTTCTTTGTCCTTATACACGCCGTAGTAGTTTCAATCCACGCCCCCACAGGGAGGGCGACTTTCGTTGCTACTTCGCTGCCTCCTCTCTACCTGTTTCAATCCACGCCCCCACAGGGAGGGCGACTTGCACGAGGCATTCCGAAGCGTGACGAGCAGGGTTTCAATCCACGCCCCCACAGGGAGGGCGACTGCAATAGTCACCCGAAAAACCGAACAATAAAAAGGTTTCAATCCACGCCCCCACAGGGAGGGCGACCTGCCAACTTGGTTGCGTCTGCAGAAGTCGGATAGTTTCAATCCACGCCCCCACAGGGAGGGCGACCGCTGCCCCAATTCGATGTAGTAGTGCAACTGCTCGTTTCAATCCACGCCCCCACAGGGAGGGCGACCGCTTAAATCGCTGTTGAATAGGGCGGTGAAGATGTTTCAATCCACGCCCCCACAGGGAGGGCGACATGCCCGATAATAACCAAACGTTTCCCCATTATGTTTCAATCCACGCCCCCACAGGGAGGGCGACTCTGCGTTGCTGGGTGCTGTGACTACTGCCTGGTCGTTTCAATCCACGCCCCCACAGGGAGGGCGACTGTACGCACGGCTGATGCCCTTATCCTGATAGGAGTTTCAATCCACGCCCCCACAGGGAGGGCGACACGGGAAACTCGTTGAGGTGGAGGAATAAAAATGTTTCAATCCACGCCCCCACAGGGAGGGCGACCTGTATCACCTTTTAATCTGTTCCAAGTGTAATCTGTTTCAATCCACGCCCCCACAGGGAGGGCGACGACGTGCCGGACCCGACGCCGACGGACTGAAATTGTTTCAATCCACGCCCCCACAGGGAGGGCGACTTTCCTCGCTGTCGAACACCTTCTCGATTTCGTGTTTCAATCCACGCCCCCACAGGGAGGGCGACTGTAACCATACATCTCAGCACCGAGAGCCTTGATGTTTCAATCCACGCCCCCACAGGGAGGGCGACTGCAGATAGACCATGCTCGTGTGACTCCTAATCAGTTTCAATCCACGCCCCCACAGGGAGGGCGACACAACAAGACAAGGAATTTCGCAGATTTTTTATGTTTCAATCCACGCCCCCACAGGGAGGGCGACTACCTTCGTTGCCACCTGGTACTAAGCGCACGTCTGTTTCAATCCACGCCCCCACAGGGAGGGCGACGCGAGGGGCGGCGAGAGTGCCACAAGCATAGCGGGTTTCAATCCACGCCCCCACAGGGAGGGCGACCGACAAGGACTTGATGGGTGGTGACTACTCCGAAGTTTCAATCCACGCCCCCACAGGGAGGGCGACGTTATGGTAGTGCGTCAGCACTTACTATAAATAAGTTTCAATCCACGCCCCCACAGGGAGGGCGACATCAAGGGCACCGAAATAGTGCTGGAGATAGACGAGTTTCAATCCACGCCCCCACAGGGAGGGCGACTGATATCTCGGCGGCATTGTTCCATTTGAATTGTGTTTCAATCCACGCCCCCACAGGGAGGGCGACTATAATTACCTTCAACGTCACAAAAAAACACTTGTTTCAATCCACGCCCCCACAGGGAGGGCGACATATTGCCGGATGGCTTGAGAATTTAGAACTATGTTTCAATCCACGCCCCCACAGGGAGGGCGACAGTGTAAAATATGATATCACCTACCACCACGAACGTTTCAATCCACGCCCCCACAGGGAGGGCGACCCTTCAGCAATAACATAAATATAGTCAATGGGTTATATCAATGCTAATGCGATTCATATTATTAATAATTACAATCATCCTTCATAAAATGTCCAAAAGCCTTTAATCCTCTGATTATCAATCAGTGCGAATACTCAGGTGATTGTGTATGTCATCCTGCTCGCACTAAATGATTATCGCATCGTTGACATCGTATGATGTCAATCTTCCTAATGAAATTACGCGCCCATGGCTCTTTGAACTGAGGAAGTAGAAGCGGATACTGTCTAACTGAATATCCATGATAGCAGCAATCCTGTTTTTCAGCGTTACGAACTGCGCTTCAGATACTTCACATTCAAACACAGAGTTTTGAACCCGTTGGCCATAGTCCTTACATGCTTTTGCCACCTGGCGGAGGCGTTTCTGCCCTGTTTCACTTAGGGTGTCAACATCATAGGTAATGAGAATATACATAGAAAAACTTATTTAAAGAGGAATACAGGATAATCATCGATATCGTTTCTCACATATCGTGCCAAGAGCATCGCCTGCACGTATGGCAGCAGTCCGATGGGCACCTTCTCATTCAGATAGGGATGGATGATTGCTTCTTTCTTTCGATTTTGCCATGCTGTCAAGAAAGTCTTCCTCCCTTTGTCGGTCATCACCACACCCTTTTCACCTTGATACAGGAAATCATTAGCGGCTATCTGTCGTTTATTGATAAGCGACAATACAAACCGGTCACCCAGGTAGGCGCGAATCTCTTCCATTACATCAAGAGCCAACGATGTTCTGCCCGGACGCAGCGTGTGGAAGAATCCAACGTATGGATCCAGCCCCACCGTTTCCAAAGCTGCAGCCGTATCGTTAGCCAATATTGTATAGGCCAGCGAAAGCATCGCATTCACGGCATCCTTTGGTGGTCGCCGGTTCCGTCCTGTAAAGGGGAAGTCCGTTTTTTGTTGCAAGATAAGATGAGGTAATACATAGAAATAACGGTTGGCTGCCCGCCCTTCTATACCCATCAGTTCTGTCTTGTCGGCAGACCTCAGAGCATCGCGCTTCTCCATTTCCAATGCCTTAACTGCATTCTCCACATCAAGATTCTCGCCATAGTCGCGGATATATCTGCGCAACACATTACGGTAGTTCTGAATTTTGCCAGCCACAAAGAGTTGTGACACATGCAGCGACCACCGCTCATCGTCTGCCAAACGGTATTGCGCCTTGCGTAGCAGCACATTGCCCTTGGTCTGCCCCTGCACCCGACTGACAAACCGCCCGTTAGTTGACAAGAATGCCAGCGACACCCCATTGTCTGCACAGAGTTTCATCAGTCCCGGACTGGCTCCCATATAGCCAAAAGTCACGATGCCCTCTATATTAATAATAGGTATGCGAAACACCTCCTGTTGCTTCACAGAGATGACCACATTCATCCCGTCTTTGCTCAGATAGGCTTCGGGCGTGGTGACGTATAGCGTGTTAAGTAGTTTCCTCATACAAATTCTTCTTTAGGTAATGTGATACTCGTGTACAGTCAACCGATTCGGGCATACAAATATTCTTCAAGGAACATTTTTCGCAATGCTTGCCTCGCTGAATGGTTGGCAACTGACCTGATGAAAATATCTCGTGCATCTGCCGGGAACAGCCTGTGACAATCTCCCGCAGTTCGTCAGACATCTGTACCTCTACCCTGTGTCTAATTTCTGCATAGAAGATGGCTCCATAGTCTATACGGATGCCATACTGCTCTTCTATACATATTGCTTGTGCAGCAAGTTGGACCTCATCCTCTTCGTTTTTCTTGGGTTTGCCGTGCTTGTACTCTACAGGGTAGGGCAGCCACCGGCCCGGATAGCGAGGATGGCTGATGGCATTCTCTTCATCCTCTGCAGGATGCAGTTCCACCACATCCGTTACGCCATAAAGACCCAACTGATGTGAAGCGACGCTAACCGAACGCAATGAGATATAGTCACCGCATTTCTGCCGATAGAAGGGATTGTCTGCATGCTGGTGCATCAGACTCCCTTCCATCGTCAGCCGGTTATCGTCCCATTGCTGTTCGATATGTATCAACGCCCATTGACGGGGGCAGAAACGAAAATGCTGTATTCCCGACAGCATGAGCATATCGTCGTCGCAGTACATCATATAGTCTATTTGTCGTCAGTATTGTCTTCCTCAAAAGGCAGAGAACCAAGGAACCGGTCAAAGTCGCTCTGGAACAGACGGTCTTGCACGATGCGGTACTTCTCAAACTCCGTCTCAGCATGCTGTACGGCATCCTCGTGACTCACGCTACCAGCATTATCGAGGATAGGACGCTCGTCACTCGAAAGATAGGCATCGATACGCTTTGCCCAGTCCTCCATCGTCATCGGGATGTGCCGCTTGGCACGACTCTCAGCAAACTCCAGCACCGCCGTCACGATGCGCCCCATGTCCTCCAGCTCCATCTCCTTCAGATAGTTCTTGGCAATCGCCACGTCTGTCCTGACAATCTTCCCGTCGGGTGCATTCTCCCACGTGGTCAGTCCCATGTGCTCCTTGTCGGCATCAGCCCGCTCCATAATCAGTTCTGCCGCAGTCCGCCCATGCACGGCATAGTGCATCTTATTCTGGATTTTCTTGAAGAACAGCCTCGTAGTCGGAGCATCCTTATTGTAGTCCATGCTTGTGGCATAGATATCCGTCAACTTCTGGTAGAACCGACGCTCGCTAAGTCGGATTTCCCGTATCTCAGCCAGCAGGTGCTCAAAGTAGTCTTCGCTTAGGAACGTACCGTTCTCCATGCGCTTCTTGTCAAGCACATAACCCCGTATGGCATACTGTCGCAATACACTCGTCGCCCACTGTCGGAACTGCGTGGCACGAACTGAGTTCACTCGGTAGCCCACGGCGATGATGGCATCGAGCTTATACATCACAACAGAGCGTTTTACAGCTCTGCTGCCTTCTTGCTGAACTGTTTCCATTTTGGAAATAGTTGCTTCTTCTATCAATTCCCCTGTCTCAAAGACATTGGCCAGGTGCTTGCTGATGGCAGGCACTCCAACATCAAAAAGTGCTGCCATTGCCTTCTGTGTACACCAGATAGTCTCATTGGCATACATCACCTCAATGCCTTGCTCCTTGTTCTCCGCCTGGAAAATAAGGAACTCAGCTGTGCTGTTTCTTATCTCACGCTTCTTTGGCATAGGCGGTTAGATTAGGATTTTCATATCTATTCCATTCTGAATGTTCGTGTAATCACAAGGAGATAGCTCTTCGCCATTAACAGTCACTTTATAATCTTCAAATTGACGAGGATACGCAATTGTTTCTCCATTGTCGTCCTTTACTTTTTCAATCTTGACTAGATTGAATAGTTGAGCAGAATGTGCATTACCTAATTTTGAATCATGCTTGAAGATGATTAATGCCCTAGCATTCATCTCGCCACGAGCGGCAGAATGGTCGTGTTCGAATGCATTCATAAGTGCATCCCAAAGGAGTTCCAAATCTTCTTCCGTGAAATGGCATTTTTCTCCATCAAATGCAGAAATAAAACCATGCATGCGATAGAGACCATAGCTTACGGTTGATTTGTTGCCGAAAGTAGTTGTATCAGCTTTATCGACGACACAACATCTTGTCAGAGAATGGGTCCTGCTATCAATTGAATCAATGCTACGAGAGAATACAAATTGGACTGGTCCACGTACCACACCCAAACTGTCTCCTGTACTCATTACTGCACCAAATGTGCGAATATCATAATATTTGTCGCACATATCCATTCTGCCTTTCTTCTCATCCCCTTTAGCATTTTCCTTGCCATTATGGATGATATCATTTAATATGTTGCCCTGTCGAATAAAAATGTCATACTTTGCGGCATCAAGTTCGCCCGCTTCAACTTTTAACTGGATGTAGTTGCGAACTTTACGTTTGATACATACGTCAGAAACAAGTCCTTCTCTTGTTTCGAAATCAATTCTTGGCTGATTGTCAAAATCAGGATCACCGTTGGGATTACCATCTTTTACGTCGTAAAGAAATACGAAGTCATACCTGTTCTTAATATAATTATCCATATCTGTAACTATTTATGAGTTAATACTTTCAGTTGATTCTTTTTTGTGGTTCCTTTGGAAATAATATCCTAATGCGAACTCACCTTGCTCGATTGTTGAGAAACGTTGAGGGAAAGTACCTGTGTCGCTTATTTTTCCAGCAATCTCATTTAATTCTTTTGCTAAATAGCCACCTATTTTATGTTGGTAAATAGGCACATTCTTGGTCAAAAGAATGCCCAAGATACTGGGCTGAGATGCTGCAGCAGCAAAATACCTCTCCTTAATTCCATTGTTAACATTGCCAATAGCCTTCCACTGCATTGATTCAATGACAGCGAACAGTCTGCCACACAAGTAGGCCACGCTTGTGTTGCTTTCATCTAATGTTGCTTTCATATTTTTGCTAGTATTTCTATTGATTACTAATTTTATAAGTGCAGCCCGATCTTTTGAGAAATTTTCTTTCTTCCATATTCTATTAAGCACATATTGCAAAACCTCAATGGGTATCTTATATGAATGTCCTTTGATTGCTGCATTCCAGAGAATAGTACCGATTCTGGTCTTCGAATTCAGGTCGGATTTCGGTTTCTCTCCAGGCTTCTTGTCACGTTGCGTCGCATTTATTAACCAGCGTAAGGGACTGTAAGATAACTCGCCATTATTATCAAACATCTCTATGTCTTGAAACCACTCAGCCAAATTCCTCTTGTATTCATCCAAACTCATTGCTGTCCAATCGCGAACTGCGATACGTGCGGCTGCCGACGACAATGTACAGGAGTAGAACATATTCGTGTCTATTATTGAGCCAACTGCTGATTTTCCACTCCATACAGAATCGAAAAGTCTTTTAATCTCCTTTGCATCGGGAGTATCAAAAACAGAGAAAGGATCCAACACATTCGCTTCTTCTCGTGTCCAAAACAACGTGATGGTGTTGTCGCTAATTTTTATCCTATGGTTATAGTGATAATGCCCTTTCTGATAATCGTCTTCTTCTACATTATATCCGTCTGACAACAAAAAACGTAAACCCTCAATATAATATCTTGCACATTCCCTACATATTGACGAATTCAGATTTCCCTTTAAACCATATGACTCAAAGGCATTTTCGTTATACGAAATCAAAGCGCATCCTGCTGTTTGCCCTTTTGGCATTTTTACCAAACCGTGAGGTTCATCCAACACAGGACTATTAGCGGTTCCGCATATAGAGCAAATTTTGCCATTGGAAGCCTTTCTCTCGTTTTCTTCAAACTTCTTAATGATGACACTTCTAATCTCATCCGTTTCCAACAATCTTGTCGTGTCAACCATGAAGGTCATATTCTCAGCCTTGGCTTTCTTGTCCAACTTTTCAAATTCTGCGACTGCCTTTTTCAGGCCGTTTTCATTGTCATCTGCATAGAACTTAAATACTGGATTTAAAGAAGGGATACCTTTATATAATTCCAGTTTGTCCAAGAATAACTTATGCTTCTTCTCTGATTTATCACCAGCGCCAAGCACTTCTTCACATTTGTCAAGAAGAAAACGGGCTTTTCCTTTTTTTGCAGTAATCACTTCCGCCTCAGTAGTTTGTTTGTCACCGGCAATAAAACGTTGGAAATGGCCTTCTTCGTTGATTACAATATCAACGGCAAAGGTTTCCTCTTTTAGAGCCATGCTCTTGCCTTTTGTGATGCGTCTTCCAAACTCAACTAATTCTTGTATCATACCTCAGCCTCCTCTTCTTTATAATGCTCATATACCACACGATTGTAGTCATCCGTCGTCTTAAGTTGGATATGTGATGAAAGCAACATTTTAGTAGCCTTATCCTCAGGACATTCAAGAACCCCGTTTATAATGGCTACGTCATAAAAGAACTCTGGTATTGCCTTCCCCTTATCATCGTAAAACATATCATAGAACATACTGCCAATTGGATAGGTGACATCCAACGGCTTGTCATTCTCGTCAGGAATCGAAAAGTCGGCGGCAAATTCTCTTGTGCCTAAGCAGGGCTGATGCCAACATTGCCCTTTCTTAACTCTACGCTCGAACATTGTTCGATATTTCATCACCGTTATGGGGTTCTCGCTTTTTTTAGTCTTTTCAATAAGAGCTTCATCAACAAAGATAGAGGCCTCAATGATGTATGCCACATCTTTCAAGACAATACTATTCCGCTGTACTCGGTTCTCCGTTATATCAATGGGCTCACCTCTCGGATTCTGTCTTTTTGATATCTCATTCCTTTTGATGGAAACAAACTGTATAGGATTAAGCACTATGATTCTTTTGATGAACCACTGAAATTCCTTTTTCCAAAGAATTGCTTCCAAGATACCACGGGCAGCAGAAGGAGTCATACAAGGATAGCTCATACGCTCTACCTTTAGGTCGGGGCGAGTAAAACAGGCAAAGTCGCCAGTTACCTTTAATCTAACTATTTCTTTGTCAAGCATATTTATATTGTTCTTATTTGATTAATACGTTGAATTCTTCACTGAACGGTAAACCATAATCTGGAGAATAGGAGCCATGCCAAACGGAAAGCCCACATTGTTCGTATCCAATAAAAGCATTATTGTCACGAACAAAGTTATCATATACCTGAACACAGTATTGTGAGATTTGTTGTCTTTCTTGCCTGGTCAGATATTCCTTGTCTTTCACTTGGTAGTATAACCGCCTGCTTTCATCATTGTAATCATAAATAAAAAGAGTTTGAGTTTTACTATCAATAATTCTGTACTTTTCCGCAATGGACTGATATAATAGTTTCTTCCTGTCATCGGTAATGTTAAGTTTGTCTGTATTGGCGTAATTCTTGACAAGTTCTCTATAATAGTAACTATAAAAGTCATGAGTATATAGCCTTTCTTCGTTCCCCTTATAAAGCAAGTTGGCGAACTCTAACCAAGCACGGTATTCTTTGCTCGGTTGTCCAGGTTCAGTCAGAGAGAACAAATAGACATCACCTGCAATATTTTTTCCTTCACGATTGCAGCGACCTGCAGACTGAATAATAGACTCCAATGGTGCCAGTTCTCTAAAAACGGCAGGGAAGTCCATATCAACACCGGCTTCAATTAGTTGCGTGGAACTAACTATAATGTATTCTTCGTTTCTCAACGCTTTTCTAATATCATTGATTACCCGCTTACGGTGAACCGGGCACATCGATGTAGAAAGATGGAACGCTTTATGGCGCATCCCCTCACTTATTTCATCGTAAAACGATCGTGCCTTCTTTTTAGTATTGAATACTACAAGTGCAGACTTTTGGCTTTTACCAACGTCATCAGCCAGTTCCGACATGGTTATTTCGTTATAGTCATTTAGAGGATGATAAGTTACGCGTCTTGTCTCGTCAAAAACTTGCTGAGGATTTTCAACCAATGATTCTATATGGCTAATCCCGTTGAACCCTTTCCTTGTTTTGAAATCAGGTTGCGTTGCGGTACAAAACAAAATACTGCACCTGCATAACTGCTGTAGATTATCAAGCATAACAAGTGTAGGCTCTGTGACGTTCAGAGGCAGTGTCTGGATTTCATCAAAGATGATGATAGAGTCTTGAATGTTGTGCAATTTACGACATTGTGATCTTCTGTTGCCAAAGAATGATTCAAAGAATTGCACAGATGTGGTAACTATTATCGGATAGTCCCAGTTCTCTGTGGCCAACTGTTTAGGAGAACACTCTTCTGAGTCTTTATCCTCTACGTAAACCACATTAGAATGATGTTCAAGTACATAATCTCCATCCTCGTCATTGAAAATATCTTTTAGTTCTTCTGCTGTTTGGTCTATAATACTGATAAAGGGTAGAACGATAATAATTTTTTTTATGTTCTTGTGAGATTCTGCATGATGCAGAGCCCAGTTGATGCTACAGAGAGTCTTTCCCATTCCCGTAGGAAGGGTCAGCGAAAAGAATCCTAGAGGAAAATGAGCCTTGGACTCGGCATATTTACGGACAGTATTACGTAGCTTGTTGATTGGCTGTTCACTCTTCCCTGGGTTATTTGCAAAAGGTAACCATCTCTTTTGCTGCAATTTGTCCAACAACAATTCAGCATTTAAAGGAGGGCATAATCTTGCATTGAACCTATCTTCGCTAAAATGTTTTTCCGTGTCAAGACTGTCGGCATCGACCAGAGAACTATAAAGCATTCTTACAAAAAGCTCTTTCAGAAGAGTGTTTGGAATATCTCGAAACAGTTTGTCATTAGGAATCTTTATATCACCTACAATATCTCCTTGCCAAAGATTGAGAATTGTATCATAAGTGGCTTTGGGAGAATATTGTTCTGTTTTGATATCCAAAAGCATGTCAGGACGATTTGGCAAACCAGAATGATGACCATAGACGGGTATAGCAACGTCTAACATCGATTGGTTTATGGCATATATGCCACCGTATATAGCATGTCGAACTTTCTTTTGACTTTCGCCTGCAATGTATTTCTGGAAATCGTCAGAATACTTACCCATATCGTGTATAAGTCCACAAAACTCATACAAATCAGCAAACGATTCAGACAAGGCAAATTCTCTCATTAGCTTCCCTACGCCAGAACTATGTTCCTTCATCGTTTGCTTTTTGCCACTTGAGTTTTCTGAGTGCGCTATGTATTCTTTGTGTTCCATATTTGCAATATGTTCTTTTCTATTCTATGCCTATTGTTCACACATTCAATTACGCTCCACTATTCGAACGATATTCGCACGATAGCCATACGCTATATAGGTACGCCTTTCGCAGCTTCAACGTCATATAATCATTATGAGCAAATAATTCCTTCATACGATTTCTATTTTGCCTACAAAGATAACAGTATATTGTTCCAAATCGTGGTACAGTCTCAAGTTTTTTTCTGTTTTTTGTAATTTTTCTCCATTTCTTGTATGCTTTTGAGCACTTTGCTGCGCACTTCTATAGGCGAAATGACATAAAGACGGTTTTTCTTACGAAGGATTTCGCCTATAAAATCATCAGTGGGTGAGATGAAGTAAGAAAAATCAGAATACTCATCATTGGCAAATATTTCCTTCTGAGAATGGTGCAAGGGCAGGTCTCTAAGATAAGGCCGTTCTGCTTTTGATACTCTGATAACTATCTTTTGGGGTGGAGTCGACTCGTCTCGGAAAACACCAAAATAATCATGGAAGTAATCTTCGGCATCAAAGTCTTTATCGAGTTGGAAAGACTTCGCTAATTTTTCAAAGTTTTTGATACGGTCAAGGGAGAAGGTTCGGAACTGCTGCTTGACCTTTGTCAGCATATACCATCTTTGTTTGTAGAGTTTTAGACAATAGGGCTCTGCTTCAGGATAGTTTTTTACCTCCGCATCATTATATTTCTGATAGGTGAAAGAGATGCAATGATTGGTTTTCATCGCCTCCAATATGGATTGGAGATATTTATAACCAGATGGTATGCTTTCCAGTAGTATCCGTTTTTGAAGACTGATACCCTCTTGAACCGCCGTATGTACCGTCATGGACGAGAGCATCCAATTTTGGATTGTATCTTCTCGGAGCACAGACTTGTTGGCTATATAATACTTGAACCCGTTTTTCTTGTCGCATTCTATAATGATGCCAAAAATATCCTCAATGGCATCTTTATGGCGATTGAATGTTGTTCGAGAAATCTCCACTCCACCACTCATCTCTGAGCGGAGCCACTTCTCATTGATTTCGGCAAATGAAATCATGTCTGCTTGATAAATGGTGTTCAGTAGCCAAATGTATTCTTTGAATAATTCTGGTGTTTTCATAATGTTTTCTTTAGTTTGATTTTAGTCTTTTTCTTACCAAGGCGTCTGTTTCTGAAACCGTTATATTTGTATATGCCTGGTGACGGGTATAATGATAACAACCATACATGTTGTCCCATATAATGGTAAGCCGATCATTATTTACCCTCTAGTTTTTCATAAAAGAGAGGCAAAGCCTATGTGTCTGTGTCTTCTTGCCCAGTCAGTACGGACTGCGTTTCCCGCTGATGAAGACGGCATGGGCGGGGATGTCGCCGGTGCGGACACTCCAGTCGAAGGTGCCGTCGCGAAGGAAATGGAACAGTTCGCCGCTCGACACGTAGTTCTTGGCGTCCATGATATAGAAATCCCTGTTGATGGGGTTCACGATGATGCCGTAAGGCAGGCGTATCTTGCTCATCTCGGGCGCGGTGCTCAGGTGGTCGGCCACCTTCTGGTGGGTTCTGACGTTGATGATGCCGTAACTTACGGTGTTGCGCTGGAGTATCTCGCTCCAGGCGGTGCCTATATAGTATAATGAGTCGCCCACCAGGCACATCTCGCTTATTGACGCGTCTATCTCGTCGCCAATGGCAACATAACCATCGCTGCTCTGCTGCATGCAATAGACCCGTGGCGGCACATCCTCATAGTTGCCGCGCGAGGTAATCCACAACTGTCCGTAACGGTCGGCACGACAGCGGTGCAGGTTGCGGCCCACTTCGATGGTGCGCTCTACCTTGAACGTGTTCAGGTCGATGACGCTCACCCTGTTGTCGTAAACCGGGGGCATATATCCTCCGCTGTTGACAACATATAGTTTGCCGTCGAGCACAGCCATCTCCTCGGGCTGGTAGCCCACCTCCACGCGCCCTGCTATTTCGAGCGTCAGCGTGTCCACCTTATATACAAGTCCCAACTGCTCTTCGGCACCCATCACAGGACCCGCGAAACTGCTGACGTAGGCGTAGCCATCGTGGAAAGCGAGGTAACGGCAGTTGGGTATGTCCACCTGTCCTATGCGTCGCGCCGTGCCCACATCAGCCACCTCCACCTTGTTAGAGCAGTTGATAATCATCCACAGTCGCGAGCCGTACACCTTGATGTCGTTACCCACGTCCCCCAGTTCCTTCACCGTCTCTGGGTTCAGTTCAGAGTATATGTTTCGGTGGTATTGCGCCGTTGTCAGGTCGAGGAAATCGAGAGTGCATTTGTTGCTGCCCATATTGCCCTCGCACAGCACATACATTCCGGTGATGTCGCCACTCGGCTGCGTGCCGCCGCCCGTGTCGTATGTGGTGGAATAGATGATGGGGTCGTCAGTGCGGCATGAAGACAACAGCCCCGCCACAACTCCCAAGAGCAGAAGAGCCCCTGCAACCTTTGAACATTGAACTTTGAACATTAAACTTTTAACTTTTAACTTTTAACATTGAACATTGAACATTGAACTCTAAACTTTAAACTCTGAACTCTAAACTTTGAATTATGCCATCACTCATAGGTAATCATAAAGTTCAATGTTCAAAGTTCAAATTTTCAAATCCTCACATCCAGCGATATGCCGTAGTTGCGCTTCGGCATCGGGTAGTTGAGGATTACATCATAGTCTTGCGAGAAGACATTATTCACCTCTAGCAGCACCTTGAACTGGCAGCCCCACTTCTCGAAACGGTAACTCAGCGACAGGTCGCTGGTGTACCAGGGCTGCATATAGTTGTAGATGATGTTCTCCTGCTGGTTGTAACGTTCGCCGGCATAGAGGAAACTGTAGTTGAAGTCCCACTGCCTGTATCCCACTCCGAGGATTGCCGAGCCGCTGTGCCAGGGGATATACGGTATCTGGTCGTTGTAATACGGTGTCATGGGGTCGGTAACGTCGCGTGCGTCCTGATAAGTATATTGCACGCGTCCCGACAGTCGCACATCGTGCCACGGCTCAAGGTCAATCTCTGCCTCAACATCAACGCCCCTGATATGCACCTTTCCGAGGTTGAGCATCGTCCAGCGGAACTGCTGTCCCTTGGGATATGCCACTATCTTGTCGTGAACACTGTTATAATAGATGTCCGTCTGCCACCTAATGCGCTGTATTACAGGACGATGGTTGCTGGATTGTAGGTGTGTGAACTGCTTTTCCACGACGAAGCCGAAGTCATACTGCAATGCCGTCTCAGGCTTCAGCGACGCGTTGCCGAGGTCGGTGTAATAGAGGTCGTTGAACGTCGGCATGCGGTAACTCTTCTTGGCGAAGGCGCGTAGCGACAGCACCTTGTTGCGCAGCGGATAGGCATTGATGAATATTGCGGGTGTCAGTGCCGACTGGTGTTTGGTGATGGATGTTGGTTGTTGGCTGGCAACAGTATGTCGGGTGTCGCTGATGTGCTGCACCATGAGCGAGCCCTGCGCATTGAACCACGGATGGTTGAACGCCGTGGCTACAGAGGCGTAATGGCTGATGCGGTGCGGGTTGGCGAAGTTCTTCATGTTGGCATTCAGTTTGTTCCACTTGAAGTCGTAGGCCACGCTTGCGCTCCAGTAGGGCAGTATCTCATAGACATGCGACGACGACACGAAGAATTCCTGCTGTCGATAGGTGTTGTCAACACGCAGAGTGGTGGTGTCGCGATTGATGTAGTGGGTGCCGTAAAAGGCATATTTCGCGAGCAGGCGAGTGCTGTATTTCTGCCCTATGCTCTTGTTGACGTATGCCTGGACGAAGGTGTTGTGGTCCGACTGCCGCTCACCGCGCCTCCACACGTTGTTCACTATGGCTCCGGGGATGCCTCGCTTCGAGTGGTATGTATATGCCTTCATGTTCCACCCGCCCTCGCTGAATATTCCGAAGATGTTAGCCTCGGCGCGCAGAGCCCAGATGTCGCCGTTCTGTCGTGTGGCGGTGGTGTCGTAAGCCACGGTGCCGTCGGCGTTCTTGCGGCGGTAGCGGAAGTCGTACTTGCCGCTGGAGTTGAGGAACTCGGCATTCACCGAACTGGTGAGCATTCGCGAAATCTTCTGTTCCCACAGTGCCGAGAAGCGGAAGTGGTCGCTTGAGCCGTATTTCGTCTTGAACTTCAGGTTGGTACGTCTGCCCTCGCTGAACTTCGGTCGGCGTGTCTTGATATACACCGAGCCGGCGTTGCCGAACTCCGATGCCGGCTGGAATATGGCGCTCTTCTGTCCGTTGTAGAGCGTTATCTCGTCAACGTTGTCCATGGAGAACTGCCCCAGGTCCACCTGTCCGTTCTGCGCGTTGCCCAACTGTATGCCGTCGTAGAATATGCCGAGGTGGTTGCTTCCCATCGAGCGTATGTTCACTGTCTTGATGCCTCCCACGCCGCCATAGTCCTTCAGTTGCAGTCCGGCGAAATAGCGCAGCGCGTCGGCGATGTTATGCGTGTTCAGGCGTTGCAGTTGCTCGCCCTTCATCGTGTGCGATGGAATCACCTCGCGGAACGTCAGTCGTGACGTCACCACCACCTCCCCGACGCTCTGAATGCTGTCGAGTCGGCTCCCTTTCTTCTGTCCGTAAGTCAACTGTACGGCGAGAAGCATCATCAATGCTACGCAATATCTAAGCATTTTGCACATGTCATTCTAAGTTTGCATGCCCCCCATCCCCGTGGGAAAGGCACGAATACAGGTTATGCAGGCAGGTCTTCTGACTTGCCGGCAGTCGCAAACGTCTTCCCGAGAAACCTGAAATCGCGCTCAGTATTTATCGCTCAACACTCAACGCTCAACAATATCCAGTGACTTGTTGTTTGCGCCCAAAGGCCGGCTCACAGCAGCGGGACTGTCCGGGACTCTCACCCGGTTCCCTTTTCATCTCATAAAGCGAGACACCTGCATTGTTCCTGCAAAGTTATTAATAAATTCGCAGAAGTAAGAAACATTTATGAATCTTTTTTGTTTTCACCCGTCATTATCGTAGAAAGCGGAAAGTAAAATAGGCTATATTGGTCAGTAAAATAGCCTATATTACTTTCCATAATGTTATGTGTCGGGAATACAACTTCGTCCACGCATCGGCAACGATGGCTGCCAAGTGGGAGGAGTTCATGCAGGACGGCGATAGATACAACCTACAGTACCGAACAGCACACGACGACCGAGTGCGTCCGGAACACGCAGCGCTCGACCGCGTCACGTTGCCCATCACAGACCCGTTCTGGCAGGAGTATTACCCGCCCAACGGCTGGAACTGCCGCTGCACAGTCGTACAGGTGCGAAAGTCAAAGTACCCCGTGACACCACACGACGAGGCAATGGCACTCGGTGAGGAGGCGACGGGTAAGGACACCAAGGGCATCTTCCACTTCAATCCAGGCATAGAGCAGAAGACTATTCCAGATTACAACCCGTACACCATCAAGCGGTGCCGGGACTGTGACATTGCTAAAGGGAACGGTGCAGGCAGCCCATTAAGCCTATCACGCCCATTCATTCCAGAGAACGAGTTATGTGCTGCGTGTCGGCTATTGCACGGACGTTTTGAGCAAATCGGCGAGAAACGGCAAGAGGGGAATGGAACTGTTACCATCCACACACTGATAAATCGCAATGATAGCGATTTCAACAAGCTAAATGATATTGCCACTTTCTTCGCAAGGGAACAAGGGGCTGAGGTGATACTGACACCCAAAATGTCTCGTCCACCAAAGTTCCAGTACGAGTGTGTCTATGGTTCTCTTGTCGGCACTAAGTACGAAGGCAAATGTCCAGACCTCTGCATCAACGGTGTTTGGTATGAGCATGAAGGATTCATATCCACCAATCCCAAAACAGCATTTAGAAACATGATGAACCATGGGCTTAAACAATCTGACCATCTCATCATAGATAACCCTGGCCTGACAGATGCTTACATGAAGCGTATAATTAGGCAAAGGATAAAGGACGGTCAGGCGATAGAAGAGGTTTGGATTAAAGATGGTTCTGAGTTGAAACTTCTATATAAAAAGTTTGAGGAATGATTGCTCATTCCTCATTCTGGCAACGAATCGGTAGTCATTAGCTACGGAATCGTTGCTGCAAAGGTACAAAATAATTTCCAACCTCCAAACAAATTCCAAACAAAATGAACGAAAATATACAGAAAATCATCAAAAACATCCTCCGAGACATCGCCGTGGACATGAAAGACGAGTTCGACCAGAATTTCGAACGACAGGCATTCTTCTCCCAGACATGGCAACGGCGGCCCTCATCTTGGTGTTTTTTACTATTTGATTACATTGCTAATTACTCCCCGCCCCTTGAAGTTCCCCTCTCCAAGAGGCGAGGGGAGTTTCAAAAGGGCGGGGAGACATCGCGCTCAGCATCTTACGGAACACTATTTTTGTTTGTGGGGTCTAATCGTATATATTTCTCTTAATTTTTTATCTTTTTCTTGTGTGATTTGAGATAATGTCGTATTTTTGCAAACACTTATAAATCAAACTATTGCTAATAATGATACTCAAGAGATTATTTGTTTTTATGGCGGTTGCCGTGAATGTGCTGTGTGCGTCGGCACAGGACATGGACACGCCAGTGACCCAGGTGGCGCGTAACATGATGCCGGGATGGAACCTCGGCAACACACTGGAGGCAGGGAGCAACGCTAACAACTTTACCAACAACGGAGGTCTGGGTGCCGAAACATCATGGCAGGGCACCAAGACGACAAAGGAAGTAATCGACTATGTGCGCTCGCTGGGCTTCAAGAGTGTGCGCATACCATGTGCATGGGTGATGGGACACATCACCAATGCCATGCAGATGACCATCGACCCGCAGTGGATGGCGCGGGTGAAAGAGGTGGTTGACCTGTGCATCAACGACGGTCTGTATGTGGTGCTGAACGACCATTGGGACGGCGGATGGGTGGAACGCAGTTTCGAGGACACGTCGAACTCTACGGTGACTCTCAACTGCGAGCGGATGAAGAAACTGTGGACCCAGATAGCAAACGAGTTTCGCGACTACGACGAGCACCTGATTTTCGCGGGACTCAACGAGCCGTCAGTGGAGAACGCCGCGCAGATGGCTGCACTGCTGAGATATGAGCAGGCATTCATCGATGCCGTGAGGGCTACCGGAGGCAATAACACGCGACGCATACTGGTGGTGCAGGGACCGAGCACCGACATCGACCGCACCGTGGAACTGATGAACACCATGCCCACCGACGTGGTGGATGGCAGGCTGATGGTGGAGGTTCATTACTACTCGCCGTGGAACTTCGCGCTGCGCACTGGCGCTGACGGCAGCGAGGTATGGGACAGAAACGCCTATTACTGGGGTGCCGAGAACCATGTGGAAGGCTCAATACACAACTCCACATGGGGTGAGGAAGACTATATGCTGGCGCAGTTGCAGAAGATGAAGACGAAATTCGTGGACAACGGGATACCCGTAGTGCTGGGCGAGTATGGCGCCAACTGGCGCTATGCCAACGGTTCGGGCGAAGACCAGGCGAAGCACGACGCGTCGGTGAGACTGTTCTATAAACTCTTCAACCAGTGGTGTATAGAGATGGGCATGGTGCCTATGGCGTGGTGCATCAACTACATGGGCAGGCCGACGATGACGCTGGTGAACCGCACGTCGCGCACCGTCTATTGCATTCCCGCCATGGAGGGCATACGTGATGCGCTCGTTGCCACCTCGATAGAACAGCCCGAGGCAGCGCGGAACGGGGCGTTTGCTGACGACAAAACATACACCCTGAGTGGCATTCAGGTTGCCGACGATGACCTTCGGCATGGTATATATATACGCAACGGCAAGAAAATAGCAGTGAAATAACATGTGGCGACAATGCGGTCGCCAGCCAATAGTTGCCTAAAAAACCACTTTCTTTCGCTTTGTGAGAAAAAAAAACTTAAAAAATGCACTTGAAATCATTATTTTAAATAATAATACTGATAAAAGATGTGGTATTTGCGGAATTCTCATTACTTTTGCACGTAAAAATCAAAATAAGAAGAAAATGAGAAGGATTATTGCGCCTTTTTTGATTATATTGTTTGCTGCCACATCCCTGATGTCATGTCTTAAGGGAGATGATGACGAAGTCATACGTTATAGCGACACAGCACTGAGCGCATTCCAGGTGACAAATATCGTTGTGACAAAGACTACAAAGTCGTCGCAAGGAACAGACAGCACGTATAAGGTGAAGCAAAGTGCCACTTCTTATACGTTCCAGATAGATCAGGAGAAGCGCGAGATATATAATGTTGACTCGCTGCCATACGGCACCGATGGCACCAAGATGCTTGTTTATGTGGCAACGGTGAACAACGGTGTGGCGCTGCTGAAGTCGCTCGTTGGCGTTGATGCAACCACATTCTCAAGTACCGACTCTCTCGACTTCTCGGTGCCTCGCACTGTCATCGTGCGAAGCAGTGACGGTAACTATAGTCGTGAATACACCGTGAAGGTGAACATTCACAAGCAGAAAGGCGAGGACTTCAAATGGGCGATGCTCGGAACCAATGCCGAACTGGCTGACCTCAAGGCGCTCAGAGCCTTCAATATCGGCGGCAAAATGGTGGTCTTCGGCAGCGACGGCACCAATACCAGGGCACTGCAGACAAATGCTTCCGACGGTAAGGCATGGACACCGGTGACATTCAATTTCAAAGGTCTGCTGCCTGCTGAGGCATACCAGCAGATTGTTAAGAAAGACAACCAGTTGTATCTGATATACGACGGCAAACTGTATTCGTCTGCCGACGGTGCGTCGTGGGACGAAGAAGGGACACCGGCGGTGAAAAAACTCGTGGCTGCATCGAGCGATAAACTCTACGGCATTACAGACGGCGGCGATATGATGAGCAGCAGCGACGGCTCGGCATGGAACGCCGACGGCTTGGACACCGAGGCTTCGATGCTGCCTGCAAACGACATCAACTATGCCTGCAACGTGCTCCGCACCAACAAGGATGTGGAGAGGGTAGTGCTCGTTGGCAACCGCGATGCCTCTATCTATGCGGCAGACACAGCGGCTGTGATATGGAACAAAATAGACGACACAGGCAGTTACGCCGTAAATCTGCCGTGGGCATACTACTCGATTGACATAAAGAACAAGTATGTGCTGCCACGACTTGCAAATCTGTCGATGACCAGTTGCGGCGACTATTTGCTGGCTCTGGGCGGCAAGGGCGTTGGCGCATGCACCAAGGAGGCGTACAGCCAGATTTACACCAGCCTTGACGGCGGCGTTACATGGCAGAACGAGGCAGGCTTCCAGTTGCCCGAGGGCATCGACAAGTCGGCCACGATGATGGCGCTTGCCACCGACGACAGTTACCATCTGTGGATTATCTGCAGCGGCACGGGCCAGATATGGCGCGGCCGTCTGAACAGTCTGGGATGGCTTACGGAAGAGTAATCGTATAATGAAGCGGTATTCGCGCACGCGCGATAATATATATAAGGTAACAGGGCATGAAGAATAACGTCACGAAGCATACGATGCGGCTCGCCATGATGGCGGTGTTGCTGGTCTCTTCGCTCGGCATCTGGGCGCAGGAAGACGAGGAGTACCGCATGGAGATAGGTGCAGGCATCGGCATTACGGGATATCTTGGCGACTTCAACCCCAGCCTTACGAAGAACCTGCAGCCCTCGGCAAGCATCGTCTTGCGCCGCTATTTCAATCCCTACATGGGTCTGAAAGCGCAGTTGGGATATGGGAAGATGAAGGGACAGGCGGCCGATGTCGAAACCTTCTATCCCGAATACCAGGGCACCGACTATAAGTTTGACAACACCCTTGTCGGTCTTGACATCACCTACGAATACAACTTCTGGCCTTACGGCACAGGAAGGGAATATCGCGGGGCTAAGCCTCTGACACCCTACTTCATGCTGGGACTGGGCGGAACATTCGTCAAGGGAGCCGAGAAGAACATCTTCACCGTCAACGTCCCTATCGGACTGGGCGTGAAATACAAGATAGCACCGCGCCTGAACCTCGGGTTCGAGTGGGCAATGCACATCTCGCTGAGCGACGAACTCGACGGAGTGAAAGACCCGTACATGGTGAAGACAAGCGGCGCTTTCAAGAACACAGATTGCTATCACACACTTCAGGTGTCGCTGACCTACAGTTTTATGCCGAAGTGCAGAACGTGTCATAACGATAGATACTGATTATGGAACAATTGGACAAGAACCGCATCCCGCAGCACATCGCCATTATCATGGACGGTAACGGGCGATGGGCCAAAGAGCATGGGCATGAGCGCACCTACGGACACAAGGCAGGCGTGGAGACAGTGCGCAGAATCACTGCCGAGTGTGTCAAGTTAGGAGTGAAATACCTCACGCTATACACATTCTCGACAGAGAACTGGAACCGGCCAGCCGACGAGATTTCGGCATTGATGGGACTGGTGCTCACATCGCTCGAGGACGAGATATTCATGAAGCACAACGTGCGTCTGCGCGTCATCGGCGACATGGACCGACTGCCAAAGGAGGTGAGCGAGAAACTGTGGCACACCATGGAGCGCACCGCCGACAACGACACCATGACGGTGGTTGTGGCACTCAGTTACTCGTCGCGTTGGGAAATAACGCAGGCCGTGCGCGATATCGTGTGGGAGATAAAGAAGAACAACATGGTGCCTACCACCATCGACCCCGATGAAATCACCGAGGAGACAGTGTCAAAGCACCTCGAGACATACTTCATGCCAGACCCCGAACTGCTCATACGCACCGGAGGAGAACTGCGCGTGAGCAACTATCTGCTCTGGCAGATTGCATATTCGGAACTCTATTTCACCGATACCTACTGGCCCGACTTCGACGAGCAGGGACTCCACGAGGCGATAATCGACTATCAGAGCAGACAGCGACGTTTCGGAAAGACCGGCGAACAGGTGGAGGAGAAGAAATGACAACTCGCCCGCAGACGGCGGGAAGAACATATAAAGACTTACAACATACGTTGATAATGAATAAGATGACAAGGAAAATACTCCTGATGGCGGCACTGATGATAAGCATCGCTGCCGGCGCTCAAGAGAAAATCATAAACCCCGACATCACATACGCGGGCAATCCCCGCAGTTGTGTCATCGGCGGCATTACCGTTTCAGGCGTGGAAGGCTATGAAGACTATGTGCTGACAGGTATCTCTGGACTCGTCGTGGGACAGCACGTGACACTGCCGGGAAACGAGATTACCGATGCCGTGAAACGCTACTGGAAGCACGGACTGTTCTCGAAGGTTGCCATAAGCGCCGACTCCATCGTGGGCGACAAGGCATACCTGCACTTCCACCTCGCATTGCGTCCGCGCGTGAGCACCATCAACTATATCGGACTTAAGAAGAGCGAGCGCGAGGACATGGAGCAGAAACTGGGACTGCTGAAGGGCAATCAGATAACGCCTAACATGATAGACCGCGCCAAGATACTGGCAAAGAAATACTTCGACGACAAGGGTTACAAGAACGCTGACATACAGATAACCCAGCGCGACGACGTGACAGCGAAGAACCAGGTGATTCTCGACATCTTTGTCGATAAGAAGGAGAAGATAAAGGTTCACGAGATAATCATCGACGGCAACGAGAAACTCTCTGACAGCAAGATAAAGGGCGGACTGTTCCGCAAAGGCGCATTTGCCAAGACACACGAGGCAGGCAAACTGTCGAGTTTCCTCAAAGCGAAGAAATACACCCCCGAGCGTTACAAGGAGGACAAGCAGAAACTCATAGAGAAGTACAACGAACTGGGTTACCGCGATGCCGTCATCCTTGAAGACTCGGTGTGGAACTACGACGACAAGCATGTCAACATCTACCTTAAGGTGGATGAGGGCAAGAAATACTATATCCGCAACATCACATGGGTGGGAAACACCATCTATCCAACCGACAACCTCGCCCGTCTTCTGGAGATGCAGAAGGGCGATGTGTATAACCAGAAATTTCTGAACAAACGACTCTCTGAGGACGACGACGCTGTGGGCAACCTCTACTGGAACAACGGTTACCTTTTCTATAACCTGCAGCCGACAGAGGTTAACATCGTTGGCGACTCGATAGACCTTGAGATGCGCATACAGGAGGGACCGCAGGCGCACATCAACCGTGTGCGTATCAATGGTAACACCAGGCTCTATGAGAACGTCATCAGACGTGAGTTGCGCACCAAGCCGGGCGACCTCTTCTCGAAAGACGCCCTGCAGCGTTCGGCTCGCGAACTTGCATCAATGGGACACTTCGACCCAGAGCAGATAGACCCGAAGGTGCTGCCTAACTATGAGGACGGTACTGTTGACATCAACTATAACCTCGTGTCGAAGTCGAACGACCAGATAGAGTTCTCGCTCGGATGGGGACAGACTGGTGTCATCGGCCGCGTGGGACTGAAACTGAACAACTTCTCGATGGCAAACCTGTTCAACAAGAACAAGGAACACCGCGGCATCATGCCTATCGGCGACGGTGAGGTGCTCTCTATCGGTGCCCAGACCAACGGTACTTACTATCAGTCGTACAACGCAAGTTACTCTACAAGTTGGTTCGGAGGCAAACGACCGATACAGTTCACTGTCGGAGCATACTACAGCAAGCAGACCGACGTGTCGAGCAACTATTATAACAGCGCCTACATGAACAACTATTACAACTACCTGTATGGCGTTGGAAGCAGTTACTACAACAGTTACGAGAACTATTACGACCCAGACAAGTATGTGCGCCTGCTCGGAGCAAGTGTGGGATGGGGTACGCGTCTGCGCTGGCCTGACGACTATTTCATGCTCAACGTAGAACTGGCCTACACGCGTTATATGCTGAAGAACTGGCGCTACTTCCTCGTATCGACAGGTAACTGTAACAACCTCAACCTCGGCATCACCCTCTCGCGTGTATCTACCGACAACCAACTCTTCCCGCGTCGCGGTTCAGAGTTCACCGCATCGGTAACAATCACACCGCCTTGGAGCAAGTTTGAGGATAAAGACTACAAGAACCTTGCCACCGACCCGAAGTCTGCCACATACGCACAGGAGCAGCAGGAGAAGTACCGCTGGATTGAGTACCACAAGTGGAAGTTCAAGGCTCGCACATACACTGCGCTCACCAACGGACAGAAGTGTCTCGTGCTGATGACCCGCGTGGAGTTGGGTCTGCTCGGCTCTTACAATAAAGACAAGAAATCTCCGTTCGAAACATTCTACATGGGTGGCGACGGCATGAGCGGATACAGCAACGGTTACGCACAGGAGACCATCGGCCTGCGAGGTTACGACAACGGTTCGCTGACACCATACTACAGCGAGGGCTATGCCTACGACCGCTTCACGCTCGAACTGCGCTATCCATTGCTGCTCGGAAACACCACCATCTACGGTCTGGCATTTGCCGAGGCAGGTAACGCCTGGACAGAGACGAAGAAGTTCAACCCCTTCGACATGAAGCGCTCTGCTGGTGTCGGTGTGCGCATCTTCCTCCCGATGGTGGGCATGATGGGTATCGACTGGGCATACGGTTTCGACAAGGTGTTCGGCACCAAGGGTGGCTCGCAGTTCCACTTCGTGCTCGGACAGGAGTTCTGATTGTCCTAAATGTCGCAAAAAGTAGCAAGTGTTAAACTAAAACGGCGGCATGCCGTCAAACGATAGACTAATTTTTAAAACACAGACGATGAAGAAACTATTTATGATAGCCGTTATGGCAATAGTTGCTCTTACGGCTAATGCGCAGAAATTCGCACTCATTGACATGGATTACATCCTGAAGAACGTGCCTGCTTACGAGCGTGCCAACGAGCAGTTGAACCAAATCTCTAAGAAATGGCAGGCCGAGGTTGAGGCTCTCAACACCGAGGCACAGACCATGTACAAGAACTACCAGAACGAGGTGGTGTTCCTCTCGCAAGAGCAGAAGAAGGCAAAGCAAGACGCCATCATGCAGAAGGAGAAGGAGTCGAGCGAACTCAAGCGTAAGTACTTCGGACCGGAAGGCGAACTGTTCAAGAAACGTGAGGCTCTGATGACTCCCATCCAGGAGGAAATCTACGCCGCAGTGAAGGACATCTCCGACCTTCGCGGCTACTCACTCGTGCTCGACCGCGCCAGCAACGGCGCCATCATCTTCGGCTCGCCGAAGATTGACATCAGCAACGAGGTGCTCCAGAAACTCGGTTATGCTAATTGAACAGGAGTTTAGTGCTTAGTAATTTATAATGTAATAACAATAAAACAAAGAAAGAAAAATGAAAAAGATTATCATTATGTTGATGGTGTTCGCACCAATGTCGCTTTTCGCACAGAAGTTCGGACATGTTGATTCTCAGGCTATCATGCAGGGAATGCCAGAGTTTATCTCTGCACGCGGCGAAGTGGAGGCTCAGACAAAGAAGTATGAGGACGAACTCCAGAGCATGCAGCAGGAACTGCAGCGCAAGAGTGAGGAATATGAGAAGAACGCAAGCACCATGAACGACACCAAGCGTCAGGAGACTGAGACTGAGTTGCAGCAGATGTACCAGAAGATTCAGCAGACATACCAGGACAACCAGCAGGCTCTCGCTAAACTGCAGCAGGAGAAGATTCAGCCGATAACAACAAAACTGCTCAACGCCATCAAGAACGTAGGCAAGAATGGCAGTTATGTTTACATCATGGATGTGGCCGCTGGAATACCATATATCAGCGAGTCGCTGAGCAAGGACGTTACTGCTGAGGTTAAGGCAGAACTGCAGAAACTGAAGTAACCCTCTTTAGAGGGAAGACAGCAAGGGGAGTTAAGTAGTTAAGACATCAGACGCATTCTTACCTGCTTAACTCCTTAATAACTTAACTGCTTATCTCATAACCCCCACCCCCCCAAACTCATAAACTCCTAAACTCCCAAACTTATAAACTTATAAACTTCAAAACTTCTTTACTCCCCAACCCTTTATATTATAATGAAACAAGACATGAACTGCGGAAAGGCTATATTTCTGAACACTCTGCTTGCCATGTGTCTTTTCTTCTTAGCACCGATGGCTGCAAGCGCGCAGAACCGCATAGCATATTTCAGTTATGACGAGGCAATGAAGTCGATGCCCGAATATGTTCTGGCACAGAACAACATCGGTTCGCTGCGCACGAAGTATGACGCAGAGATGAAGAGGGCAGAGGACGAGTTCAACAACAAGTACGAGGAGTTTCTCGACGGTCAGCACGACTTCGCACCGCTGATTCTGCAGAAACGGCAGGCAGAACTGCAGGAACTGATGCAGAAGAACATCGCCTTCAAGGCTGAGGCAGAGCGTCTGCTCGCACAGGCAGAGAAGGATGCTATGGCTCCTGTCACAGAGAAGATGAAGACAGTGTTGCAGAGAATAGGCAAGGAGCGCGGCTATGCCGTCATCCTGAACACCGACAGCAACGCTTGTCCTTACATCGACACCACCATTGCCGACGACATCACAACCATCGTTAAAGACGCACTGCGATAACGTGAACACACCACTGCCTTCATCACCAGGACCAATAGGTGTCTTCGATAGCGGCTACGGAGGATTGACCATACTCCACCAGATGCGCCAGATGCTGCCGCAATATGACTATCTTTATCTCGGAGACAATGCCCGTGCGCCGTATGGCCCACGCTCGTTCGACGTGGTCTATCGCTTCACCCGCGAGGCGGTGATGAAACTTTTCTCTATGGGATGCCACTTGGTCATCCTCGCTTGCAACACCGCTTCGGCAAAGGCTTTGCGCACTTTGCAGCAAAACGACTTGCCGACACTGGGAACCGACCGCCGCGTTCTCGGCGTGATACGCCCAACAACAGAGAATATCGGCTCGCTGACAACATCGCGACACGTGGGCATTCTTGCCACCGAGGGCACCATACGCAGCCGCAGTTACGAACTGGAGATAGCCCATCAGGCACCCGACGTCGTGGTGACCGGGCAGGCGTGTCCCCTCTGGGCTGCCATCGTTGAGGCCAACGAGGCCGACAGTCCTGGTGCTGACTACTTCGTGCGCAAGCGTATCGACGAACTGTTGCGCCGCGACCCCGAGATAGACACCATCATTCTGGCATGCACCCACTATCCGCTGCTGCTGAACACCATACTCAAGCACGTGCCGCGAGGCGTGCGCGTGGTGCCGCAGGGCGAGTATGTGGCAAGCAGTCTGGTGCAGTATATGCAGCGACATCCCGAAATGGAGGAGCGCATAACGCAAGGAGGCACCTGCCATTATCTCACCACCGAGAATCCCGAACGCTTCACCGAGTGCGCCCGAGTGTTTCTCAAGGAGGATGTCGAAGTGGAAAACGTAGTCTTGGGATAATCCTTTCGGACATTCATTTGTATCACATACAAAAGTAAAATAGCCTATATTGCCGACCAATATAGGCTATTTTACTTTTCAATATAGGCTATTTTACTTTCTCAAAGATGTCTTTTGGAGTCCCGAAGAGGCATCTTTCACATTCTCATTGATGCTCTTTGGGAATGTCGTTGACGGTTAATCATCCGTTTATAAGGCGGCGGGAGAAGTAGTGAACGGGATACCATACCGCGAGGAAACTCACCACGAGTACGGTGAAGAACACCAGCACGATGTCCCAGGGATGAACGCTGACGGGATAGGCATCAACGATGAACGAGCCGCTCGTGCTGCCCAGTTTCACCAGTCCGAACGTCTGTTGGGCAAGGCACAACAAGAGTCCCAGCACAATGCCCACAACAGCACCCACGGCAGCGATGAGTCGCCCTTCAAGAAGGAAGATGCGCGTTATCTGCTTGTCGGTGGCTCCGAGGTTGCGCAGCGTCACCACGTCGTCTTTCTTGTCGATGATGAGCATCGACAGCGAGCCAATGATGTTGAAGCATGCCACGGCGAGGATAAACGTCAGGAAGATATATGCTATCAGTTTCTCTATCACCATTATCTTGAACGTGTCCTCCTGCTGCTCGTAGCGGTCCAGCACGTTGTATTTCTCGCCCACTATGTCCCTTATCTTGCTCTTCGTGCGGTCGATGCTTGTGCCAGGCTTCAGCCTGAGTTCCAGATTGGTGAGCATGCCGTATTGGTCGAAGAGGCTGCGCGCAAAGGCAATGGGCACGATGATATAGTTGGCGTCGTACTTTGCCTGGCGTACGTAGAACACCACTCCCGGCGAGATCAGCGAGTCCTCGACAAATCCCTCGGTAGGGTTGGCCATGTCGAGTTGTCCCTCGCGCTTGGGTGCGTAAATCTTCAGGAAGCCGTCCCAGCGTGCCGAGGTGCCTAAGGTCTCGGCCAGGCGAATGCCAATGGTGCCGTATTGCAGGTTTGCTGCGTGCAGCGCGAACTCGCCGTCGCCATACAGAATGTCGTTGATGCGTGTCAGTTCGGTGAAGTTGTCCTCCACGCCCTTTATTTTCACCATAGCCTGGCGGTCGCCATAAACGGCCAGTGCGTTGTCCTCGACGCAGTCCATAGCCACTTCCACCTCCGGCATCTTGCGTATCTGGTCGAGCAGCGGGTCGTCGGCAGGCACGGTCTTTCCCTCCTTGGGCACCACCACCAGTTGCGGGTCCATCGCCGTGAAGAGCGAAGCCACGAGGTCGTGGAACCCGTTGAAGACGCTCAGCGTGATGATGAGCGCCATAGAGGCCACGGCGACTCCCGCCATCGAGATGAAACTGATGACGTTAATCGCGTTGGTGCTCTTCTTCGAGAAGAGGTAGCGGCGTGCTATGTAGTATGGAAAGTTCACTTCTTCAGCAGTTCATCAATGTGCTCGATGTAGTCGAGCGAGTCGTCAATGAAGAATCTCAGTTCGGGTATTATGCGCAGTTGGTTGCGCACGCGGGTGCCCAGATCGTATCTTATTGTCTTCTCGTTCTTCTTGATGTTTGCCAGCAGTTCCTCGCCCTTGTCGCTTGGGAAGATGCTCAGGTATGCCGTGCAGATGCTGAGGTCGGGGCTTATCTTCACCCTTGTCACGCTCACCATCACGCCGTGCATCATGCGCGTCTGGCTCTGGAAGATAAGGCTCAGTTCCTTCTGCAGCAGTCGTGCTATGCGGTTTTGTCTTGTCTCTTGCATGTTGTTGTATTTTATTTCCGTGCAAAGTTACTTTTTTTCGCAGAGAATGCAAAATAAAACCCGAATGTTTTATTTGTTTTTGGTTATAATTGAATTTTTGTGTAACTTTGCCAATAAATTGGCGAACTTACTGCATCTCGGCATAAAAAAGAAACGTGTTTCTTTTGTTCTGCACTCGATTTTTCGTAACTTTGCCGAATAATATACTACTAAAGATAAAACAAACACTTAAAAAACAATGAAAACAAATTTTGAAATCCGTTATGCGTCACATCCAGAGGACGCAAAGCACTATGACACAGCGCGCATACGCCGTGACTTCCTCATCGAGCGTGTTTTCGCCGACAACGAGGTTAATCTGGTTTATTCTATGTACGACCGTATGGTGGTTGGCGGTGCCAAGCCCGTGGGCGAGGAACTGCTGCTTGAGGCCATCGACCCACTGAAGGCTCCCTACTTCACCACACGCCGCGAGATAGGTATCTTCAACGTTGGCGGCAGCGGAACGGTGAAGGTGGGCGACGAGACGTTCCATCTCGACTATAAGGAGGCGCTGTACATAGGCCGCGGCGACCGCAACGTGACGTTCCAGAGCGATGACGCGTCGAAGCCCGCGAAGTTCTACATCAACAGCACCACAGCCCACAAGGAGTATCCCTGCCGCAAGATAACTAAGGCAGACGCCGTGGTGGCACACATGGGAAGTCTGGAGATGAGCAACGAGCGCAACATCAACAAGATGATAGTAAACCAGGTGCTGCCCACATGCCAGTTGCAGATGGGCATGACCGAACTGGCCACCGGCTCGGTGTGGAACACCATGCCGGCACACGTGCACAGCCGCCGCATGGAGGCTTACTTCTATTTCGAGGTGCCCGAGGGACAGGCGGTGTGCCACTTCATGGGCGAGGTAGAGGAGACACGCCACCTATGGATGAAGGGCGACCAGGCTGTTCTCTCTCCCGAATGGAGCATCCACTCGGCAGCAGCAACCCACAACTACACCTTCATCTGGGGCATGGGCGGCGAAAATCTCGACTATGGCGACCAGGACTTCTCCGAAATTACCGACCTTAAATAAATACTCATGGCAATGAACAACATGTTTTCACTTGAGGGAAAGAACGCCCTCGTTACAGGAGGTGCTTACGGCATTGGCTTCGCCATCGCCGAGGCGCTGGCAGGAGCAGGAGCGCGCATAGCGTTCAACTGCCGCAGTCAGAAAAATCTCGACCAGGCTCTTGCCGACTACAAGGCAAAGGGCATCGACGCTCACGGCTATATCTGCGACGTAACCGACGAGGAGGCGGTGAAACAACTGGTAGAACAGATACACCAGGACCTCGGACAAATAGATATTTTGGTTAACAATGCGGGAATCATCAAGCGCATACCGATGCACGAGATGAAGCGCGAGGAGTTCCAGCAGGTCATCGACATCGACCTCGTGGGACCGTTCATCTGCGCCAAGGCGGTAATCCCCGAGATGATGGAGCGCCGCGAGGGAAAGATAATAAACATCTGTTCGATGATGAGCGAACTCGGTCGCGAGACGGTGTCGGCATACGCCGCCGCCAAGGGCGGACTGAAGATGCTCACACGCAACATCTGCTCAGAGTATGGCGGTTACAACATACAGTGCAATGCCATCGGTCCGGGATACATCGCCACACCGCAGACAGCACCGTTGCGCGAGCGTCAGGCAGACGGCAGCCGCCATCCCTTCGACTCGTTCATCTGCGCCAAGACACCCGCAGGGCGATGGCTCAACCCCGAGGAACTCGGAGGTCCTGCCGTATTCCTTGCCTCGCATGCCTCCGATGCCGTGAACGGACATATCCTCTATGTTGACGGCGGCATCCTTGCATACATCGGCAAGCAGCCATAACATACATTCCTTAATTAATTTACCACAGATCGCGCTGATAAGCATCACCGTATTGCTTACATTTTCAGCGCTTTCTGTGGTAAATAATACCATGAATTATGCAAAGAAGACAATCACTGACAAAGTTGCTGCCACGCCCAGACATTTACGTCACATTTACGGCAATTTGCGGATAAAAAGTATAGCCTTGTGAAAAACGTGTGAAAAAAATAAATGGATAAAAGAATGCAACATACAAAATAATTGTTTATCTTTGCCCCATTAATACCGTCTATCAAAACAGATTAAGTCGTGCAGCCTATGGAAATAAAGAATTGCATATCATTTCAGGAAAGGCACAAGGACCACCTGGGAAACGTCCTGTCAAGACGGTATTTTAATGTTACAGTAACAATATGAGAAACAATGAATATGAATATATCTTGTCGCATTGCAAATGCTAATACTCAATGCGGGCGGATTACAAATCCGCCCGAGCGGATAGCAACAGTCATTCTGCAGCCATCTATCCAGTTTTAAGATTAAATTGGACAGATGATTTCCACAATTCACATAATCAAGTTAGTACATGGATAAATAAAATAAAGTAAAAATGAAATATTTATTATTAATTGGGATATTCTTTCTTGTTGGATGTACTGGTTACGACTACAGGATAGATAAAATGCCCAGCAGAACATTGTCATACAAGCAATTACCAGAAAGAGTGCAAAAAACTGTGGTAGATTGGAGTTGTCACTTAAAAGATAAAAAGAATAGATTGTTGTTTTGTGATGATAATGATAGCAATAAATATCAGACAAAAGATGTCCCTTTTATTGTTGGAATCTATTATATAAAACTTATTGATACCTCAAATAATACAGTTTATAGAATTGAACAGGGGACACCTCTTCCATATATCCTTTATAAGGATAAATTGTATATTGCAGACGATTTTAATTTTTATGATTTTTATGATTCTATCCACTACTCAGAATATGATCTCTGTCAGAAGTAGTGACCATTGGATTTCGGGGCAAGTGAACATTTTATGAACGTGGAAATTGGAGATTATGAATAATCCACTTTGTTTTGTAGATAACTCAAAAAAAACTTGTTGGATTAACAGAACTCCGTTATCCTGCTCGGGCGGATTTGTAATCCGACCGCATTGAGTATTAGCATTTGTAATGTACAATAGACCAAACCTATGGCAACTTTAAGATTATCAAAAGAACTCTACTTTACCACATCAACAATCATTGATTGGA
>DGTS01000003.1 GCA_002394385.1 Prevotella sp. UBA4330
ATCTTTTCGTGCGCATCTCAAAAAACCTGTTTGTTGAAATGTTGATTTGTTGATTTGTTGATTTGTTGAAATGTTGATTTGTTGATTTGTTGAAATGTTGAATTTATTAAAAGCGCACCCCATAGTGTTTTTCAGATGTATTTTAGGAAAAAAAGAGTAATTTTCAAAAATCTTCCGACCTATTTCCGACCATTTCCGACCCATGCCGAAATGCCCTGAAACAAAGGGTTTCGCCACCTTGGGGGCAAAATTTCCCGACCTGAAAAGGTCGGAAGATATTCGCGTTATTTCTTGCAAAACGCTCTTTCGTTTTGTAACTTTGCATTGCAATCGAGAAGCAAGGCGACGAGTTTCCGGAGACGAGCCGCCAAGAGTGTAACAACATCATTAATTAACTTATTAACAACTATTCATTATGGCAGTACTTTACAAACTTTACCAGGACAACCGAGACAACTCTAAGCACAAGGGCGAATGGTACGCCCGTGCCAAGACTCTGGACACCGTGACTCTCAACGAGATAGCGCAGCGCATTCAGGACAACACCACCGCCAAGAAGGCCGACGCGCTGGCGGTGCTCACCGAGATGGTCGAGGTGGTGCGCGACTACCTGCAGAAGTCCTACCGCGTGAAAATCGACGGACTGGGCTCTTTCAAGATGTCGCTCAAGACCGCGCCAGCGGCAACCGCCAAGGAGTTCTCTGCATCGAAGAACATCAAGAGCATGCGCGCCCTCTTCCAGGAGGACGTGTCCATCGACAAGAACGGAAAGCGCAACTACTCGCTCTCTTCGGGGGCAAGCGCAAAGGAACTCCCGAAGAATGCCGTGGTGACCGACGGCGAAGGCGGCGACACTCCAACGCCTTAACCTCTGCCCGCTCCCTTCCCCTAACGAGGGGAGCGGGCTTCAAAGAAACCCTGACAAGGGAATCCACCTATCAGTACATCTAACATAATTACTAATCACTAAAATCAGAACACCATGAAACGCGAAACTTGGAAACTCATAATTCAGATGGTGATATCCATCCTAACCGCCATCGCAACAACGCTCGGCGTTACCAGTTGCATGGGCTACTAAACAAGACCGTAACACTTTAAAATACTGAAATTGTTCTCTTCACTTTTCTTTCTTTTTATTTGGTAATTTATTTAGGATGGCGGCGCAGTGATGCGCTGCCATCCTCCATTTAGCCACCTTTCGCAATGCGAAACATATATAGCCAATGCGCCGAATGGTATATCAAACAGAGTGTGAAAGGACAAGAGTCAGTTATTCTAATATGGCTCCAAACATCACATCACACTTTTCACCTTATTTAATACACCTAACCAACTTTTTTCAAAATATTTTTGTATCTTTGTCGCTAAAAGCGACATAGCCGAAAAAGATATGGCAGAAATAACTATAAACACCATCTTACAAGACATTCGTCTGAAAGCATCTACCGAGAAAGAAAAGGGAACAGACTTTGAACGCCTGATGAAACTATGGTTCAAGACTGACCCACGTTATAGCAACCTCGAAAAAGTATGGCTCTGGGAAGAATTTCCTTCAAAGAAAGACTTCGGAGGCAAAGACCTTGGCATCGACCTCGTGGCCCGCACAGACTATGGTGATTATTGGGCTATTCAATGTAAATGCTATGCTGAAGACGCAACCATTGACAAGGCTGCCGTTGACTCTTTCCTTGCCAATGCCAGCCGAACTTTTATTGACCCTGATACGTTCCAGACAAAGGAATTCAGCAACCTCGTTTGGGTCCAGACTTCCCGCAAACGTTGGGGCGCCAATGCAGAAACTGCCATTCAAGGTTTAAGCAAGCCCTTCAACCGTATTTCGCTATATGACCTCGAAATATCTGCTGTTGACTGGGAAAAGTTAAAGGAAGGCCTTTATGGAGAAAAAGCGAAATTACCAGGCAAACAGCCGCGCAAGCATCAGTTGCAGGCCATGTCGAAAGCCTATGAGCATTTCATTACCAAAGGAAACGAGCGTGGCAAACTGATTATGGCTTGCGGTACTGGTAAGACATATACATCGCTGAAGATTATGGAACAGATGACCGACAAAGAAGCCTTTGTCTTATTCCTCGTTCCAAGTATCGCCCTTCTCGGACAGACACTGAACGCATGGATGGCTGATAAGCAGGATGATATGCGTGCTGTCTGCGTCTGCTCTGATGCGAAGGTCACTCGCCAGATGATTGATGCCGATGATGAAGACACTAAAATTATCGACCTCGCTGTTCCTGCTACCACCAACACGGCTTCCATCCTTCGCCAACTTCGCAAATACGATAAGGAACATTGCCGTACCGTCATCTTCTCTACTTACCAGAGTATTGATGTGGTAAAAGAAGCCATCGACCAATACAATCGCGAAGTGGACCTCATTATCTGCGACGAAGCACATCGCACTACTGGCGTTGTGCTGAAAAACAAAGAGGAAAGCAACTTCACTAAAGTACACAAGAATGAGTTCATCCAAGCGAAAAAGCGCCTGTATATGACTGCCACACCGCGCCTTTACAAAGAGGCTGTAAAAGTCAAGGCTAAACAGGATGAAAATGTGGACACCCTCTGTTCAATGGACAACGTGGAATGGTATGGCGAGGAATTCCACCGCCTTACATTCAACGATGCCGTTAGCCAAGGATTACTGACCGACTATAAAGTTTTGGTGCTGACTGTCAGCGAAGACGACATTCCTCAATCCATGCGCACCCGAATTAAGGAGCAATATACGATGGCAGCAGACAAGGATAAAATCAAGGAACTCCAGTTCGATGATGCAACAAAATTGATAGGTTGCATCAATGGACTGTCGAAACGCATTAAAGGCGACAAGGGCGTTACGAAAGAACAAGATCCCATCATGATGAAACGTGCCGTTGCTTTCTGCCAAACCATCAACGCCACCAAGTCTAATCCTAACTTCTCTTCCAAGCAGATTGCTGCTTATTTCCATGGTGTATGTGAGGAATACAAAGAAACTCTAAATGAAGAGGAACGCAAAGACGTTGTTAACATCCAAGCCAAGCACATTGACGGCTCAATGGATGCCAACACCCGAAACGGCCTTATATCATGGCTGAAACAAGATGCCGAAGACCCGCAAGAGTGCCGCGTGCTTTGCAACGTCCGCTGCCTCTCTGAAGGTGTCGATGTTCCGGCTCTTGATGCCGTTCTCTTCCTCTCCCCTCGAAATAGCGAGGTAGAAGTGGTGCAGTCCGTCGGTCGTGTCATGCGCTCTTTTGGCAAGGGCACTGACCACGAAAAGAAATACGGCTACATCATCATTCCGGTAATTGTCCCCAATGATGTCACGCCTGAACAGGCTCTTGCCGACAACGAACGATTCAAGGTAGTTTGGACCATCCTGAATGCCCTCCGTTCACACGACGAGAACTTCAATGCACATGTCAATCAAATCAATCTCAATAAGCAGCGTCCTGCAAAAATAACTGTCGGTGGCGTTCCTCATGGGACATATACCGTTGGCAAATCCGCTCCCGATGATGATGATGCCCTTCAACTCACTGACGATGATGTAGCCCACCAGTTGGAACTTCAGTTCGGCGAGTTGCAGGATGGCATCTATGCCCGCCTGGTTGAAAAGGTTGGTGACAAACTCTATTGGGAGAACTGGGCAAAATCCATTGGTGAGATAGCACAGAAATTCATCCAACGCATCGCCACCTTGATAAAGGAAAACGCCAAAGCAAAGGAATACTTTGACGAATTCGTGCAGGGCTTGCACAAGAATATCAATGAAAGTGTCGATGAAGGGCAGGCTATCGAAATGCTGGCACAGCACATGATTACTCGCCCTGTTTTCGATGCGCTCTTCAAAGACTATGAATTTGTCAATAACAACGCTGTCAGTCGCTCTATGCAATACATGATTGATGTGCTGGAGAGTGAAGGTATGGAAATGGAAACGGCAGTCCTCGACAAATTCTATACTTCGGTGCGCAACAACGTCAGCAACATCGACAACTTGGAAGGCAAGCAGACCATCATCAAGAACCTTTATGAAAAGTTCTTCAAAGGTGCCTTCCCTCTTACCGTCGAAAAACTGGGCATCGTCTATACGCCTGTAGAATGTGTGGACTTTATCATCCATTCCGTAGAAGACATACTGAAAGAAGAATTCAACACTTCGCTTACCGAAGAAAACGTTCACATTCTCGATCCCTTCACTGGAACAGGAACTTTCATCACTCGCTTACTCCAGTCGGGGCTTATCCGCAAAGAAGATATGCTGCGGAAGTACAAGAACGAAATCCATTGCAATGAGATCGTGCTGCTGGCTTATTACATTGCGGACGTGAACATAGAATCGGTGTTCCATGACATCATGCACCCCGATAAATACGAAATGTACGACGGCATCTGCCTTACAGATACCTTCCAACTCAACGAGCATGGCGATAACGATATTTTCTCACAACTCTTCCCCGAAAACTCTGAACGTGTGTTGAAGCAAAAGAAAGCGCCTATGAGGGTTATTATTGGCAATCCGCCATATTCAGTCGGGCAAAAATCTGCCAACGACAATGCCGCTAATCTTAAATACCAAAATCTTGATAACCGTATAGCTGAAAGTTATGCTGAAGGAGCTGTGGCAAGCAATATAAAATCATTATACGATAGTTATATTAAAGCATTCCGTTGGGCATCCGACCGCATCCATTCTTTGAAAGATGGCGGCATTGTCGCCTTCATTTCTAATGGTGCATGGCTTGACGGGAGCGCACAAGATGGTATGCGCAGATGCTTCCGAGACGAATTCTCATCCATATATGTCCTTAATCTCCGTGGAAACGCAAGAACCTCCGGAGAACAACGCCGAAAAGAAAGTGGAAACGTGTTCGGTGAAGGCACCCGAACTCCCATCACCATCACTTTCCTAGTCAAAAACCCTGCAAAGCAGAGCAAAGCCACCATCCATTATCACGACATCGGTGACTACCTCACTCGTGAACAAAAACTTAAAATGGTACGCGACTTCCGCTCCATTTCTCGCGTCGAATGGCAAACCATCGAACCCAACGAGAAACAAGATTGGATTGCACAAAGAGATGGTACTTTTGATGCTTTATTGCCTCTCTTTCCTGATAAAAAATTTAATATTAAATCCAAAAGCTTCTTTAATTTGGTTTCAATGGGTATAGCAACCAATAGAGATGCATGGGACTATAATTTCTCCGAAATATCTTTGAAATCTAACATTGATAGTACTGTTAAAGTATATAATCAACAGATTGAAAAATTAAAAGAGAAAAGAATAGAAGATCCAAATATAAAGTTTGAAGAAGTTGTAACTTTTGATGAGTCCAAAATAAGTTGGTCAAGTAGTTTGACTGCAAATTTAGATAGATACAACACTGCAATTTATGAGCCAAATCGAATTCTATCTGCCATGTATAGACCTTTTATTAAATCAAATTTGTATTTTGGAGACAAATTTGTTCATAGAAGGGGGCAATTTGAAGAAATGTTCCCATTAGGCAAAGATAATCTGCTCATTTGTGTTCCAGGTATTGGTGTTACTAAAGACTTCACAACTATTATTTCTGACAGGCACACCGATATGGAGTACATTGGCAAATCCCAATGCTTTCCCCTCTATTGGTATGAGGAAAACAAGAATAAGGAAAAGACACTCTTCGATGAAGAGACAGGTGACGATTACATCCGTCGTGATGGCATAACTGACTGGATTCTAAAAGAGGTGCGCAGCCGTTATGGTGGAGCGAAGAATATCACGAAGGAAATGATTTTCTATTACGTCTATGGCTTGCTGCATTCGCCAGACTATAGAGAGCGTTTCGCTGCCGACCTGAAGAAATCACTCCCACGCATCCCCATCGTGGAGCGCGTGGAGGACTTCATGGACTTCTACCGCTATGGCAGGAAACTGGCTGAATTGCATCTGAATTATGAGACCGTTCCGCCATACGATGGTGTTAAGGTCTTTGGCGACCGCCCATTGAAGTGTGATGATAGCGATTATGATTATTTCCGTGTCTTGGATAAAATGCGTTTCAAATCAAAGCAAGACAAGAGCACCATCATCTACAACGGCAATATTCAGATAAACAACATTCCTGAAAAAGCCTACGAGTATATTGTCAATGGTAAGTCGGCCATCGAATGGATCGTTGAGCGTTATTGTGTCTCACAAGACAAGAAATCGCTCATCCGCAACGATGCCAACGACTGGGCACGTGAGCACCATAAGCCCCGTTACATCCTTGACCTCCTTCTCTCCGTCATCAACGTTTCGGTGCAGACGGTTGACATCGTGAAGGCATTACCTAAACTGAAATTTGATTAACTTATAATTACTAAATTATGAAAAAGATATTTTGCTTCTTTGCACTCATTCTTGCATTGACTCCTTCTTTTGCGCAAAATGAAGAACCAATGGACAGTGTGGCCCTTAAGAATTTCATACGTGAGAAATTAGAATCTCAAATCGTTACTGAAATTTGTGGAGTCAAATTTGGCACCTCTTATGATGTTGCGAAAGAAATGCTTGAAAACAAATATGGTAGTTCTGAATATGATTTCACACATTCAAAACAAACCATTTCGTTTAAAAACAAGAAATATGCAGGCATATATTTTGACGCCATCCATTTCCTCTTTCAATCTGATGGTTATCGTACATATATGAATGGATGCGTATTTATTCTTGATGCCAACACAGCAGAAGATGCGAAAGAAAAACGTGACCGCCTATATAAACGCCTATCAGAAAAATACTATATGGTAGAGGAAACTGATAAAAATGGATTCAAGTATTATCTTGGTGGTTTGTCTCCCCTAAATAGTGATGATTTTGCATTTGTAATAGATGTAATTAAATATGATAAGGAATTAGCGAAACTTTACACTCCATTCGCTGCTCGTTTGATGTATGGTACTTATGATTTTGTAAAAGAGGAGTTTTAAACACATGATTGAACACTGGTATGAATATCTTCCCGCCGCATGGCTTACACCCGAGGGAAGATGGTATGTAATAATGAGCATCTTGCTGCTCATGCTCATCTCTTTTATTATTGGATATTTGGCAGGAAGAAGAAAGCACAAATAAAAAGTTTCTATTGAAAATTCAACAAATCAACAAATCAACAAATCAACAAATCAACAAATGCCCTTTGGGGGGAATAGCATATTCCCTTATTTATAAAACAAGAAAACATATTGCTCTCCGGAGACAGGCATTGTGAGTGGTTCGGAACTGATGCAGGCTCTTCCATTGTATTTCGGCACTGGCACTATTGACGGTGACGAGGAAGGGGGAGTCTTGGAACTTGAAACTTTGAACTTGGAACTTTAAACTTGGAACTTGGAACTTGGAACTTGGAACTTTGAACTTGGAACTTTAAACTTTAAACTTGGAACTTTGCGCTCGGCTTTCTTGCGTCCCTTCGGTAGCAAGCGCCACCCTTTGGGATGTCGAGCGGCCGCTTTCACCGCTCGGCTATGCCGCTTATATGAGCGAAGCGAGTCTTAAGAAAGGCGTTGGCCGACTGAAAGAACTTGGAACTTGGAACTTGGAACTTGGAACTTTAAACTTGAAACTTTGAACTTGAAACTTTGAACTTTGAACTCTAAACTTTAAACTCTAAACTTTAAACTCTAAACTTAGAAACTTAGAAACTTAAAAACTTAGAAACTTAGAAACTTAGAAACTTTAAACTCCAAACTCCAAACTCTAAACTCTAAACTATTTAGAATGGATAGCCTACGGCAAAGTTTATCGTTTGCAGTTCGCTGAACTTGCGCATGTTGAAGTAACCGCGGTGACCGGTGTCGTATGGCGCATGGAGGGCGAAACCCCAGTCGATGCGCAGCACGAGGAACTCGAGGTCGTAGCGCAGACCGAAGCCAGTGCCGAGTGCAAGGTCTTTAGGCAGACGGCTGAGTTTGAACTTGCTATCCTCTGAATAGAAGTCTCCTACGTTCCACACGTTTCCGGCATCGAGGAACAACGCTCCGCCGAGACTTCCCACGATATTGAAGCGGAACTCAAGATTGGCGAGGAACTTCAGGTCGCCCGTCTGCAAGAGATACCTGTAATTGTCGGTCTCGGGCATTACGCGTCCCGGTCCGAGGCTGCGCACCGAGAAGGCGCGTATGCTGTTGGCTCCTCCCACGAAGAACTGCTCGCTGAAAGGACTGAAGGAACTGTTGCCGAAATTCCATATTATACCGGCATTGAGGTGAGCCACGAGCGAGTTCTTCTCGCTTATCTGCCAGCGTTTCACGAAGTCGGTGTTCAGTTTGAGGAACTGTGCGTAGGGGTTCTTGAAGAGTTGCTTGCCCTCCTCGTTCCACTTCTTCCCGGCAGCCATAAAGCCGAGTGAGAGCAGGTTGCCTGCCTCGCTGATGGTTGTCTCCCATGCTATGGGGTTGCGTGTGCCGGCAGGGCTGGAGTAGGAGTAGGTGTACGACATCTTGGTGATGAACTGGTCCTCGAGTGCCTTCATGAGATAGGGTGTCTCGACGAAGATGGAGTCGAAGAGGTCGGTGGTGTGGTTCTTGAACTGATAGACCACGCTGATGGGGGTGAAGACATGTGTGGAGGTGGCTGAGGGCTGCCAGCGGTAGGTCAGTTCGCCTGATGCTGTGTGCATGCGGAAATAGTTGGAGCGGCTCTCCACGTCGAATCCCAACTTGAGGGTGGTTGTCGGTGTGGAGAAGAACTGCCGGCGCTTTAGATTGCGGCGCTGGCGTCGCGCCCTGATGGCCTTGCGCTGGCTGTTGAGGAAGTTGAATGGCGTGACGATGCGCGGGAACTTCAGCGAGGCATCTATACCGACGTTATAGGTTTCGAGTTTCTCGTTGGCGAAGATTCGCTTGGTGCCCACACGCCACTCGTAGGAGCCGTGGAGGTTGACGTCGAAAGTCTCGCCGCCGCGGAAGGTGTTGCGCTTGGTAAGACCGAGCACCAGTTCGGGACCCATGCGTCCTGTGGTGCGCCCCTTGAGGTTTGTCTCGATGTAGAAGTCGTATTTCTTGTCGAAGACACATGTGATGTTCATGTCGAGCGTGTCGCACTCGGGGGTGTTGTCGCGCGGTGTGAAACGGAAATTCACCGAACTGTAGAGGCCCGAGGAGAGGATGTTGTTCTCTGTCTCCATGAGGTCGTCGTAGCAGAACAACTGTCCGGAGCGCAACTTGACGTCACGCATCAGCACGCCAGGGCGCAACGGCGGGCGTTTGCCACTGAAGCGCAACGTGAAACTGCGTCGCGTGATGGAGTCGGTGGGACGGTCGCCCATTGACTTGCGGAAGTCAACAACACGGCGGCCGATGTACCATTTATGGTTTGCCTGCTCGGGGATGCCCTCTGCAAGTTGGAAACGCAGTTGCACCTTGCCGGGCACCATGAGTGTGTCGGCAAGATAAGAGGCGTATGAGGGTTGGTAGTAGTAGTAACCGTTGTTGCGGAACAGTTGGGTGATGCGGTTGCGCTCGGCATCGAGGGCTGCAACGCTGAAGGGGTCGCCACGATGTATCAGCGCCTGGTCGAGAGTCTCGCGTATCAGCGAGTCGCCCACGGCGGGAAAGCCAATGTAGGCTATAGAGTCGAGCGTGAAGAGGTGGTTCAGTTGCACGTCATACCTCACCTTTGCCTTCTTGGGGTTGCGCTGCGTCAGTTCTTCATAATCTACCTTGCCGTGAAAGTATCCATGATTGCGCAGCACGCTCTGGGCTACGGTGGCATGGAGGGCAGGATTGACGTTGCTCATCAGCACCGGTGTCTTGCCGAAGGCACTGGTCATCCACTTGCCAAATCCCGTCTTCGACTGCGAGAAGGCGTTCCACACCCACAGTCCGATGGGGAATGGCGAGCGTATGCGGGAACTGCCGAAGAGTGCTCCGTTAGGCTCTGCAGCCAGCGCGGCCTCCACCTCCTCCTGCGTCGCGGTGAAGTGGTCGCCAGGCTCGTAGTTGCTGTATTTCACCTTGTCGATGCCGACATACAACTGTTCGTCTTCTGGCAGCGCGCTCGTGGTGGAGCATGCCGCAAGGAGAGCAGCACTGCAGAGTGTCAGTGCCCATGCCAGCATATGGTATATTCTATTCGTTCTTCTCATTTGCAGTGTTGTTGAGTTTCATTCGACCTTTTCATTGTCTCGGCATAACTATTGCAAGCAATATTCTGCTCTCGCCACTCCATCGGTTCCTTGTCTCGGCATAACTATTGCAAGCAATGTTCTGCTCTCGCCACTCCATCGGTTCTTGGCTCACACGGAGGTAAGCCCCTACATTGAGTGTGTTAGTGTGTTGTCTGCACTCCTGAACTCCTACACTCCTGAACTCCTTTGCGGGCTCACACGGAGGTAAGCCCCTACAAACTCTTAACTCCACGGGCTCACACGGAGGTGAGCCTCGGCATGGCCCAAACTATTTTGGACTCTGCTCCCGGCTTGTCGAGACGTTTGTTCGTTCCTCTACAGTCGCAGCGGGTGTTCCCTCCTGCCTTGTGGTGTCTCTTGGCGTATGCGTGCGGTTGAAGTTGACGGTGTTGTCGTCAACATTCTTGAAGCGGAACAGGTCGGTGAAGTGGTCCACCTTGCGCCTCCAGATGAAGCCCGCGCCATACTCGCTGTTCTCTCCCTCGAGCCAGTCGTAGGCATCGTGGCTGTAGAAGAGTTTCAGGTATTTGTTTGAGGTCTGGCTCAGGCGGTATTCGAGCATCACGTTGTCGAAGAATGCCTGGTCGCGGCCAGACACGTTAGAGCCAGTGGAAATGGTTCCGCCCACGACAACGCGCAGACGATTGTTCCAGAACCGCTTGGCAAAGCGGAAACTATAGTCGGTGTGCATGCCTCCCGTAGCGTCGAAGGCATTGTCAAGACCGAAACTGAAGTCGAGTGTGCGCAGCGCGTTGCCCGCAATGTTGTTTATCTCGCTCTGCAGGAACGAACTGAGCGCATTGTTCATAGACATCTCGGCGTTGTTGTTGCCCGAGACATACATGCCCGTGGTGAGCATCGCCACAGCCAGTTTGCCCCGCTCCTCCTCGCTCATGGTGTTCAGTTCGTTCTGCACGGTCATGTCCGACGGTGCCGAGATGATGAACCGCAGCCCCATCTTCTGCAGCGTGTTGCTGACAACCACACCGCAGTCGAAATCGACACTACGGCTCTGCTCGCCCGTAGCGACACTCGACTTGGTGCGCTCTGTGGCAGTGATGTTGAGCCGCGGATTCATCGGGTCGCCCGTGAACTCTATGTAACTGCCGTCCTGTATGGTGAACGTCTTGAGCGGAATGATAGGCATGGAGTATTTCATCTCGCCGTTGTTCAGCGTGTATTTCCCCCTGATGCGGAAGTTGTCGGCTGGTGTGTATTGCAGTCGCAGGGTGCCCTCGCCCATCAAATCGACATAGTTGGAATGGTCTGGCTTGAGGTAGCATACTATTCTGGCGGCACGGTCAACGTTGACGGTCAGGTTCATGTCGAATCCCATGCCCTCCGGCTGCCTAACCACCACCTGCGTGGTGTCGGTGAAGTCGGTGAAGCGCACCAGTTCTTCCATTTGGTAATCGGTGGTGAGTGGCGAGTCGCGCAGTATGTACGACATGTCGGTGGTGCCCAGCACATCCATTCGTCCACGCAGGCGCAGATAGTCGAGAGTGCCGCGCAGGACACCCCTCAGATTGACATACGCCTTGCCGTAAGCCTCGCTGCGCCGCTGCTCCTTAGAGTCGATGAGCAGGAAGTCTTGTGCTGACAGCCGTATATTGAGGTTTATGTTGTCGAGGTCGGCAAAGTTGACGTCGCCGTTTATCCTCATCGGGTGGTCGTTGGTTGAGTATAGGTTGAAGTCCTTGAACTGAATCAGGCTGCCCTTCACCTGTATCGGCGTGGTGTCGAAGCGCATGCGCATGCCGTAGGGTTCGCTCACGAGGTATGCGTTGTTCAGTGTCAGAGTGCCATCGACATGTGGCTTGCTCAGTTGCCCGCGCATGTCGAGGTCGCCGTTGGCTGTTCCCTCGAAGCCCACTATCTGGTCGGGGATTAGTCCGTTGAGCACCTTCATCGGCATTTGGTCCATGCTGAGTTTCGCGTCGAGGTATCCGTTGCCCTCCGAGCGGTAGGTTCCCACCACCGTTGCCACCTCCTGCTCGTCGCTGTAGATGATGGCATCAACGTAATGCGAGCCGTCGTCCTTTGGCATATACACAAACTCGGTGCCCAGATTGCCCATGTGGCTGCCCTCGTAGGTCATGTCTTTCACGCTCATCGTAGAGCCCACGGTGATGTCGTCGGGTGTCTGAATGAAGTGATAGTCGCCATCGAGCGTTCCCGACATTCGCGGCATATATGGTATCACCGCCACGATGTCCTCTATCTTCAACTTGTTGAGCGAGAGTGTGAGGTCTTGCAGGGCATCGGTGTTGCTGTCGTCAGAATACACCTGAACGTCAACGCCGTCGTCGCTCCGCATTCTCAACTGCGCCGAGACGCGCTTGTCGTCGCCCAGGAAGACGTAGTTGTCCTTGTTGATGTTGAATTTCTTATATCCTATAATAGGGTCGTCGGTGAGCAGCCTCATCCTGATGCCGTTGTCCTCCATCTCGGCCACCGCTCCGAGACGCACGCCCAGCACGTCTTTCTGGTCGTAGTATCTCAGGTTGAGCGTGGCTCCCTTCTCTTGCAGATAGCCGTTGAAGAGGGTGTTGAATACGTATTGCGGATTCTTCTGGTTGTTGCGCACCTGTCCGTTGAACCTCAACTGCGTGTCGTCAGAATAGAGCGTGAGGCGCACGGTGTCCAGTTGAATGCTGTCGGCGAGCAGTTTATGCACCACCACATCACCGTTGAGACCATTCTCTGGCGACGAGGTGAGGTCCATCCTGGCGGCATCGAAAGAGTAGCCGTAGCGTTGCAGCACACGGCTCACAAAGTTGTCGCTGCCCGAATTGAGTTTGATGCGTGCCGTGGGCAGCAGTTCGCGCAGCCCCATCTGGTCAATCTTACGTGCCTTGATGTCGTCCTTCGTCTTCGCCATCAGTTTGTCCATCTGCTTCAGCAGCACCTTGTAGCCGCCGCGGGCATCCATATCGATGTAGAAGTCGCCGTTGCTTGCCACGAGGTGGGTGGTGTCGCGGCGCGTCAGCAGGTCGATGTTGACGTCGTCGGGGAAATAGCCCTTGTCGCCCTCCTGCACCACGAGGTCGCTCACCGTGCCCACCACACGATAATACTCGTTCTTGTCGGTGGCAATGTCGAGGTGGGTGCAGAACGATGCCGACAGCGGCGAGTCTGAGAGTTTCAGTTTATAGAAGTCGATGTGTGTGAGGTCGGCGCCAATGGTTGCTTTCACCTGCTTGCCTCCAAGCAGAGCATCCAGATTGATGTTTCCCTTTATCAGAGGGTTGTTGCTCTTCACGTTGGCAATGCCATGACCGTTAGCCACTCTCACCGTGCCGCCCATGCCGCTGAGGTCGTAGCCGCCATAGGCAAACTGCTTGATGTCAACATCGGCATCAATGCGCGTCCTGGGCGAATAGATGTCGGTGCCGTTGCCCTTCAGTTTCACCTTGCCGCTGAATGTGCCAAGGTCTTGCTTGGGCAGGAAGTGGTCCAGATTGAGGTTGTTGGCGACGAGGTCGGCATTGTAGGTCATTGCCCCTGCGGTGTTTATGTCGGCAGTGCCGGCAAGCGTTCCCTTGCCCTCTGTGGCACTGAACTTAGCGCGGTAACGGTCGCCGTCGATGCCGAAGTTGCCCTTGATGCCAATGCCTCGCGGTATGTTCACGCCGTCCATGGTGCCCTTGGGCAGTGCAGCGGTCAGGAAGTCGAGGTTATAGGCTGTGGCGTTGGCATCGAAATTGGCGCGCAGGTTGTCTAAGTCGTCAAGATTTTCAATGGTTCCGCGCCCGTTAACGTGGAATGCGGTGGGCAGGTCGGCCACAAGTCCAGTAAGTTCGGCATGCCTCATGTTGCCCGACAGTACGGTGTTCACCTTCAGCGGCTGTGCCGGCCACTTGGCTTTCATCGCCGCCGGCATGTCCACAAACTGCGAAAGGTCTTGCTTGCCCACATAACCGTCAGCGGTGAGGTGCATCTTTCCGGGCACCGTCTCGCTGAAGGTGTTCTGGTCCATCACGAAACGCGCCTTCAGTTTCGACTCAGATGTCTCAAGGTCAGCATCGGGAAGGTAAATCTTCTTGGCGTCCATCGAGAAGTGGGAGGTGAAGTTGCGCACGTCGATGCCGCTCTTCTCGCGGAACGACGACTTGCGTATGGCAACGTCTATCTTTGGCATGCAAAGGTCGAAAGAGTCGGCTTCGAGAGTCACATCGCTGAGTGCCAGGTGGCTGAAATCGACTCCACTTGAAGGCGGGTCGTAGTTATAGTCGAGGTTGAAGCCCCCACCCTTCCACTTCAAGTTGCCCACCTTGATGTGCGTCCGGTAGAAGTCCATATAGTAGTTCGTGGCAACAGCATCGTCCATCGCCACCTTCACAGACATCGTGTCGCCAGGCATGTGCACCGCCACACGACTGCGCTCGAACTTCACCTTGTCGGCATTCACCTTCCAGCGGTTGTCGCTCGCCGCGGTGTCTTCGGGCACGGTGTCGGCCAGTTCGATGTTGATATTGCCGCCGGCGAGCATCGCACTGTCCACGCGAATGGTCTTCTTCGAGAGGTCTATGCCGTGACTCTCAAGGTTGAGTTGCTCGAAATTGCCGCTGATACGTGTGGTATGTATTAGTCCGTCGGTGTTTATCTTCACGTCGCTGAAGCGCAGCGCATCAATCTCCACACGCTTCTTCAGCAGCGGCAGCAACTTGACGTCAACCACAAGTTCGCGGGCGTCGGCTATGGTGTCGCGCAGGTTGGGTATCGAGTCGTTGGGTTTCTCGATGTGAAGTCCCTTCAGGCTTAGGTCAAGAGGAAAACTAAGCCCCACGTGCTCTATCTTGATGTCCATGCCGGTCTGCTCGGAAGCATACTCAGCAACCTTTCCCGCAGCCCAGTTCTGGAACGGAGGGAAATAGAGAAGACCAACCAGTGCCGCTACCGCCAGCACCAGAGCAAGCAACGAAATGCCTAACCACTTGAGGAACTTCTTCATCTCTGTAAGTCATACTGCATCACGTTGCCGCGCAACTTGCGGCAACATACATGCACTAAAAACGACTGCAAATTAATAAAAAATAATCGAGATAAACGAATAAAAGCACGAAAAAGTGGCTCATAAGCATGCTTTTTCGGCACAAGAAACATGCAGTGAGAATGCCTCCTGTTTGCTCTTGCATCACGACTGATATCAAACGGCTGAACAATGTTAATAACTTTGTTGAACAAAGTTAATAAGATTGTCTAACAAAGTTAATAAGATTGTTGAACAAAGTTATTAACTTTGTTACCCCATTTGACGCTTCTTGCGAAGTGATTGATAATCAATGGTTTAACGAAAGGGCATTTTTCACCGCCTCAAAGACCGGCGAAACTCTGCCAAAGGGGGTCGTCAGGCAGCGGCGCATCGAGCGAGATGAGTTGCCGCGAGACGGGATGGACGAACTCGATGTGGCGCGCCAGCAGCGAGATGCTGCCGTCGGGATTGCTGCGGCGGGCACCATATTTCAGGTCGCCCTTTATCGGACAGCCGATGGCAGCGAGTTGGCAGCGTATCTGGTGATGGCGGCCCGTGAGCAGATTCACCTCAACGAGGGTGTAACGGTCGGATGCCCCGATGACACGATAGCGCAGGATGGCTTTCTTGGCGGCATACTCCTCGTGGTCGAGGGCATAACTCTTGTTCTGCTGCTCGTTGCGGTATATCCAGTGGACCAGTTCGCCCTCGTCATCCTTAGGGCGGTTCTGCACAATAGCCCAGTAGGTCTTGTGCACCTCGCCATTGGCAAACATCTTATTGAGTCGCGCCAGCGCTTTTGATGTCCGCGCGAAGACAACGAGCCCCGAGACAGGACGATCCAGACGATGCGCCACACCGAGGAACACCGCCCCGGGCTTGGCATACGCCTCCTTGATGTACTGCTTCACCTTCTCTGACAGCGGCTGGTCGCCAGTCTTGTCGGCCTGCACTATCTCTCCGCTCTCCTTGCTCACCACAATCACATGATTGTCCTCATATATTACCTGCATACGCTTCGCTATTATAAAAAGCAATTATAAATAATTCAAGTTTAGGAAGTTATGAACACACTGAATTTACTTTGTAGTTGGTTAACATACTTCAATAAATTTCAATAAATTATATGTCCTATCGCCAATGACTCCCCGCCCCTGTAGGGGAGGGGAAGGGGTGGGGTCAGCGTCTTTACACCCCCACACTGCATCTTTCTCACTTTATCACCTTCTAACTCTTTACATCTCTGTCCTTAATATCACTGACCCCACCCCTGGCCCCTCCCCTACAGGGGCGGGGAGACATCGGGTACAGCATCTTTTGGAACACTGTGTCATCTGCAAAGTCTGATTGTATATAGTTCCAAGTTTCAAGTTCAAAGTTCAAAGTTCAAAGTTCCAAGTTCAAAGTTCAAAGTTCAAAGTTCCAAGTTATTTAAGTCCGTTTATCCATTTCGCCACATCGTCGAGCACCTCTGGCGAGATGGTCTCCTCTATCTGTCCATATTCTAAGAAAAGTCCTGTGGTGCAGTGCTGGAAAAGGTGGTTGAGCCCAGGATACTCCTTAACAAGATTCTTCTTCGACTTAGGCAGCAGTTGACGGATAGCATTGAGGTTCTGCGAGGCAATAACCTGACAGTCTCGGTCGCCGTTGAGTGCAAATACAGGGCAGCGTGTGCTTTTTATATCCGCCGTAGGGTCATAGTCGACGAACCATTTTAGCCAAGGATTCTCCTTGACTTCTTTCTGCTGGCGATAACGTTCTACGGTCATATTGGCAGGTAGTCCAGAAAGTGACATGATACGGTTTTCCTGAGCCGCGAGCAACGTATCACCTTTCACGCCAGGACCTGCCAGAGAAACAACAAAGTCGGTCTTTTTTCTTGCTCCAAGCAGGAAGGCAATAAGACCTCCCTCACTATGTCCGAGCAGACCCACCTTACTGAATTTCTTCTGTTGGCGCAGGAAGTCAAGACCTGCTGAAGCATCACGCATAAAGTCCAATGAAGTGGCATTCTTTAATTCACCGCCAACCGACTTCCCGGTAGCACGATCGTCGTAACGCAGAGAGGCAATGCCTTGACGAGCCAAATAGTCGGCTATCACAAGGAACGGCTTATGTCCGAACAACTCCTCGTCGCGGTTCTGCGGTCCACTGCCCGAGATGAGCAGCACAACAACGGGCTTCTTCTTCGACGACTTGTCGTAGCCCACCGGCCACGTCAGCGTTCCAGCCAGTGTGGCACCGTCTGCCTCGTTGCGGAATGTCACCTCCTCCGTAGCGTAAGGGTATGGCTGAGCGGGCATTTGCGGGCGTTTCGCCTCCTCGACATCACCTCTTGCAAGTACAAGGGGGAACGACATGCCGTGCTGTGTGAACGTGCCGTCAAGTTTACCGTCCTTCAACTTTGCGCGGTAAGTCATGCCCAGATTCTCCACCTTTATGGCCAGCGAGTCGTCAGACAGGTATTCCTTAAAAGTCCCTATCCCCTTGGCTCCTTGGTCGGGGCTATCGAGCGTTATCAACACATAGCCATCGGCCTGGTCCAAATGAAGCACCAAAGTCAGCGACACAGTGCCGACATTCAGTTTACCAGACCATGAACCAAGCAGAACGGTTGTGGGTTGCACCTGCGCCTTTCCCATCAGTACTACAAGGACAAGAAAGGCAGTTATCATCACTTTTTTCATACGCATATATTCGATATTCTTTGCAAAGATACGTATTTCTTTTTATAATTGCGCATTGCGGGAATAAAAAATCCCCGCAACTGCATGTAGCAGCGCGGGGATTGTTATAAATAGCCGATGTGAATTACATGTTCATACCACCATCTACCTGGATAACCTGACCGCTCACATAACTTGAGAGGTCGCTGGCAAGATAGAGAGCAGTGTTGGCGATATCGTCCACCTGACCGCCACGGCGGAGAGGAATCTTCTTCTTCCACTCTTCACGAATCTCATCAGAGAGTTGCGCTGTCATGGCTGTCTCGATGAAGCCCGGAGCGATGGCGTTGGCACGGATGCCCTTAGGTCCCATCTCCTGTGCAATAGACTTTGCCAGGGCAATGAGTCCTGCCTTAGAAGCAGCATAGTTTGCCTGACCTGCGTTGCCATGAACACCTACGACAGAAGCCATGTTGATGATTGAACCGCCGCGCTGACGCATCATCACAGGAACACATGCGTGAATGAAGTTGAAAGCCGACTTCAGGTTAACGGCAATAACGGCATCCCACTGCTGCTCGGTCATGCGGAGCATAAGTCCGTCCTTGGTGATTCCGGCATTGTTTACGAGAATGTCAATGCTGCCGAACTCCTCCTTAACAGCCTTAACCACATCCTCTGTCTGCTGGAAATCAGCGGCATTGCTTGCATAACTCTTTGCCTTAACGCCAAGGGCAGCAATCTCTGCCTCGGTCTCCTCGTTCACAGCGAGGTCGGTGAATGCTATGTTTGCACCTTCTGCTGCAAACTTCAGCGCGATGGCCTTGCCAATACCGCGCGCTGCGCCAGTGATGAGCGCAGTCTTACCTGTTAATAATCCCATTTTTTCTTGATATTTTTATATTATTAAATTAGAATCAGCCATTAATTCTCAACCCCGCACTTCCATTGCGTCCCAGCGCTCCATATACGAACTTTGCCACCAGCGGCTTGCTCGTCTCGGGTGTCATGCCATGACCCAGACGGCCATAGATGAACGGCACCTCAAGTCCCTTGATGCAGTAGTGGGTGATGTCGGCAACCAGTTCCACGTTGTCGATGTCGAACTCGCCTTCGGCCTTACCCTCGGCATACACCTTGCGGAACAGTTCTATCTCGTCCTCGTCAAAGTTCTTGCGCACCTTCTCAACCATCCATATATTGCGGAAGAAGGCAGCACGCAGGTTTCCGTTGCGCATCACCGTCTCCTTGATAGTGGTAAGATGGGTGTAGATGAGTTCGATAATCTTGTCCTGAGGCTTTATCCTCTTGGCAGCCACCTCGTCCATGCGGTCGGAGAGACGTTCAAGTTCGCTCTCGATAACGGCATAATAGACATCCTCCTTACTCTTGAAATAGGTGTAAAGAGTGCGGCGACCCTTGCCCGAAGCAACAGCAATGTCGTTCATCGTGGTGTTCTCCAGACCGTTCTTAGCGAACAACTGACGCGCCACATCTACGAGTTTCTGCCTTGTCTTTGATATTGACATTCCCTTTCCCCTCCTTATTTATTTAATTGCACATTAGCGTTATCGTGTGCAAAAGTAGGTATTTTATTTTATAACTCCAAATTTTTTTGTGAAGAAAGTGTAATAATTCACTATTGTAGTTGCATCATTTACCAAAAAGTATTATCTTTGTCCAACGATAATTCAATAAATAAGTTAGACAATGAACAAGTGTGCTTTATTAGTATTTGTTGCATCACTGGCATTCGGAAGTGCATGCAAACAGGCAAATGAGAAAGCAGAGACAACAAATGTTTCTGCAAGTGTTTCACAAGAACAAGGAACCATAGTGGCAGACGACTCGAAAGGGAAAGAGTTTCTTGAGGCCTTTTATGACAAGATGGATGAAATCGATGGCGACAATTTCGACCAGGACAAGGTTTATGCCCACATAAAAGAAAACTCCACAGAGCATGCTATAGATGTACTGGAAGAACTCTATGAGTATGACTGCGAAGGCGAATGTCTGGCATTTTGGACACTCACTTACGGGGCATTCAACGACCCGGGCGGTTTTGTATCACGCAAGATTACGCCTCAAGGCAATAATGTTTTCCTCGTAGAGAACAAATACGAAAATAACACCAACAAGGTGCTTTTGGAAGTTACCGAAACCAATAACGGCTATAAGATAAGCGACATAAAAACAATGGAAGAGTAAAGACTACTCCACTCGACTCCATCATCACAAGTTTGTCACTATATCAGATAAGATTATACCTCCTTAACGGTCTGTAATAGGCTATTAAGGAGGTATAAATGTTAAAATGCATCTTTTATTTGGTCGTTTGCAAAAAAAGCAGTACCTTTGCACTCGCAAAAAAGGAAACGCCCATTTTAAAGGCATTTTCCAATGGTTAACATCGCGGAGTGGAGCAGTTGGTAGCTCGCCAGGCTCATAACCTGGAGGTCGCATGTTCGAGTCCTGCCTCCGCAACTACAAAAGCCAGTCCTTAGTGACTGGCTTTTTTCATTATATATAACGATAAGAGATAAAAGTGATACAAAATATGTTGTATAGGGGAAAATACTGACCCCACCCCTATCCCCTCCCCTACAGGGGCGGGGAGTCATTAGCAATCCGCCCCCTCCCTTTTGGGGAGGGATGGGGAGAGGCCTTGGGGGCAGGGGTGGGGTCAGTAATATTAAGGAAAGAGATAAAAGGGAGATAGAATATGTTGTATATGGAAAAAAAACTGCCCCTCCCCTACAGGGACGGGGAAGCATGATAACATTCCCATTATTATCGTTAATTATCGTTTTATTGTCGGTAATTAGCGGAGTAAAAAGGAATCACGGAGAACGGACTATCAGTCGCGGTCCTCCTCCATCAGTTCGCGGATATACGGGCGCAGTTCGTAACCCCAGATGCGGTAACCTGCAGGCGAGAGATGAAGACCGTCGCGCGTCAGTTCCTTGCGAAGTTGGTCTGTTCCTTGACTGAGGAAACGGGGATAGAGATTGATGAACTCCACATCATGGCGTTTGCAGTAGTCACTGACAAGGCGGTTGATGTCCTGTATGGCATCGCCACGCCCCCACAGCGTCTTCCACTTGCCGAAACTCTCATTGATGGGCAGGCAACTCTCGACGTAGAGTTGCGTCTCAGGCGCTTCGTCGCAGATGCGCTTCACCAGACGGTTTATCTTGTCCGCCACCTGCTGGGCAGTGAGATTATGGCTCAGGTCGTTGATTCCTATCATAAGGAATATCGCCTTGGGATGACCGGCAAGCACCTTGTCAAGTCGGTAAAGAACACCCTCAACGGTGTCGCTCATGATGCCGCGGTTCACGATATTAGCACCGTCGAGACGGTCGTTCCAGTCAAGACCGAACTCGGTCATGCTGTCGCCCAGCATCACGATGGTCTCGCTGTTTATCGGTTTCTCGCGGGCAAACTCTGCCATGCGGTCGTTATAATGGGCGAATGGCTTGAAACTGGTGCGCTGCGCATTGAGCGGCACCAGTGACAATAGGAGAAGGAGCGACAATAACCTTATCTTCATCATCGTAAATCTATTTTAGAACTGCTCCAGAATCTCTATCCTCTTACGCGTGTCAGGATGGGTGCTGAAAAGAGAATTGAAGAAACTCATTATGCCCTCCTGCATATCCTTCGGGTGGATGATGAAGAGTTGAGCAACATCATCACGCCCACAGTCGGTAAGACCTGGAGCATTTGAAATCTTGCGCAGTGCCGATGCCAGTGCAAGCGGGTCGCCACAGAGTTCGGCACCACCGGCATCTGCCATATACTCACGCTTGCGAGAGATGGCGAAACGGGTGACGAGGGTGAAGAAGTAAGCGATGGCGGCACATACCAGTCCTACCAGCATCACAACGACAATGGAGAGTCCGTTCTTGTTGCGGTCGCGACTGCCATAGAATCCCACACGCCATATCATGCGGAACACAAGACTGACAATGGTCGAGATGATGCCCACGAAGACAATACTTGTGATGAGCAGGCGTGTGTCGTTGTTGCGGATGTGAGTCAGTTCGTGACCCAGCACACCAGCCAGTTCGGCATCGTTAAGACGGTCGCACAGTCCTGTGGTTACAGTGACTGTATAAGTCTTTTTATTGATGCCACTGGCGAAAGCGTTCAGTTGAGGGTCGTCAACGACGTTAATCATCGGCATGTCCATACCGCATGCTATGCACAGGTTCTCCACGATGTTGTAAACCCGAGGGTTTTCCTTGCGCGTCAACGGTCGTGAGCCAACGGCATGGTTTATTATAAAAGTATTGTACTTATAGGCTATCAGGAACCATACACCAACGATAAGTATCACCCATGGTATTACGGTGATGAACTCATGGTTGATTTCGTCGATGTCGAAAGAGTTAATCCAGTTGCCGTAAGCGTCATAATAACCACCACCGAGCAAGTTGAGAATGAAAAAAAACATGTAAACCGTAACCAGGATGATTACCGGGAACAGCAGCAGCAACAACACGCTAAGGCGGTTGTTGCGCTGAATCTGGGTTTGCATGCCAACGTATCTCATTCTATTTTTCTCCTTTTATCTTCTTCTACATTCTCTAAAATTAGAACTGTATTTCTGGCGCTTTCTCAATAGCAGCGCGCTGCTCCTGCGGAATCTCGAACATAGGTTCCTTGGTGAAGTGGAACATGCTGGCGATGATGCTCGACGGGAACACCTGAACAGCATTGTTCAGTTCGCGAGTAGCCGAGTTGAAGAAACGGCGCGATGCTGCCAGTTTGTTCTCGATGTCTGATATCTCACCCTGCAACTGCAGGAAATTGGTGTTTGCCTTCAGTTCGGGATACGCCTCGAGTTGTATGCGCAGTCCTGAAAGGGCAGATGTGAGGGCATTGTCTGCCTGAATCTTCTCGTTAATGGTCTTGGCATTAGCCAGTCCGGCACGTGCCTCTGTCACCTTCTGCAATGTCTCGCTCTCATGCTTGGCATAGCCCTTCACCGTTGCCACGAGTTGAGGAATAAGGTCTGCACGCTGCTTCAGTTGAACATCAATGTTCGCGAAAGCATTCTCACGGTTGTTGCGCAAACGTACCAGTCCATTATACAAAGAAACCATCCATATTGCAAGCAATACAACCACCACTAAAATAATAATTCCTATTACCATAATACTCATAATTTAAGTGTTTATACTGTCTTTTACTGCATTTCCGTAGCGACTGCCGTCACTCCTACTATGATGCAAATATAATGCAAAAGTGTAATATAACGAATTATTTTAAGAATTATTTAAAACTTTAATGGTTTTAATAAAAAATCCGGCCATCCACTTCTATAGCGAATGACCGGATTCTTATTCTTACATCTTACTTGTTCTTCAGATGTCTCATCACCTTTTCATAGTAACGCTGGGTCTTCTTAACACTGTAGCGAGGCCCACCGTTCCACGCCCTGATTGCCTGCTCCACATTGTTTGTGGGATTGTGGAACGACTGTATCAACACGAACATCTCTTTAGACTTCTCAATACTGAACCTGTCTGCCAAGGTGTAGCGCTTTGAACTGTTCCGCAGTTTCAGGATCTTGTTACATTCTGCAACGGCAATTGGAGTAATTTGCATCGCACCAACCTGGTTGCCGTTCTTTGCCATGCGGTTCCCACCGCTTTCAACCTGAATGATGGCTTCCATCACTGGATTCCAATCAAACTCATTTGCACTCTCTGCACCTTTGTTTCCTGCAATCGCTGAAAAAGAGATAAACATAAGAGCGCTCAAGGTTACAAATCTCAAAATTCTCTTCATAATTATAAAATTATAGAGCCAGAACAAATTATAGGAAAATGTTCAAAGGTGCAACTTTATGTGAGAATGAGTATTGATGCACCAAGACTCTGTTAGACTTAGTATAAGATGACCAGCACATCGCAAAAGTGAGAGATGCCGTCTGACTCATACGTTTGCGGGTGCAAAGGTACTCAATATCAATAATTTACGCAAGAATATCGAGTAAATATTGTATTATTTTAAGCCTTTTCTTGATTTACATCATATTGATTATCAATATTTTGCAAATGTTAAACTATAGTCACACCACGAAAAAAGGGGGATTATTCCCCCTTTCCAAGTTCATTATTCGGCACATTATCAATCTAAAGATATTGTTTCTTTTTCATATAGACCGATGTATTCCATGATTATGTCAATGGCTTTCTGACGCATGTCACGTTTCAGTGTTCCATCGTTAACAACAGCCGCAACCGTAGGATAAATCATCGACCAATTGTTGTCAAAATGTATCTGCGCCTCAATCAAGGCACATGCCATAGCCACAGAGAAACTGTGCTCTTTGTCTTTTTCTACCGCATGATGAACCAAATCGCTGGCTTCCTGAAGGTCGGACCTGTTGGACACTGCCATAGCATAGGCATAAACTGCAAGAGTGCTGGCATCAAGTTTCTTCTGTAGTTTCCACCTGTCCTTTGCTTTGAAACGTTTAATGAGATAATTTTCAAACTGCGTGAAATCGTTGGTCTCGCTAAACCACGTCAGGCGATTAACAACAGCCAGACGAACATCAACAGGTGCTTTCTTATCCGCTAAGAAACTAAGCAATTCTGTTGGGATACGGTCGCCAAGCCCATGCTCACCTGCCATAACCACCATTGGCTCGTCGGCATAAGCATCAGAGAAATTAGTACTTGTCAAGGGAGAGTCGGCCCATGATAACATGCAGCACGACACAAAAAAAATACATATAATAAAAAGTCTTTTCATGTTAGTATATAATTAATAATTGCGATACGATAAAATATGTTATCACGATGTTCGATTGCAAAGATAATAAAAAATCCACAATACATATTATTTATATGCGTCAAATTTGTAAAAAAGCCATAAACTTTTACATCTCCTATGTGTTTTTCATGATGATAAGACAGTAATTCTTCATACATAAAAAAGAGTGCCCTTGCTCCATCATCGGAACAAGGGCACTCAGGTAAAGAAGGCGGCGACCTACTCGCCCGCATTGCATTGCAGTACCAGCGGCGCGGGCGGGCTTAACTGCTCTGTTCGGAATGGGAAGAGGTGGGACCCCGCAGCAAT
>DGTS01000014.1 GCA_002394385.1 Prevotella sp. UBA4330
GTCATGTTTTCCGCTGTTTTTTAGTAGGCGCGTTTTTATGCGCGTCGTGAATGAGATCTCACCGTCTTGCCTGCCGCTGATGTCATTTCTACGTGCGCTCCCTTTGTTTGGAGCGCTTCGTCAATGAATTATCAGGTGGCTATTGCTGCGGGGTCCCACCTCTTCCCATTCCGAACAGAGAAGTTAAGCCCGCCCGCGCCGATGGTACTGCAATGCAATGCGGGAGAGTAGGTCGCCGCCTTCTTTACCTGAGTGCCCTTGTTCCGATGATGGAGCAAGGGCACTCTTTTTTTATCCCTGCAACATTGTGATGTTTGGGGATGTGAAACCTAATGCAGTACTATTGTTCGTTGCTGAACTTGGCGATAATGAGTCTAATTCTGGGACTTGAATGAAGAATTATCCAATTAGAAAAAGTGACAACGAGAAACGAAATCTTAAAAAAAGTAGGTTGAAATATTGTAAATATAGAAAAAAAGTTGTAAGTTTGCGAATTGAAAAACAACTTGTCGCAAGATGTATAAGATAAGGAGAGCCCTCGTCTGGCTGCGTCGTTCGAGGCATAGCAGGGGATTTGGCGTGCAGTCGCCTTGGGCTTATCGGTTTATCCGTTATGTCATTAATGAACATTATCCTTATTATTCTTACGGTGACCTTAAAAGCAAATGGAAAAAGCGTGGCAAGAAGGAGTTGAAGATGTGTCGCCTTTATTTCCGTATATCAAACTACCTGCAGTCACCATTTGCACTGGACTATTCTTACTCTGGCGACATGTTTGCCGACTATGTGAAGTCGGGATGCAGGCGTACACATATATATAATGTGTCGCCACAAATGTCGGGAGAGGAAATAGACCTTGTTTTGGACAACCTGGAGAGCATACCCTTCCTCCGTATCACATTGCAGGGCGACTACAGAACAATGTTCGAGAAGTCGTTGAGAAAGGCAGACAACAAGTCGCTGTTCGTTGTCGAGGGCATCAACAAGAGCAAGGCAACTAAGGCGTTCTGGAAGGAGATTGTCTCTTCGGAGCGATTCCCCACGACATTCGATTTATATTATTGCGGAATAATATTTTTCGACCATAAACGTTATAAAGAAAACTATATAGTTAATTTTTAAATATTTGATACTATGCCTATAACAAGAGTTTACACAAAAACCGGTGACGACGGCGTTACCAGTCTGGTAGGTGGAGTGAAAGTGCGTAAGACCAATGCCCGCATCGAGGCTTACGGCACTGTCGATGAACTGAGTGCTCATCTTGGCATGCTTGCGTCATGGATGAAGGACGGCGAGGATAAGGACCTCATCATCCGCACGCAGCGCAACCTCTTCACAGTATGTTCTTATCTTGCAACGGACAAGACCAAGACACCTCTTGCACCTTCTTACACCATGTCGGCAGAGGAGACCGAAATCTTGGAGCAGCAAATAGACGAAATCAACGCCAGCATACCGCCGCAGACAGCGTTCATACTGCCTGGCGGAAGCCATGAGGCAGCCCTGGCACATGTGTGCCGCACCGTATGCCGCCGTGCCGAGCGCAGAATTTTCTTCCTTGGAGAGTCAACGGAACTCGACCCCGAGGTGACCCATTACATCAACCGTCTTTCAGACTATCTCTTCGTCTTGGCTCGAAAACTCAATTTCATCGATGGCGTGAGAGAGAAGATTTGGAAAAAGTGATGTTGCCGCCTCTTTTAAAGTTAAAAACGAGGTGTATAAAGCAAGTTTCTTCCCGTAGGCAGAGAAAAGGTAAAATAATCGGGGCTATCATGTAAAATAATTTGCAAATTATTTTGTTTTATCTCCGATAAGTATTACTTTTGTGCACCAAAACGGATAATATTAACTTGTAAAAACTTTAAGGCTTATGTATTGGACACTTGAATTGGCTTCGAAACTTGAAGATGCCCCCTGGCCAGCAACAAAAGATGAGTTGATAGACTATGCAATACGCTCTGGTGCACCGCTTGAAGTCCTTGAGAACCTTCAGGAGATTGAAGACGAAGGCGATGTGTACGAGAGTATCGAAGATATCTGGCCCGACTATCCCACCAAGGAAGATTTCCTATTCAACGAGGATGAATATTAAGGCTTACGTCTAAGCCTAAACCACTTAAAAACAGCGAGATAAACAATATTAATTGTTTGTCTCGCTGATGTTTTTTTCTTCTCAAATGGCAATCATTTCTTGCCCCATCAGATGAAATGCTTGCTTAATTTCCTGCATTCGTTTGCTGCTGGGCTTCTTGATGCCATAAATATACTTGGCCAGAAGACTTTTGTTAATACCGATATACTTTGCCATTTCTGAAACATTAATCTGGGGGAATTGGCCAAAGATTCTTGCAACCTCATTATCAGGATTAGGTTCGACGACATCATAGAAACTGGATAAGTGTACGTCTTCATCCAACTTCTCCCAACGTATGTCATCACCAAATCGTCCAATTTTGAAATCAAGCCGCTCTGATTCGGAAGCATCTTTCAATACCGGAAATGCTTCCAACGGGCGACTTAAAGTCTCGCCTGCATCTGTCAACAAATAAATGCGATTGGCGTCAAACCATAATTTTTCAATCTTTGCCATAATTATTCATCGTTATCGTCCATGTGTTCGTGCCATTTCTCTATGAACTCTTCTTGAAAAGTCTCACACAGAGCCTTGGCCTTCTTCAAATCTTTTGGCTTCATCCCTTCATTCTTGATGAGTTCAACAGCCGGTTCCAGAGAGAACTTTGCACGTCCATCTGCATTCTCCACATGGACATGAATGGGTATGTGCAACGATCAGGATACCGAGGAAACAGTAGATGTAGAGCGGAGCGAAGAGTTCGTCCTTGATCTTCTGCTCCTTATACAGGCGTTTCACCACGAGAAAGGCCAGTACGATTCCGATGCTCCACATCAGCCCGTACCATCGCACAGACAGCGGACCCAGTCTGAATGCAACGAGGTCTGGATTCCAGACGATATATAGCAATTGGTTCATAAAACCTCCAAAACGCAAGAAGATTGTTTTATGCGAAATAATAAGCAGAGAAGATTCCCAGAAGATTACATGTGATATGCGTAATCACACAATAGCGAACGTCCCTGGTTCTCATATACATCAGGCAAAGAATGACCGCCATAATCAGTGTGTCAAATCTCCAAACGCCTGTACCCACATGCGCCGCGTAAAAGATGAGTGCATTGGAAACGACAATCGCTATCTTGCCGAAAGAGGCTCTTTCCATCACGGATATGTACCATTTCCGTAAAAGCAATTCCTCTGCAATGGGGCCGATGATGGCGAAGGAGAATATATGCAGGATAAGGGTCGTCAGCGTATAGGACTCCCGAGGGTCTGTATTAGGTGCGTCAAACAAGGTGGTTAGCAGAAGTGTGATGAGTTGCCAGAGGACTCCCAATGCCAGGGATAGAATAACCGTCTTCAGGTTCATTCCAAGGCTCGGATTACGCCATATTCCCAACTTCTCTTTCTTGTCTTCGTAAAGTAGGACGACAAAAATTGCTAACGGCCACAGAAGGTTTCCTATATCCAAAGTTGTACGACTGAACGGGATGTCCCGCCCGAAAATATAGGCGAAGTAGGGCAACAGGAAAACGCCCATCAAGATGAAGGAAGCAAGAAAGACTCTTGTCATCTTGAAAATACATTCTTTTTTAGAGTAAGTCATAAAAACAGCATAAAGTGAGACAAAATTTTAGTCTATCTTCTAATATGCGGCCCAATAATTTTTATCAGTTGCATATCATTAAACTTTTTCTTGTAAGGATCGAACTTCCGCATTTTAAGCGCATTCGGGTTGATGTCTCGTGTCATCTTTTGGCCTTTGTTAATAAAAGATAGTCTATGTTGCTGTAGGCAACTGTCTTGTTGAACCGTATCACAATTACACACAGACCTGCTGCTGCATAACGAGTCAGTTCCAATTGCCATACTACTGTCTTGCTTGGCCACTATGCTATCCACGCTGTTTTGGCCAATAGCAAAAAGGGGTATTAAAAATAGGACAATCAATCCAATAGATTTCTTTGATACAATCATAAATTCCGATTTTTACAGGTTCATTTCTCTTTTGTAAAACGAGCTATCTCCTCGTTGGAATCGGTGTGGTACCAAACCATTTCAGAGTCAGTCAGTTTACGGACATCAACTTCAAGGTAGATTTTGGATTCCCCGTTGTAAGTTTTTCCTGTAAAGATATTCATGTGTCCCGTTTCTCCGACTCGATAATTGAGGTCAGTTGTTTTCCAACCTTCATCGGGCCATGCAGAAACTTGCTGCTCGATGCGACCAGAATACCAGTTCTCGGGATAGAAGGTATATATTACCGTCTCACCGTCCATAACGCCACTACGTATGGCTTTTCTCCACTTTCCCTCAAGTCTGCTTGCATCAAAATTGTCATCATCGTCGCTGCTGCAAGAGGCAAGGGAGAAAGCAGCAAGCATCATAAAAGCGAGTCTCCAGATTTTCATTGCTTTCATTTATATTATTTCTTTTCTGTTGTAAATGTTTCTACTTTTATAAACGCTGTGAAGCGCGAAATCCTGCATCGCAGGGCGTTAAACTTTGCTAATCGTAGGGCATAATGGAAGCGTGAACATCCTTTATCTTTCCCTCGTGGCTGTAGGAAGTGCCATAATAGTCAGATAAGTTCCGCCCACGCTATACGTGAACATCCACTTTATCTATTCTCTGACTATTATTCCTTGAAACTTCCTACATTTCGAGGTCTTTGAATGAGATAGCGAACGCCATTTCTCTTGCCCACAATGTCTTTGGGTATCGCACTAATGCGAAATCCAGCGACAAAGGTACTACAAATAATTTAGAAATGATAAAAGCATCCCCCACCTTTTATATATTTTATACATAAGAGGCTCGTTTTCATTCGTTTTTGGAGCCGAAACAAAGTTTTTAATTAAAATCTTGCATTTACCATATTATTCTATGTCTTCTCCCGCGAAATGCGCTCGCTGAACAAGGCTATCAAGGATATTGACGAATTCACCAAGAAAGAATGATATAATGAGTTAGTCTGACCTGCCAAAGAATCGCCTTTCATCGTTTCTGGCAGGAAAGACAGGCTTATGAGTCTTTTCTGCTTGGGAAGATTTCCAGTCTGTATGCCTTGCTGCGGTCAGACTCTATCTTGAGGTCTGAATGTTGCTCAATGACGGGTTTCAGTCTGCGAATGAGCGTATAGAGTGTGTCGGTGGCATCGGGTTTCTTGGGCCAGAGCGCTTCACAAATCTCTGCTTTCGACAGGGAATGGGAAGGCGACTTGAAGAACATCTCCATCAGTTGGTGCTGCATAGGAGTAAGTCGCACCTGACTGCCGTCGGCGGCATAGAACCGGCCGTCAGACTCCGAAAAGGTAAGTCCGCCGTAATAATTACCGGCATGTATGAGCGTAGGCTCTGGTTTCGGACGACGATACCATACGAGCACGGCCCACAATCCGGTCAGCATCCATAGCAAAGCGGCGGGCCGCTGGTCGGAGAGGCTGAAGATGGTTGCCTCAGAGCATTGGGCGTATGCCTTGAACTGCCTGCTTCGGGTATCAACAGCCAATGTTGCCTTGCCGCGAAGCGCTGCTATTTGCAGGTGGCTGTTGAAGGTGCGGATGGTGTCCTGGCTGATGACGTCACTCTGCTGTTCCTCCAAGGTGATGGCCAATGCTCTGTTCATATCCTCGCACACTCTCTTGCTCGTTGTGCGATAACTGTCGAGACTTGTCAGGCTCGATGCGATAATCATTGCGAAAAGCACGATGACCGTATATTGTTGTTTCATACGCCTTTCATGTTGTTTTGTGATGGCAAAGATACAACTTTTTTTTGTTGAATACGAAAAAACAGTGATGTTTTACCTCTTCTCTGATTTTTATTTGTATCTTTGTTGCCGATGAATGAGTATAAAGGTAAAAAAGTAAAAAGGTAAAAGAGTAAAAAGGTAAAATCGTGAAATTAAAACATTTGGATATGAACGACGAAGAATACCGCCGCGAAGAACTAATACGTGAGATAGAGCATCGCGTAGAACAGATGTCGCTCAGACAACTGGAGGCATTGCAATATGAACTGGAAACAAAGGACTATTCGGCAAACGCCGAGTAGTCCTTTGTGCTATTATGCATTCAAAAATAATTTATCAAATATCTGTCAAACTTATGAAAATACAGAACATCATTATGTCTTTTGCTATTTCTTCTGCATTGACTTTAGCAGTAAGTAGTTGCCAGCAGGCACAACGTGAGAACCCATTGTTGCAAGAAAGCCCGCTGCCCTATGGAGCACCCGATTTCAGCAAGATTAAGACTGCTGACTATCTGCCGGCCTTCGAGAGCGCCATCAAGCAGACCCGTGACAACATTGCCAAGATTGTGGACAATACCGATTCTGCCACCTTCGAGAACACCATTATTGCCTATGAGGAGAGCGGACGCATGCTCGACCGCGTGAGCCGCGTGTTCTTCGCCCTGGCCGAGGCCGACAAGACACCTGAACTCGGCGAGATAGAGAAGAAGGTGATGCCCATGCTGACCGATTTGGAGAACGAGATTTCTTTCAATGCACCACTCTTCGAGCGCATCCGCAAGGTTTATGACAGTCAGCACGACTCGCTTCAGGGTGAGGACCAGAAACTGCTTGAAGAAACCTACAAAGAGTTCGTACGCCAGGGAGCGTTGTTGCCCGACGACAAGAAAGAGCGCATGAAGGCCATCAATCTGCGCATCACCGAATTGCAGCAGCAGTGGGGCGACACGCTGCTCGAAGCCACCAACAATGCCGTGGTGTGGGTGGACAGCAAGGAGAAACTCGCAGGACTTAACGATGCCGACATCGAGCAGTGCAAGAATGATGCCGAGAGTCGCGGCGGCAAGGCGCCATACGCCATCGTCATCGTCAACACCACGCAGCAGCCTCTGCTTGCCAGTCTCGACAACCGCGACCTGCGCCGCCAGGTCTATGAGGCATCAATCCACCGCACCGACGGCACGGGCAAGTTCAACACCTATGCCATCGTCAGCGAGATAGCCAAACTGCGTGCCGAGCAGGCCGAACTGATGGGCTATCCCAACTATGCCGCCTACTCATTAGAGAAAACGATGGCTAAGACACCCGACAACGTCTATGCCTTCCTGAAGAGTCTCATAGCACAATACAAGTCGAAGGCTGATGCCGAGACAAAGGCCATTGAGGAGTTCGCGCAAAAGACCGAAGGGCCCGACTTCAAACTGGAACCCTACGACCGCTTTTACTATTCGGCAAAGATGAAGAGCCAGATGCTCAACATCAGCGACGATGAGGTAAAGCCATATTTCACTGTTGACAGCGTCCTGATTAACGGTGTGTTCTATGCCGCCAACCGCGTCTATGGACTCACCTTCAAGCAGCGCACCGACATCCCCACCTATCATCCCGACATGAAAGTCTTTGAGGTCTTCGACAAGTCTGGCAAGCCGAAGGCACTCTTCTATTGCGACTACTACCGTCGGCCCACCAAGCGCGGCGGTGCATGGATGGACGGGTTTGCCAAGCAGAGCCGCCGCTACAACCAACTGCCCATCATCTTCAACGTATGTAACAACGCCAAGGCACCCGAAGGCAAGCCGTCGCTAATGACGTGGGACGAGGTGACCACGCTGTTCCATGAGTTCGGTCATGCCCTCCACGGCATTCTCTCCGACTGCAACTACAATCGTCTGAGCGGAACATCGGTGGCTCGCGACTTCGTTGAGATGCCTTCGCAGTTCAATGAGTCGTTTGCCTCCATTCCCGAAATCTTCGACCACTACGCCCTCCATTGCGAAACGGGCAAGCCGATGCCCGCCGAATTGAAGGAGCGCATGCTGAAGAGCATCACTTTCCAGACGGCATACTCTTTGGGCGAGAACCTTGCTGCCACCTGTCTGGACATGGCTTGGCACATGCAGCCCTCCGACAAGGTTCCAACGGCCGACAAGGCTGCTGCCTTCGAGACCGAGGCTCTGCAGCAGATAGGTCTGCTCGACAACCAGATTCCTCCACGCTATCGCACCAGTTATTTCAACCATGTGTGGGGCGGTGGCTATGCTGCCGGCTACTATAGTTATCTGTGGACCGAGGTGCTTGCCGTGAACATTGCCGATGTCTTTGCCAAGCGCGGTGCCCTTGACCCCGCCACAGGCAGCGATTTCTGCCAGAAGGTGCTCAGTAGGGGCAACACCGGCGACCTCATGCAGATGTTCACCGACTTCACCGGCATGGCGCAGCCCGATGCCTCCAGTCTGCTCAGAGCCCGCGGACTATGATTCTCAGTCGCTCCCTGTCAACGAACGGGGAGCGACTACAGCACACTCAGGCCGCTAATCGAGGCTCCCGATTTGCCCGTTTGTAACGTCTTGGTTTTCAATTAGATACAAATGGGGTAACAAAGTTAATAACTTTGTTCAACAATCTTATTAACTTTGTTCGACAATCTTAATAACTTTGTTCAACGAAGTTAATAACATTGTTCCGCGGTTTGATATCTATTGGTTTCCCATAAGATGCAGATGACGACACGATGTGTGCCGATATACGTTTTATGTTTTTAAAAAAAGAGGCACGGGGCGCATCACTGCGCCCCGTGCCTGTACTTCGCCGTGCGAAGTCACATAGTGTTAATTCCCGGGTGTCATGATCATGTTGATGTTTAATATCCAAATATTAACTTTATGGTCTTGTGGTACTTTATTATGGTAATTATACACTGTTTGCCCCTTTGCTATTGACTCCCCGCCCCAGTAGGGGAGGGGCAGGGGTGGGGTCAGCGTTATAAGGTCAAATAGTATATAATTACCTTATTATTGGTTTGTCTCGTTATAGTTTCGACATCTCGCCCAGATACTTCTCTATCTGGCCGTTGATGTATTTCTGCAACTTCTGTGCGCTCTTGGTAAGCCGAATGGCACTCACTTCGTTGAGTTTCCTGTTTTGGTAGCGGTACATATCTATGATGAACTTATACATCTCCCTCTGCTCATTTGGCGACAAGCAGTTGTCTTTCGTCGAATTCGCTAATCCTTGGAAGCGAGTATCAATTGACTTGCTCAAAGTGAGAATCTGCTTGAAGTGCGGCTCCAGTTGGGAGTGCGACGGGTTGTGCATGTATTTTATTGCAGCGAAGGCTTCGTCAATCATTTTCAATTCGGCTTGGATGGCATTGACTCTGGCGTTGACATTCGTCTTTGCTGCCTCCTTGTCGTCTTCCGAATCCTCGAATTTGAAGTCGCCTGTTATCGTGACGCTTTCTTGCCGAGGTGCAATCAGACTCTTTCCAGAGAGTCGGCCCACGCGTTGCTCGTATGCCACGTCATCATCGTAGTAGCCGTTGTGAACGGTGATGTGATAGGTTTCACCAGGTACAAAATCGAGGTCAATCCATGCGGAGCATAGCGAACCGTCGGGGAAGATGCAACGCAGACGCCCCACACAGGGATGGTCGAGTTCGGTTTGCCATTCAAATCGCTTGTTCACAACGGGCACACAAGCCACGTATTCATTGTCGCCAAGGGCATTAAGGGCATCGTGCGTGTTGGCAATGTAGATATTGTAGAGCGAGTCCTTGATGTTCTCGTCCACCCGTCCCTCAATCTTGAACATCCGCTTACTGCTCTCCACGTTCTTGGTATAGAGGTCTGGGCGCAGCGATGAAATGCCATAGATGGTGCCTTTGGCTTCAATACCGAGATCGTCCGTCTCCCACACGATGGCGTAAACGTCGCGCAACTGGGGGTTCTCTATGTTCTTCGTAGCCAGAAACCACATCTCCTGCGTCTGCTTCGTCCGGATAGGCAACGTCTTGCTGCGCTGCCCGTCGGCGGTAACGACCTTGATATCGAACTGCTGACTGTTACCAGGCAGCAGGTGCAGAATCTGGTAACTGAACGGCTCGTCGGCCATGAAGTCCTCGTCGATGGTCTTCAGTTCATCGACGAGGCAACTGAAGCGTGTGATGCGTTCTGCCGACTCGATGAGGCCGGTGTCAGGATTCTTCAGAACGGAATAGGTCTGGCCCTTCTTCATGCCAAACTTGTCTCGGATGGACTTGAGCAGACGGAACACGCGGAGCGGATACTGTTGCTCCTTGTTCGTCATGATGGTAAGGTCGTACTTCTTCTGCTCTTTCGACTTCGACTGTGCCAATGCTGGTGCGGCTGCGTTGCCCAAGATGAGCAACATGATGATAAGACGTTTCATATTGTTAGGTATTTTATTGTTGTTTCATTTGTTCCAAGTTGCATTTCGATATTTCCAACTCCAGTTGTACTCTTTTTACGTATGCCTTTTGGGCCTGTTCTTTCATAAGGGCGAGATCCTCTGACGTGTAGCGGTAATTCTCGGGACGTGTGATGGGTATGTCGCGCTCGGTAAGTACGGTGGGTTTCTGCTCTGGTTGCTGGTGGGGTGTTTCTGTTACTGCTATATAATTATCACTTTGTGGTGCTTGGGCGGCAGGTGCCTCATGTGTTATGAGTGGCTCTTGCTTTGGAGCCGTTGCCTTCGTGTTGTGTATGGTCGTTCCCCATTTGTTACGCACAGTCTCTCCCTTTCCATGTAGGGGTGGGGTAAGTGACTTTTCTTCACATGCGGCTGTTTTAATTACAGTCTTGCTCTCGGCAACGGCCATAGCTTTTGGCTCAGTCGAATTTGTAATTCGGCTGTCTTGAGTATTAGGATTTGCAATCCGATGATTCTTTATTGCTTCCGGGGATTTCAAATCCCCGACTCCACCCTGTCGAATTGCAAATTCGCCAGAACTGGGGTTTTCTTTTGATGGCATTAATGCTACACCTATGCCAATGATGATGAGCAGGCAAGCGGCAGCTGCAAGCCAGCGAAGGCTTTTTGTTCTCCCCTCCCTTGGGGAAAGGCTACGGGTAGGCGGGCAGAGCCCGGGAATGGGGTTGGGGGTCGCCTCTAAGCGCTTCATCAGCCGGTCGTTCAGGTCAGCAGGCATCGTTGACTGCTTCTGCTCGTGACGTCGGATAGCTTCGCGTAGGTTGCCGTCCCTTTGGAGTATAGTGTAGATATCATTCTCGTTCATGGTCGCATTTTTTCAATCATTTTGTAGAGTTTCTTGCGTATTCGGCACAGTTGTGAGCCGACGGTAGAGGGATTAGAGCCTGTGACGTATGCAATGTCGGCAAGGCTCATGTTGTCGTAGTAGAACATCGTGATGATAGCCTGGTCATTTGGAGGAAGCATGGTGATGGCTTGCTCCAGTAATTGTATCGACAAGTTGTTGTCTTGTTCCTCTTCGGTTCTGTCATCTATACCGTTGAGTACCAGTTCTTGACTGTCCATATAAACAATGTCAGGCCTGCGAGTTCTAATGAAGTTTATAGATTCATGGTAGGCGATGCGACTAAGCCATGTTGTGAGCGACGCCTTCCGGCTGTCGTAGCCACCGATGCCTCGCAATGCCTTGACGAACACATCCTGATAGACCTCTTCGGCATCCTCCTGCCGTTCTACGATGCGTCTCACCATCTGGAACACGGCAGCACCGTAGTCGCAGACTAGCCGTTGGCAAGCAGCGCGATTCCGCTTTCGCAGTTGTTCTATGAACAGTTCTGTCTCTTGTTCCATTTTGACTTTCGGTCTTCTTTATTCGCGGCTTGGCATAGCAGAGGTAAACTCTGCTCCGCTTTCGCCGCTCTTTCTGTTGATGCACTTCTATTCATATATACACAAGAAATTTAAAAACATTGCATGACTACATGAGTTTTTCTTGTATTGGCAAAACAAATGTTTAAAAAAAAAGAATACGGTATACAAGTTTGTGGACCACAATTTTGTGTACCAATGTTTTTTATATATATTTGCATCCGAAAACCACTGTATATGGCAATTATGAATAGAGCATTTGTTTACGGAATGTCTGTTGAAGGCGAAAACTTTACAGACAGAGTGAAAGAAACTAAACGTTTGAAGTTGGACTTCGAGAATGGCATCAATGTTATTCTCATTTCTCCCCGTCGTATGGGTAAAAGTTCGATTGTAAAGAAAGTTAAGTCAGAGATAACGGACCCTGCTATCAAGGTGGTATATATGGATATCTTTGATTGCCGGAACGAATATGACTTCTATAACCGCTTCGCCTCTGTCCTGATGAGAGAAACAGCCACAAAGACGGAACAAATCATAGATAACATTAAGCGATTCCTTGTTAGGCTCACTCCTAAAATTGCCTTTTCTCCAGAGCCAATGTCTGAGATGTCGTTTTCGTTAGGTATCACTCCCCAGAACTATCAACCGGAAGAAATACTGCAACTGCCAGAACTTATAGCGAAAGAGCAAGGGGTGCACCTTATTATATGTATTGACGAATTTCAGCAGATAGGCGAATTTGATGATTCGCTAACAGTCCAGAAGCGACTTCGCGGGATATGGCAACATCAGCGTAATGTTTCCTATTGTCTGTTTGGCAGCAAAAAACACCTTATGACAAGACTCTTTCAAAACCACAAGATGCCTTTCTATCAGTTTGGTGAAATGATGTATCTCGATAAAATTCCCACTGCCGACTGGGTGTCGTATATCTGTAGCCGTTTTGAAAGTCAGGGGAAACTCATTTCAGAAGAACTGGCCAGGAGAATCTGTGAGACGGTAGAGAACTATTCTTCATATGTTCAGCAGTTAGCCTGGAATGTGCTGGCTGAGACGAAAAAGGAAACAACAGATCAAGATTTTGTCAATGGTTTGCAGGCTTTATTGCCACAATGTTCTGGTTTGTTCGAGCAACATATTCGTGGTCTGACCTCATATCAGATGAATTTCATACGTGCTATTTGCGCTGGCATACATTCTGATTTTGGCAGCAAAGCCGTTTTGGAGGAATACAGTTTGGGTACAAAATCGAATATCTCACGCATCAAAACAGCACTTCAGGACCGAGAACTTATCGAGATTACCAAAGACGGAGTCTTCTTAGAAGACCCCGTGTTCAAAATCTGGTTTAAAAGAAATGTCTTTTAATTGTGACACGGGGCGCATCACTGCGCCCCGTGCCTGTACTTCGCCGTGCGAAGTCACATAGTGTTATTTCCCGGGTGTCATGATCATGTTGATGTTTAATATCCAAATATTAACTTTATGGTCTTGTGGTACTTTGTTATTGGTAATTATACACTGTTTGCCCCCTTGCTATTGACTCCCCGCCCCTGTAGGGGAGGGGCAGGGGTGGGGTCAGCGTTATAAGGTCAAATAGTATATAATTACCTTATTATTGGTTTGTCTCGTTATAGTTTCGACATCTCGTAAAGCGTTTTCATGTCCTATTCGATGTTCAGTGCCTTCCTGATGAGGGGCTCCAGTTCTTCGGCATTGGTGGAGGTAGAGAGTATGGTGCCGTCGCGGTCGATGAGGTACATGGCGCCGCCGGCATTGCCTGCTCCGTTCTTGCGCCACACACCGTTCTCGTCGTTCAGTTCCAACAGGCTCGTCCACGGGTAGCCGTCCTTCCGCGCTGCATTTTCCATGTCTTCTCGCTTGCGTTCGCGGGCTATGGCTACGACTGTAAATCCTTTGTCCTTGTACTTCTCATAGACGGGAATCATGGCCTTGCTGTGCCGACGACAGGGACCGCACCATGAGGCCCAGAGGTCGATAAGGGCAACTTTGCCTTTCGTGAGCGTGGAGATAGGCACGAGTTGGCCGTCGGTGTTGCGCACCGTGTAGTCGGTGTAGGGTTTGCCCGGCTGTAGGCGGTAGGCCGCTTCGGCGGTGGCAATCTGCTCGTGAATGGGGTGGCCGGGGTAGTAATTGATGAGTTTGTCGTGATAGAGCGTCAAGTATGGCTCAAACTGCGACTTGTCGAAGTTCGCATAGTTGTCAGCACGTTTGAGCACCTGGATGGCATCGCACACGTCGTAAAGTGTCCAAAGCATGGGGTGCTCTGCGTCGTAGGCGAAGCGGAAGGGTACCAAGCCGGCGGTGATGCTGTCACGTCGCTGTTTCAACTGCAAACCTTGTGTCGTATATCGCTCACGTTTATTCCGCATATAGTGGTCTACGACCTGACGGACAGAGTCAACATATGCCTTTGGCAGGCTGTCCACATTCATGGCCCGTGCCTTGGCAATGGTGGAAATGAAGTCCGCCTTGTAGAACTCCGCCATGCGGTCAGGGTCTTCCATCTGACTGTCGATTTCATCAACGGGGTTCCAGAAGCGCACGTCCTCAATGCTGTCCTTCACCGCATGCTTGCGCCCTTCCTCGCCGTTGCTGACGATACGCACCGGCTTGTCTTCATACATCGTGACGTTCACGTTGCAGTTCTCGGCTAAGAACTTGCCTTGGAACCAGTTGCCCGTCTCTTGTTGCTTCAGAAAGAATACCACATAGAGCCGTGGGAAGTCGGTCTCGATGTCGTAGGTGAAGTGTCCGTCCTTGGCTTTCACGTGAAAGCGCGGTTCGTCCAACACGCGAAGGTCAGTCCCTGCCTCACAGATTATGATTTCGTCGCCCCACGCGTCGGTCTCTAATGTTCCTTCGACGTGGCATTTTACTTGACCTTTGGTCTTCTTCTGTTGCGACTCGGCATAGTTGGAGTAAACACCACTCTGTTCTCGCTGCTCCATCAGTTGCCCCTGCCCCGTCATGGCGACGAGGGCGAGCAGGATGGTGATGATGGTTGACTTCTTTTTCAACATAGTTGCGTTAATTATTTGAATGAAATCTTAAAATAATCGAGCAATGATTTGTACTGATCCTGTGCAGTGAGGCAGGTGTCGGTTAGGAAACCGTTAATATGTCCCCATTCATGGAGTCCGCGGTAATAGAATAGTTTGAGTTCATCGGTAATGATAAAAGGAACAATGCCGTTGGCCAGGCATTCCTTAAACATAATCAGACGACCCACACGTCCGTTGCCGTCCTGAAAGGGATGAATCTGCTCGAAGCGTACATGGAAATCGAGAATGTGTTCCAGTACCTTTTTTTTGCAATGGTTATAATTGCTGATGAGATTCTTCATCTCGCGATGTACTTCCTGGGGGGGGCAGGTTTCTATGCCGCCAACTTCGTTGGGCAGGCGTTTGTAGTCGCCAACGGCAAACCACTCTTTCTGGCTGTCCGACGTACCTGTTTTTAACAACAGGTGGAGTTGTTTAATAAGACTTTCCGATAAAGGTTCCTCCGCATGGTCGATGATACAGTCAAGGCATCGGAAGTGATTCACCGTTTCAACGATATCATCCACATTAACAATCCCGTCGCTAATGCCAATGGTGTTCGTTTCAAAGATAAAGCGCGTCTGGTCGTGAGTCAGTCGGCTCCCTTCGATATGATTTGAGTTATAGGTCAGGTCAATCTGCGTACGATGATAGATGCCTCCTTTCAGCCGTGAGGCTTTTTGCTCCCGCAGCATAGCCAGCAGGGGCGACGCTTTTCCACGCATGGTCTTACGTTGTGGCAGAACGGCATCGGCAGGAATGTTCCACGTCTTGCCTGTGAGGAATGCCCCTTCAATCTTTCCGCTCGCACAGTAGTTGCGGGCGGTACGTTCTGATATACCGAATTTCTCGGCGAACTGCATCACTGATATATACTCCATCTCTTTTATCGGCAAGTTTTTATTTCATTTTCCGTTGCAAATATACCACTTTTTGCCGATATCGGCAAGAAAATCATTCCGTATTAGATAAAATGTTCACGTTCGGCCATCTGCAAACGAGTTTGCATGGCACTCTCTTAATCACATTTTTCTTTCAATTGGTTACCATTATTTATGGAATACAGCGCCAATGATATAATAATGTGGGCAGTATTTGAAGTATTCGCTGGTCTTGGCTTTCTCCTCTGTCAGTTCAGTGTCTCCACAGAAACGCCATCCTTTTGCTTGTTCGTCCCACCAGAAAGAACCATAGAAGACAAGGGGAATGAAGGTGGCAAGGGAGAAAGAAGTGGGTTGGTATGGCACTCTCTGATAACGGTAAATGGTTTGGGGTGCTCCAGGTATAGGTTTCAACATCAGTTCCCAAGGCGAGGCATCATTGCGAGAAGAACGCAGGGTGATGGTCTCGATGGAGTCCGACTGAATGGGAGAGAAGCCAATGGAGAGGGACTTTGAAAGACGGTATATGCCCCGTTCCATGTCGTCACCATCTTTTTCCTCATAGATACTCTTCTGGTCTTGCTCGTTAAAGTCCGAAATCATGGTCTTTGTCCTGAAGCCGTACAGTTTCTTCTCGTCAATCATCCCCTGCTGGTTATACTCGCGGATGACGATGGTGAAGCCCGACACGGAGTCGCGCAGAGACGAAATGTCGTAGGTGAAAACCTCGTAGCCGTACATAGCCATGTGTTCCATAAAGTCCTCGAGTGAGACTTCTACTCTTTTGATTGTCTGCCCCTGCCCAGCCATTGCAACGAGGGCGAGCAGGATGGTGATGATGGTTTTCTTATTCATATTATTACTTTTTCTCTAATTCCTTCAATAGTTCTTCCTCCACGTGATTATGTGGTAGTTCGCGGCAACGGCCCTGTCGGTCCATCAGGATATAGGTGGGCCAGACCTGAATGTGGAAACGCTTCTGCAAGGCATCCATCTGCTGCTCGTTGACGCGAAGGTGTTCACCACGGATGCGCTTGCGATAGTCCTGCCAGCGGTCGGCGGGCGAAGTATGGTCGGTGAGATAGACAAAAGCGAGGTCGGGATGTTTCAGCTTCGTGTCTTTTTCCGGCTCCATCGCATTCATCGCCACAATGCAGCCATGACACCATGTTGCCCAGAAGTCGATGAGCACCACCTTGCCGCGATAACGACGCTGAAGATCTTCGAGCACGTCACTATACACATCGTGCTCTATTCCCTCCTGTGCGGCCTCCAACTGTTGACAAAGTTTGTGGAAATAAGGCATTTGCACACCGTTCATGGCACCCTCTGGCAGACTTCCATATAGTTCGATGTGGCGAGGATAGCCTTGCACGATGCGCATATCGTGGACGTAGTCGCAAGGATTGTCGCCCGATATGGCATCCCAGAATTTCGGAGTGGTGATGTGCGTCAGGTCGAGGCTGCGGAAGTAGGCACGATAGTTGGTGTTGGTGCCGAGCGAACGGAATCGGGCTATCTGCTCTTGGCTGAGGGGGCGGTTTTCCACATAGTTTCCGGGCGATGCTCCATCACGTCGTGCAGTCAGGAAGTCTTGCACCTGGGTATTATCCCACAGCCAGTTCTCGGCCCTTACGTCGTAGGCCAGTGCGCAGAGTTGTTTGGCGCAGAGCGGCAGTCGCCCGTCTTCCATGATGCGCTGTTTCAGATAGTCGTGCCAAGTCAGCATTCCTTCAGCATAGACAGGGGCCAGCGGTTGGTTCACAATCAGCTGCCGCTCGTAGGCTTCGTCCCATCCATAACCGTCAATAAAAGGCAGATAACGGTGAAGGGCTGTATTGAGGTCGGCATATCTTCCTTCGAACCAGAGGCACGGTTGCTTGTCGAAACCATACTCTTCAGTAATGACATGCCGCTCCAATTGCTCTGCCGTCAGTGTGTCCTTCTGACCGAAGCCATAATCCTTGGGCTGCATCTGCCACTCTCTGTGGCTACGGCTGGTCTGTGTCATACGTTCTATATCTACATATACGTCTGCCAATTCACCTGGCCATAAGTAGAAATGTTTGGAGAATCCATCGCCTATGCTGAGTGATACCATGCTGGTGCCACGTTGCGGGAAACGGACGATAGCCAGTCCGTTCTCGTCAGTGAAGCCAGTATGGTTATCAGCGATATATGGGAAGAAACTGCTTACAGCCAAGCACACAATCTTTGTGGAAGTCTTGTTAGCCTCCCAGTTAAGGATATGCACCCGTACCGTTGTGGTATCCATTTCAAACGATGGTTCCGGCAGCGGTGCCTCCATATTCATCTGGTGATTTTTTACGTGTTCAGGCAATCCTGTTGGTATCTGCCCCTGCCCAGCGGCAGTCTGCGCCGTAAGCGTCAGCAGGGCGAGGAGGGTGAGGATGATGTTCTTATTCATATTTGTCAGAATCTTTCTGCGAGTTTCTTTAGTTCGTCGCTTTTGAACTGGTCGACGTGGAAGTCGTGCTCGATGAGTTTGCCATCCTTACTGACCAAGGCACCACGAGGAATGGCAGTGAAGTTCAGCATGGTCTCGAACTGCTTCCATTCGTTGTCGGTGATATAGATGTGCTCGCCCTTGATGTTGTTGTCGCCCATCCATTTCTCACCAGATGTTTTCTGGTCTTCGGTGGTGATGTAGAGGAACTTGACGGCCTCGTCCTTCATCTCCTCCACGAGTTTTTTCTGTTCCATCATACCTGCACGGCATGGGCCGCAACTCATTGCCCAGAAATCGAGGAAGAGGGTGTTGCCCTTGTAGGGTGATACAATCTTGTTCCACAGCGCATTCTGCTCTTCTGTCCAGTCGTTGCCTTTTTCGTCTGCACCTGCTTCGGTAGCCTTCACGAAGTTACGGTACTCGTTGACGATAGTTTGTGCCACCTGCACGTTCTGTATGCCAGCCAAGGTCTCACCGACTGTGTTTGCCATGTAATCAAGTATTCCATCACGGTGTCCATGTTCATCAAGCCGACCTAACTTGTCTTCCTTTAGGTTATTATCCATATGGTTAACAATATCCTGTGAGAGACGGAGGTCGTTCATGAAGGTACCCGCCATACCATAATCATCGCGGCGTCGCTGACCTACAATAATACCTTGCTCGTTGGTTATGGTCTCCCATTGCCAAAGCAACGGACTGAAGAGCGTACGATTCACGAATACCCACTGGCTGCTTTCGCTCACGGCAAGAGGGTTGTTGTAGATGAGTTCCTTATTCTTCAAAAGTGTACCATAGACAGCCTTCAGGTCAAGCGGAACGTAATTGGAATTCGGCTCACTCTTCCAACTGCCATCTTCAAGTTGTGTGTTGATGGTCTTCTTGTAGTCATAACTATCCGCCACATCTTCTATCTCAATGCATTTGTTGGCCACGGCCGATATCATAACGAGATCCTTACCCATGGTGCTCAACGGAGAGTTGATGAGAGCCTGACGGAAGGCCTCGTCGGCAATTATCTCGTTGGCCTGACGAGCCCAACGCTCAAGCATGGGCTGGGTGACATCCTTACCCTTCGCTATCATGGCTTCAGCTTCTTTGTAGTTGTATTCCTTCCTGCCATATTTCTCCAAGTATTTAGGCAGAAGGGTGTTTATCATGGCTGATTCGCTGTTGCTGCGGAAGGTCTTGAAACGAGGCCCTCTGCCATCAGGAGCCCCTTCCATGGTGGTGAACATCTCGAGCGTGTCACCAGGAGCGACGTAGATATCACCGAAAGGATTTGTATAAACAAACTGCTGATGAGGAATATCGAGTTCGAGCGTGTAGCAGTTGTTTTCATCCATCGAAGCAACTGCATTCTCCTCGTGGCGCGTAATCTGATCAGACACCCTTGCCGAAACATCGGGAAGCATACTTGCAAGTTCCCTTGGTGTCTTTGTCACGTAAATCTTAACCAGTGCCTTTCCTGATGGAACCCCATTCTTGTAAGGTTTGTTGCTGAAGTGCCATGCGGTGTCGGGGGTGAAAGGACGACTCATATAGTAGTCGAAATCAAGTGATTCTGGGTCGAACACCTTTGACTTTTTAGAGGCCTTTGCCTTTGGCTGCAACCTGATGCCATAGTAGTTTCCCAATGGATTATTGCCTACCTCTATATAATTAAACTCCTTCACGCTTGCATCCAGCGGTTCGAAGTATATGGTGCATGGTGTGCCGTCGGCAGTAGCCCGCTCTTGAGCCTTTACGCCTTCCACACGCAAGAACTTAAACTCCTTGCCTGTGTTGCGGTCTGCAAGCACGGTGATGTTGAGGATTGACGAGCCCTGCCTGAGAACACCTCTTACGATAGTGGCCTCTTTCGTCAGTTCAATCTCGGTAATCTCCATCCACGAAGCGGAGTATTCAATGACCGGATTCTTAA
>DGTS01000026.1:0-71313 GCA_002394385.1 Prevotella sp. UBA4330
TCTTCACTTTCAAGACTTCTGATGGTGATGGCCAGTCTTTTGCGTATCCATTGCAACCGCGAGTGGAGATAACTTTCTTCGTGCTCCGTGATGATGGCTATTTCGCGCATCGGGCGGTTGTCAAAGTAGTAGAGGTTGAGCAGCATCTGGTCGTCGGGCTTCAGCGTTTCGATGGCTCTTTCCAAGAACTCCACGCGGTCGGTGTCGTCAAGCAGGGCGTCGGTCTCTTCATCAGGAAAGGTGTCGAGCCTTTGTCGTTCCACTTCCACCATAGGAAGCGACCTGTGTTTCTGTCGATAGTGCTTCAGGGCCGTGTGGTAGGCTATGCGCATGAGCCATGTCTGGAAACTGGCTTGCAGGGCATCGTAGCGGCCCAGGCTTTGGAAGGCTTCCATCAGCGTGTCCTGCGTTGCCTCCTCGGCTTCTTCGGGCGAAGGAATCAGGCGGGCCACCATCCGCAACACCTGTCCGGCATATCGGTTGGCCAACTGGCGGAACAGCGCAGTCTGTCCGTCGAGGATGCGGCTGATGAGCAGCGCCTCGTCTTCTCTGGCTTTGGATGTATTGCCTGTCGTTGTTTCCATTCGCTTAATGTCCTTCTACTTGTATATTACCACTTTTCCGGTAAATCTATAATCTTAGGATGGATTTTTTTTCTAACTTTCCACTTTTGCCTGTAAAAGTACGGATTATTTTTCAAAGCCATTATCTTTTGCTGTTTTTTTCGCAAAAGATAAGAATATAATGAAAAAAACATGAGCCACATCGCTGCGGCCCATGTAGTAACCATAATTGTACCTAAAAAAGAGATGTCTGTATGATTGTTCCTCCACAAGTCTTAGTCGTTGTTGCTATTTCAAAGCGACATTGCGGATGACGAAGGCTCCCTGGCCGTCGCCTTCCTTGAAGTCGAAAGTCGCTGGCGTGGTTTCGAACGGCTCGAAGGTGAGCGTGAAGTCTTTGTAACTCAAGTTGCTTATGAAGTCTTCGGTGGAATCCGTTGCTTTCACGTTGGGATAGTTGTTTTCGTCGAGCGTGATTCCGTCGGCTGCCGTCAGTTTATACTTCTTGCCGTTGGCCTCAAGATAGGAATCCTTGACGATGCGGAACCACCACTCCTTATGGCTATAATAGCGGAAACTGACGGTGGTGCCGCTAGCCCGGGCTTCAACTTTCCGAATGGACAAATTGAAATTGGCGCTGTTGTCTTGCTCGACGATGAGTCCGTTGATGGCATCTGCCAAACCTAAGAACATCCCGGCATAATAGCCCGATCTCTTCATCACGATGCGCTTGTCGGGCGAAACCAATATATAATAAGGTATAGCGTCTTCGTCGCAATAACTGCTGCTGATGCTGCTTCCATTCTTGCCGTCGTTCCAGTTCTTCCAAACGATGCGCTTGCTGAAGTCGTTGTTCTTCCATGTTGAAAGGTTATCCCCATTGATGCCGACGATTTCCAGTTGAGTCTTCATTCGCTCATAGACCTCGCGCATCTCTGGTTCAGCCATCCGGCACGGGCCACAGCCGATGCTCCAGAGATCGAGCAGCAGGTATCGGCCATCCGACAGGCCTTCAAGGAGGTGATGCTTGTTGCCCTGCATGTCGAAGAGTTCGGCATCAGTGGCCTCTTCGCCCACCTGCAAGACGTGCGGAGGATAAATATAGGTGTGAATCTCAGCCAATTGGGCTTCAAACCCTTTCGGTGCCCGTGCAGCGAAAGACTTCTCCAGACTCTTCAACTGTTCCATATATGGAAAGTCTTTCATGTTCTTCAGCGGCCTGGATATGCGCCACAGGTAATGTAAAGATGCTGCATCCACAGGCAACGAGGGCAGTATGTCCATCTGCTGTTTCATTAACACCACGTTGATAGAATCTAACTTATTCCAATCTTTCTTCTGTTGGATTTGGATAAACTCCTTTATAGCGTCACGACAATGCTCCGTGACGCGGTTCATTGTTTGTTGTTCAGGAATCGGGCTTTCAACTTTCCAAAATGGATAGAGGCAGTCTGTACCCGTCAGTTTTATTGTCACATCAGGCTTCATCATGAGGGAGAAAGAGAAATTGGGACAACCTTCTCCGTCTAAAAAGAGATAGCCCGTCGTGAGTTCCTCAGTGGGCAGTGTGAAGGCAAAACGCCCGCTTTGGACGGTATCTACAACAGATAACGACACACCGGTTCCTGCAATCACCAGCGTACCGTCTTTCAATGCGGGTGAACTGCCTGTGATGGTTACGGTCTTCGTTGTCTGTGCCTGCCCTATCATGCAGATGAGGGCGAGCATCATCGTCATAATACTTTTCTTATTCATAATCGATTTGTTTTTATTATACCTTTTATTATTTATACGACGATTCATCAGAAATAGCTCGCAAGTCTTTCCAGGATGCTCTCTTTGAGGTTTGCGAGCAATGTCAGCGTATTTGCGTATTTGCGCCGCAGAGCTTCGCGCAGGTCGGTATCCTTGAATGTATTCATTTTACTTGCTTGCTTTTTCTAATTCTTTGCGGATAACATCATTGCCAGGGAAACTAATACTCTTGTAGGTCTGTTGGCCTTTGGTGTCGTAGATGGCGTAAGTGGGGATGCCTTCTGACTCAAAGTGATTGAGGATATAGTGGTTTTGTTCTTCCGTCAGGTAGTAGTGGTCACCGTCGATATGCTTAATCATTCTCTGCCAAGTGGTAGGAGGCGACGAGGGCGAAGTGATGTAGACAAATTTGATGTTTCGTCCCTTCAACTCTTCTTTAAGAGGCACCATCGTTTTATGACCTGCACGACATGGCCCGCACCAAGTGGCCCACATGTCGATGAGCACGGCCTTGCCCTTATAGTTGTCGAGGATGGTCTGGAGGATGTCCTCTGGGGCCACGTCGTCGTATTTCTTGAAAAACACGCTCTCATTGCCGGCCAATTCCTCGGCTATCTGCTGCTCATTCTTCGCATAGACATAGGAATGAATCTCTGCTAATTTCTCTTCAAATTCTTTTGGCGCACGGGCGGCAATATCTTTTTCCACTTCTTTTAACTGTTCCATGTACGGAAAGTCTTTCCTTATCATTGCCGTTTCGGATATGCCCAATAACGTACGGATTGTGGCTGCATCCACAGGCAGTGATGGCAGGATATCCATTTGTTGCTTCATCCATATCATCGTAATGGAGTCTCGTTTCTCATGAGGTGCATGAGCCAAGTCCATCTGCATCCTTTCTGTCAGCACGTCGCGGCAATACTCCGTCAGACGGTTCTGGGTCTGCTGTTCAGGTATCGGGCTTTCCACTTTCCATAAGGGGTTAAGACAGTCGTTGCCCGTCACTTTCACAGTCACATCGGGACGCAGGAAGATTAGAGTGTAAGAACTGGGGCAGCCTTCGCCAAAGAAAGAGAGGGTGCTCTCTGTGAATTTCTCAACGGGCAGGGTGTAGGCGAAACGTCCCGCCTGCACGGTATCTACAACAGGTACTGTACTACCAGTACCGGCAAACACTAATGTTCCGTCTTTGAGTGCGGGTGAATAACCAGTGACAGTTGCAGTCTTTTTCTGTGCCTGCCCTATCATACAGACGAGGGCGAGCAGAGCGGTGGTAATTGTTTGCTTATTAGATAAAATCATAATTCTTCACTCTTAATCGCGCAGCGATACATCTTAATTCTAAATTCTTACTTCTTAACTCAAATTATTCCACCATTTGTCTCGGGAAATACTTGAACAACTTCTGGTTGTCGCGGAGTTCCTTGATGCTGAGGTCGGCCTTCACCTCTCCGCTCCAGTCGGCGAAATTGGCCTTGAAGGGCTCGCCCTCAGGAACGATATAGGTGATGGTTTCGAGGTTGAGCGGCAGAGGCTCAAAGACGAGCACGATGGCAAAATAGTCGGCAGAGTAGCCCTGCACCCAAAACAACTTGTCGTTGGGATAGTCCATCACGTCCTTGCACTTATACTGATGGCCCGACTTGTCGATGAGGATGGTGTTGCCGCCACGGCCGAAATATTCCCTGCGCCAGTTCATGTGGGTGGAAATGGCAACGTAGGTGGCTTCGGGAGTCAGCCACATGGCCATCGTACCCTCGGGAATGGGCTTGATGAGGTGGGCGTCCTTGTATTCCGACCATGTGAAGAAGTTGTCCTTGTCGTAGTTCTTGGCCTCAGTGACGAGGGTCGGGTGATGGAACTCAGGAACCTGGTCGTAGTAGTTGGCCACGCCTTGATACACGAGACCTGACGGCTTGCGGTTCAGTTTCACGTTAAAGCCTCTCAACTGCCAATTGGGTACGCCATAGATGGAAATGTCCTTTGTGGTCTCGGGTAGCGGGGGGAAGAATATCTTGAAATCGAGCACGGTTCCTTTCTTGCCCTTGATGGTGAAGCGTTTGTAGTAGCAATCGGGCTCGGTGCGGCGGGCTCTGTAACTGATGCCGGTCTCATTATCCAATATACATCCCTCTTCATCGGTCAGCCAGAAGTTGTCCACGATGTCGGCAGGCATGGGGAGATAGCAATGCAGCACCGTCTCGCCATTCTCTTCAGTCAGTTTCCAAGGCATGGCCATGATGGGGACTTTTGTTGAATCATCCCTGACGAAATTAGCGAACAACACGTCGTTCAGGTCGCTCGGGTCTTTGACGACAGGAACATTCTCTACCACCAGGCCAGAAGGCTCAAACCAGTCGTCCTTTTCGGTCCGAGGCCAAATGGTAATCGATTTCTTCGACTTTTTGTCGATGGCAACCGATGGTTTTGGCACCCAATAGCCACCGAGTTCCGATTCTGCCAAGACAGTCACATCATTCTTTGTTTGTGCCTGCATCGATAGGCAGGCGATAGCCATGAGGCAAAGGGTTACGATACGCTTTTTCATATATCTTTTGTTTTTAAGTGAATACTATTTGCAAACATGAGCGCTTCGCGATACTCCTGATAGCAGGCTGAAGATGTTTCTGTGCCGATGGGAGCATGGGTGCCGTAGAGCAGTATCCTGCCATTGATGCGCTCGGCAATCCAGCGGTATTGCAACTGTCGGCGCTGGTCCTTCAGTTCGAAGAAAAACTGCTGGTGAGAGAAGTTCAGGTGGTAGCCGGGCGTCTCGTCGCTAAACCAGCAGGCCACTTGCAGCAGTCGTCCGAAGACATCGATTTCTTTCTTGTCGGGGAAGACATAAACCCTCGAGACGGTGTTGCTGTCGTTTGCCGCGGCGCACCTCAACTGGCCCTCTTTCACGTTATGGTAGGCCGCCATCTTTTCGATGAATTCATCCACGCGGGCAGGGTCCTGATAAGTTGACGAGTGGGCAGCATAATGAAGTTCCTCTTCCGATGTCGTTGGAGTTATAGATATTACAGACCCTATCCCTGCCCCTCCCCTTGATGGGAGGGGAGTGCCTGCGGACGGAACGATAGGTGAGTCTCCTGATGTAGATGGATGGACGATGCTTCCTTCCTTATGATATTGTGTATGATTGGCTATATCTGCTTTAGCCCGTAGATTCTTCATTCTTCCACCTTCCTCCCTTGAGGAGACTGAAGGAGGCATCTTGCTCTTCGCTTTTACAGATTTGGTCATCTGACTGCTCTGTGCATAAGAATTGGTCTTCTGGGTATCTTGCTCCGCAGGCTTCACCAAAAGTATGAGCAATGCTATGCTGGCAGCGATGGCACCGATAACGGCGTATAGCCATTTGTGGCGACTGGAGGTTGCTTCTGCCTTCTCCATACGGGGCTGAGACTCCTTCATACGCTTCATCATACGCTCGCTGAAGCCGACAGGCAACTCTGGTTTGTCGGCATATTTGCGGCGTAGTGCTTCGCGGAGGTCGGTATCTTTATGGTTTGTCATGTTTCGTCTGAAGTTGTTTATAGAGTTTCTTGCGTAAACGGTAGAGGCGGTTTGCCAGCGCATGAGGAGTGGAGTCCATTATGAACGCACATTCGTCTAACGGGCGGTTCTCGTAGTAGTGCAGCGTGAGCAGCATTTGCTCGTCGGGCATCAGGTCGCCAATGAGTTGTTCCAGTCGCTGTATGCGCTCTTCCTTGCCTGTAGAGAGTTCCGCCTCTATTCTTTCGTCGCTGATGTCAGTTTCCCATGTCGAAGTGTCTTCCATCAGGAAGACCGGCGGTCGTCGGCGTTTCATGAAATCGAGTGTGAGACGGTAGGCGATGCGGCATAGCCATGTGGAGAGTGAAGCCTTGCTGGTGTCATAACTGTCGATGTGGTTGAAAGCGCGCAGAAACGTGTCCTGTGTCAGTTCTTCGGCATCCATCACGTCTGGAACCATCCGTGCTATCATGGTAAAGACACGCTCCGCATAGCGACCGACCATTTCGGCCTGTCCCTCATCGCGTCCCTCACGGACGGCTTCCGCGATTTGCTTTTCCGTCAAAGCGCTCTTTTCCTGTCTCACTCTACTTGTTATACGACAAGTTCAGGGAAATATCCCGCATTTCCCTGAACTTTTTTGATTATTTATTGAGTAAATCTTTATTGATGCCGTCACTTCATCTGCCATTGTTTGACTCCTATAGGCCAGCCAGTCTCTTAAGCCACATGCCAAAGAACCTGTCGTAAACCATGTAGCCTTGTTTGGCATCGTAGAACAGGAACTCTTTGTCCTGTAGCGACTTCAGTGCCATTTTGATGCTGCTGGGAGCAGGGAGGTGGTGGCGGAGGATGAAATCGAGCGATGTGGGGGCATTTACCTTGCCTTCGCAGGCGATGGCGGTCAACAACTGCGCCTGGTTGTCGGTCATCAGATTGTAGTTTGACTGGTAGTTAATTTCCTGTTCATGTAGAATCTTGTCGATTGCCCTGAATACATCTTCCTGGTCAAGTTTATTCTTTGGGGTGCGGTAAAGACGGTTGAGGATTTTTTGCACATACCACGTCTGACCATCAACCATATCGTACAAATAAAAGAATGTGTCCTCAGACATTTCTCGCTTTTGATGGGCAAAAAAACTGTTGGCAAACGCTCTGTAAACATTGGCATCAATGGTGCCTATCGTCATAATCTGTGAACTGTTGAAGAACGGGTGTCCTGGCGACATAAACATATCGGCCAATAGGTGTTGCTGGCTACCCGAAAAGATGATGTGTACATTGGGAACAAACTGAATGATAGAGCGTATGAACGCATCGGCACCTATCTCGGCATAGTGGCTCACTTGCTGGAACTCATCAATAGCCAGATAGCATTGCCGCCCCGACTCTTTCATATATTCGAACACCTGCTGGAGTGTGTCGCGGGCCCTTTCGGCAGTTACAGACACGCTGAAAGTGGGCATGCCTGTGATGGGGTCCTGACTCATTGTTGGCCGTAGGGCAGACACGAAGCCGTTGAGTTTCCTCATGACCGACTGTGAAGGCGAGTCGAGTTTCCCGATGACTGCATTGGCTATGAACTGTACCATCTGGTTGAAGGTCTTTGTCGAGAAAATGTCCACATAGAAACAGCGCACATTTTTGTCCCTTGCCTTCATCCGTTCGAAGGCATGGCTAATCAGTCCTGTTTTACCGATGCGGCGGGGAGCCATTAGTGTCACGTTGCTGCCATTGACCAGCGCATTAATTAGTTCTTCCGTCTCCTGCTCCCTGTCGCAGAAGTATTCCGAACCAAAGTAGCCATACTCAGGGAATGGATTCTCTAATTTCATATTTTACGTTTCATGTTTTATGAAATGCAAAATAACAAATATATCCGCATATATACAAGGGAGACATTCGATAATTAATAATAATTAACGCATGTCAGGATACTTATTTCTGCCGGATGTATTTCTTCTCGCCGTTGACGAAACTCTTGAGCACATACCATTCCTTTGGTACGCAAGTATTGTTCTCCGAGTCTGTCACTGCCACGTAGTAGCCCCGGGGACTGACGCCAAAGAGGACGCGCGTCGTGACATAGTCTTTGCCGGTGGTTGCCTGGAACATTTCACAGAGATTGCTGCTTTCGGCATATTGCATCACTTCCTCTTTCACATTGTAGATGTACATGAACATTTGCTCTGGGTGAATCTCGGTATAGCGGAGCGTGATGCTGTCGATGGCGGTGAATATTTCTTCTGCAAGGCTGGCTTTCTCTCGTGGAATGAAATACATGGTTCCTATCATCTGTCCGGCATTTTTAGGCTGATGGGCTCTTGTGGCAGAAACAAATTCCTGACTGAAATGGGCATCTATGTCATAGTCGTCTGTTTGCGCCCACTTGAAACTCCACGACTTAATGCCTTTTCGCTTGAGCACGGGCAGGATGCTGTCCAGATATGGCTGCTTTTCAAAATAATAACTCTTGCCGCCGGGCAGGGGGAGCCTCTTGTTATAACTTAGTATGCCGAAACCTCTGGCATGCTTTCCGCAGGGCTTCATACCTGCCGTATAGTTGAAAGACACCGTTTCGAACGCATCAAGATAAAACATCGTGCCGTCGTTTGCCCTGGTTCTCGCAATAGAGTCACCTCCGTTATTTAGGCATAATGAATAGTTGATAGTATCCGTGCCGTGATGGTGTGACTCGAAGTGATAACTCTCTTCCGAGACGGCCATCAGCGAGTCGAGGTTATGGCGGATGGCACCGAAGATTTTCCCGAAGACCATTTTGCGGTTTCTTTCGTTTGCTGCTTCGATTTCTTCTGATGTCATGTTGTCAAAAGAGGGAGAGGTGCTCCCGCCGCAGTCTTTGGTACACAGATAATCCTCTCCTACAACGCCGTTGTGGACATATTTCAGTTTGCCGTCCCCGTGGTTGATCTTTATCTTACTGTCTTGGCGCGCAGATGTTATCTTTTCAATTACTTCCCATATCTTGTCCATGGGTGTCCTGTCTTGTGCGGTAATGGTTAATGACAGGATGACTGATATTGTTGCTATGAAGATTCTTTTCATGTTTTATATATCGTTTAATGTGTTATTATTTATTGGATTTGAATTCATGGATACGCGCTGAATCACACGGTTGCCTCTTTCACGAAGTGCTCTTGTCTGTTCTGCGAATTGCACCATTGGGTCTTCGTAGGGAATGATGTCGCCTTCCTCAACAGGACGGAGTGTGGATTTTTCTGTGACAGGTTCTGTCGGTTCTTCAGAACCGTAGGAAGCCCCCTCCAACCTCCCATGAGGGGGGAGGCTTTTGATTCTCCCGACCCTTCGGGAGGGGTTGGGCTTCTCCCTTCGAGAGGAATTGAGGGCTGGTTTTTTACTCCCCTCCCTCGGGAGGGGTTGGGGGAGGGGTTCCTTCTTTTCTCCTGTCTCCACCTTCGCTAACTGAGGCTCTTTGGGAACAACCTTTTTCGGTGGACCAAGGAAGACGATGAGTAAGGCTGCCACACAGGCTGCTGCCACCAACGTCACCCAATGGAAGCCCCCTCCAAACCTCCCCCGAAGGGTGAGGCTTTTGATTCTCTCCTCCCTCGGGAGGGGTTGGGGAGGGGTTATGATGGCATCATATTCCGCCTCACCCAGAGCAAGGTCACCCAGCATCAGGCGGATGGCCTTCCACTCTTCGGGAATATCCTGTCGTTGGAGTTCACGCGCCAGCGACAATTCTTCCTCAGGCGCTGTCATGCCTTCGAGGTATTTGTCTATCAGTATCTGAATGTCTTTGTTTGTCATTGCTTCATCCTCCTTTTCAGTTCGGTTAACACTTTCTTTCGGGCTGCCGAGACCATTGCTGTGACGGATGGCTTGGGGATGCCCGTCTGCCGGGCTATGTCCTCGGTTGAAAGACCTTCAACTCTGCGCATCTCGAACAGTTGTCGTTCTCGTGGGTTCAGTAAGTCGAGTGATGCGGTCAGCATGCGTCGCGTATCGTCAGCCTCCAGTTGCTCTTGTGGCGAGGCACTGTCTGACTGATGACGGAGGGCATGCTGATTGATATCGATGATTTCAGCCTTTCGCTGCTGTCGGCGATAGATGTTGATGCAGCAGTTCTTCGCCATTCTTACGGCCAGAGCCTCCACGTTACGCCCAGCATCGATATGCTCCAGATAACGCCACAGCAGCGCCATCGCATCCTGTGCCGCATCTTCGGCATCCTCTCTGTTGTCAAAGAAGTCGAGGCCTACTTTCAGCACTCGCTGGCGTAGCGGCATGGCGATATGTTCGAATTCTGAGCGTGTCATACATCTATAATACGCAGAAGCCGAAAGATTATTAAGTTGGGATGAAGAAAAAACGACTTATTTCAATTGTTCCAATAGGTCAGCCAGTTCTTCAAGGTCACGAGGATCCGCCCTTAAGTCGAGCAGATTTCCGTCGCGATTGAAGAGTTTGTAGGTGGGCCATGAATGGACGCCGAGGTGGCGCTCGATGGCTGCCTGCTGCTCCCATGGCAGGTTGTAGTGGGCCACGTTCGGGCCACTTACGTTATACTCCTTGATGACGTTCTCCCACGAGGTCTGTGGACTCTCGTTGGCAAGATAGAGGTATTGGATGTCGTAGTCTTTCAGTCGGGCATATTCCTCGGTGGAGTGGCTCAGGGCTTCCTTGCAGGGACCGCACCATGTGCCCCAAATGTCTAAGAGCACGAACTTACCCTTGTAAGGTTCCAAAATCTTCTTCAACAGCGCCTCGCCTTCGCTGAGGTCGGCAAGGTTATCCGACGATTTGAGCACCAGTTTGTCGAACTCGCGGTTCTCGATGGCAAGGTAGTAGTCGTTCGCCTTTTCTATCCGCTCGATGCCAAAGTGATTCTTCACCATAGCCTTCAGCGTGTCGATGACCATCGGCGACACGGATGTATGCGTTTCGTCAATGATGCCATCAACCAACTTCGAGAGCCAGATGTCCTTGATAATTTGGTCGGCACCGATGGAGTCGAGTGCAAAGGTATCTTGCTTCATCCGTTGGATGAGATTAATTTCGCGATGTGTTTTCATACCTTTCGGACCATAGAGAATCTTGTCCACCTCCTTAATCATGTCGGCATTGTCAGCGTTGAGTTTCTCGACCACCTTCTCCCTCTCTTTCTCTGGTGCGGCCATCACCTTAGCATTGGCTTCATTCTTCCAGTTATTCCATCGGTTGAGCAGGTCGAGTTCCTCATTGTTTGAGGCAAATGCATGGAAATAATCAGAATAAGGCCAATACTCATTCCACGTCCGGTAGCGCATAATCTGGTCGAGATAGTTGTCCATGAAATTTAAGAAGTCACGATAGAGTGTATAAGGTTTAATGGCCTTCTGCCAACATTCCCTGGTCACATAGTCCCAGTATTCCTTAGGCAGTTCATAGTTCGGCATCGAGTAGCGCCCTTGCATCAGCGACTCGCCCTGAGCCGTCTGATAGTAGCCTCCCACATAGTCGATGTATCGTTGCGAGAGGTTGGGATGCTGGGCGATGGTCTCTTCGAGGCTGGCTGTAGCAGCGGCACGGCTGCTGTCGGTTTTTGCCTTGAATTCCATCGCATTTGCCTTTCCACGTTGTTCTATTGGGATACGGTCTTTAATCCACCAGACGTGGGGATAGACCACGAGTTCGTTCTGCACTCTGACGTCGTCACCCATCCAAAGCGTCTGGCCCGTCATGAAGTCGGAAAGAAGGAAGTAGGTTTTGCCAGGCTCCAACACAGTGCGCTGTTGTAACCGTTTCCTGTCGATAAACACCTCTGAAGAGTTGAGCAGGGGCATCTTCAGGGTAAAGCGTCCCAGCGAATCCATCTTGGCATATGTGGTCTCTTCCTCATCAACGAGGAAGTCAATAACGCTCACTTTAAAGTCACCGCCTTGCCTCCTTGCTTCCTCCGGCATATCCTTCAGCCAACCGATGATGGTCACACTATCCTTCGGGTTGTAGCCGTTATCGACAAAGCCCGTACGCTGGTCCTTCATAGGATAGTCAGGCAGGGCGGCGCCTCTTATCGGACTACAGACAATTGCCTTGTTTTTGCCGATGGCAATCTGGCGCAGGCCTTTCTTCATTTTGCCGATGCGGATAGTAGTACCGTCGTTGAGCGTCAGCGTATAGGCATCTTTCTTTTCTGTCTGGCCGACGATGTCCCACACCTTATTATTATATATAACATGCTGCTTGGTGAATCCTATCAGCCAGTCGCCCGTTGCCTCATTGCGCCAGTAAGTGTTGGCAATGCCCGTGGGCTGGCTGTCAGCATCGTGCACGTTGGCAATGCTCCACAAATTGGGCTCAGCCACGCTTATCATATATGTATTCTCGGGGATTGGTTCGAAGATGAGCGAGAAATCCACCTTCCCGCCTGTCGGGATTGTGTAGGGCTCGGTCAGCGAGATAACTGTGGCACCTTTCACGGCGTATGTCTTGCCGTCAGCCGTTAGCGTGGGCTTGGTGGCCAAGGGCACGGACTCGCCTGCCGTATGCATATCAAGGTGAAAGAACACTTCCGTGCGGTCATTGTAAATCGCTACTTTTGTTACCTTAAAGTCGGGTACGTTGGTATGGCCCGTCACAACGTTGTCCCATACTTTTTTCTGCGCCCAGCCCGTCATTGCGACAAGGGCGAGCATGATGATGATGATTGCTTTTCTCATAAACGAGTGGTGATTAATCATAACTTTTCCAGAAGACGTGCAAGTCCTTCAAGGTCGTGAGCATTTACATTGATATCAAGGACATTGCCCTCACGGTCGATGAGTTTGTAAGTGGGGAATGTTTGTACATTCAGGAAGTGCTCAATGGCACTCTGCTGATCGTTGGGCAGGTTGTAGTGTACTACATTTTCGCCAACGATATTGTACTCCTTGATGACATTCTTCCACGACTCGTCGCTGCTGCGGTTTGCCAGATAGAGATAGACGAGGTCGTAGTCCTTCAGTCGCTCGTATTCCTCTTGTGATTGCGAAAGCAGTTCCTTGCAGGGACCGCACCACGTCCCCCATACATCGAGCAGGATGATCTTTCCCTTGTATGGCTCGCAGATTTTGCGCAGCATCTTCTCTCCGTCAGTCATGTTGGCCACATCGTTACCTTTATGGAGCTTTACCAACTGTGAGACATCCATGTTCTGAATGGCAACATACTTGTCGTTCAGAGCTTTGACAGTATTGAGGGCAGAAGTCAACTGAATGTTCTTTTCAGCATAGGCTAACAGAGCAGGTTCGAGGGGTTGGTGAGTATTGTCAATCTGCAGGTAAAGACAGCGGGCGAGATAGATGTCGCGCAGAGCTTGATCGCAACCCACAGAGTCGATGACGGCGAGGTTCTCGCGGAGACTCATAGCCGCCATTTCATTTCGGAGGGGTTCGCCAACACGGTTAAACAGTGCATATACTTTCTGAACAGTCTCGTCATGATTGAAAGCACTGACGAGTTCATCTATCTTTTCGCTATTCTGCGGAACCGACAGTTTGGCCTCCAGTTCCTTCAGCATGGGGAGGTAAACCTTCAGAGCCTCGTTCTCCTCACTTGTCAGTGTCACGACGCCCTGCTGTTCCAATTGTCTGATAATCGCCAACGTCTCGTCGGCTGAATTTCTGGGACGCTTACTGATAATCTGGTCAAGGTAGTCGCGCATAAAACTGGAGAAATCACGATAGAGCGTATAGGGCTTGGCGACTTTTCTCCAGAGTTCACGGCCCGTGTAGTCCATATATTCTTGTGGCAGTTCGAAGTTCGGCATCGAAAAGCGAGCCTGCATCATCGACTCTCCTTGTGAAGTCAGATAATAGCCTTTCACGAAGTCGATGTATCGCTGTGAGAGATTGGGATTCTTTTGGATGGTTTCTTCAAGTCTGGCCAGACTGGCTGCACGGTTGCTGTCTGTCTTTGCCTTGAACTGCATGGCGCTGACCTTACCTGCGTCTTCATGTTCCAAACGGTCATTGTTCCAGTCATGGGGATGGACCAGCAGCTCGTTCTGCAAACGAACGTCGTCGCCCATCCACAGCATCTGCCCCGTCTTGAAATCGTTGAGGAAGAAGTATGTCTTGCCTGGTTCCAGCATGGTGCTCTCCGTGGTGCGTCCCCAGTCGAGGAACACTTGCGACGAGTTGAGCAACGGCATGCGGAGGGTGAATCGTCCAAGGGAGTCCATCTTGGCAAAGGCATTCTCCTGCTGGACGGTTATGATGTTCTGGAAACCAATATTAAACTCTTTGCCTTTCTGCCAAGCCTGTGCTGGCATATCCTTCAGCCAGCCGATTATCGTCACACTGTCAGTTGCCTTATAACCGTTGTCAACGAAGCCCGTGCGTTGGTCTTTTGTAGGATAGTCAGGCAGGGCGGCGCCTGTGATCGGACTACAGACAATTGCCTTGTTTTTGCCGATGGCAATCTGACGCAGACCATTCTTTATCTTGCCGACATGGATAGTCGTTCCATCGTTGAGCGTCAGTGTATAGGCATCTTTCTTTTCTATTTGGCTGACGATGTCCAATACCTTATTATTATAGATGACATGTTGCTTGGCAAATCCTATCAGCCAGTCACCCGTTGCCTCAATACGCCAGTAGGTGTCGGCAATGCCCGTGGGCTGGCTGTCAGCATCGCGGATATTAGCGATGCTCCACGCATTTGGCTCTGCCACATCAATCATCCATGTGTTCGCTTGGATGGGCTCGAAGACGAGCGAGAAATCCACTTTACCATCTGCCGGGATAGCGTAGGGTTCATTCAGTTTGATGACCGTCGCCTCCTTCACGGCATATTCTTTCCCGTCAGCCTTCAGAATAGGCTTGGCTGCAATGGGGACAGATTGCCCAGCCATCCGCTGAGGTACTTCAAGACGAAGGAACACCTCCGTGCGATCATCATAAAATGCTACTTTCGTTACTTTGATGATGGGAGCACTGGCATATCCCGTCACAATGTCATTCCATACTTTTTTCTGCGCCCAGCCCGTCATTGCAACGAGAACGAGCAGGAGGAATGCTATTCTTCTCTTCATTTCAATTATTGGTTGTATATTTGTTATACGACGGTTTTCAGGGAATATCCCGCTATATTCCGTTAAATTCCCCTAAAAGTTTGTTGGCGTCGTCCAGTACACCTTAAATAGTTTTACATTTTTATTTTATGGTGCGCAGGTAACGACACAGACGAAGCCGCCGCGAGGCTGGCATGTTATTTCTGTGGGCAGTTGTCTTGTTGTTGTTATCTGCCATGGCGAGGCATTGTCGTTGCTGTCGGCAAACAATGTGGCATGTTTATAAGTGCCGATGAAACCGAGGTCACATTTGAGAGTGCATGTCTCGTCGGTGCCGTTGATGCCTGCTATGTACCATGTGTTGCCGCTACGGCGTGCCATCACGACATTCTTGCCGGGATAACCGCTTACGAGACGCGTCTCATCCCATGCAGCGGGCAGTCTACCCAAGAAATCCTGCACCGCCTGCGGTTGCGAGAGGAAACTCTCGGGACGGTCTGCCAGGTGTTGCAGCCCACTCTCGAAGAGTACCGTCAGCGCCAGTTCATGAGAATGACTTGTGATGTGCGGGTGCTGCGAGTCGCTGAAGGCGCATGGCGTGTAGTCCATTGGTCCTATTACATTGCGGGTGAAGGGCAGTGTGGCGTTGTGACATGCTGCCTGACGGGTGAATGTAGGCACGTTGTTGTACCACTCGGCGCCGTAAACGCCCTCTGTGGAGAGCAGGTTGGGATATGTGCGCTGCCATCCTCGCGGAATGGTTGCACCGTGGAAGTTCACCAGCAGATGGTGCCGTGCTGCACACTCCAGCAGTTCCTGACAATAGTCCATGTTCATCTGGTTGTCGCCGGAGAAGAAGTCTATCTTCACACCAGCAACGCCAATTTTCTCGCACCATGCAAACTCGCGCTCACGGTCTTCTGCCTTGTTGAGGCGGAACTTCGGAGTTGGTGCTCCGTCAATCCATCCAACACTGGAGTTATACCATATCAGCGGGCGCACTCCCTTCTCTCGGGCGTATGCAACGGCATCCTCGATGGTCTTGCCGTCCTTCATCTCGTCCCACTCGGCGTCAATCAGCACGTAGGGCAGATGCAGCATGGCAGCCATATCCACATATTTCCTTATAATATTATAGTCGTTCGAGCCATGATTGTATGCCCAATATACCCACGACACCACACCCGGCTTTATCCAACTGGTGTCCTCCAGGCGGCATGGTTCCGAGACATCGGTGACAAGGGTCGATTCCACCACATCTGCCAGCGACCCGATGATGACCACGCGCCACGGAGTGTGCCACTCGCCACTGAGCCTTTCCTCGTTCTTGTCGGGCACCACGCGGAAACGCTCGCCATCGTTATACAAGCACGAGGCACTCTGCCGCCGCTCGATGTTTGCCTCTGTAATCAGTGCGAAGACACCATTGGCAGGCTCCAGCAGGGCAGGGTAGCCCCATCGGTTGTTATAACCGTCGGGTGAGGTGAAGGTGCCGCTGAAACTTGGCACTGGCTTCACCTTTGCCGTTGTGGCATAGGGGAAGAAACCCTCGTACGACTCTGCCCATTGCTGCATCCATCGGGGCATTCCCTCGGGGATGATATATGCCGTGTGTTCCTCTGGGATGGCGGTGTCTTTCAGCCCCTGATACTCATATCGCAGCGCTATGCCGTCGTTATAGATACGCAGCGCCAGTGCTCCGCAGCGATACTCGTTTGCCTCGTTGGTGCATCGGCTCTTCTTTCCAGCCAGCATCTGGTAGTCGGCAGTGATGTGCTTAGCCTTGCTCTCGCTGAGCATTGTCACGTCAACGCCTGTCTCCACCTCAAGCACCTGTTGCTGCTGATAGCGCACCACCAGTGTCTGCTGTCGCGGTTCCACCGTCAGTTTACCGTTAGGAGACTGCTGCGCCATCATGACAGTGGCGCAGAAAGAGAGAAATATGGAGGATAATGTCTGTTGTCTCATTATTAATAATTAACTATATGAAGGTTTATTTTTCCGTCTTGCTATAATTGAAAGAGTCGATGTCAACATATCCGCCTGCCTTCTTCGTGGCGTAGCAGAAGATGCCGAACTTTGTTCCCATGAAGAAGCGGCGCCAGTCGAAACGCATGCGGTAGTCGGTGGTTCCTATCTTTGTCCACTGGTTGCCGTCAAGACTATAGTAGAAGTTTGCTGCATCGCGGCCTCCACGCTCCGTAGGACGGAAGTCGGCATCTATGCGCAGCCACACCTTCTGCTGGTTCAGCGCCACCTGTTCGATGCACTTCTCTTCCGCTTTTGTCACCTCCTTGTCGCGGTCGGAGAGTTCAACAGTCATCTCGTCCATCTCAAGCACGAGTTTCTTGCCGTTCTTCTTCACCACGAGTGCTCCCGTCTCGCTGTTGAAGGCAGCAAGTCCGGCACAGTCGCCGTCTTTCATCTTCGAGCAGTCCATGGCAATGATTCCGCTGCATGTGGGTCCTTCCATGCGTTGTGTCAGCGTGTTAGGAGCCAGATAGAGCGTGTTCACCACGCGGTTTGTCTTCAGACGTAGGAAGCCTGGACGTTCTGTGAGCGACCATGCCTCGTCTATCGGGTTATGGTTCCACTGCCAGTGCAGTCCCAGTCGAGCGTCTGTGAAGTCATCGCTCTTGACGATGCTCGTCTCGGGTTGTCCGCTGACCAGAGGTCTTACGGTATCGGGCACCTTGCCGTTCTCGTCGCCCAGCATGGGCCATCCGTTTATCCATCGGCACGGCATCACGGTGAGCACGCGCCCCACGCCGCCACGGTCTTGGAAGATTATGCCATACCAGTCGCCGTCCTGTGTGTCCACGATTGTTCCTTGTGCCTCGTATGAGAAGCCGCCGAACTCCGACTCCAGTATCACCTGTTTCTCATAAGGTCCGTGAATGTCGTCGGCACGATAGCATACCTCGCGGCGATGGCGTCCTGGAGCGTATGTGTGAGAAATCATCAGCAGGTAGTATTTGCCATTGTGCTTAATCATACGGCTGCCCTCCAGCAGACCTTTCTCATCCTCCTCGCGCTGGAAAATCTGCATGTGTGTTCCCTCGATGACATCAGAGAGGTCGGGCTTCAGTTCCATCAGTTCGCCGGTGCCATATACGACATACACGCGGCCGTCATCGTCGAAGAAGAGCGAGCAGTCGTGGAAATGGCGCATCCTTGATACTATCTGCCACGGACCTTCCGCCTTCTCGGCAGAGAAGATGTATGTGTCGCCCATCTTCCCATGCTCGTTAGGTGCCAGCAGGGCATAGAACTTGCCGTTGTGATACTTCAGCGATGTGGCCCATTGTCCGCGTCCGTATGCCGTTCCTTGCTGAAGGTCGTACTTCGGCGAGTCGGTAAGGCGGTCGAAGATATATCCCACCGTCTCCCAGTTCTTCAAGTCCTTCGATGCCATGACCGGTGCGCCCGGCATCAGGTGCATTGTGGTTGAAACCAGATAGAACGTGTCGCCCACACGTATCACGTCGGGGTCGGGAACGTCAGCCCACAGCATAGGGTTCTTGATTTTCTCTGTGTTCAGAGTAACGTAGTCGCTGTTCTGTGCCATTGCCACTGTGGCGATGAGCAAAAGGTAAAGTAATGCTATCTTTCTCATAATGGTTGCAAAGATAAAAAGAAAGTACAATATTATCTTCTTTCGTTGTTTCATAATCTTTATGAAATGTATCAAGAATGGAAATAAAACGTAGCGTGCTTTGTTAAATAAGTCTAAAATACTTAACTTTGTGTCGTGTTTGCTTTACATTTTGAAAAGTAATCATTACTTTTGTGGCGTGATTAATGTCGTACTGCGCAGCAACAATAGTCACATGTGATAGTAAAAACAATAGTAATAACCTAAACTCAGATTAAAATGAAAAAGGATTATCTGTTTCCATACCGATTCAAATGGATAGGGTGGAGTCTGTTTCTTCCCTTTGCCCTTCTGTTTTTCGTTGTGCCTGCTTTCTTTGACTTTATCGACGACGATCTTATAAGTTTCCCGACGCTTATGATTATCATCAGTGAACTTGGCAACTTCGATGGTGGTAATGTGCAAAATGGCCTTATTGCAGGATTCCAGCGTGAAGGGATGTTCGACGAAATCCGCATTGTCGCAATGTCGCTGGGCTTGCTCTTCGTGGCCTTTGCCCGTGAGAAAGACGAGGATGAATATGTTGAACACCTACGGCTGCATTCGTTCGTTTGGGCGATTAAGGCCAATACCGTGCTGCTCATTCTAGGTACATGGTTTCTCTTTGGCAGCCTCTACCTGTGGTTTGTGTTGTTCTGGCTGATCTCGCTATTCCTCATATACATTGCGAAATTCCAATGGGAACTGCGCAAAATGAGAAAGGAGGGCGGCGATGAAGAATAACATTCGTGTGGAGCGAGCCATCCTGCGCATGACACAGCAGCAGTTGGCTGAGCGCATTGGCGTGACAAGACAGACGATAAACGCCATTGAGGCGGGCAAGTATGTGCCTTCCACGGTGCTTGCGCTGAAGATGGCGGCCGTGTTCGGCAAGAGTGTCAACGATGTCTTCATGCTTGACGAGAGCGATTAAACGGGTGATGGGTGTTGAATGTTGGGCGTTTTACACTTTTTATTGTCAAAAGGCGGTCACTCTCCGCAAAAATAATTACCTTTGCAGGAGATAAGTAACATAATCTTTTTGAATGATGAAGAAAGCAGTTTTATTATGTATGTTGCTCATAGCAACACTGACACAGGCACAGACAGCAAGAAAGTTCACCCTCAACCTTACCGATGACGGCAAGGCGCAGATGGTTTGTTTCCTCCCCACGGCTCCTTCTGGCAAGGCCATCGTAGGCGTGCCTGGCGGCGGTTACTCCGTTCTCTCGAACACCCACGAGGGCTATCTGGCATCCGACTGGCTCAACGGTCAGGGCATTTCCTATTTCGTGGTTAACTACCGTCTGCCCAACGGCGACCGCACTCTGCCTATAAGCGACGTGGAGAATGCCATCCGCACGGTGCGCGACTCCGCAGCGGTGTGGGGCATCAATCCTCACGATGTGGGCATCATGGGATTCTCGGCAGGCGGACACCTGGCATCGGTGATTTCCACTCATGCCGCCTTCGACGTGCGTCCAGACTTCACGATACTTTTCTATCCTGTAATCTCGATGGATGAGGCTGTGTCGCACAAGTGGTCGTGCCGCAACTTCCTCGGTGAGGAAGGGCAGAAGAACCCCGAGTTGGTGAGAGACTTCTCCACGCAGAACGCTGTGCGCCGTCATCTCACGCCACCGGCACTCATCATCATGGCGAGCGACGACCGTCTCGTTCCGCCCGTCACCAACGGCGTGCAGTACTATTCTGCCATGCGCAATGCGGGCAACGAGTGCGCCATGTATATTTATCCCACCGGCGACCATGGTTTCGGCTTCGGCACGTGGTTCAAGTATCACGACCAGATGCTCACCGACATAGGCAACTGGCTCAACGCACGCAACACTCCGAAGCCTGGTGCTATTAAGGTGGCGTGCATCGGCAACAGCATCACCGACGGCCACGGCATAGAGATGGCTCCGCAGTATGGCTATCCTGCCCTGCTGCAGAAGAAACTGGGCGACGGCTACTGGGTGAAGAACTTCGGCGTAAGCAGCCGCACACTGCTCAACAAGGGCGACTTCCCTTATATGAACGAGATGGCATGGAAAGACGCACTGGCTTTCAAGCCCGACATCGTCGTGATAAAACTCGGCACCAACGACTCGAAACCACAGAACTGGCAGCATAGCGCGGAGTTCAGGCACGACCTTCAGCAAATGATTACCTCGTTGCGTCCGAACATCGTTCCGCAGTCAAAGAAAAAGGCAAGAAAAAAGGCAGTCACCGACACTGGCTCGCCAAAGATATTCATTTGCACCCCTATTCCAGCCTTCAAGTCGTCGTGGGACATCAACGAGACGATAATCAAGAACGAGATAATCCCCATAGAGCAGGAGGTGGCACGTGAGTACGGTCTGCAGGTGATAGACCTCCACACGCTGTTTGCCGACGGCGAGGAGTTGGTTCAGCCCGATGGCATACACCCCAACGAGAAAGGCGTTCAGCGCATGGCTGAGGCTGTGGCAGCGGCAATAGCGGAATGACATCATAGCAGAATTAAAGAAAAATACGACGATTATTCAGGCAAGTCGTCTTTTAATTCAAAAAATAGAGTTAATTTTGCACCTTGAAAACAAAGATTGTTGTCAAGGAGTCATTATAATTTCCATTATCGCCACTCTCAAATAATAAAGGATGGACAGAAAAACAATGTTGCGACGTCTCGACCTTGTGCTTCACACAGGGCTCTTGCTGATGGGTAACGGTGCCGACACAAGCCGTACGCTGAGGCTCATGAAGCGTGTCGCTCTGCTCTATGGGCTGCCCGAAAAGAATCTGCATATATACGCCAACTATAATATGCTGATGGTAAACATCTCATATCCAGAGCAGTCGTTCACCAAGTTTCAGCGCGTCGAGAAGCACGAGATAAACCTCAACGTGATACGCGAGATGAGCATTCTCACCGTTCAGGCGGTGCGTCACAACTATTCTCCCGAGGACTTCGAGCACAGACTGCATGAGGTGGAACGCACCCGCAGGGCATACCGTCCGTGGCAGGTTGCCGTGGGTGGCGGTCTTGCCTGCGGCGGTTTCTGTGTTCAGTTCGGTGGCGACTGGCAGTCATTCGTCTATGCCTCCATAGCGGCAATACTCGGACTTATGCTCCGCCACAGGCTCGGCGGCATGGGAGCCAACAAGTTTGTCACAACAGGTGTGGTGGCGTTTGCCGCCACTCTCATGGCATGGCTGTTGGGGCTGTTTGCTATTAATGTCCCGTCGGCGGTGCCAGCATTGTCGTTCCTCGGCTCGTCCACGCCGTGGCATCCGCTGATGGCGTGTGCCCTGTTCATTGTTCCCGGCGTTCCGCTCATCAACTTCATCAGCGACATGCTGTCCGAATATGTTCAGGTGGGCATCACACGGGCAGTAAACACCTTCGCCATCATGCTTGCCATGGCCTTCGGCATAGGTCTTGCAATCCAGGTGTGCGGCATCGACAACTTTGTGCGCGACTTGACAATGGTGCCCCATCACGCTTATCTCAACTACATGATTGCCGCTGCAATCTCAGCCGCAGGTTTCTCAATGATATTCAATGTGCCTCGCCGTCTGGTGTGGGTGATAGCCATCGGCAGTATTATAGCCATCTGCACGCGAAACATTGTCAGTCTCGGACCCGATAGCGGGAACGTTGGCTTAGGGCTTGGTCCTGCACTCGGCACGTTCGCCGGCTCGGTGCTTGTCAGTATAATGACGTGTTTCATCGTGCGTCGCATGCACACTCCCCACCAGTGTTTCGCCATTCCGAGTGTCATTCCTATGGTTCCTGGTGTGCTTATGTACCGTGCCCTCTTCGCATTCCTCAATATGCACGGCGTGATAGGCGAGGTGACGGTGGCAATGAACAATGCCATACAGGCGTTTCTCATCATTCTGTGCATCGCCCTCGGCGTGGCAATACCCAATGTCTTCTTCCGTCGCATGATTTATCCGCCCAAGGAGCGCAAACTGATGGAGTTGCTCTTGAGCAGGCATCAGCACTCTAACGACGGGATGCCAGACAGTGCCGAACAGCCCTGAAACCCTTTCTGCGCCGCCATTCCCAATCATTTCGATAGTCTGGGAATATTTTTCCCAAGGCTTACCAGATGTTGGTAATCTTTTTACCAACGGCTTGTAAAGAGATTACCAGTGCCTGGTAAAAGGATTACCAACGGCTTGTAATAATCAGGAACAGCACGAAACGCTGAACAAAAAAATGCCGGCAGTGCGGCCTAAAATATGCGAAACTTCGATAAAATTACAATAAATCGGGGATTGTTACGTTATAATTCCGTGTTCAAACGATTAAACATACTGGTTTTTCTGCTTGTTGTGGCTGTTCAGACAACCATGGCGCAGTATGATGTGGAGTTCAGTCACTACTTCGACATGGAGCCATATTACAACCCTGCTGCCGTGGGAAAACAGGAGAAACTGAACATTGCAGGCGCTTATTCCATGCAGTTTGCAGGCTTCGAGAACAATCCTAAGACGATGTTCGTCAGCGCCGACGCCCCGTTCATCTTCCTGAACAGTTTTCACGGAGCGGGAGTACATATACTGAATGACAAACTGGGATTCTTCACCCACCAGCGAATCGCGGTGCAATACGCGTTGAAGCGCCCCCTCTTCGGAGGTACGCTGAGCGTGGGAGTGCAGGGAGGACTGATACTGGAGGGCTATGACGGTTCTGACGTGGTGCTTCCCGACCAAGACGAGGACGACGCATTCTCAAAGTCGGACATCAACGGCAACACCTTCGACCTGGGTGCAGGCATCTATTATACATACGGAAGATGGTACGTGGGAGCCTCTGTTCAGCACATCACGGCACCCCTTGTGGAACTGGGCGAACTGAACCAGTTGCAGATAGACAGAACGTATTATTTGACCGGCGGATACAATATTCGGCTAAGAAATCCGTTTCTTACAATACCGACCAATGCCATTGTGCGCTATGACGGCACCGCATATCGCGCCGACATTACCGCCAGACTGGTGTATAAGAATGAGAAGAAGATGCTCTACGCCGGTGTGGGATACAGTCCCACCAACTCTGTGACAGCCTTCGTCGGCGGCAGTTTCCACGGCATTAACCTCGGCTACAGTTACGAGGCATACACTACGGGCATCGGTCTCGGTCATGGCAGTCACGAATTGTTTGTGGGCTATCAGATAGACCTTAACTTTCAGAAGAAAGGCAGAAACCTGCATAAGAGCGTGAGATTCCTGTAGAGAGTAGAGCGTTGAATGTTGAGCGTTGAGCGTGCTTACTTTGCTTCGCTTTGAAGGTGTCCCTTAGGGGCGGGCGGATGGCTGAGCGTTGATTTTGCAATTATTATTAAGATATTGATATAAATGAAAAGGAAGAATATTCTTATCGTCTTTGCCGTTACGGCACTTATCGTTCTTGCATCGTGCATGAGCAGCAGGAGCAGTTCTGTTTCTGGCCGCGGCGGCGAAGTGACAGGCATTGGCAGTGGCAAAGGCTTCACCGAGCCAACGCCTTACGGAATGACGCAGATTCCGCGCGGATTCCTGCACATGGGAATCGAGAAGCAAGACAGCCTATGGGGCAAGCAGACGCCAGTGAAGGACATTTCGGTTGACGGATTCTGGATGGACGAGACCGAGGTGACCAATTCTGAGTATAAGCAGTTTGTCTATTGGGTTCGCGACTCCATCCTGCGCACACGTCTTGCCGACCCAGCATACGGCGGCGACGAGACATACCTCATCACCGAGGACAAGAACGGCGACCCCGTTACGCCACACCTCAACTGGAAGAAGGCATTGCCCAGAAAGCCTAACGAGGACGAGCAGCGCGCCATAGAGAGTCTTTATGTGACCAACCCTGTTACTGGCGAGAAACTCCTCGATGCGTCACAGCTCAACTATCGCTACGAGATTTACGACTACACCACGGCAGCGCTGCGCCGCAACCGTCTGAACCCCGCCGAGCGTAACCTGAACACCGACGTCACCGTGAATCCCGACGAGGTGGTGATGATTTCAAAGGACACGGCATACATCGACGACGAGGGAAGGATAGTTAGGGAAACCATCGACCGTCCGCTGTCAGGACCGTGGGACTTCCTCAACACCTACATCGTGAATGTCTATCCCGACACTACATGCTGGGTGAACGACTTCCAGAACAGCGACAACGAGGTTTATCTGCGCACCTATTTCAGCAGTCCTTCCTACAACGACTATCCCGTTGTGGGCGTTACATGGGAGCAGGCAAACGCCTTCTGCGCATGGCGCACAGAGTATCTGCTGAAAGGTCTGGGCGGCGAGGCACGCTACATTCAGCGCTACCGACTGCCTACAGAGGCGGAGTGGGAGTATGCCGCACGTGGAAAGGAGGGCAACGAGTTCCCATGGGAGAGCCAGGACCCATCGAACAGCAGAGGATGCTTCAACGCAAACTTCAAACCCGACCGAGGCAACTACACCAAGGACGGCAACCTGATAACAAGCAAGGCGGGAATATACACCGCCAACTCTAACGGACTTTACGACATGGCGGGCAACGTGGCCGAATGGACAAGCACCATATACACCGAGGCTGGTGTGCAGGCCATGAACGACCTGAACCCGCAGTTGGAATACAAGGCTGCAAAGGAAGACCCTTATAAACTGAAGAAGAAAAGCGTGCGCGGCGGCTCGTGGAAAGACCCCGAGAGTTACATCCGCTCGGCATGGCGCACATGGGAATACCAGAACCAGCCGCGTTCATACATCGGATTCCGCTGTGTCCGCTCTCTCGCTAACACTCATAGCGCAAAACAGAAGAAAGGAAAGAAGAAGTAGAATATTATGACAAGATATAGCAAACTAAATTTCGTTTACCGTCTGCAGAAGTGGATGGATAGCGTGCCAGGACAGACATTCCTGAACTATGCATATAGTTGGGGCGCCAGTATCGTGATTCTGGGAACTCTCTTCAAGTTGACCCACCTCCCCGGAGCAAACCTCATGCTCTATCTGGGTATGGGAACCGAGGTGATAGTGTTCTTCCTATCGGCCTTCGACCGTCCGTTTGACAAGACTGCCATCGGCATGGACCTGCCTACACATGTGGGTGACGATAACGTCGAGGAGGAGAACGACAACACAGAGCCAGCACCAGAAGTGGCAAAGGCGGCAGTGCAGCAGGGCGGACCGTCAACCATCATCATCGGTGGCGGTGGTGCTGCGGGCGGCGCGCAGACAGCAGCCGCAACAGGAGAAACCGTTGCAACAGGAGAAGGCAGCAGCCTGAACATTCCCGCCGCAGCAGTGGTGGGACAGGTGGGTGCCATTCCGCAACCCGTGGCTCCCGATATGGCAGAGGCTACCAACGCATACGTCGAGGAACTCAAGAAACTCACCGAGGTGCTCGAGAAGGTTTCGCAGCAGAGCAAGCGACTCACCACCGACTCTGAGGAGATGGAGAATCTCAACCGTACGCTCACCGGCATCTGCAAGATTTACGAGATGCAACTCAAGAGCGCAAGTTCGCAGATAGGAACCATCGACGAGATAAACGCTCAGACACGCAAGATGGCAAGTCAGATAGAGCAACTCAACAATATCTATGCTAACATGATTGAGGCAATGAAGGCACCGCTGCTCTCGCCGCAGGCAAGAATGTCGGGGCTCGGAAACGCCGAGAACGTTTAAATCTACGCAAGGACTTGACTAAGTAGAAAATGGCAATAAAGAAAAGACCTGTATCTCCGCGCCAGAAGATGATCAACCTGATGTATGTCGTCCTCATGGCAATGCTTGCGCTCAACGTCTCTACGGAAGTGCTGCAGGGGTTCTCGCTCGTTGAGGAAAGTCTCAACCGAACCACCGCAAACTCAAGTGAGCAGAACGCAACCATTTACGGCGACTTCGAGGCGCAGATGAAGAAGAATCCTGAGAAGGTGCGACAGTGGTTCGAGAAAGCCACTACGGTGAAGCAGATGAGCGACTCGCTGTATAACTTCGCGCAGCAACTCAAGGAGGCCATAGTGCGCGAGGCCGACGGCAAGAACGGAGATGTGAAGAACATAGAAAACAAGGAAAACCTCGAGGCTGCCAACCAGGTGATGCTGGCGCCGGGAAAAGGCAAGGGCAAGGCTCTCTACGATGCCATCAATGCCTACCGCACCAAGATTCTGTCTATGGTGACCGACGAACAGCAGAAGAAAATCATAAGCAGCAACCTCTCTACCGAACTGCCTAAGGACGCCATGACAATGGGTAAGAACTGGCAGGAGTACATGTTCGAGGACATGCCGGTGGCGGCTGCCGTGACACTGCTCTCCAAGTTGCAGAGCGACATACGCTATGCCGAGGGCGAGGTGCTGCATACGCTCGTGGCTAACGTCGATGTTAAGGATATCCGCGTGAACAAACTCGACGCGTTCGTGATACCCGAGAAGACAACGCTCTATCCTGGCGAACAGTTTGTGTCGCAGATTGTGATGGCTGCTGTGGACACCACAATGCAGCCCGAAATATATATTAACGGTACACGCGTGAACACCACCAACGGACGCTATACGTTCTCTGCAGGTGGCGTGGGAGAGCACCAGTTCAGCGGTTATCTCATAACACGCAATGCGGCAGGCGACGAACTGCGACGCGAATTCACACAGAAGTACAGCGTAATACCTACTCCCGACGGTGCCACTGTTGCCGCCGACCTCATGAATGTGCTCTATGCAGGATTCAAGAACCCGATAAGCGTCAGCGTGCCAGGCATCCCTGCCAACCAGGTAACGGTGAGCATGAGCGGAGGAAGCCTTACACCGACAGGCAACGGACACTACATCGCCGTTCCGTCGGCAGTGGGAAAGGACGTGTCGTTCAACATTTCGGTGAACGACCACGGCAAGACACGCTCGCTCACTCCATTCACCTTCCATGTGCGTAAGTTGCCCGACCCGACACCTTACATGATTGTCGGTGACAACCGTTTCCGTGGCGGCCGACTGGCTAAGGCTTCGCTTATGGGCGCTTCGGGCATCAAGGCTGCCATCGACGATGGTCTGCTCGACATAGAGTTCCGTGTGACGGGTTTCGAGGCGGTATTCTTCGACAACATGGGTAACGCCGTGCCTATGGTGGGCAATGGCTCGCAGTTCAGCGAACGACAGAGGGACGCGTTCCGCAAACTCTCGCGCAACCGCCGCTTCTACATCTCACGTGTCACGGCAGTAGGACCTGACGGCATATCACGACAACTCAACGCTTCGATGGAAGTGATAGTAAATTAAAGAAAACATATCGACAGTTATGAAAAAGATATTGATGATATTGCTCGCGGCAACGGCAGTGCTCTCAGTGAGCGCACAGCCGCAGAAACGCCGTGCAGAGCAGCAACAGCAACGCAGGACACAGTCGCAGCAACTGTCCACAAGGGCACAGATATCGTTCCCCACGGCACAGACAATGTCGGAGGACGTAGTGTGGCGACGCGACATTTATCGCGAACTCGACCTCAATGAGGATGCCAATGCAGGACTTTACTATCCGGTGGAGCCTATCGGGTCGCAGATGAACCTCTTCACCTACATCTTCAAACTGATGATGACGGGTAACATCAAGGTTTACGAGTACCGTCTTGACGGCAACGAGGTGTTCAGCGACGATGCAAGGGTGGCGCAGAAAGCGTTCCTCGACAACTATCACATCTATTATGAGAAGGACCAGAACGGACGTACGCACATCGACAACAGCGACATTCCGTCGCGCGAGGTGCGTGGGTACTACATCAAGGAGAGTGCCTACTACGACCAGTCAACAGCGACATTCCATACCAAGGTGCTCGCTCTGTGTCCTATCATGAGCCGTGAGGACGACTTCGGCGATGGGGCTGCAAAGTATCCGCTCTTCTGGGTGAAGTACGAGGACATCGCGCCGTTCCTGAGCAAGCAGACCATCATGACGAGCAACCTTAACAACGCTGCCACAATGAGCGTTGACGACTACTTCACGAAGAACATGTATCGTGGTAAGATATACAAGACCACCAACATGCTCGGCAAGACACTCGCGCAGTATTGCACCGACGACTCGGCAATGACAAAGGAGCAGAAGCGCATAGAGATGGAACTGGCAGAGTTCGAGAAGAACATCTGGGGCGACCAGCAACGCAAGGACTCGCTCGACAGCATTGCCAACTCGTCAGACAAGAAGGTAAGCAAGAAGAAGCGTAACCGCCGCGACGGCACAGTGGAAGTGGAGCAGTCAACAGTGAAGAAGCGCCGCTCGTCGTCATCCTCTTCAGGTGGCTCAGGCTCGCAGCCCCGCGTTTCCGTACGCCGACAGAGACATTGATCTTTGAACTTTGAACATTGATCTTTGAACTTTGATTTTTAAACATGGCTCTTTAGGCGTTTCGTCCAGTATGCTGCGTTGCCAACGCAGCCCCCAAAGCAAACATTCAAACGGGCAGCCCCGTGCTGCCCTCATCATTAACCATTTAAACACAATTACTGTATGAAAAAGTTTTTTACTCTTATCCTTGTTGCCGTTGCAACGATGGTTGCAGCGCCAGCCAGTGCACAGGTGCAGTTTGGTCTCAAGGGTGGTTTGAACGTCACCAGCATGTCGTTCTCTGAGAAAGTGCTGGCAAAGGAGAACCGCGCAGGATTCTTCATCGGTCCTACCGCAAAGTTCACCCTGCCAATAGTTGGACTTGGCGTTGATGCCAGTGCACTCTACGACCAGCGCGAGGCTGAGGTCGATGGTGACAAAATCAAGCAGCAGGCAATCAACGTGCCCATCAACCTCCGTTACAGCGTAGGACTTGGCGAGACTGCAAGCGTATATTTCGCAGCAGGTCCGCAGTTCGGCTTCAACGTGGGCGACAAGGAGCATAAACTTACCGATGGCGAGACATGGAAACTCAGCGGTTCGACACTCAGTGTGAACTTCGGTCTCGGTGTAATGATTCTCAACCATGTCCAGATAGGTGCCAACTACAACCTCGTGTGTGGCAAGACTGGCGAACTCTCAGTTCTCGAGGGTGCCGGCAACGCACTGAAGAACAAAGGTCGCGCCAACGCATGGCAGATCAGCGCAGCCTACTATTTCTAAGCACGCTTTATCATCTTGATAATAATCGCGAGACGGGTGCTCATCCCTTTGGGGTGACGCCCGTCTTTTTTCCAACTATTTTTTCACTTTTTGTTTGGCATTGTGTGTGGAAAATAGTATTTTTGTCTTCTGTTTAAAATCTTATCCACAACGATGCACTTTGTAGATGTCATACTGCCAGTGCCCCTTGAGGGACTTTTCACCTACGGTTTGCCCGAACAATGGGCGGCGCAGGTGACTATGGGAGTGCGTGTCCTTGTGCCTCTGGGCAAGAGCAAGCACTACATCGCTATGGCTGTGCGGGTGCATCAGACGGAGCCAAAGGTGAAATGGAAAAACATCGAGCAGGTGCTCGACGATAAGCCAGTGCTCAGACAGGAGCAGATGCGTCTTTGGCAGTGGATAAGCGACTATTATATGTCGCCCATTGGTGATGTTTTCAAGGCTGCGATGCCCAGCGGCATGAAGACAGAAGAGGGCTATCGCCCGCGCACCGAGACGTGCCTGGACCTTGCCCCGAAATGGCGTTCGGAACAGGACCTGCACATTGCACTCGACATTATGCGGCGCGCCGAAAAGCAACGCAAGGTGTTCGAGACATTCCTCACGATGACTGGATGGGACCAGTTGGAGGGTAATGTGCCACAGGGACAGATAGAGGAACTCTCGCGCGACGAACTGATGAATGCCACACACTGCACGGCAGCAGTGCTGAAATCGCTCATAGACAGGGGATTTCTTACGACATACGAGCGTGAGGTGGGACGGCTGAACCATGGTGGCGAGCCCGACTACAGCAAGATTCAATCGCTGAGCGCGGCGCAACAGGATGCATATAACGACATCCTGATGGGGTTCCTGAAGAAGAACGTGGTGCTGCTGCACGGCGTTACGTCGAGTGGAAAGACAGAACTGTACATCCACCTGATAAAACGTGCTATCGACCGCCATGAGCAGGTGCTCTACCTGATGCCCGAGATTGCGCTGACGGTGCAGATGCAGCAGCGACTGCAACGTGTCTTCGGCAACCGCTTGGGCATCTATCACTCGAAATACAGTGACGCCGAGCGTGTGGAGATATGGAAGAAACAACTATCTGAAGTGCCCTACGACGTAATTCTTGGTGCCCGCTCTGCGGTGTTCCTGCCGTTCCAACGACTTGGGCTGGTGATAATAGACGAGGAGCACGAGACATCATTCAAGCAGCAAGACCCGGCACCGCGCTACCATGCACGGTCGGCAGCCATAGTGCTCGCCTCAATGTATGGCGCGAAAACTCTGCTTGGCACGGCTACACCGTCGGCAGAGAGTTACCATAACGTGATTACCGGAAAGTATGCCTTGGCAACGCTGACCACACGATACAAGGACATTGCGATGCCCGAGATACGCATCGTTGATACCAAAGAGATGCAGCGCAGGAAGATGATGACGGGGCCTTTCTCGCCGCAACTGCTTGCCGCAATGCGCACTGCTCTTGACAATGACGAGCAGGTGATATTGTTCCAGAACCGTCGAGGCTTTGCACCGATGGTGGAGTGCAAGCAGTGTGGATGGGTGCCACACTGCCAGAATTGCGATGTATCGCTGACACTGCACAAGAACACCTCGCAACTGACGTGCCACTACTGCGGCTTCACCTATCGCGTGCCAGAACAATGCCCCAACTGCGAGAGCCGTGAACTGGTGTCACGTGGGTTTGGTACGGAGAAGGTGGAGGACCAGATACTCGAACTGTTTCCCGATGCACGTGTGGCACGAATGGACCTCGACACCACCCGCACACGCAGTGCATACGAGCGTATTATCGGTGACTTCTCGGCAGGACGCACAAATATTCTCATCGGTACGCAGATGGTGACCAAGGGACTCGACTTCGACCGCGTCTCGGTGGTGGGAATACTTAATGCCGACTCGATGCTCAACTATCCCGATTTCCGTGCCTATGAGCATGCCTTCACGATGATGTCGCAGGTGAGCGGACGTGCCGGCAGAAAGGGGAAGCAGGGACTGGTGCTGCTGCAGACGAAGAACAAAGACCTGGCGGTGGTCAGGCAGGTGGTAACCAACGACTTCCAGTCGTTCTTCCGCGACCTTGAGCAGGAACGCCGCGATTTCCGCTATCCGCCATTCTCCCACCTTATCTATATATATATGAGGAACAAGGACAACCGTGTGCTTGACAGTGCCGCTATGGAGATGGGCTCACGTCTCCGCCAGTGGTTTGGCAATCGCGTGCTTGGTCCTGATAAGCCCGCTGTGGCAAAGGTGAAGGCTATGAACATCCGAAAGATAGTGCTGAAACTGGAACTGGGCATCGATCTCACCCGTGTGCGCAAGTATCTCAGAGATGCCGAAAGGCAGATGATGGATAACAAGCAATATGCCTCACTTCAAATACACTTCGATGTCGATCCTTTGTAGTTGACATAAAGACATATTATAGACATAAAGACAGAATAACCATTGTCTTTTCGTCCTTCATAAATAGCCTTTCGACTATAAGTCTAAACATTTGTCTCTCCCCAAATGATAAAAAATCTTAATGCCGTTAAATATTTTTTGTAAAAAGGAATGGACGATTATTTTTTTTCATATCTTTGCACCGAATGAAACAAAAACGCATAGAAAAACAACTTACAACTTTTAATTAACAACTAAATTCTAAATTAAATGAAAAAGATTTTTTATTTCGCAGCATTGACTATGGGCGTAATCGCTTTCTCAAGTTGCACAGACAAGCAAGCAAAAGGTGGTAATGAAGGTTCTGACAGCGCTGCTACAGAGCAGGTTGCAGAGGGTGAGAAGATAGGACCAATGGGTTCGTTCACACTTGCTGAAGGTACAGCACTGAAAGACGCTGAGAACATTTCTTACGTTCTTTATCCAAGTTCTTATGCAAGCGCAATGGAGAAAAACGAGGACTTCAAGGGTAAGACCGCTATCTACTACAGTTCACAACTCGCTGAGGCTGGTGAGACCAACTCAAAACTCTCTGGAAAAGATGTTCGCTATCCTAACGTACTGCTCATCCCTATCTATAAGGACGCAAAGGCTAAGAAGGGTGATGTAGTGCTTACATGGTGGCAGAGTGGTTCAGGCATGCAGCGTGCCATCGTTACCGATGACAGCGACCCAACAATGCCAAAGGTTCACTATCTCGACCTCAACTACAAGGGCGACGGCTCTGGTTTCGCTGAGAAGCATGACAACGAGCAGTTGAAGCCTAACTCTTTCATCGTGCTCAACAATGGTGAGTGGGTACCAGGTGCTCCTATCGCTGTTAATGTTGACGGCAAGCAGAAGAATGGTGTCCTCATCGCAGTAGAAGGTGACAAGGTCATCTATCAAGGCTTTGCTGATGTTCTTGAAGAGACCACAAAGAGCGCTGTTAAGATTCTCCCTGTTAAGCCTTCACTCAGTGTTGGTGACAACGTTAAGGGTGTTTTCGTAAGCGAATTCTCAAAGGACTATAAGGTTTCAAAGGTTGACGAGAAGATCGGTCGCGTTTGGGTTAAGGACGGCGACAAGGAAGAAGTTCTGAGCATCTTCGATGTAATGAAGTAATACCTTATATCAGTATTTATAGAAAAAGCACGGAGTAAGTTCCGTGCTTTTTCTGTTGGTGACGATAACCAATTAAGCCATACAAATGGTATGGTGTTGTTAAAACTTTGCGTGTGGATCAAAAATGCCGACCCCACCCCTGCCCCTCCCCTACAGGGGCGGGGAGCCCACAGCAAATGCGATAGTGTTTTAAAAGAAGTCATACACAATGATTCCCCGCCCCCAAAGTCCCCCTCGCCCCTTGGAGAGGGGATAGGGGTGAGGCTTCGGGGATAGGGGTGGGGTCAGTGATATAAAAACAGCAGAATCTGTGAAGTTTCAAGAGAAGTCATAAACAATGATTCCCCGCTCCTACTGGGACGGGGAATCATTGCGATGGGGTCAAATAATATATAATTTCCTTTTTGCTTGTCAAAAATGTCTTTTCGCTTAACGTTCAACATTCTTCGTTCAATATTCTTCGCTCAACGCTCAACATTCAACGCTCAACATTCTTCACTCAACGCTCATCGTTTATAAACTTCTGCTGCGAGTTTTCCCATTGCAGCATATCCGGCGGGATTCAGGTGAAGCCAGTCGTCGCTGTACTCTTTTTTCAGTCGAGTGGGGTCTTGCGGGTCGCGCACCAGTTCGTCGAAGTCGATGACGGCATCAAATGCGCCCGAAGTCCTTATCCACTCGTTCACTACCTGGCGTGCTGCCTCGTGGAAGAATGTGTAGTAGGAGTTTCCTTTAAATGGTGTTATCGTAGCGCCTATTACCTTCCAGCCCTTGGCATGTCCTTGGTCGATGAAACTTTTGTATGCCTCGGTGAGTTTCTTTGCCACCTCCTCAGAATTGCCTTTGCTTCCTCCTATATCGTTAACACCTTGGAAGATGATGAGTGTCTTCACTCCCCTTTGTCCGAGGATGTCACGGTCGAAGCGTTTCACTGCAGGCTCGCTCAGTCCTCCCCATAGCACGGAATTGCCGCCGATGCCGAGATTAAGCACTGATGTCTCGCCTCCGAGAGCCTCTGCCATTGCGTCGGTCCAGCGGTTCTGCTTGTTTGTGGTGCTTCCGCGTCCGTCGGTGATGCTGTTGCCCAATACTACTATGGCGTTAGCCTCTGCAGGGTCGTTTCTCAGCACGTCAAGTGCCGCGATGTTATACCAGTGGTCCACCTTCTCTGCCTCTACGAATTTAGTCTTTGGCTTTGCCACACCTTTTATAATATAGGAGGTGGTGCGCGAGCCTCGGTGCGACGAGGCGTTCACTGGTGTGCTCTCACCGTAGTTGATTGTTATGGCGAGCAGTTGCAGCGGCTTCAGGTTATATGCAATGACATCCGACGTGAGGTCCTTGCCTGGTTCTATCGTGGTGTTTCTTTTTCCGTTGAATGTAACGTACTTTGCCGTTTTCGCATCAATGTCGCTTCCTTCTTTCGCATCGGCGATGAATACCGACTTGATGTCCACGGGCTCTTTGCTGTGTACGTTAGAGAGTTTCAGTTGCAGTTTCTCTCCTCCCTTCGATACATAAATTATTTGCCTTATGGCGCGGTTCGACAATGATGATGCCGGCATGTCGCCAGGTCCTGTGAACTCTATTGCAGTTGCCCATGTAGCCTCCCATGTGGGAGTCGTTGAATCTTTCTGCTGTGCCGAAATCGTCATCGACAATGTAGTTGTCAGTAGTAAAATGGTTAATTTCCTCATTTCTTATTGGCTCTATTATGATATTCTTTTATGTTTGCAAATTTAGCAAAATCTTTTCAAATGCGATGCAACATTTGTAACCTATATGTTTATTTATGTCTCAAAAAGCGTTTTCCCAGTGAAAAAACGAGTGGAATAATCACGTTTTTTCGCTGTTTGAGACATAATGAGACATTTTTTGTTTAAAATGAGACATTATTTTGTCATACAAATAGAAATATGAACTAATTTTGCAGCGGAACAAAATGACTAAAAACTTAACGCCATTACAGTCTTTGCGAGATTTCACATGGTGATACCTAAATAAATAATGTAACTGAAAATTTCATACTTAATTTATCTTTATTAAACTAATTTTTATGGATTTAAACCTTAGAAAAACAGCGCTCCTTGTGGGATTGTGCTCCGTTGTCGGATTTGCCAGTCCTCTACAAGCATCGGCTGCCGACAATTCGGTGCAAGCCGTACAGCAGTCAAAGAAAGTGAGCGGCAACGTAAGCGATTCGCAGGGACCGCTTATCGGTGCCACTGTTATGGAGAAGGGTACAACGAACGGTACGGTTACCGACTTCGACGGTAACTTCGAACTCAACGTTAAGCCCGGTGCCACTCTTGTAGTTTCCTACATCGGCTATGTCGATCAGGAAGTTGTAGTAGGTAATCAGTCAACACTCAGCATCACATTGGCCGAGGAAGGTCATAACCTCAACGAGGTGGTGGTCATCGGTTACGGTACCCAGCGTCGCGAGGCAGTGACCGGTTCTGTTGTCAATGTGAACGGTGAGAAACTCAACCAGATGGCGGCAACCAACGCTGCATACGCATTGCAGGGCCGCGTTGCCGGTGTCAACATGCAGCAGACATCGTCTCAGCCAGGTGCCGAGATGCAGATTCGCATTCGTGGTCAGCGCTCGCTCAACGCCAGCAACGACCCTCTGATTGTGCTCGACGGAATACCATTCATGGGCAACCTTTCTGATATCAACCCGTCGGACATCAAGAGCATGGACATCCTCAAGGATGCTTCTGCAACCGCTATCTACGGTAGCCGCGGTGCCAACGGCGTTATCATCATCACCACGGTGAAGGGTGCTATGGGCACTCCTGCCAAGGTTAGTTACAATGCTTACGTTGGTTTCAAGAAAGTGTTCCACAAGTATCCTATGATGAACAGCGCACAATATCAGAAGTTGCGCGACTATGCGGGACAATACACCAACTCTCTCGACGAACCACAGGACGAGAACGGCAATCCGCTCTATGATACCGACTGGCAAGAGCTCTTCTATAAGACAGGTATAACACAGAGCCATGACGTAAGCGTTACTGGCGGTACCAACGGCGGAAGTTACAGTTTCGGTGCTGGTTACTATCGCGACGAGGCAGTTATCCCGACACAGGGATACAGCCGCTACAGCATTCGCGGTAACTTCGACCAGAAAGTGGGCGACTGGTTCCGCTTCGGCTTGAGCACCAACACCAGTTACCGTTCTCAAGAGGGTGGCAACGTCGGACTTTACAACGTGCTCTCAAAGACTCCTATGATCAATCCTTATGCTGACGACGGCAGCCTGAAGCGCACTGTCGATATGCCTGTTGACGGCGGTCAGTATGTCTGGACAAAGGAGCGTCTTGAGGACCTGAGCCAACTCTACCTGCAGGAGAATAAGGGTATCGGTACTTACAACACTCTCTTCGCTGAGGTTAAGTGCCCATGGGTAGAAGGTCTTTCTTACCGTATTAATATCGGTCTCAACTACCGCACATCTAAGACCGGTACCTTCACCGGCACGGGTATCAATGCCTCTAACCCCAACGAGCCTAACTCGGCATCTGTTCAGCAGACCATCACACGCAACTGGGCTGTCGAGAACATCCTTACTTACGACAAGACCTTCGCCGAGAAGCATCACATCAACCTCACCGGCCTGTTCTCTGCCGAGAAAACATACTACGAGCAGAACCACATGTCTGGTAAGAGCATTCCAGCAGAGTACTTCCAGTACTTCCAGATTGGTGCTGCCGAGCAAGACCTCGCTGTGAACCCCAACAACCAGAACTACTGGCGCAGCGGACTCATCTCATGGATGGGACGTGCAATGTACGACTACGACAACAAGTACATGCTCTCTGTTGCCTTCCGTTCTGATGCTTCTTCACGTCTGGCAAAGGGACACCAGTGGCACACTTATCCAGCCGTTTCTGCTGGTTGGAACATCGCCCGTGAGGAGTTCATGAAGAGCCTGCCTTGGATAGACAACCTGAAACTGCGCGTTGGTTACGGTGAGACCTCTAACCAGAGTATCAATCCTTACTCAACCCTCGGTGCACTGAGCACAAAGGTTTACAACTTCGGTTCTACAAATGCTACAGGTTACTATGTTTCTACTCTGCCTAACCCCGAACTGGGATGGGAGTACAGTTCTACATGGAACTTCGGTCTCGACTACTCGTTCCTCAATGGACGCATCTACGGTACGTTCGAGTATTACATTCAGAACACTCACGACCTTCTGCTCAGCGTCAATCTGCCTCCTACATCAGGTGTGGGCAGTTACATGGCTAACATCGGTAAAACACGCAACAAGGGTTTCGAGTTCTCTCTCAACGGCATCATCATCGACAACAAGAACGGATGGAACTGGGAGGCTGGTATCAACCTCTATGCCAACCGTAACAAACTGGTTGAACTGGCATCAGGTGCCGACCGCGATGTTAACAACCGCTGGTTCGTCGGTCATCCAATCGATGTAATCTACGACTATAAGAATATTGGCCTCTGGCAGGAAGCCGACGACGTTCCTGTTGTTAAGGACGGCGAGGAGACATCACTGCTCCAGGTGCTCGAACCAGGTGGAAATGTTGGTATGATCAGGGTGGAATATACTGGCGAATACGACGAGAATGGTGTTCCTGTACGTCAGATAAACACCGACGACCGTCAGGTGATGGATATGGAGCCCGACCTCATGGGAGGTTTCAACACCACAGTGGCTTACAAGGGCTTCGACATCACAGTGCTCGGCGCATTCCAGATTGGTGGTAAACTCATCAGTGCCATCCACTCTTCTAACGGTTATCTGAACATGCTCAGCGGTCGTCGCGGACAACTCGACGTTGACTACTGGACAGAGGAGAACACCGGTGCCAAGTACCCGAAACCAGGTGGAATGTCAAGCAACGACAACCCGATCTACGGTTCTACTCTCGGTTACTTCAACGCTGGCTACCTGAAGGTGCGCGCCATCACACTGGGCTACAACTTCGAGAACATCAAGGCAGTGAAGAACCTCGGCATCAGCCGTCTGCGTGCTTACTTCACCGTTCAGAATCCGTTCGTGCTCTTCTCTCCGTACAACAACGAGTGCGGTCTTGACCCAGAGACAAACACCCTGAGTAACAACGGCGGTTCAATGGCAGTAACAATGGATGGTTACAAGGGCTCGCACAAGATTCCTGTGATTGGTTACAACACCCCATCTACTCGCAACTTCCTGTTCGGTATTAATTTAACATTCTAAAAATGTAGGGAATTATGAAAAGCTTAATAAATAAAATCAAAACTGTTGGATTAGCATCACTGGGACTGGCGATGCTCTGGTCTTGCTCTGAAGTGCTTGACGAGACTCCGCGTAGCATCTATGACCCAGGTTTCTTCCAGACAGACAAGGGTATTGAAGGCGGTCTTACATCGCTCTATTCTCACCTGCGCAACGTTTACGGCAACGGTTACTATATGAATATTCAGGAGACAGGTACCGATGAATATACTTACGGACAGAGTGCCGACGGCAACTTCAAGGATGCCGACCTCTCTGGCGCTGGCTCCCTTACTTCTTCAAGCAGCCGTTCAGATGTGCTGTGGAACAATGTTTTCACTTATATAAACACCGCCAGCGGTATCATCGAGAATGCTGTTGCTGCAGGCATCGACGAGTCAAAGATCTCAGAGGCACGTTTCTTCCGTGCATTCGACTATTTCAATCTTGTTCGCACCTTCGGTGGTGTGCCACTTGACTTCGGTTCTGGCGAGCTGGCGTTCAATGCTACTCCTTCGCGTACATCTGTTCGTAACACCGTACCAGAGGTTTACACCAAGGCCATCTTCCCTGACCTGATTATCGCTGTGGCTAATCTTCCCGAGACTCCACGTACAACAGGTGCTGTGACAAAGACTGTTGCACGCAAGTATCTTGCTGAGGCTTACCTGACTTACGCATGGTGGCTTGAGAACCCGAAGAATATTCCTACTTACCCAGAATGCTCACGCGTTGACCCAGATGGTCATGATGCAGCATGGTATTTCCAGCAGGCATACGACATTGCAGTAGAGGCTATCCAGAACCCTGGACCATACGGACTCTGCGAGACATTCTACGACCTCACCACTTACGCCAACGAGCGTAACAAGGAGATGCTGCTTTGGGCAGATCACACTGCTGACAGCGAGCTCTTCAACGGTGCTGCTGACCAACCTTCCAGCAACCGCAGTTCATACGGATGGGCAAACGGTACAACGCCAGACAACTTTGCAGGATGGATGTCAGCATGGAACTATCCTAACATGCAGATGAGCGATGCTGAAGGCAACTCCATTGCTCCTGTTCAGCGCGAGGCTATCCAGCCGTTAGGTCGTCCTTGGACACGTATGGCTCCAACCATCGACGCTATCGAGAACTTCACCGACAAGGACAAGGATTCTCGCTATGACGCTTCATTCACAACAGTGTTCCACGGCAACTGGCACTATGGTGCTAATGCAGACGTAGAATATGTTGTGGGCAACGACGGGAACCCCATTCAGAAGGGTGGCATAATACTCCGCTTCCTCGACGAGGAACCTTCAACAGCCATCAGTTATCCTTCATCTAACAAAAACGACAAGTCGAAGGTGGGTGCTGGTACACTGGCAGGTTACAGCGAGTATGTTATCGGTCCGGAGGGCATCAGCCGTCTGCGCTACCCGATTCTTTATAAGATTGGTATGGGTCCGATGAACACCGTTGATGCTAATGGTAACAAGCAACTCGGTTCGCCTAACGGAATGAACTCTCGTCCATACTATATCGCCAAGTTCTCCGAACTTTACCTCATCGCTGCCGAGGCTGCCGTTAAGGGCGCTTCAACACAGGGCGGCTACAGCGCTCGCGAACTCGTCAACGTGCTGCGTGCCCGTGCTGGCAAGTGGACTCACAAGGTGAACGGCGACAATGAGTATTGCGAGGCACTTGCAGTGCCCGAGGATCACAGTGCTGAACTCGTGGCTGCTACACCTGCAACCATCACAATCGACTATATTCTTGATGAGCGCATGCGCGAATACTTCGGCGAGGGACTCCGTTGGTTCGACCTCACACGTACACAGACCTGGGCAGAGAAGGCAGGCACCTACCGCATCGGCGGCTCCAGCCAGACCTCTCACACACCAGAGACTGTTACACGTAACATCCCCGACGGCTACTATCTGCGTCCTATCCCGCAGACAACCATCGATGCTTTCGAGATGTCTGAGGATGAGCGCGTTGCTTATCAGAACCCTGCATATAGAAACTAATAAATAAAAGCCTACCCAAGCCCTCCCAAAGGGAGGGATGTTCTGGAGTCAGTCAAATTCCTATACATCCCTCCCTTTGGGATGGCTTGGGTGGGCTTCTCCTTAATTCATTATGAAATCATTTCTCACTCTTGCCCTGCTTATTGTTAGTTCGTTGTCGGTCTATCCTGCCGACGGCGACTCTTGCTTGTGGCTCCGTTTCGACCGCAACGGCATCAGTGCGCAGGCATCTGTAGAGACTATAGGCACCGAGATGCTCGACAACGTGCAACGGTCAACGGTAGAAATAGCCGTCGCCGAGTTGCGCGACAACTGGACAGGAGCCCCTATCACGTTACAGATAGTTAAGGACACCACACATAAGAACGGCTACTTCAAAGTAGAGAAACTTCCCAACGACCACCAAGGTACAACACTCCCCCTCGGGGGAGACGGAGAGGGGTTTGACCGAATCTTCATCACGTCAGGCTCTGCAAGCGGACTCCTCTACGGTGCTTATTTCATTCTGCGTTCGCAGGCTATGGGCGACGGTTGTCTCTGCAAAACTCTCGGCAACGAGGATGTCATTGAGCAGGAACCCGCCTACCAGCACCGACTTGTGAAGATAGACCTTGCATCACTTCCCCAACAACTGTCACTGAAAAACCTTGCCCGCGCCTTTGCCTCCATCGGCATCAACGGCATCGTGATAACAGACAAATCACCCAATCAAAATTCAAAGTTCAAAGTTCCAAGTTCAAAGTTTCAAGTTCAAAGTTCAAAGTTTCAAGCCCTTTTTGCTCCATATCAGATTGAATTGCTTAGCGATACCGACACTCAAGACATCACAACCATTGACATCAGACAGCGCAACCCGCTCCATCTCCAATATTTAGCACCCCTTTGGCAGATACCCGCTCGACCCGAAGGCGCTCTTTCACCAAGCAGAGCGACTGAAAGAACACCCGACACCAGCACCAACAGTTCACTATGCTGCTATGCCATCGCAGCCATAACGCAGAATCCTTTCTCTTCCCTCAATCTCTATGCCTTCGGCCGCATGGCGTGGATGCCTCAGATTGTTAAAGAGAGGGTAGCCTTCGAGTGGCTGGCGCAGACGTTCACCGAGAACCCCTTGTTTGTCATCCCCATGCGTGACGTGCTGATGAAAAGCGCCACCCCAACACCGGCAGACATCGAGAACTTCATTTCCATCTGGCACCAGATGGAGAGGGTGGTCTCTCCCAGGCAGTATTCTCTTGTCGAGGAGATGCTTGAGCGCCAACTCGAAGATGCCATCGACTGACCAAAATAGGCTGTTTTACTTTGCAAAATAGGCTATTTTACTTTGCAATATAGGCTATTTTACTTTTCTATTGTCTCATTCTCGTGTGGAATTTTAGCAGCCCAGATATTTTTGTTTACCGAAATATATATTATGTTTTTTGAGACATTTCAAAATGCTGAAACGTCGCTTTTTCTCTAATTTTGTGGCAACAATCATTGAAAAATCTATGTTTAATATCTAAAACTAAACCATTATGAAAAAAGTCTATTCCTTATTATTATTTATGCTAATGGCGTTTGCTGTCGGCAGTTATGCGCAGGGTGAGGAACTCGCGCTCTCTCCTGGCTGGAACTGTAGCAAGGACGTGTCTTACGAAGGTCCGAGTTATCCAGCCTCAATCACCATGAAGGCAGGCGACAATTATGTTTACGCCAATCAGTCCATCAACGCCGACGACTTCACCGGTTATAAGATCGTTTTCGGCGAGGCAGTGGCTGAGGGACAGTTGCTGCTCACTATCGAAGGCGACCACATGACGAAAATCAGTCAGCCGGTGGCTGCCGGAACTACAGAACTTAGCGGAACTTTCGAGGACATTGAGTTCGCCGAGGACGATGAAGGCAACATCGACCGTACCATCTCACGTCTTGCCTTGCAGAATGCAAGTGGGGCAGAGTTGACTTTCACCATCACCAGTTTCACTCTTCTCACCGAGGAGGGCGAGGAGGTGCAGCCGTCGCTTGCTGCCAACACAAAGTTCAGTTGGTCAACGTGGAAGAACGAGCCGCAGTGCACCATCGTTCCTGTAGATGCAACGGCAGTGGAGGTGTGGAAGTTCGGCCAGTGGGGCACTCTCGCTCACAACTTCGGTGCCAACATCACACCGGGCAGGGACGAGATACACCGCTTCACCGTTACCAGCAGCCAGCCATTCCCCGCAGATTTCCAGTGGAAGGTTATTCGTGGCTCTGTCGATGAAGACGCCTCTTATCCGGGTGCTTTCCCCGTGGGCGAGACATCTGTAACGCTCGAACTCACCGAGGACAACATCAAGAAGAGTACTGAAGACGCCATCGACTACTTCACTGGCGTTGCCATTCAGTGTGTTAACTCTGGCGTGCTGCCCACCGACGTGAAGATGTTCTATGAGGTTGCTTACGGCAATGGTGTCATCACACGCGAACAACTGCCTATAAAGGTGGGCTCGTACGGCAGCCATGCCGAGATTATCGACCCCAACCCGTCAATGGAGCAGGGCGAGAACGGTCTGCCCGTCCGCGTGAATATCCCTGGCAACTGGGGCGACGTGAAACTCTGGAAAGAGGCGTTCAGCGCAGCCGACTATGTGGGTTATAAGATAGAACTGGCAGAGAAGCCCAACGACGGCGACCTGCAGATTTACTACCGCACGGCAACCCACGGCAACGAGGGTGGCGTTTATGTGCCCTGGGAGACCAACGAAGAGCAGAAGTGCGAGGTTTCGGAGGACGGAACCATCATGACTGGCGAGTTCGACCTTGACAAACTGGAGGACGACATCGACGTGCAGCGCTTTGCATTGCAGAACCGCACTGGCAACCAGGTGAGTGTGGTTATTAAGAATGTGTGGCTGATGACCGAGGAAGGCGAGTATGTCGAGACCGCTGGTCTTACCGCCGACGGATGGAATGCCGCTACGTTCCTGCCCGTGGGTGGCAGTTACGACGAGGACGGCAACATCTGGGATGCATACGTTAAGTTCAATGCCGCCAACGATTATCTCGGCACATACAGTGGCACTGTAGAGGCAGGCACACACCACAGACTCACTTTCTACACCGCCGAGCCGCTTCCCGCCTCAATCATTCCTATCTGCCAGAACATCGGTTTCGATGCCGACTTCAATTGGACTTTCGAGGATGTTTACATCGAGTCTGAGGGTGCAGAGACCACTGAGTTCACGGTGAACGTGGCAAGAGATTACAACAGTCTCTACCTCCGCTATGTAGGTGAGCCACAGAGCAGCAAGAACAACATCCAGCGCAAGGAAGGCGAAGAGGAAGACGGTGCTCTGATGGTGCGTTTCACCAAGATTATACGTGACGTTGTTGAGGGCGAGATGGAAGTGCCTACAGCCATCAACGGTGTTCAGAGCGATGCCAACGTGAGTGTTGCCACACGTCAGTTCTTCAATGCTGCCGGTGTAGAGTTGGCACAGCCAGGCCGTGGCGTGACAATCGTCCGCGAGACTCTGAGCGACGGCACCGTTCGTTCACATAAAGTGATTCGTAAGTAAAACCCCTACCCCGACCCTCCCCGAGGGGAGGGGGGGTGGGGAGTTTATGAGTTATGGAGTTAAGACAATACCTTTTGAAGTGTCGGATTCCATCATGACATGTTAATCATACTATTGTCTAAACTCTGAAACTTCCAAACTCACGAACTTAAAAACTTCCAAACTTAAAAACTCCCAAACTTAAAAACTTAAAACTTCCAAACTCTTAAAATATGAAACGACTTATTATAACATTTATAACAATGTGTTTGCTCTGCGCGAATTCGTTCGCACAGACAGGCAGCACTAAGTTGCCAATCTACGCTGACCTTGGTGGCGGCGTGCTTAAAAGTGACGGCACCTACGCCACATCATTCCCTGCCACAGTGACCCTTGCAGGACAGTGGGCAGACATCCGCTTGTGGCGCGCTCCGTTCAGTGTTACCGAATACCCCTCTTTCCGTGTTCGTTTGCAGCGCGGTTTCGAGGATGAGGGCATTCTGCAACTCTTCGCCCGCAATGACTACGAGGCTGGTCAGTATGGTGGACCGTACATCCCCTTCGGCTCTAATGTCGTGAAGATTGAGGGTGACTTCGTTGACTTTGACGAGGAAGGCACCTATGATGACGACCCCGTCATCACCGAGTTTGCAATACAGTACACCCACTCAGATGGCAACATCACGTTCACCGTTCGCGATGCTGTCATCTATGACGAGGACGGCAACGAGATTCCCTCGCGCAACATCAAGAACGACAGTTGGAAACCATCGGACACTTGGGTGGAGCCAGACCCTGTGTATGACGCCAAGGTGAAGTTCGAGCACAAGGGTGTTGTGGGCCCTTACAGTTTTCCCGTGACACGTGGCATGGGTCATGTGTATAAGTTCAAGACCGACGCTCCTATCCCCGAGGGATTCTCTCTGATTTGTGTTCTTGACGACGGCGACTATACCACACTGGTCTATCCCGTGCCCGCTGGTGCCACGGAATACACCTCCCCGGCAATCACCGAGGACTATATGCGCCTCTATCTGGAGTTTGAGGGTGACTATCCCACAACGGTTCACTTCACAGAGATATCCTATCAGGAGACCGCTGCCACAGGCATTGAGAGCATACTGAAAGACGCCGGCGTGCAGAAACGCGAATACTTCTCTCCTTCAGGAATGCTTCTCGACAGCCCAGCAAAGGGCATCAACATCGTGCGCGACCAGATGGAAGATGGCACGGTGCGCACCCATAAAATCATGAATTAACTAAAAACTTATAATTTGTAGCATGAAAAAATTACTTTTATCAGCAATCGCGATGTCATTCTTCTGTGCAGGTGCTTTCGCACAGGACATCCCATTGGTTTACAGCGTGGAGAACACGGCGGCAGCAAACCCCGACCCAGTGTTCCCAACATTCTCGGAACTGCCCAAGTGCGAGCCTCTCACCGACCCGTTCGCATTCTCTGACGGCAGCGGTCGCGCCACCACTTTCGACCAGTGGGCAAAGCGCCGTGGCGAAATAAAACGCGAGATTGAGCACTATGAAATCGGTACGAAGCCCGTGGTGAGCCTTGACGACATCCAGGCATCAATGGACGGCAACAAACTGACGGTGATAACTACCGTCAACGGCAAGACGCTGACGCAGACAGCCACCATCAACTATCCAGCAGGTGGCACGGCACCTTATCCGTTGATGATTGGAGCCAGCAACAACTCGCTGCCTTCGAGCCTGCTTTCGAGCAGAAACATCGCCACAATGAACTTCACCGAGAGTCAGGTGAACGGCTATTCGCAGATGGGTGGCAGCGGTTCGCGCGGCACCTATCCATTTGACGAACTTTATCCCGACCTCATCGACAACGGTGCATACAGCGAGTGGGCATGGGGCTTCAGCCGTCTGCTCGACGGACTGCAGAAACTGGGTCCAGAGGTTACGAAGATTGATATGAACCATATCGGTGTTACAGGTTGTTCATACGCCGGCAAGATGGCGCTCTTCTGTGGTGCCTTCGACGAGCGTGTGGCTCTTACCATAGCACAGGAGCCCGGCGGTGGCGGTGCTGCCGCATGGCGTGTGACGCGTGTTCACAACCGTGACTATAAGAAAGAGGACTCTTGGGAAGGACTCGACAACACCGACTACCACTGGTTTATGGAAAGTCTGAGAAGCACATTCGGTGAGGACAAGACATTCTATCTGCCTTACGACCACCACGAACTGGCTGCTATGTGCTGCCCTCGCGCGCTCCTCATGCTGGGTAATCCCGACTATAAGTGGCTTGCTGACGGTTCGGGCTATGTGTCGATGGAAGGTGCCCGCAAGGTGTGGGAGCAGTATGGCATTCAGGACCGTTGCGGCTACTCAATCGTGGCAGGTCACGGACACTGCTCGCTTCCTTCTTCCCAGTATCCCGAGGTTGAGGCATTCCTTGACAGGTTCCTGCTTGGTAAGGATGTAAATACGGACAACGTAACCTATGCTGCCAACTATCAGCCAGGTGGCGACCGTGCCACTCCGCTCGAAGACCTCGACCAGTGGATGGGATGGTGGGGCGTTACCGACACTCCGCCGGCACTTCCCGACAACCGTCCTGTGCCCGTTCGTTTCTTCGGATATGCTGAGGACATGGCTCCCGCAGCCGTTACCGACTGGGTGATTGAGAGCGACGCAGCAGCACCTAAGGGCAAGTGCGCCCGTGCGGCAGTCACCAACACCACTGCTCCGACAGACAAGACGCAGGCCCTCACATACACCTTCAATGTGACAACTCAGCAGAACTACTATCTCTATGCTTACGTCAACTGTGCCGCTTCGGCCAACGACGCGTTCTGGATTTGCGTTGACGACGGCACACCGCTTAAGTCTAACGGTAACAAGACCACTGGCGGATATGCCTGGCAGGGACTCTATGCAAAACTCACCGCAGCCGACAAGAGCAAGTATAAACTGAACCTCGCACCTGGCGAGCACACCGTTTACATCTATGTCAAGGAACCTGACGCAAAGGTCGGTCTCATCTGCGTGAGCAACACCGATGCACTGAGCGACTTCAAGACTGAAGTGGCAGAACTCGACCTTGATAACCTGACTACGGGCATCAGAAACATCAACCTTGAGCAACTGAACGACGGCAACGCTACATGGTACGACCTCAGCGGCCGCAGACTCATGGAGAAACCAGCAAGCAAAGGCATTTATATAGTTAATGGTAAAAAAGTGGTTATTAAATGATGGTTATTATCAATAGTCTTTTAAATAAAGGGTTGGATTCTATCCGACCTTTTCTTTGCCTCGGCATAACCCAGACATGTGTCGGCTATGCACTTGGCAGCGTGAAAGCGCTGACTCTCTCAGCCCTTCTTTTGTTACCCCTCAGCGTTATGGCCGACCATTGGGTGGGCACATGGGGTACTGCTCCACAACTGGTGGAGACGAACAACAATCCTCCTTCTCCGGGATTGCAGAATAACTCTCTACGACAAATCGTACAAGTTTCAATAGGTGGCGAGACGGTACGCCTGAAACTTACCAATGAGTTCAGCACCGGCTCGACAGAGATTAAAGCCGTGGAACTGGCACGTGCCACAACGGCAGGCAGCGACTATGCCATTGACGAGTCGTCAACGGTGAGCCTGACTTTCGACGGCAATGCCTCGGTCACTATGGCGGCAGGAGGCAAGGTGACATCGGATGCAGTGGCTTTCCACATGTCACCGCGCGAGAACGTAGCCATAACGATACACTATGGTACGGCATCCTCGACGAGTGTTTCGGGTCATCCAGGCTCCAGAACAACGTCATATCTGAAATCGGGAAACACAACCGACTTCAGCGGTGCAACGAAGACAGACCACTGGTACAACATACTGGCACTGGAGGTGATGGCTTCCGACGAGAGTGGGGCAGTGGCAATACTCGGAAACTCAATCACCGACGGACGTGGCTCAACCACTAACCAGCAGAACCGTTGGGCTGACGTGCTCTCGCGCCGCCTCATCGAGAACGAGGCAACAGCCAATGTGGCGGTGCTCAACATGGGCATCGGCGGCAACTGCGTGCTCAGCGGTGGCCTCGGTCCTACGGCTAAAGACCGTTACACGCGCGACTTGCTGTCGCAGGAGGGCGTGCAGTGGATTATTCTCTTCGAGGCGGTGAACGACCTCGGTTACAGTCAGAACGGTGTGCAGACAGCCAACAATATCATCGACGTTTACAAGGAGATAATCCGTGCGGCACATGCCAAAGGCATCTATGTCTTCGGTGCCACCATCACTCCGTTCAAGAACAGTTCTTACTACAGCGCAACACACGAGAACGGACGCAAGACACTGAACGAATGGATACGCACCGCGACGATGCTCGACGGTGTGATTGACTTCGACGAGGCAGTGCGCAACCCCTCGGACACCGAGGCGCTGCAACAGCAATACCTCTTCGAGAACGACTGGTTGCACCTGAACGCTACGGGCTATGAGGCAATGGGCAATGCCGTTGACCTCTCGCTGTTCACAACGACAGCACCGCTGGCACCTGACGAGGAGCAGGGAGGAGGTGAAGAAGAGGAGGTGTTTTCGTCAAATCTGCCCATCTTTTACATCAACACCGAGGAGGCTATCAATGCCGACAGTAAGGTGAAGGGCACGATGAAGGTGATTGACAATGGCGAGGGCAACCGCAACTATTCCACCGATACCAACTTCAACTACAATGGATTCATAGGCATTAAATGGAGAGGTAACAGTTCGCTGAGTTTCGCCCAGAAGAAATACACCATCGAGACATGGGACGAGGCGGGCGAAGACCTCAAGGTGTCTATCCTCGGCATGCCCGAGGAGAGCGACTGGGTGTTGCTGGCACCGTATAATGACATCTCGCTGGTGCGTGATGTCTTTGCTTTTGACATGTGGAACGAGATGGGACACTGGGGACCGCGAACACGTATGTGTGAGGTCTTTGTCAATGGCGAGTACATGGGCGTTTATGCTTTCTGCGAGAAGATAAAACGTGACAAGAACCGAGTAAATATCTCGAAACTCAAGAAGACCGACATCGAAGGGCGTGACCTTACCGGTGGCTATATCGTTCGCGTGGATGCTTTCGACGAGGAGGACGAGACGTTTCAGTCGTCGGTTCCCGGCATCCAGACGAGTCAATGGGGATGGGGCGGCGGCAGCAACACCGGCACTGTGACATGGACCATCTATTATCCTAAGAAAGAGGACCTGCAGCCAGAGCAGATAGCATATATTAAGGGCGTTGTTGACAATATGGAGAATTCGTTTCAGCAGAGCAACTACACCGATCCACAAGAAGGCTATGCCAAATGGATTGATGTGCCGTCGTTCGTTGATTACTTCATCCATACCGAACTGAGTCTTAACGCCGATGGCTTCAAACGCAGTTCATACTTCTATAAGACAAAAGACGACGCAGACGGTACGCAGGCGAAACTCGTGGCTGGTCCGGTGTGGGACTATAACCTCGCTTACGGCAACTGCAACTTCTGCAACGCAAGCAACGTCAACGCATGGGTGTACAACGGCTGCGAGACAAACCCTACGCCAGTGTTCTGGAAGAAACTCACCGAAGATCCTAACTTCATGGCGGCGGTAAAGGAACGCTACGCTCAGTTGCGCCAAACCATAATCAGTCAGGAGCGCATCAACCAGTTCTTCGACTCTTATGCCGAACTGCTCGACGAGGCGAAGGACCGTCACTATGCCAAGTATAACGACCTGTTCTCTTCCGGCAGCGGTGGCGGAGGATGGTGGGGATGGGGCGGAAGCACCAGTCCCGTGGCTTATTTCGCGGCATATTTCGTGGAGTCATACGAGGAGGAGATTGCTACAGTGAAGAACTGGTTCAGCCAGCGTCTCGCCTTCCTCGACCAGAACTGGGGTTACGTGCCCACCGAGATACACAATCCCAAAGGATACTTCGACCTCAGAGTTAAGTCTAACGGCGGCAACATTGAGGTAAGTGCCGACCGCGACCTGACACAGGTGGAAGTCTATTCCATCGGCGGCAATCTTCTCACAAAGGAAACGTCACGAGAAGGGAAAAACAAATACAGTCTGAACATACCCGCGACGCACAAGCCTGTACTCGTGGTGTGCTATGGTGCCGATGGGTCCTACATTACTTACAAGGTAATGTAAGCCTCTTCGCTGCAAAGAGATTTCAGGGAGATGTTGCCATACTTTAGTGGCGGCATCTCCCCGTTTTCTTTTATATTATGTGCTATACATCTTATAAAATAAAACAGGTACAAGATGTAAATAAACCCTCATACATTTTGTTTTGTTTCTTTTATTTCATATATTTGCAGGCGATATGGAAACTAAAAAGAAACAGATTATGAAAACTAGACGCACATTTACATTTACTCTGTTGCTTATGGGAGCACTCTTTCTTTGCGCCCCATCGGCAAATGCCCAAAGCAAGAACGTGAAACGCAAGGCTGCTACAGCGGGGATTAAACAGCAACGGCCTCAGAAACCATCGCCTGTAGAGACAAGGGAGCGAACGATAAAGGACTTGCTCTATTTCCCGTACGGTTGTCTTCCTGCAGACGTTAGCAATGCTGAAGATGCGCAAAACATGTTGAAACAACTCTTCGGCAGTTGCGAGAAAGTGGATAATGTTTATTACGGACTACACCGAAACGACTCTTTCGATTATACTTACCGCGGAGTACCCATCGGCCTGACCTTCTACGACTGGTTTGACAATCGCCAGTGGTACCATTTCTATTTTGACACTGTCGCTGAGGCGCAAAAGTTTTATAATGCTTTGGCAGCCGACTTGAAAGCAGCGGGCATACCGATGACAAAGGACAAAGTATATGGCGGGGTGTCGAATCGTGGCCGTAGCCTTCAATACTTCAAATCCGTTTATGTCTTCCCTCCTTTGAAAGTGAAGGAAGCCGACGGAGCCAATATTCATCGTCAGGATGTTGTTGGCAAGTACCAGGTGGAATTTGGAGTGTATAAGAAATAATTGAGAATGTTGAATTACGAATTACGAGTTATTATCGCTTTCTGCGATGAAGAATTATTTAACTCGTAATTCGTAATTCAACATTCATAATTTTATAAAGAAATCTCTACGCCGAGACCCAGTACTCGGTTAGAGCGGGTGAAAGAGTCGCCAACGATGGTGGCTCCTGTTGTCGGGTCTGCCTGACTTACGCGGTCGTAGTCCTCGTAGTTTGTCTGAAAATATGCTATTGAAGCCTTTACAGTATTGTTGAACTTGTAAGTCAATCCAAAGCCATAACTGTATGAGTTAACCACGAAGGACATGTCGTTCATGTACTCGTCGGTGAGTTGATAGCGCGTCAACTGTCCGCCTGCAGAGATGTTTATCTTGTCGGTGATGTCCCACTCGGCACCTGCCAGATACTCGTTGGTGCCTCCGTCGAGCAGTTTCTCGTTGTGGTTATACCAGTGAGCGTCGGTGTCGAAGTAGTGGTGGTAGCCCAGGTTGAGGTTCACACCTGGCGTCACTGTCCACTGCACACCTGCTGCGAGCAACGCGGGAGCATCCTCGTCAACCTTTGTTCCGTCCTGGAACTTGTTCACTGCCTCAATCTCCATCGCCTTTTCAAGTGTTGAGTTGTTCTTCATCTTCATCTGGGTGTTGAACTCATACTTTGCTGCGAAGTTGAAGTTGCCCACGCGCCAGTCGATGCCCAGTATCGGAGCGATGCCGAAGCCTTCCTGATTGCTCATGAGGTTAACACCCTGCGAGTATTTCTGCAGTGTCTCCAGTTGCTCCAGTGCTGCTTGTCCCTGTGCCTTGGCTGCCGCTGCCTGCTCATGAGAGATGAGTCCTGCATTGGCAGCCATGTCTGCCTGCCACATCTGCTTGTTGATGTTTGTTGTTGCAGAGCCGAGGAAACTGCCGAAGTCAACGTATGTGTCTGTTGCCATCTTCACCTGTATGTTGCTCATGCGAGCCTTGTAGGAAGCGTTGCCGTAGAGTGCGCGCAGACCTCCATAGACCGAGAGGTTGGGTGTTATCTTGTAGGCAGCACCCAGTTGGAAACCAAAATAATACTGACGTCCGCGCATGTATGCGTTGCAGTCGTAGCCTTGCACGCCGAGGGGTTCGAGTTGTTTGCCTATCATAGCCACGGCACTCTCAAACGAGCCGAGTCCGTTTTCAAACTCGCACACACCGCCGCCGCCAGGTATCGAGAAGTTGAACTGCAGGCTCCATTTGCCCTTGTTCCATGCAGCCTGTATCGAAGGAATCACAGGTGCGTCGGCTATTCCCTCGAACACCTTTGTCGCGCTGTCGTTCTTCTTTCCCAAGAGGAACAGCGGGTTGGTTGAGGTGATGGTTCGTGTCTGGTGGGCATACTGCCAGTTGATGGCGAGGTGGAATCCTTCAGGCATGAAAATAACACCAGCAGGGTTGCTATAGACACCGTCAAGACCTATCGCTGCATCGCGTGCAGGATTTTTTAGGAACGCAACACTCTGGTTCGTGTTAGTAAGGATGCCGCCGGCAAATGTGCTGCTTGCAACAGCAAGCAACAGTGAAAGAACAATAAATCTAAATTTAATCATCTTAAACAATCTTTGTAAAAAAATCGGCTGCAAAGTTACATCTATTGTTCAACAATTTTAAAAAATACACCCTCCGTCTAACACTTTTTAACTATAATTCTGCACATTTCTGCACAAAATGCGCAATTTGCGCAATAAAATGATGAAGGTTGAGCGCTGAAGGATGAGGGTTGAGCGTTGAGAGTTGAGGGTTGAGCGATGTTACATTTATTCTCTTGTCGCTCAACGCTCATCTTTCAATACTCAACATTTTACGCTCAACCCTCATCGCTCAACCTTCAACTCTCAACATTTTACGCTCAACGTTCAACCCTCATCGCTCAACCTTCAACTTTCACCCTTCTTCAGTTCAGGATAAACGATGCGGGTGTGATAGATTGCCTTGAGACGTTCTGTGAGCACCTGCTTCGAGAGAGTGATGTCGTGGAAGGTGATGGGGCAGTCGTGGAAGAATCCATCTGCCACCTGCGAGTCTATTATCTTGTTCACGAGGTTGGCAATGCTTTCCTCAGTATATTCCTGGAGCGAGTGCGATGCAGCCTCCACGCTGTCTGCCATCATCAGTATTGCCTGCTCTCGCGTGAAGGGGTTTGGTCCTGGGTAGGTGAACAGCATCTCGTCTATCGGCTCGTCGGGATGTTCGTTCTTATATGATATGTAGAAGAACTTCGTTTTTCCCGCTCCGTGGTGCGTGCTGATGAAGTCCTTTATCTCTGTTGGCAGGTTGTCTTGCTCCGCCAGTTTCAGTCCTTCGGTAACGTGGCTTATTATTATCTGTGCCGCCTCGGTGCGCGACATGTTGTCCAGAGGGTTCACGCCTCCCGCCTGGTTCTCGGTGAAGAATGCGGGGTTGGCCATCTTTCCGATGTCGTGATAGAGTGCTCCCGTGCGCACCAGTTGTGCCTTGGCGCCGATGCGGTCGGCTATCTGTGCCGCCAGGTTGCTCACGGTGATGGAGTGCTGGAATGTCCCCGGTGCCACCTCGCTCAGTCTGCGCAGCAGTTCTTTCGATGTGTTTGACAGTTCCACAAGAGTCACGGCACTGGTATATCCGAACACTTTCTCGATGATGTACATCAGCGGGTAGGCGAAGAGCAGCATCACGCCGTTCATGGCGAAATATCGCATCATGCTCATGTCGATGTCGTCGAACGTCTTCTCCTGCATCAGTTGCAGTGCAAGGTAGATGATGCACATGGCGACAGAGACGAACACTGCGGCTCTGATTATCTGTGCACGCTGTGTCAGTTCGCGCATCGAGTATATGGCGGCGAGGCCAGCCACCAGTTGAATGATTATGAACTCATACTGGTATTTCACCGCAGCGGCGCAGATGAGCACCATGGTGACGTGCGAAATGAATGCCGTGCGCGAGTCCATGAACACCCTGACGAACATCGGCGTTATGGCCAGCGGCAGCACATAGACATTGAGCACCGTGTGGCGCATCATCAGCGACACAATGATAGGGAATATCGTTATCAGCGTATAGACCATGGCAATGCTTCGCGGACTGTGGAAGTAGTCCTTGCGGAACATGCCGAGATAGAGCGTGAAGAGGAACACGAGCATCGTGACGTATATTATCTGTCCGATGACTGTTGATGTTATCTCTTGCTTTCCCGCCTGACGGCGCTGCATCTCGCGCTCGAAGGAGTTGAGCACCAGTGCGTCGTGCTCGTCAACGATGTCTCCACGGTCGATGATTTTCTGCCCGCTTATCACCATTCCGCTTGCCACGGTGACGGCACTGAGCAGGTCGTTGCGCTCCGTCTCGCTGCGTTGGTTGTCGTAGATGAGGTTGGGCACGATATACTTGTTAAGGTTCGCCTTCTGCAGCAGTTGCTTGAAGGGTATGACCCGCGCGTCCATGAACAGGTGTTCGTATGCTGCCATTCCGCTGTAGATGTCTTTTGCCCCTATGCTCTGCGCTGTCTTGCCGCTCACGAGGCGCACCATCTTTGTGGTGTCCTTGAAGTTCTCCGAGTATTCGTGGGTGTTCATCACTCCCGCCTTGTAAATCTGGGTGAGGTTTTGCTTCAGCACCCACACCACATTCGTCGGCACTCCGCTGATGCCGTCGGCGAAGTCGCGCTCGAAACTCTTTATTTCGGCTTGTCCGATGCTGTCGTTGTAGTTGTAGTAAGGCTCAAAGCGGTTCAGTATGCTGTCTTTCTCTGCCTTTATGGCCTCCTCGGTCTTGTAGATGGGGAAGTCGAATTTCGCGATGAACGAGCCGTACATCCATGGCTTGCCCACGTCATACTGCAACTGTGTTCCGCTGTCTTTCGGCAAGAACCACACTATTATCGCCACCGTAACGATGATGAGTGCCAGCCGTGTGAATGTGTTGCGCCAGAAGTGGGCTTCTCTATTGTTAAAAAGGTCCATTTTCCTATCTTTGTGGTTATTACACTGCGAAAATACAAAAAAATATCGTATAATTGAAAAAAAAAGCGTAATTTTGCACGGAAATTTAACAAAAGGGAATTCGTGGAGACTATTTCTTGGAGTTAAGTCGATATATCCTTAACTTCACAAATCAGCAAAGGAATGCTCCGCCCCTTCAAGAGAAACTAACAAGAAATGTCAGAAAGAAGAGTGAGGGTGCGCTTCGCACCAAGCCCTACGGGTGCGCTGCACATTGGCGGCGTGCGTACGGCGTTGTATAATTATCTTTTCGCCCGTCAGCATGGCGGCGATTTCGTTTTCCGTATTGAAGATACCGACAGCAGCAGGTTTGTCCCTGGTGCCGAGGAATACATCATCGAGTCGTTCCGCTGGCTCGGACTGAAGTTCGACGAGGGCGTAAGTTTCGGCGGTGAACATGGACCATATCGCCAGAGCGAGCGCCGCAGCATTTACAAGAAATATGTCAACCAACTGCTCGATGCAGGCAAGGCATACATCGCTTTTGACACCCCAGAGGAACTGGAGCAGAAGCGTCAGGAGATAAAGAACTTCCAGTATGACGCCCACACGCGCGGCATGATGCGCAACTCGCTCACCATGTCGAAGGAGGAGGTTGACGAACTGATTGACGACGGACACCAGTATGTGGTGCGTTTCAAGATAGAGCCGGGCGAGGAAATCCATGTTCAGGACCTCATTCGCGGCGACGTCAAGATAAAGAGCGATATCCTTGATGACAAGGTGCTCTATAAGAGTGCCGACGAACTGCCAACCTATCATCTGGCAAACATCGTTGACGACCATCTGATGGAGATAACCCACGTCATCCGCGGCGAGGAGTGGCTGCCATCGGCACCCCTCCATGTGCTGCTCTATCGTGCCTTCGGATGGGAAGACACCATGCCGCAGTTCGCCCATCTGCCGCTGCTGCTGAAGCCAGACGGCAAGGGAAAACTCTCGAAGCGCGATGGCGACCGACTCGGTTTCCCCGTGTTCCCCCTCGAGTGGCATGACCCCAAGACGGGCGAGGTGAGCAACGGCTTCCGCGAGCAGGGCTATTTCCCCGAGGCGGTGCTCAATTTCCTTGCGCTGCTCGGATGGAACCCGGGCACAGAGCAGGAGATGTTCACCCTCGACGAACTCGTAGAGCAGTTCGACATTGCGAAATGCTCGAAGGCAGGAGCGCGTTTCGACTATCAGAAGGGCATCTGGTTCAACCATGAGTACATCCTGAAGAAGAGCGACGACGAGATAACCGAACTCTTCGCCCCTATCGTTGCGGGCAACGGTGTCGAGGAGCCGATGGAGCGCGTGCGCCAGGTGGTCCACATGATGAAAGACCGTGTGAACTTCGTCAAGGAACTGTGGCCTCTGTGCTCGTTCTTCTTCATCCCGCCGATGGAGTACGACGAGAAGACAGTGCGCAAGCGCTGGAAGGAAGACTCGCCACAGGTGATGGCCGAACTTGCCGACGTCATCGAGGGCATCGACGACTTCTCCATCGAGAATCAGGAGAAGGTGGTGATGGCATGGGTAGAGAGCAAGGGCTACAAACTCGGCGATGTGATGAACGCTTTCCGACTGGCTCTTGTCGGCATCGGCAAGGGTCCGGGCATGTTCGACATCACAGCCTTCCTCGGCAAGGAAGAGACACTGCGCCGACTGCGCCGTGCCATAAAGGAAATTCCTGCCACGGCGTGACAAACAATTACTCAAGGCAGCCGAGATGTTGCTTCACATCCATAACACGAAATGTATAATATAGTAATCTATCTGTATCTTTGTGGCGTCGCCATTGCCAGCATTTTCAACGAGAAAGTGCGCAAGATGTGGCGTGGCGAGCGCGAGGCCGTGAAGATACTGAGGCAGAAGGTTGACCCCAACGCGCGTTACGCGTGGTTCCATGCCGCCTCGCTCGGAGAGTTCGAGCAAGGACGCCCCATCATGGAACGCCTGCGCAAGGAGCATCCCGAGTACAAGATACTGCTCACGTTCTTCTCGCCGTCGGGCTACGAGGTGCGCAAGAACTATGAGGGTGCCGACATCGTGTGCTATCTTCCGCTCGACACCATCACCAATGCGCGCCGCTTCCTGCGCACGATACGTCCAGAAGTGGCATTCTTCATCAAGTATGAGTTCTGGTATAATTACCTGCACATACTGAAGCATCGTGGCGTGCCAGTGTATAGCGTCAGTTCAATCTTCCGCCCGGGACAGATTTTCTTCCGATGGTATGGACGGCAGTACGGACGCGTGCTGAAGTGCTTCACCCATTTCTTTGTGCAGAATCAGGTGAGCAAAGAACTGCTCAGCACCATTAATATAAATAATGTGAGCATTACGGGTGACACTCGTTTCGACCGCGTTCTCGAGATAAAGTCGCAGGCGGAACAGAACAGTTTCCCCGTCATTGATGCCTTTGTGGGCGGGAGCGGCGGCCCGTGTCGCTGCTTCATAGCAGGCTCTTCGTGGCAGCCCGACGAGGAGATTTTCCTGAAATACTTTGAACAGAAGAAAGACTGGAAACTCATCGTAGCGCCACATGTCATCGGAGAAGACCATCTGCGGCAAATCATCGCAATGACAAAGCGCAAGGTGGTGCGCTACACACAGGTGGATGCCAACGCCCAACCCTCTACCCTCAACTCTCAACTTAGAGATGCAGACATCCTGATTATCGACTGCTTCGGCCTGCTGTCCAGTATCTATCGCTATGGCGATGTGGCATACGTCGGCGGCGGATTTGGCGTCGGCATACACAACCTTCCGGAGGCGGCGGTGTGGAACGTGCCCGTCTTCTTCGGTCCCAACAACCAGAATTTCCACGAGGCGCAGGCGTTGAAGGCATGTGGCGGAGGGCTTGAAATCACTTCCTACGATGACTTTGCCGAGAAGATGGACCGCTTCATCGCCCATCCCGAAGAGATGCAACACCTTGGCGAAGTGGCTGGCAACTATGTCGCCTCGCAGGCAGGAGCCACCGAGAAAATAATCCGCAGCGTGGGTCTCTGACACCAATTAAAGACTCTTTTATTATCATTCAATAAGTAAGACCGCCGATATTGCCGACCAATATCGGCGGTCTTGTTTACCAAAATAGCCTATATTGCAAAGTAAAATAGCCTATATTACTCACCAAAAAAGCCTATTTTACTTTCGCGAATATAGCAATTATTCCCAAATTACCTCCCCAAATAGTATATATAATTACCAAAATAAAATTACCGAAAAAATAATCTTCGCGTTATTAGAGAGCCTGAGGGACAGGTCTATGTGCTTATAGCGCTTCATTCAAAACAGTCTCCTGCCTGTTTTTCTTGTTTTGAGAACGGATTTCAAAGGAAAAACAATATCTTTGTAACAAATTTGCGGGAATATACGTATTAACAAATAGAAGCGTTCATCAACGACACGTTGAAAGTAAAGAAATTAACAAATAACAAAGAAGATGAAGAATTTATCTGAAACGTTTAGTCCTTTGCGGACTATGAAAAAGTGGGCCGTTTGTGCCATGTTAGTTCTCATGTGTGCCAGTGCCAATGCACAAAGCGTTGACTTCGAGAAGTTGGCTATGATCAAGGGTGTGGAATATACGCATGTCAGTAAGGACATGATTAAACTCGCAGCCAAGGAGGGAAAAGGCTTGCATGTGGGCGAGATGATCAACCTCGGCGATGGTGAAGGAGAGGAATTTCTCAATCAGTTCGACGACGTGAAAGTTTTCACATGCGAACAGAAAGGCAGCATCAAGAAATTCAAGAAGACTGCCTTGAATCTGCTGAAAGGCCGGCAATGGGAACCGCTGCTTGAGACGACAGGTGATGAAGGAGAAATCGTAAAGATCTATCTCTCCAAGAATGGTGAGCATTCCACCAACGTCATCCTGTCAATTGAAGACGATGAGGCCAATCTGGTGGTCATCGACGGCACGTTCGATTTAGCCAAAATGATACAGGAGGGCATGAAGGTTAAGACCGAAGTGAATGACACTAAAGTCGAAATAAATAACTGAATGGACGCACGGGAGTTCAAGCAGCGGTTCATGCCCCACTACAGGTTGCTATATCGGGTGGCTTTCCACCTGACGGGCAATGCGCAGGATGCGGAAGACCTGCTTCAGGACTTGTACCTGAAGTTATGGCAGAAGCGCGACGACCTGCCTGACGAGGCCATGAGGGATGCTTATCTCGTGACCATGATGCGAAACCTGTTTGTTGACCAGCGGCGACAGAAACGGCTTGACACCTCGGCGGAACTGAAGAACGGCGACGATCCGCCCGACGAACGGAGCCTCGACCACCAGATTGATGCGAGAGACGAGGTAAGGCAACTGGAAGGACTCATCAGAGAACTCTCCGAAAGAGATGCCAAAATCATCCAGATGCACGTGGTGGACGACCGTTCCTACGAAGAGATAGAGCGCGACACCGGACTCTCGCAAGGCAATATCCGCATCATCGTGATGCGAACGAAAAAGAAACTGAAAGAACAATTTGACAAAATCGCGAAGACATGGACGAACTGAATCTGAAAACGTTGGAACAAATCCCCATTCCTGAAGGTTTGGAGGAACGACTTTCAAAGAAGATTGATGAGTGGGAAGCCCACCCCCAACCCCTCCCAAAGGGAGGGGAGACTTCCAACACTCCCCCTCGAAGGAGTTGGAAGTGGGTTGCTGCTGCCAGCATCGTCCTTGTCTGCGGTGTGGGGCTTCACTACCTGCAACGTGAAGAACTCCCCTCCTCTCGGGAGGGGCAGGGGGTGGCCTTTGCCGAACAGGATACTTACCAAGACCCTGTAAAGGCACAACAGGAGGCCGAACGCGCACTTAACATGCTGGCCGCGAACCTGAACAAGGGCATGGGACATCTGGAACGGGCAAAAGCCTTGAGCGACAAGACGGAAAAAACATTCTACGAGAAACTAAAGGTAATGAAATAACATGAAACAGATTGTTATAAAAATACTCATCGGCATCGTGGTGGCCTCGTGCAGCCTCCATGCCAATGCCCAAGTGAAGGCATTCGAGAAATATGCCGAAACAAAAAACGTGACCTACGTGTTCATCTCTAAATACATGCTTGGGATGGCGAGCAAGACTGCTATGCCCTCGGTGCCCGGCGTAGATATAAGAACCCTGGCCAGCAAACTGACGGGCATTCAGATTATCAGTACCGAAAATAAAGTCGCTAAGTCGAAACTCAATAGCGATGTCAAGGCTATTTTAGCAAAGGGCAAGTATGAGTTGCTGATGCAGATGAACGAGGACGACAGCAAGGTGAACATTTACCATTGTATAACCAAACAACAGTCGGCCTTGGTCATGCAGACAGAGGACGTTGAGGAATTAACGGTAATGGTCTTCTCGGGAAAGTTCACACTCGAGGATGTGATGAAGATGACACAATAAATATCAAAAGGACACAAACATCACTCTTCTGCTGAGGGTTGCTTGTTTCGCTTGTCGGAGAGGTACATTCCTATCAGTATCAGTGTGGAGCCTACGATGAAGTAGGGCGTTATCTGCTCTCCCAGAATCCACCATGCGAAGACAATGGTGGCGATGGGGTTGAAATAGACCCAGTTGGTGGCGACCATCGGACCGAGCCGCGCCATGCACCAGTTCCATGTCAGGAAGCATACCATCGACGCTATGCAACCGAGAAACAGCAGGTTGACGGCGACTTGAGGGCGCAGCATCACCTCCAGAGGGGGAAATCCAGGCTCTATAATATAATAAGGTATAATGGTGACAAGACCGTAGAAGAACACCTTGCGCGTGGTGAACAGGGTGGGGTAGCGCTCGGTCATTGGCTTCATAAGCAGCGAATAGACTGCCCAACAAAGGCAGGCGGCAAAGGCAAGTGAGTCGCCGGTGGGGTTCAGATGAAGCACGAAACGGCCGTTGAGCACCACTATCGCCATGCCGAGGAATGCCAGCAGCGACCCTGCTATTTGCATCTTGTTGAAGCGCTCGCTCTTATACACGGCGGCAAGCAGCAGCATTGCGAAGAGCGGGCACGAGCATACGATGAGCGAGGTGTTGGTGGCGGTGGTGTAAAGCATCGCTGCATTCTCGGTGAGGAAATAGAGCGAGCCGCCGGTGATGCCCAGTGCCACCATCGTCAGTTCGTCTTTCCACGTGTCGGCAAACCAGCGGTATTTGTGGTTGCGCACCCTGACGAGCGAGAATGCCAGCAGCATGACGTAGGCAATGAGGAAGCGTATGGTGAATATCTGGGCAGGCGACAGTCCGTTCTGTATCAGCAGTTTTGTCCATACGAACGTCGTACCCCAAATTGCCACGGTGACGAATGCCACGAGATGATATAGCAGATTGTTTTCCCGATTCATAGTGCAAAAGTACTGGAAAGTTGCGAGATACGCAAGAAAATAGAGAATAATGATGCCGTTGGTTCGGGTTTCTCTGGTTTTAAATAGCGTGAATGTAAAAAAGAAAGCCCACAGGACAGAAAACTGCTGCGAGCCTGGTAAAAAGTGAGGGAGGGCGTTGGTGAGTTTCACCCGTTTCCTCCCTGCCATGAAAGGGATTGTTTATTGAATGTGTTGGTTTTTTATTGAATGTGTTGGTTTATTATCCTATTGATTGTGTTGGTGTCTTTTATATGAATTGCGCTAATTCTAAATGTTGAAAAGGAGATAGAGCGATATTGAGAATAGCAGTGTTGCCGCAGTACATAATATGCTGATGTGGTTTAAATCTTCTTTCATCCACTCTTTTATTCGTTTTTCTTTATTATTCTGTTCCATATAGTGTTATTTTTTTTCTTATTATTGTTATGACAGGTAGCCTGTCTTGTTGTTTTCCGAGTGCAAAGTTAAGGAGAGTCCTGGCTCGGTGCAACAATCCATGCCAGTTTCGGCAATGTTTGTTGCGACAACTGGTCGTATTTGCGACAAAATGGGGATTGTTGTACGATAATTGTCGCAAATAACAGATGATATCAAAACCGATGTCTTGCACGCATGGGGATTTTTTTATATCTTTGCCCCAACATAAAACATATTATTAATTACTGACCGATGCAACATCTTGAAAAAGGATATAATATAGAGGACAGGTACATCGTGGCAATGTTCCTGAAGGAAGGCACGTATAACGAGAACTACCGTGTGCTCGACCATGACGGCAAGTCGTTCTTCATGAAACTCTACGATGTGGAACGCGTGCCTGCGGCGCTGCGCGACGCTCAGCATGGCGTGAAGGAGGTGGCAGTGTATCATCAGTTGCAGGGCAACAGCGTGCCGGCACTGTGTGACGAGGGTATGCTGAAGTTGGAAGAACAGCAGTTCTACTATCTGATAACCGAATATTTTGGGGGCGAACTGCTCTCGGAAGTCATTTCAAGGAAAAAGACTCTCGGCGTGGATGAGGCTCTGAAATATACCCTCGCCATAGCGGAAGGACTGAAGGAGATGCACGGCGCAGGACTCGCTCACAACGACATAACGCCCCGCAACATCATGTTCTCAGAGGTGGCGGCAGACGCCAAGGCAAAGATTATCGACCTCGGGCATGCCTCGGAGCCGGCAAAGAAGTCGCCGCCGTTTCTCACCAGTGACTTGGAGCCGTTCTATCGTGCGCCCGAAACATTCCACGACGTTTTTACCTTTGCGGGTGATGTGTTCTCGCTGGCTGCCGTAGCATACACTATGCTCACGGGCAAGGCACCGTGGGAGTATGACATCAGCGACCCCACTGATACGGAGAAAATACATAATACGCTGCGTGCAAAGCGGACATTGTCGCCGCTGACGTTCCCCAATGCAGATAGTATTCCAGAGCATTTCCGCGATGCCATCGTGAAAACACTGAAGGCCTCAGAGCAGAAACGCATGTCGCTGGAGCAGTTCGTCAATGCCATTCAGGGCAAGGAGGAACCCAAGCAGGCTGAGGTGAAGACCGACGAGAGACATGAGGATGACACCACGCAACAGCAGGGCGATACTGAGATGCAGGTCAGCGTTGAGGCGGAGAAGCGAAAAGGCAACGGATTCAAGGACGTGGCAGGCATGAACGAACTGAAGAAGATGGTTCAGGAAAAGATAATCTTTGTGCTGAAGAACAAAGACCTTGCCAAGAAATACCGACTGACACCGCCCAACGGGATGCTCCTTTATGGTCCGCCGGGCTGTGGCAAGACATACTTTGCAGAGAAGTTCGCCGAGGAGTCGGGTTTCAACTTCATGAACGTGAAGTCGAGCGACCTCGGAAGTACATATATACATGGCACGCAAGGGAAGATTGCCGAACTCTTCAAGAAGGCGGAGAAGAACCCGCCAACAGTGATATGTTTCGACGAGTTTGACGCATTGGTGCCCAACCGCAGCGGTGTTGATAACCAAAGCCTGTCGAGTGAGGTGAACGAGTTCCTCTCTCAACTCAACAACTGCTCGCAACGCGGCATCTTCGTCATCTGCACCAGCAACCGACCAGACAAGATAGACCCTGCGGTGCTGCGCACAGGACGCATAGACAAACTGGTGTATGTGCCCATGCCTGACGAGGAGGCGCGGCGCGAGATGTTCCGTCTGCACCTGAAAGACCGTCCCTGTGAGAACATTGACTACGACCGTCTGGCAAAACTGACGGAGAACTATATTTCGAGCGACATTTCGTTCATCGTGAACGATTCTGCCATCACCGCAGCACTCTCAGACAAACCGATAACACAGGAGATAATGGAGAACTGCATCCGCTGCAACCGTCCGTCGGTGAGCGCCGACACACTGAAGTCGTACGAGAGGATGCAGGCAATGTTTAACGAGGCAGGTGCCAGCAGTCAGCGGCCTCACATAGGGTTCAAGTAAGTAATATTAACTCCTAACAATACAAAACAAAATCACTATGGCAAAACTGGACGAACTTATCAGTTACCTTCAAGGAGAAGGGCTGATGCCGAACAAAGACGAAGACGGCGACATCGTCTTCAAGTATCAAATGAAGACTTACATCATCTTCGACACCTCGGATGATGAGCAGTATCTGCAGATAGCGTTGCCTGGAATCTATGATGTCACGGAGGACAATCTTGTCGAGGTGCTGGCAGCATGCAACTCTGTGAACCGAGGGATAAAGGTGGCTAAGGCCATTATCACGGGCGACAACAAAAGTGTGTGGACCGTATATGAGTCGATGCTCGACACCACACCCGTCTATGGCGACATCATACCGCGTGCGCTTGAAATTCTCGTAGCGGCACAGAAAAGTTTCTATGAGGCGATAAATGGATAATGTAGAGCGGAGAGTGTAGAATGGAGAGTTGTGATTACCTTCTGAAATATGCTTGTTGAGCCAAGCAACAAATAGTAATCATAACTCTCCATTCTACACTCTCCATTCTCCGTTTAACGCCCTCCGTTAATCAAAGGTACCACTTCATGTACTCCACATAGTGGGCGGCATTGTCGGTCTGACCAGGCTTAGCCATCTTGATGAACTTGGCAGGCACTCCGCCCCATATCTCACCAGCGCCAATCTTTGTTCCTCCCACTACCAGTGCTCCGGCTGCAACGATGGCACCTTCGCCCACCTCGCAGTGGTCGAGCAGTGTGCTTCCCATGCCGATGAGCGCGTGGTTGTGAATGGTGCAGGCATGCACTGTGGCGTTGTGGCCTATCGTTACATCGTCGCCGATGTGCAACGGACCGGTGAAGCGGGTGGTGTGGAGGCACGCGCCATCCTGAACGTTGGTGCGGTTGCCGATGGTTATCGGTGCCACATCGCCGCGCACCACGGCATTGAACCATATAGAGCACTCGTCGCCCATGGTCACTTCGCCCACGATGGTGGCGTTCTCACTGAAATAGCAGTCCTTGCCCCATACGGGTTTCAGACCGTTCACTTCTTTTATCAGAGCCATTTTTAGTTTAGAGTTTAGAACTGAGAGTGTAGAGTTTTGATTACATTTTAGTTTGGAGTTTAGAACTGAGAGAGTAAAGTTGTGATTACACTCTTTGCAAAATAAAGAGTGTAGAATTATGATTACTTCTGGCCTTAATTCTATAAGTTCACCCACAAAGGGGCTTGCCCGGTAATCATAACTCTACACTATAAACTCTCAACTCTACACTAATAAATTAGAGGTTCGGGTTGATTTTGTTCCACTCTGCCACTGGAGGAACGATGTTCAGCGTTACGAGTTCGTCGCGCATCTTGCAGAGGTGCTCGTAACTTGCGTCAAGTTTAGCGTTCTCCTCGGGAGTGCCCTGAGGAACCTCGTACTTAGCGCCCTCGGCAGTCATGGTGGTCTTCATAGCCATCATGATGTGGTCGTACTTGTCGGTCTTAACGTATGTTCCAACAGGGAAGCGGAATGGCTCGCCACCCATAGCGGCGCGAATCATCTCGACAGAGAGATAAGCAGGGCTCTGGAACGAACTGCGTCCGCGGAGTTCGATAATCTTAGCGCCACCCTTTGTAACGTCAGTCTTCATTTGCTCCCACTCAGCCTCTGGGAACTCGTCGGTGCCGATGATGTCGGTCAGTTTGCGACCTGCTATTTCAACATGGCTGCCGAATACTGCCATCTGCTCGCCGTGTCCACCGTATGTTGCACAACCAGTGATTTCGTCCTGCATTACGTTGAACTTCTTTGCCAGTGCGCTCTGCAGACGTGTGGTGTCAAGACCTGCGAGAGTGGTAACCTGACCTGGTTTCAAACCAGAGTAGAGCAGGGTTACAAGACCGGTAAGGTCGGCTGGGTTGAAGATGATAACCACGTGCTTTACATCGGGGCAATACTTCTGGATGTTCTGTCCCAGTTCCTCAGCAATCTTGCAGTTGCCTGCGAGCAGGTCCTCGCGTGTCATGCCAGCCTTACGTGGTGCACCGCCAGAAGAGATGATGTACTTAGCGTTCTTGAAAGCCTCCTCGGCGTCTGTGGTGGCAGTGATTTTCACATTGCCGAAACCGCTCTGGCGCATTTCCTCAGCCACGCCTTCTGGTGAGAATACGTCGTAAAGACAGATGTCACTTGTCAGACCCATCATCAGGGCAGTCTGAACCATGTTTGAGCCAATCATACCGGCTGCGCCGACGATTGTCAGTTTTTCGTTTGTTAAAAATGCCATAACTTGTGTTTTTATTACGTATATATGTTTCTCTGCTGCAAAGATACGAAAAAAAGAGTCATTACAACTTTTTTAAATATTAATCTTAGTTAATCGGGCGAAAAACTATTTATTTATTTCTACCTTTGTAATCTCGAAATGACAAAAAGGCAATATTATGGATGTTAACCAACGACTAACCAAACTGAGGGAGTTGATGCAGCGTGAGCGGCTGGGCGCTTTCATATTCCCGAGCACCGATCCTCATAACAGTGAATATGTGGCTGACCACTGGAAGTGCCGCGAGTGGATTTCCGGGTTTAACGGGTCGGCAGGAACGGCGGTGGTGACGATGACCAGTGCCGCATTGTGGACAGACAGCCGCTACTTCATTGCGGCGGCAGAACAACTGAAAGGCACAGAGTTTCAACTGATGAAAGACGGCGTGGCAGTAACACCGACGATAGCGCAATGGCTGGGACAACAATTACAGGCAACCACCAACAGCACACAGAGAGCCGACTCTACCGAAGTTGCTATTGACGGCAGAGTGGTGAGCGCGGCGGCGGCAGAGCGCCTTGTGGCCGACCTGCGACGCGAGGGAGGACTGACACTGCGCACCAATCTCGATGCCATGAGGCAGATATGGACGGGAAGACCAGCCATACCGACGAACTCGGTGGAACTGCAGCCGCTGGAATATGCAGGCAAGTCGGCGCATGAGAAACTTGACGACATACGCAAGGCTCTGCGGCAGGAGCATGCCGACGGCATGCTGGTGGCGGCTCTCGACGACATAGCATGGGCGCTGAACCTCAGAGGCAGCGACGTGCATTGCAACCCCGTGTTCGTGTCTTACCTGCTCATAGACACAAAAAAGGCAACACTCTTTATCGACCCGAAGAAACTCTCGCCAGCGATTGTCGAGTATCTGCGGCGCGAAGGAGTGGCAGTTGACGATTACGACAACGTGGTGCAGGGGCTGAAAGACTACTTCGAGTACAACATCCTGATAGACCCCGACGAGGTAAACTATACCTTATATAAAAAAGTGGAACGCGAAATTGTCCGCCGCCCGTCGCCGCTCCCTTTCTTAAAAGCGGTGAAGACCGAGGCTGAGATAGCAGGTTTTCACCGCGCAATGATACGTGACGGCGTGGCGATGGTGAAGTTCCTCAAGTGGGTTGAGGAAGAGTGCGAAAACACAGGGGCATCTTCTCTTTCCGAAATATCCGTCAGCGAGAAACTGGAGTCGCTCCGTGCCGAACAACCGCTATACCGCGGCATCTCCTTCGACACCATAGCAGGCTATCAGGAACACGGGGCAATAGTGCATTACGAGGCAACACCAGAGACCGACGCGCCACTGAAACCCGAAGGACTGCTGTTGCTTGACAGCGGAGCGCAATATCAGGACGGCACTACGGACATCACCCGAACCATTGCCCTGGGGCCTGTCACCGAGGAGCAGCGACATGTCTATACCCTCGTGTTGAAGGGGCACATTCAACTGGCTATGCTGTGCTTCCCTGAAGGAGCAAGCGGCACGCAACTTGATGCATTGGCGCGCAAGGACATGTGGGCAGAAGGAATGAACTTCCTGCACGGCACCGGTCATGGCGTGGGCTCGTATCTCTGCGTTCATGAAGGACCGCAGCAGATACGCATGGAGTATCGCGCGGCGCGGTTCCACGCCGGGATGACCATCACCGACGAGCCGGGAATATACCTTGAGGGACGCTTTGGCGTGCGCATCGAGAACATGCTGATTGCCGTGCCGCACGTGACGACAGACTTCGGCAGTTTCCTCAAGTTCGAGACACTGACCCTATGTCCCATCGACAAGGTGCCTATCGACGTGACGATGCTCACCGCCGACGAACGGCAATGGCTCGACAATTACCACGAGCATGTGTATGCCATGCTCTCGCCCCATCTCGATGACGACGAGAAACAATGGCTGCGGAAAGCAACACAACCATTAACAACTAAATAAAACAATCATTATGCGTAAATCATTTGCACTTATAGCGTTTGCAGCCTTTGCCCTCGTAGGCATGGCTTGCTCATGCGCCTCAGAGAAAAAACAGACCGTGAAGAGCGAAGAAAACACGGAGTCACAGACCGAGAAGCAGACCAAGTCACCATCGGGCTTCACCACTTACGAGAATACTGAGTATGGTTTCAGCATGGAATATCCCCCGATATGTCGGCCACAGAACGATGATGCCGAACTCGAGAAGAGTTTCCGTGGAAAACTCTTCATCGGAGACAATGCCATGCTTTCTGCCCAGTGTCTCATGAAAGACGACGGTTCGCCATACGACCCGAGTTACTTCGACATGCAGCACGAATGGGCCGCGTCGGCATCGGAAGGCGCTGAGATTCTCAAGGACGAGAAGAGCGACAACGAGTTCACCGTGAAGACCGCCGACAGCGAGATGGTTCACAACCAGCGCGCTATCTTCAAGGGCGGCAAAATCTACAGGGTAGATTACTCTTATCCCGTCAGTGTGCGCGAGAAACACGACAAGTATGTTGACGAGGTCTTGGCATCTCTCAAGGTGAAATGAACCTCTCGCGTAACTCCTAAAACTGCTTTTTTAATGTCTAAAAATGAAAATAACGTTTTAAAAACTTGCGCGTTCCGAAAAAATGCAGTACCTTTGCACCCGCAATTCGTGGCAACACGTGAAAACTTGGAAAATAACAATAAGTTTAACAAATAAATTTTAAATCGAAACAATGATTATCGTACCAGTTAAAGATGGTGAGAACATCGAGAGAGCACTTAAGAAGTTCAAGAGAAAGTTTGAGAAGACAGGTGTGGTTAAGGAACTGCGCTCACGTCAGCAATACAACAAACCTTCTGTGCTGAAGCGCCTCAAGATGGAGCATGCTATCTATGTACAGAAGCTCCGCGCAGCAGAGGACTAATCCTTAAGGGGCTTATAGCCGACGAAAAAGAAGTCGGAGCGGGCAGTTGTGCACGCTCCTTTTTCTGTTTATAGACCCTTCCTGTAACTGGGGTGGCGTTTTCTCCGTCCAATACGTGGCGTTCGGACTGCCAGTACGCGGCGTTCGGACTGTGAGTACGTGACGTTCGGACTGCCAGTACGTGACGTTCGGACTGCCAGTACGTGACGTTCGGACTATCTGCGTACTCCGTCAGTCACATTCCGTCAGTCATGCACTCGCGGTCGTTCGGGGGCGCATTTCGCTTTCGCGGAGAAAAAAGATGGCGTAAAATTTTGCGGTTCGGGGAAAAATTCGTATATTCGCTGACGAAATCAAATCTGTGAAGAATGAGCATGACTACCGAGAGTTTTTTCGACTATCTGCGTTATGAGCGCAATGCCTCAGAGCGTACGGTGGAGAAGTATTCGTGCGCATTGGGGCTGTTCCGCCGCTATCTCGACGACAAGTGCGAGGGGGCGGAGTGGGAGATGGTTGACCGCGACATCATCAACGACTGGATAGAGCACGAGATGGAGTCGGGATGCACTGCCCGCACTGTGTGCGGATATCTCACGGCGGTCAAGGCGTTCTACAGGTTCGGGCTCAAGCGCGGGCTCGTCGCGAGCGACCCTGCTCACAGCGTTGACGGTCCGAAGAAGGACAAGCCGCTGCCTTACTTCGTCAAGGAGAAAGACATGAACCGCCTGCTCGACGATATAGAGTGGGGCGAGGGAATAGAAGACATTCGCGCGCGTACTATTATATTGTTCTTCTATGAGACAGGAGTGAGAGCAGCCGAACTGATAGGTCTCGACGACTCACAGGTGGATTTCGTTAACGGCCAGATAAAGGTCACAGGAAAGAGGAACAAGCAGCGCATAGTGCCGTTCGGGAAAGAACTGCGCGAGACGTTGAAGGCATACATCGCAAAGCGCGACGAGGAACTGCCAAGGCAAAGCGAGGCACTCTTCGTGGATAACAAGGGCAGGCGCATGCGTTATGAACAGGTGAGAAGGGTGGTGCGCGACAGCCTCGGACTCGTCACCGCCATGAAGAAACGCTCGCCCCACGTGCTGCGCCACTCGTTTGCAACAGCCATGCTTAACAACGAGGCCGGACTTGAGAGTGTTCAGAAGTTGCTCGGGCATGAGAGCATCGCCACAACGGAGATTTACACCCATACCACCTTCGAGCAACTGAAGAAAGTATATACTAACGCCCACCCGCGGGCATAATTCTTTAACCTTTTAAAATTGGAGGTAACTATGGAAATTAAGATTCAGTCAATCCATTTCGACGCCACCGAGCAACTGCAGGCGTTCATTCAGAAGAAAGTAGCCAAATTGGAAAAGTCGTTCGAGGACGTGCAGACCATCGAGGTGCAACTGAAGGTGGTGAAGCCAGCCACTGCTATGAACAAGCAGGCAAGCCTCACAGCATCTGTTCCTGGTCAGAAACTGTTCGTAGAGAAGACTTGCGACACTTTCGAGGAGAGTATAGACTTGTGCATAGATTCAATGAAGGTGCAACTCACCAAATTCAAAGAAAAACTACGCAATAGATAAAAAAATGCAGAAAAAATTTTGGTGATTCAAAAAAACGTCGTATCTTTGCAGCCGTTTTAGAACAGGTCCTTCGTGAAAGGCCTTTCGGCTGCAAGGATTTGCCTCTTTAGCTCAGTTGGCCAGAGCACGTGATTTGTAATCTCGGGGTCGTTGGTTCGAATCCGACAAGAGGCTCTCCCAGAGGACAGGGGTTAACAAGGACAGGTGAAAAACATAAAAGGGTGGTTTCCAGAGCGGCCAAATGGGGCAGACTGTAAATCTGTTGTCTTTCGACTTCGGTGGTTCGAATCCATCACCACCCACATCAGTGGAAATTTTGCGGGATTTTGTTATAGCCGGTTCCCTAAGGACGAGGCAAAGACAAAATGCCGTTATGCGGAAATAGCTCAGTTGATAGAGCACTAGCCTTCCAAGCTGGGGGTCGCGGGTTTGAGCCCCGTTTTCCGCTCAAAATGCTGTAATAGCTCAGTGGTAGAGCACTTCCTTGGTAAGGAAGAGGTCCTGAGTTCAACTCTCAGTTACAGCTCTACTGTTTTTGTATTAACCGTGTGAAGCAGAAAATACGCGATTATTCATTAATTAAATAAATGTAAAGCTATGGCTAAAGAACAATTTGTGCGCACCAAACCGCACGTAAACATCGGTACTATCGGTCACGTTGACCATGGTAAGACTACTCTGACCGCTGCCATCACTACCGTACTGGCTAAGCAGGGTCTCTCTGAAGTTAAGTCTTTCGACCAGATTGATAATGCTCCTGAGGAGAAGGAGCGTGGTATCACCATTAACACTGCTCACGTTGAGTATGAGACCGCTAAGCGTCACTACGCTCACGTTGACTGCCCGGGACA
>DGTS01000026.1:71413-71978 GCA_002394385.1 Prevotella sp. UBA4330
CAGATGGACGGTGCTATCCTCGTTGTTGCTGCTACTGACGGTCCTATGCCTCAGACACGTGAGCACGTCCTCCTCGCTCGTCAGGTAAACGTACCTCGTCTGGTTGTATTCCTGAACAAGTGCGATATGGTTGAGGATGAGGAAATGCTCGAACTCGTTGAGATGGAGGTCCGCGAGATTCTGGAGCAGTATGAGTTCGAGGAAGATACTCCTATCATCCGTGGTTCTGCCCTCGGTGCCCTGAACGGTGTTGCCAAGTGGGAAGAGAAGGTGATGGAACTGATGAACACTTGCGACGAGTGGATTCAGGAGCCTCCCCGTGCTACCGACAAGCCCTTCCTGATGCCTGTTGAGGACGTGTTCTCTATCACAGGTCGTGGTACTGTTGCTACTGGTCGTATCGAGACTGGTGTTATCCACGTAGGTGATGAGGTTGAACTGCTCGGTCTTGGTGAGGACAAGAAGTCTGTTGTAACAGGCGTTGAGATGTTCCGCAAGATTCTTGACGAGGGTCAGGCTGGTGACAACGTTGGTCTGCTTCTCCGCGGTATCGACAAGAACGAGA
>DGTS01000026.1:72047-90972 GCA_002394385.1 Prevotella sp. UBA4330
AGCGTGGTATGGTGCTCTGCCATCCAGGACAGATCAAGCCTTTCAAGAAGTTCAAGGCTTCTATCTACGTTCTGAAGAAGGAAGAGGGTGGCCGTCACACTCCATTCGGAAACAAGTATCGTCCACAGTTCTACCTCCGTACAATGGACTGTACAGGTGAGATTACTCTGCCTGCAGGCGTTGAAATGGTAATGCCTGGCGATAACGTAGAGATCACCGTTGAACTGATCTACGCTGTTGCTCTGAACCAGGGTCTCCGCTTCGCTATCCGCGAGGGTGGTCGTACAGTAGGTTCAGGTCAGATCACAGAGGTTTACGAGGACTAATCCTGTAAACTTCTAGATAGCCTAGAAATTCTAGTATTACTAGATATACCAAGCCCCCGCTTACGGGTGGGGGCTTATCTACGGGAATAGCTCAGTTGGTAGAGCATCGGTCTCCAAAACCGAGGGTCGTGGGTTCGAGTCCTCCTTCCCGTGCCAAGAAAAGAGAAACAATATGTTCAAGAAGATTGTAAATTATTGCAAGACTTGTTACGACGAACTTGCGCATAAGACTACTTGGCCAACTCGTGCCGAACTTACCCACACTGCAATGGTTGTATTATCTGCTTCCCTTGTCATTGCTGTAGTGGTGTTCGCTATGGACTCGTTGTTCAAATGGGTTATGAGTATGGTTTATCCAGGTTAAATCGTTAAAGGAAAATGGCTCAGACAGGTAAGAAATGGTATGTGCTTCGCGCTGTGAGTGGCAAGGAGGCTAAGGTGAAAGAGTACATCGAGGCTGAATTGAAACACAACGAGTTGCTTTCAAAGTATGTCTCTCAGGTTGTGATACCTATGGAGAAACATGCAGCCCTGCGTGGACAGAAACGTGTTGTCAAGGAGAAAATCGCTCTCCCTGGCTATGTTCTCGTTGAGGCAGAGTTGAAAGGAGACGTTGCACACACACTGCGTTTCATGCCAAATGTTTTGGGTTTCCTTGGCGGACTGGACAATCCTTCGCCTGTACGTGAGGCTGAAGTGAACCGCATGCTTGGCATTGCAGAAGACACCGAGATTCAGGAAGAGGTTATTGTTCCTTACTTGGTGGGCGATGCTGTCAAGGTTACAGACGGTCCGTTCAGCGGTTTCAGCGGCAACATCGAAGAGGTGGATGCCGAGAAACATAAACTGAAGGTGATGGTCAAGATCTTCGGACGAAACACTCCGTTGGAACTTGGTTTTATGCAGGTTGAAAAAGAATAAGTACGCTGTTACGGGCGCGCATGTTCTTTTTATATTAAAATCATATTTTTAATTAACAAAAGAAATGGCTAAAGAAGTTGCTGGATTAATCAAATTACAGATTAAAGGTGGCGCTGCGAATCCTTCTCCCCCAGTAGGACCGGCACTTGGTTCTAAGGGTATCAACATTATGGGATTCTGCAAAGAGTTCAACGCCAGAACCCAGGATAAGGCAGGCAAGATTCTTCCTGTCGTTATCACTTACTACACCGACAAGTCATTCAGTTTCATCATCAAGACCCCGCCAGCAGCAGTTCAACTCATGGAGGCTGCAAAGGTAAAGGGTGGCTCTTCTGAACCTAACCGCAAGAAGGTTGCTTCTGTGACATGGGATCAGGTGAGAACCATCGCCGAGGACAAGATGAGCGACCTCAACTGTTTCACAGTAGAGTCAGCAATGAAACTTATTGCCGGTACGGCTCGCAGTATGGGTATCACTGTAAAAGGGGACTTCCCTGGATAATTTTTAATAACTTCAATTTTAAAGAAAATGAGTAAACTGACAAAAAATCAGAAAGCAGTTGCCGATAAGGTTGAAGCAGGGAAAGCATACTCTTTGATGGAGGCCGCTCAGTTGGTTAAGGAAATCACCACAACCAAGTTTGAGGCTTCTCTTGATATCGACGTACGCTTGGGCGTTGACCCGCGCAAGGCTAACCAGATGGTTCGTGGCGTTGTATCGCTGCCGAACGGTACTGGTAAGGTTACACGCGTGCTCTGCCTCTGTACACCAGACGCTGAGGCTGCCGCCAAGGAGGCAGGCGCTGATTACGTTGGTCTTGACGAGTATATCGAAAAGATAAAAGGTGGCTGGACAGATGTAGATGTTATCATCACAATGCCCTCTTGCATGGGTAAGGTAGGACCTCTGGGACGTGTTCTCGGTCCTCGTGGCTTGATGCCAAACCCGAAGAGCGGCACTGTTACTATGGACGTTGCTAAGGCAGTGAAGGAAGTTAAGCAGGGTAAGATTGACTTCAAGGTTGACAAGGCTGGTATCATCCACTCGTCAATCGGCAAGGTGACAATGACACCTGAGCAGATCTACGGAAACGCTAAGGAGTTTATCAATACCATTATCAAACTGAAGCCTGCCGCTGCTAAAGGTACATATATCAAGAGTATCTTCCTTTCAAGCACTATGAGTGCAGGTGTCAAGGTTGATCCAAAGACAGTTGAATAACGCTTAAAGTACTGAAAACGATGAAAAAGGAAGTAAAAGATACTATTATTGTAGAACTTGGTGAGCAGTTGAAGAAATATCCTCACTTCTATCTGGTAGATGTTACCGGTCTGAACGCTGAGGACACAAGCAACCTGCGTCGCAAGTGCTTCAAGAACGAAATCAAGATGGTCGTTGTGAAGAACAAACTTCTGCACAAGGCTTTCGAGGCTTCGGAGATTGATTTTGAACCTTTATACGGCACACTGAAAGGCAATACGGCTGTTATGTTCACTAACGTGGCTAACAAGCCTGCCAAGATGCTGAAAGAGTACACCAAGGCTGGCATTCCTGCCCTCAAGGCAGCCTATGCCGAGGAAGGCATCTACGTTGGTGCTGACAAACTTGAGGAACTCTCTGCAATCAAGAGCAAGACCGAACTCATTGCAGACGTTGTGGCTCTGCTGCAGTCTCCAATCAAGAACGTTGTTTCTGGATTGAACGCTGGTGGCAAGGTTCACGGACTGCTTGACGCTATCGCTGAGCGTAACAAATAAGCGACCCCATAAACATAACATTAAAAAAACAACTAAAATTATTAAATAAAAATGGCAGATATTAAAGCTATTGCTGAAGAGTTGGTAAACCTTACAGTAAAAGAAGTTAACGAGTTGGCAACAGTCCTGAAGGACGAGTACGGAATTGAGCCTGCTGCTGCAGCCGTTGCAGTAGCTGCTGGTCCTGCTGCTGGTGCAGCCGATGCAGCAGAGGAGAAGACATCTTTCGATGTTGTCCTCGCTGAGGTTGGTGGTGCTAAGCTCCAGGTTGTAAAGGCTGTTAAGGAGGCTTGCGGTCTTGGTCTGAAAGAGGCTAAGGATCTCGTAGATGGCGCTCCTTCAACACTGAAGGAAGGTCTCTCTAAGGACGAGGCTGAGAACCTGAAGAAGGCAATCGAAGAGGCTGGTGCTAAGGTAGAACTGAAGTAATTCAGTATTACATCCTAACAAATATCGGTTAAGATCTCCTAAGTAGGGGGGTCTTAACCTTTTCTTGTCTTTATGGCAGTTATGCCAATCCGGAAACACGGAATCTCCTGAATTTCTGGAACATTCTAAACCAAACATTATTCATTTTATAATAGATGGCTTCAAAAATCGTTGACAAAAGAGTAAACTTTGCAAGCGTGAAGAATCCGATGCCATATCCGGATTTTCTCGACGTGCAATTAAAGTCTTTCAGAGACTTCTTACAGTTGGACACACCACCTGAGGAACGTAAGAACGACGGACTGTACAAGGTGTTTGCTGAGAATTTCCCTATTGCAGACACCCGCAACAACTTCGTGCTCGAGTTCCTTGACTATTTCATTGACCCTCCTCGCTACACCATAGACGAATGTCTGGAGCGCGGACTTACCTACAGTGTGCCATTGAAGGCTAAGATGAAACTTTATTGCACCGACCCCGAACATGAGGATTTCCCTACGTTTGTGCAAGACGTTTACCTTGGCAACATCCCTTATATGACCAGCAACGGTACGTTTGTCATCAACGGTGCCGAGCGCGTTGTGGTTTCACAGTTGCACCGCTCGCCGGGTGTGTTCTTCGGCCAGGGCGTTCATGCTAACGGAACTGTGCTCTACAGTGCCCGCATCATACCGTTCAAGGGTTCATGGATTGAGTTCGCCACCGACATCAACAACGTGATGTACGCTTATATCGACCGTAAGAAGAAGTTGCCAGTGACAACACTTCTGCGTGCCATCGGCTACGAGAACGACAAGGATATCATCGAGATATTCGGTCTCGCCGAGGAGGTGAAGGTGAACAAGAAGAACATGAAGGAAGCCATCGGTCGCAAACTTGCCGCACGTGTCTTGAAGAGTTGGAACGAGGACTTCGTTGACGAGGACACTGGCGAGGTGGTATCTATCGAGCGTCACGAGGTGATTATGGACCGCGAGACCGAAATCACCAAGGAGAACGTGGATGATATCCTTGAGAGTGGTGCTTCTACAATCCTTCTTCACAAGGATGAGGAGGCAGCATCGAAGTTTGCGATTATCTTCAACACGCTTGCCAAAGACCCAAGCAACTCTGAGAAAGAGGCCATCAACTACATCTATCGCCAGTTGCGCAATGCCGACCCTGCCGATGATGCCAGTGCTCGCGAGGTAATTCTCAACCTCTTCTTCTCGGACAAGCGCTATGACCTTGGCGACGTGGGCCGTTACAGAATAAACAAGAAACTTGGTCTGGACACCGACATGGATGTGCGTATCCTTACCAAGGAAGACATCATAGAGATTATCAAGTATCTCATTCAGTTGGTTAACTCCAACGCTACTGTTGACGACATCGACCACCTTTCTAACCGCCGTGTGCGCACAGTGGGTGAGCAGTTGTCCAACCAGTTCTCTATCGGCTTGGCACGTATGAGCCGCACCATTCGTGAGCGCATGAACGTTCGCGACAACGAGGTGTTCCAGCCGACAGACCTTATCAATGCCAAGACTATTTCGAGCGTTATCAACTCGTTCTTCGGAACCAACCCGCTCTCTCAGTTCATGGACCAGACCAACCCGCTTGCCGAGGTTACTCACAAGCGTCGTCTCTCTGCTCTCGGTCCTGGCGGTCTGAGCCGTGAGCGTGCTGGATTCGAGGTTCGTGACGTTCACTATACCCACTATGGCCGTCTGTGTCCTATCGAGTCTCCTGAAGGACCAAACATCGGTCTTATCTCGTCTCTCTGCGTTTATGCAAAGATTAACGAACTCGGATTTATCGAGACTCCATACCGTAAGGTGAAGAACGGAGTAGTTGACTTGAAGAACGAGGATGTGGTTTACCTTACCGCAGAGGAGGAGGAAGACCATATCATCGGTCAGGGTAACGCTCCGCTGAACGACGACGGTACGTTCATCCGCAGTTACGTTAAGTGCCGTCAGGATGCCGACTTCCCTGTTGTTGATCCTGATGAGGTTGACCTCATGGACGTTTCACCACAGCAGATAGCGTCTATCGCTGCCGGTCTGATTCCGTTCCTCGAGCACGACGACGCTCACCGTGCGCTGATGGGTTCTAACATGATGCGCCAGGCAGTTCCACTTCTCCACAACGAGGCTCCTATCGTGGGAACCGGCATCGAGAAGCAGGTGTGCGAGGATTCACGCACTATGATTACAGCCGAGGGCGACGGTGTCATCGAGTATGTTGACGCTACTACAATCCGCATCCTTTACGACCGCACTGAGGACGAGGAGTTCGTAAGTTTCGAGCCGGCTCTTAAGGAGTACCGCATTCCGAAGTTCCGTCGTACCAACCAGAACATGACCATCGACCTGCGTCCTATCTGTGACAAGGGCCAGCGTGTGAAGAAGGGTGACATCCTCACCGAGGGATACGCTACCGAGAATGGCGAACTGGCACTCGGACGCAACCTTCTCGTGGCATACATGCCTTGGAAGGGTTACAACTATGAGGATGCTATCGTGCTCAACGAGCGTGTTGTTCGCGACGACCTGCTTACCTCTGTTCACGTTGACGAGTATTCTCTCGATGTTCGTGAGACAAAGCGCGGTATGGAGGAGTTCACAGCCGACATTCCTAACGTTAGCGAGGAGGCAACTAAGGACCTCGACGACAACGGTATTATCCGCGTCGGTGCCCGTGTTGAGCCAGGCGACATCCTCATCGGTAAGATTTCTCCAAAGGGAGAGAGCGACCCATCGCCAGAGGAAAAACTGCTCCGCGCCATCTTCGGTGACAAGGCAGGTGACGTTAAGGACTCTTCGCTCAAGGCTAACCCGTCGCTGAGCGGTGTTATCATTGACAAGAAACTCTTCTCGCGTGCCATCAAGACACGCCAGTCGAAGCAGCAGGATAAGATAATCCTCGCAAAGATTGACGAAGAATATGAAGCAAAGATCGACGACCTGAAGGACATCCTCGTTGACAAACTGATGTCTCTCACCGAGGATAAGGTTTCTCAGGGAATCACAGACTATACAGGTGCCGAGATAATCACAAAGGGCAGCAAGTTCACTGTCGCAGTGCTGAAGAATCTCGAGTACGACGGCATCCAGAGCAACAACTGGACCGACGACGAGCATACCAACCAACTCATACAGGCTCTTATCATGAACTACATCAAGAAGTATAAACTGCTTGATGCAGAGAACAAGCGCCGCAAGTTTGCTATCTCTATCGGCGACGAACTGCCTTCAGGCATCCTCCAGATGGCTAAGGTTTACGTTGCAAAGAAGCGTAAGATTGGTGTGGGTGACAAACTCGCTGGTCGCCACGGTAACAAGGGTATCGTTTCAAAGGTGGTACGTCAGGAAGACATGCCGTTCCTCGAGGACGGTCGTCCTGTTGACTTGGTGCTCAACCCGCTGGGTGTGCCTTCACGTATGAACCTTGGTCAGATTTTCGAGGCTATCCTCGGTGCTGCTGGCAAGCGTCTCGGCGTGAAGTTCGCTACACCTATCTTTGACGGTGCAAAACTTGAGGACCTCCAGGAGTGGACCGACAAGGCAGGCCTGCCACGCCTCTGCTCAACTCATCTTTACGATGGTGAGACAGGCGAGCGCTTCGACCAGCCTGCAACGGTGGGTATCACCTACTTCCTCAAACTCGGCCACATGGTTGAAGACAAGATGCACGCACGTTCCATTGGTCCGTACTCTCTCATCACTCAGCAGCCACTCGGTGGTAAGGCACAGTTCGGAGGACAGCGTTTCGGAGAGATGGAGGTTTGGGCGCTCGAGGCATTCGGCGCCAGCCACGTACTTCAGGAAATCCTGACCATCAAGTCTGATGATGTTGTGGGCCGCTCTAAGGCATACGAGGCAATCGTCAAGGGCGAGGCAATGCCTACACCGGGCATTCCTGAGTCGCTCAACGTGCTCCTCCATGAACTTCGCGGTCTTGGTCTCAGTGTAACCCTCGACTAATGTTAATTGATAGTTGATAATTGATAATTGACAATTCAGAAATATGGCTTTCAAGAAAGATTCAAAGATAAAGAATAATTTTACGAAGATTACCATCGGTCTTGCTTCGCCGGAGGAAATCCTCGAAAGCAGTTTCGGCGAGGTTACCAAGCCAGAGACTATAAATTACCGTACATATAAGCCCGAGCGCGACGGACTCTTCTGCGAGCGCATCTTCGGTCCTACCAAGGACTATGAGTGCGGTTGCGGCAAGTACAAGCGCATACGTTACAAAGGCATCGTCTGCGACCGATGCGGCGTAGAGGTGACCGAGAAGAAGGTGCGCCGCGAGCGTACCGGCCACATCGAACTGGTTGTTCCTGTGGCACATATCTGGTATTTCCGCAGTTTGCCTAACAAGATTGGCTATCTGCTGGGTGTGCCAACCAAGAAACTCGATGCTGTGATCTATTACGAGAAGTACATCGTGATTCAGCCGGGTGTAATGGCAGACAAGAAGGATGCCGAGGGCATCGAGGTGAACGGTTCTCATAAGTTCGACCTCCTTTCGGAAGACGAGTACATCAACATCATGGACAGTCTCCCCAAGGACAACGAGTATCTTGAGGACACCGATCCTAACAAGTTCATCGCAAAGATGGGTGCCGAGGCAATCTACGACCTTCTCCAGGGTATCGACCTCGACTCTCTCTCCTACGAACTGCGCAACCTCGCCAATACCGACTCTTCACAGCAGCGCAAGACCGAGGCTCTGAAGCGACTTCAGGTGGTTGAGGCATTCCGCCAGAGCAAGGAGATAAACAAGCCGGAGTGGATGATAATGAAGATTATCCCTGTCACTCCGCCAGAGTTGCGCCCACTCGTTCCACTGGATGGCGGTCGTTTCGCCACATCCGACCTTAACGACCTCTACCGTCGCGTCATCATTCGTAACAACCGCCTGAAGAGACTCGTCGAGATAAAGGCTCCAGAGGTTATCCTTCGCAATGAGAAGCGTATGCTGCAGGAGGCTGTCGATTCACTCTTCGACAACTCACGCAAGTCATCGGCAGTGAAGAGCGACAGCAACCGTCCTCTGAAGTCATTGTCCGACTCGCTGAAGGGTAAGCAGGGACGTTTCCGTCAGAACCTTCTCGGTAAGCGTGTTGACTACTCTGCACGTTCGGTTATCGTTGTTGGTCCTGAGTTGAAGATGGGCGAGTGCGGTCTGCCAAAACTCATGGCTGCCGAACTCTACAAGCCATTCATCATTCGCAAACTCATAGAGCGCGGCATCGTGAAGACCGTGAAGTCGGCAAAGAAGATTGTTGACCGCCGCGAGCCAGTTATCTGGGACATCCTTGAGAATGTAATGAAGGGTCACCCCGTGCTCCTCAACCGTGCTCCTACACTTCACCGTCTCGGTATCCAGGCATTCCAGCCGAAACTCATCGAGGGTAAGGCAATCCAACTCCACCCACTGGCATGTACTGCGTTCAACGCCGACTTCGACGGTGACCAGATGGCTGTCCACCTCCCACTGAGCAACGAGGCAATCCTCGAGGCACAGTTGCTGATGCTGCAGAGTCACAACATCCTTAACCCTGCCAACGGCGCTCCTATCACCGTGCCGTCGCAGGATATGGTGCTCGGACTCTATTACATCACTAAGATTCGTCCGGGTGCAAAGGGTGAGGGTCTCTCATTCTATGGACCGGAGGAGGCAATCATCGCCCACAACGAGGGCAAGTGCGACCTCCACTCTCAGGTGAAGGTGGTTGTAAAGGACGTTGACGAGAACGGCAACTACTACAATCACACTGTTGAGACCTCTGTGGGTCGTGTCATTGTCAACGGCATCATACCTGATGAGGTTGGCTTCGTGAACAAGGTGATTTCTAAGAAGTCGCTCCGCGATATCATCGCCGACGTTATTAATAAGGTGGGCTTTGCCGAGGCATGCGAGTTCCTCGACGGTATCAAGAACCTCGGTTACCGCATGGCATACCTCGCAGGACTTTCGTTCAACCTCGACGACATCATCATTCCGAAAGAGAAGGAAGAACTGGTGCAGAAAGGTAACGAGGAAGTGCAGGCCATCAAGGACAACTATAACATGGGATTCATCACCGACAACGAGCGTTACAACCAGGTTATCGACACCTGGACACACGTTAACAACCGTCTCGGTGACATCCTCCTCAAGCAGATGACAGAGGCCGACCAGGGCTTCAACGCTGTTTATATGATGCTCGACTCTGGTGCCCGTGGTTCTAAGGACCAGATTAAGCAGTTGGCTGGTATGCGTGGTCTGATGGCCAAGCCGCAGAAAGCCGGTGCTGAGGGACGCGGTACCATTGAGAACCCTATCCTCTCTAACTTCAAGGAGGGTATGTCGGTGCTCGAGTACTTCATCTCTACCCACGGTGCCCGTAAGGGTCTTGCCGACACCGCTATGAAGACTGCCGATGCAGGTTATCTGACACGTCGTCTTGTTGACGTCAGCCATGATGTGATTATCACCGAGGAGGACTGCGGCACATTGCGCGGTCTGGAGTGTACAGCACTCAAGAACGGTGAGGAGGTAATCTCCACTCTCTATGAGCGCATCCTTGGCCGTGTGTCGGTTCACGACATCACCAACCCATCAACAGGCGAACTGCTTGTGGGTGCAGGCGAGGAAATCACCGAGCCTATAGCACGCGCCATCGAGGAGTCTCCTATCGAGATGGTTGAGATTCGCTCAGTGCTCACTTGCGAGAGCAAGAAGGGTGTCTGCATGAAGTGTTACGGACGCAACCTCGCTACACAGCGCATGGTGCAGAAGGGCGAGGCTGTCGGCGTCATCGCAGCACAGGCTATCGGTGAGCCAGGTACTCAGTTGACACTTCGTACTTTCCACGCCGGTGGTGTGGCTGGTAACGCTGCTGCCAACGCAAGCATCGTGGCAAAGAGCGACAGCCGCGTAGAATTTGAGGAAATCCGTACTGTACCATTCGTGGAGCAGGGAGAGAATGGCGAAGTGAAGTGCCAGATGGTGGTAAGCCGTCTTGCCGAGGCTCGCTTCGTTGATGTCAACACTGGCATCGTACTCTCTACAGTGCCCGTTCCATACGGCTCATCACTCTATTTCACCAATAAGTCAGAGGTGCGTAAGGGCGACCTTATCGCTAAGTGGGACCCATTCAACGCTGTCATCGTTACAGAATATGCAGGTACTCTGCGTTTCCAGAACGTGATAGAGGGTACTACATTCAAGGCTGAGACCGACGAGACAACAGGTCTTACCGAGAAGATTATCATTGAGTCGAGAGACCACACCCGCGTGCCTACCTGCGACATCATTGATGCCAATGGCAACGTGGTGGGAACCTACAGTTTCCCAGTGGGAGGTCACGTTATCGTTGAGGACGGACAGACCGTAAGCACTGGTGTCACACTCGTCAAGATTCCACGTACAGTGAATATGGGTGGTGACATCACCGGAGGTCTTCCACGTGTTACCGAACTCTTCGAGGCCCGCAACCCAAGCAACCCCGCTGTGGTTTCCGAAATCGACGGTGAGGTGACAATGGGCAAGGTGAAGCGCGGCAACCGCGAGATCATCATCACATCGAAGACTGGCGAGCAGCGCAAGTATCTCGTGTCGCTCTCTAAGCAGATTCTTGTTCAGGAGCACGACGCAGTGCGCGCCGGCACACCGCTCTCTGACGGTGTCATCACACCTAACGACATCCTCGCCATCAAGGGTCCTACCGCAGTGCAGGAGTATATCGTTAACGAGGTTCAGGACGTTTACCGTCTGCAGGGTGTGAAGATCAACGACAAGCACTTCGAGATTATCGTGCGCCAGATGATGCGCAAGGTGCAGATCAACGATCCAGGCGACACCACATTCCTCGAGCAGGAGATTGTCGATAAACTCGACTTCGCAGAGGAGAACGACCGCATCTGGGGTAAGAAATATGTTGAAGACCCAGGCGACAGCGAGACTCTCCACGCAGGACAGATAATCTCTGCACGCAAACTGCGCGACGAGAACTCTATGCTCAAGCGCCGCGACCTCCGCTTGGTACAGGTGCGCGATGCAGTGCCGGCAACGTCAACACAGATACTTCAGGGTATCACGCGTGCTGCACTCCAGACAAAGAGTTTCATGTCGGCTGCTTCGTTCCAGGAGACAACAAAGGTGCTCAACGAGGCTGCAATACGCGGAAAGGTGGATTACCTCGAGGGTATGAAGGAGAACGTTATCTGCGGTCACCTCATACCTGCCGGTACTGGTCTCCGCGAGTTCGACAAACTCGTTGTCGGGTCGCGCGAGGATTACGAGCGCATGCAGGCCAACAGGAAGAATGTTCTCGACTTCGCTTCAAAAGAAGAGGAGGATTAAGTTCATACTCCTGATAACTATAATAAAGAGGTCGTGTCTGTTATTTTGACACGACCTCTTTTTCTCAGAAGCCCGGTAGTTCTGGAAAATCCAGAAACTCCAGATTTTCTGGCTTTAATCTTTTATCTCGGCTGATCTCAGCCTGTCTTTCAGTCTGCACACCTCCTTTTGGAGTGCTTCTATTTCCCTGGCTTGCCGCTCTATAATTTGCCTTTGTGTTTCCCTTTGTCCCAGGCGGGCGGCCGTCATCCGTTCGCGGATTCCGCCTTCTGTAGTAAACTCACGGTCTTTCCGCTCTATGTATTTCGTCATGGCCTTGTCCACCTGATGACATAGACAGATGGCCATATTCGCCAGTTCCTCATCGTTCATCTTGGGTAGCATCTCCCGATAGTCCTCATATTTGCTATGGTACTTGCAAAATTCATGCATCCGCTCAAATCGCGGATTCTTGGCGGCATACCATTCGTTCAGTCCCTTACGTTTCATATAGTCCTGATAGTCCTCCATCAGTTCTTTGTTGCTGCCGCGGGCAATGCCCAGCAGTTTCAATTCCGTTTCAGTAGATGTCTGACCGTCGCTGCTGCCTTCGGCAATATTCTGTTTGGTACTTCGTGCCGCCTGCACCATCTGGTCAACCGTGCGGTCGCCATATTGCGGTAGATAGCGTTTGCAGAACTCCTGTGTCAGTTGGTAGAGCACATCGCTCCGCTGATAGAACCGCAGTTCTGTATAGACCACCGCTTTATGCAGTACGCTTGCCGTTCCGTCCTCGTAATGATGTATCGTTGTCTTTTTGTTTTCCATTTTGCTATAGGTTTATTCTCTCACAAAATTACTCACAATCTTGTACAATTCCAAATTTCATCGTGGAAATGTACTATTGTATCGTCCTCTACATAAATAAGAAAAGGGTAGGGGAGGGCATTGAAAAAGTGGCTTCTTAGGTGGCAGGAAATGCCATGTTAAAACGCGGTTTATAACTACTTGGCTATCAATAGAATACAAATGGCGGAACAAAGTTAATAACTTTGTTGAACAATCTTAATAACTTTGTTCGACAATCTTAATAACTTTGTTGAACAATGTTATTAACTTTGTTCCCCCGTTTGGCATCACTTACATTCCAATGATGTGTCTTTGGCAATCTCATGAAGCATCTTTGGCAATTTCAAAGGACATCTTTGACTATTTCATTGGGCATCTTTCGCTCTCTGACAGACATGTTCTTGCATTGCTAAATCATTTATCTGCTGCGCCGTTCTCACAACTCTTTTATCACAAGGTCGGGCGGACACTCGTACATCACTCTTGCGTGGTTGGTGCGAATCAGTTGTTTTTCAACGCATTTGCCAGTGGTGCGATCGATGGTGTCGCGATAAACTTGACCGTTGCGATAGACGATGCCGTTTTCGCGTGAGAAGAACTCGTTTTCTGCATGGATGTGGAATGTGTGCGGAAGTTGCTCTGCTGCGCGGAGTTCTCCACACAGGTACTCGTCATCTACCCATAACCTGAGTTGATAGGTGTTGGCGGTGTTGTTCTTCACCCTGTAGTCGATGTAGTTGTATGAGATGCTGGTGCCTGTTCCGAAAGGTATCTGTCTGCCGAAGTCGGGGAAGAGGTCGAGTGCGTCATGGTGATGATGCTCCGTAATGGTGAGGTCGCTGTGCAGCACCATCCAGTGGATGAGGTTCGAGAGTTGGCACATGCCTCCTCCTATTCCCTGTGATGGTTCCCCCTTTTCTATTGTTAGTCCCTCTTTATATCCTTTCTTTTTGGTAGTCCTTCCTATCATCTTCCACACAGAGAATGTCTCGCCAGGACGTATCAGCAAACCGTTGATGTGTTTCACCGCCAGTGCCAGGTTGTTGGCCTTGTTCTCTTGCAACTGCATGTTCACGTTGCCCAAGCGGCGACGTATCAGCGAGTTGTGTTGATAGACGAGCGTGGGCAGCGGCTCCTTGGTTCTTTCCCGTGCGAAACGGGTTTTGTTGAGGAAGTCGTTGAGGTGGCGTTTCATAATCTCTTTCTCCACCGACAGGCGATAGGTGAAAGGTGAAATCTCGCAAAACAGTTTCCTTGCCATTCTTTTACTTACATGTGTTTTTTGAATGTTTTAATCCTAAAACGCATTCTAATGCTCCGTTATCCAACGGTAATGTTGAACTGGCCTGACATGTATATACCAAGTTTGAGCGAATAGTCGATTTCGCCTATTTGGTTCCACGGAGCATTGAAGTAGTTGATTTCTTTCAATACAGAATCGTTCTTGTCGTAGTATTTCTTGCAAACGATGCGGTAGGTGAGGCATGGTTCGTCAAACTCATAGAGCACCTCTGCTCTCACAGGCTTGCCGCTAACGCCGTCGCGCTTAGCGCCTTTCTTGCATAATTTATTGCTTTTGTAGTCATAACGCACCCATATAAGGTAGTTGTTGCCTACTCGGTCGATGCAGTCGCTTGCGTTCACCACCATTGCGTCATCTTCTGTTACGGTTTTGAATGTCTTCACTTGCGCCGATGCTGTGATGTTGAACACGAACATCATTAAAATGGAAAAGAGAATTGTTTTCATAAGATGTTGTTTTTAGAATTATACATAAATTTAAGTTGTAATGTTGGTTGTAGCCGATGCAAAGATAGTACAAAAAAACTTTCCTGCAAACAAATAATGTATGAAAAAAGAAAAATCTTTTTGTATTTCGCTTGGTTTGCACTAACTTTGCAGGCAGAAACGTATAAAAATCATTATGGGAAAGATTATTCTTACTGGCGACCGTCCTACTGGTCGCTTGCATTTAGGTCACTATGTTGGTTCGCTTCGCCGCCGTGTGGAGTTGCAAAACGAGGGTGACTATGACAGGATGTTTGTCTTCGTTGCCGATGTTCAGGCTCTTACTGATAACGCTGACAATCCCGAGAAGGTGCGCCAGAACATTATAGAGGTGGCTCTCGACTATCTCTCTGTGGGTCTTGACCCGGAGAAGGTGACACTGTTCATACAGTCGATGATTCCGGAACTTGCTGAACTCACAGTATATTTCATGAACCTTGTGAACGTGGGACGTTTGCAGCGCAACCCAACGGTGAAGAGCGAGTTGCAGATGAGAAACTTCGGCGAGGGCGTGCCTGTGGGATTCTTTACATATCCGATATCTCAGGCTGCCGACATCACGTTCTGCAAGGCTACCACCGTGCCGGCAGGCGAGGACCAGGAGCCGATGTTGGAGCAGTGCCGTGAAATAGTTCGACGTTTCAACCAGACCTATGCTCCCGTTCTCGTGGAGCCGCAGATAATGCTGCCTACCAATCAGGTGTGTCTCCGCCTGCCCGGAACTGATGGCAATGCCAAGATGTCGAAGAGCCTTGGCAACTGCATCTATCTGAGCGACACCGCAAAGGAAGTGGAGAAGAAGGTGAAGTCGGCATACACCGACCCTGCCCACTTGCAGGTGGAAGACCCAGGTCATGTGGAGGGCAACGTGGTGTTTACCTATCTTGACGCCTTCGCCACCGACGACGATTTCGAGAAGTTCTGGCCCGACTATAAGAATCTTGACGAGGTGAAAGACCACTACCGCCGTGGCGGACTGGGCGACATGAAGTGCAAGAAGTTCTTGACAAAGGTACTCAACGATCGTCTGGAGCCAATCCGCCAGCGTCGCCATGAGTTCGAGCAGGACATCCCCGAGGTGTACAACATTCTGAAGAAAGGCTCTGAAGCAGCACGCGAGGTGGCTGCACAGACACTCTCGGAGGTTAAGGCTGCTATGCGCATCAACTATTTTGACGACAAGGAACTGATTCAGGCGCAGGCAGAAAAGTACAAGAGTATTTAATCACGAATGACGGATCGGGTGGATGTTGAGTGAAGAATAGTCGTTACCCGGTATTCTGCACACAACAATTACCAAACTCCAGAACTCCCAAACTCCTAAACTCATAATAATATGGCAGACAACAATCAGAACAATAACCAGCAGGGACTCCAGATGGAGTTGCCGCAGGAAGTGGCACAGGGACAGTATGCCAACTTCGCGGTGATAACTCACTCGAGCAGCGACTTCGTGCTCGACTTTGCGCGCATCCTCCCAGGTGTGCCCAAGGCGCAGGTGAAGAGCCGTGTCATTCTGGCTCCTGAGCATGCAAAGCGTCTCCTCATCGCGCTGCAAGACAACATCATGCGCTATGAAACGCAGTTCGGGAAAATACAGATTCCCAACCAGCAGCCACGCACCATCGCGCCGTTTGGCAATGGTAAGCCAGAGGCGTAAATTCTGTCTGACGAGTGCTTTCTTCGCTTCCTTATTGTGGCGAAAAAGGTACTCGTCACTTCTTTCCCCTGTAAAGTATAACAAATAGATGTTATATTTTGTTAAATATCCAACTAACGAAAAATTCATCTTTTATAAAATTAGGTGTTTAGCAAAATTCTTTGTACCTTTGCACCCCAAAACGGGCAAATTGTATCTATGTGTCCGTAACCCACTGAAAATAACGAAAATAAATATATAATTCAAAAAAAAGTAAAACAATGCCTACAATTTCACAATTGGTAAGAAAAGGCAGAAAGGTGCTCGTAGATAAGAGCAAGTCGCCCGCTCTGGACTCATGTCCACAGCGTCGTGGCGTTTGCGTTCGCGTTTATACTACGACTCCTAAGAAGCCTAATTCTGCAATGCGCAAGGTTGCGCGTGTGCGTTTGACAAATCAGAAAGAGGTTAACTCTTACATTCCAGGAGAAGGCCACAACTTGCAGGAGCACTCTATCGTGCTCGTTCGCGGTGGCCGTGTTAAGGACCTTCCAGGTGTGCGCTATCACATCGTTCGCGGTACTCTCGATACTGCAGGTGTAGCAAACCGCACACAGCGCCGCTCAAAGTATGGCGCTAAGCGTCCAAAGCAGAAGAAGTAAAAAACCGGAGGCCAGGCTAAAGCCGGAGATGGCTTGGGGCTGGCCCCGTTTTAAAGAAACGTCATGGCGGACGTTACCGTCCACAAAAATACAAAAGAATTTCACAAGTTTTGCTGGAGGAAGTTGCGACTAAGCGAGGGCAAAGGTGATATTTTCGTTTGCCGAGCGTAAGCAACTAAGCCGATAACAATCGGTAATTGTTGAAAAGGTTGAGTAAATGTCTTGGTGAAGACGTTGAAGAACAAAAAGAACAGCCCCATGCAGAATGATTAATATTAAATAAAAAAATGAGAAAAGCAAAACCAAAGAAGCGTGTGATCCTGCCGGATCCAAGATTCAACGACACAAAGGTGTCAAAGTTCGTTAACCATCTGATGTACGACGGAAAGAAGAACACGTCGTATGAGATTTTCTACGGTGCACTCGATATCGTTGCTGCCAAGATGCAGAACGAGGAGAAGCCCGCTCTGGAGATATGGAAGCAGGCTCTCGACAACATTACCCCTCAGGTGGAGGTAAAGAGCCGTCGTATCGGTGGTGCTACATTCCAGGTGCCTACTGAGATTCGTCCTGACCGCAAGGAGAGTGTGTCTATGAAGAACCTTATCCTTTTCGCTCGCAAGCGCGGTGGCAAGAGTATGTCTGAGAAACTCGCTGCCGAGATTATGGATGCCTACAACAACCAGGGTGGCGCATTCAAGCGTAAGGAGGACATGCACCGCATGGCCGAGGCTAACCGTGCATTCGCTCACTTCCGTTTCTAATATAATATAAGGTAAAAAGGTAATAAAGAACTCGCAACGCGCTTCACAGTGCAGAGCGACAAAAGAATAGGGTAAGACTTTAAACAATGGCAAAACAAGATTTACATTTGACTCGTAACATCGGTATCATGGCACACATCGATGCCGGTAAGACGACAACATCAGAGCGAATCCTTTACTACACAGGTAAGACTCATAAACTGGGCGAGGTGCATGACGGCGCTGCCACCATGGACTGGATGGCACAGGAGCAGGAGCGTGGTATCACCATCACTTCTGCCGCTACCACATGCTACTGGCACTATAATGACAAGCAATACAAGATCAACTTGATTGACACTCCGGGACACGTTGACTTCACCGCTGAGGTGGAGCGCTCACTGCGTGTGCTCGACGGTGCCGTTGCTACATACTGCGCTGTTGGTGGCGTGCAGCCTCAGAGTGAGACTGTATGGCGCCAGGCCGACAAGTACAATGTGCCACGTCTGGGTTATGTTAACAAGATGGACCGTTCGGGTGCCAACTACTACGATGTGCTGCAGCAGATGAAGGACGTGCTCGGTGCAAATCCTGTTTCTCTGGTTATTCCTATCGGACAGGAGGAGACATTCAAGGGCATCGTTGACCTGCTGAAGATGAAGGCTATCATCTGGCACGACGAGACACAGGGTGCAGAGTTTGAGGTTGACGAGATTCCAGACGACCTGAAGGACGAGGCACAGGAGTGGCGCGACAAACTGGTTGAGGCTGCCGCTGAGTTCGACGAGGCTCTCATGGAGAAGTTCTTCGACGATCCTAACTCTATCACCGAGGAGGAACTCATCGCCGCTATCCGCAAGGGTACTCTCGCAATGGAGTGTACCCCAATGCTCTGTGGTTCTTCTTTCAAGAACAAGGGCGTTCAGACGCTTCTCGACTATGTTTGCGCATTCCTCCCATCACCACTGGACACTCCCGCTATCATTGGTGAGAATCCTAACACCGGCGAAGAGGAAGACCGCAAGCCATCAGAGGACGATCCTACATCGGCACTCGCATTCAAGATTGCCACCGACCCATACGTTGGCCGTCTGGTGTTCTTCCGCGTTTACTCTGGTAAGGTTGAGGCTGGTTCTTACGTCTTCAACACCCGCTCGGGCAAGAAGGAGCGCGTGAGCCGTCTGTTCCAGATGAACTCTAACAAGCAGCAGCCAATGGACAGCATCGACGCTGGTGACATCGGCGCAGGCGTTGGCTTCAAGGATATCCGTACTGGTGATACCCTCTGCGACGAGGAGCACCCAATCATCCTTGAGAGCATCACCTTCCCTGACACCGTGATTTCTATCGCCGTTGAGCCAAAGAGCCAGGCCGACATCGCTAAACTCGACAACGGTCTTGCTAAACTGGCTGAGGAAGATCCAACATTCACCGTGCATACCGACGAGCAGAGCGGTCAGACCGTTATCTCTGGTATGGGTGAACTTCACC
>DGTS01000026.1:91077-145960 GCA_002394385.1 Prevotella sp. UBA4330
AGTGTAACCAGGGTAAGCCACAGGTTAACTACAAAGAGGCTATCACCAAGGAGGTTAACCTCCGCGAGGTATATAAGAAGCAGTCGGGTGGTCGCGGTAAGTTCGCCGACATCATCGTTAACGTTGGTCCCGTTGATGCAGACTGGGACATCAAGGAGAACGGTGGCCTGCAGTTTGTCAACGAGGTTAAGGGCGGTAACGTGCCTAAGGAGTTCATTCCTTCAGTACAGAAGGGCTTCGAGGATGCAATGAAGAACGGTGTTCTTGGCGGCTATCCTGTTGACTCTCTGAAGGTGACCCTCATTGATGGTTCGTTCCACCCAGTTGACTCTGACCAGTTGTCATTCGAACTTGCAGCACGCAACGCTTACAAGAACGCATGTGTTAAGGCAGGTCCAGTGCTCATGGAGCCAGTGATGAAACTCGAGGTTGTTACTCCTGAGGAGAACATGGGTGACGTCATCGGCGACCTGAACAAGCGTCGTGGACAGGTAGAGGGAATGGAAGAGGCTCGCAGCGGTGCCCGCATCGTGAAGGCTATGGTTCCTCTGGCAGAGATGTTCGGTTATGTTACCGCTCTGCGTACCATCACCTCTGGCCGCGCAACAAGTTCTATGGAGTACGACCACCATGCACCTGTTTCTTCAAGCATCGCCAAGGCTGTGCTCGAGGAAGTGAAGGGACGCGTAGATCTCGTATAATTGACGATTTCACTATTTCACAACTTGACGATTTGGCTTCTGCCTGTAACCGATAGTTGTGAAATAGTGATAACAATAGTCGCAGTTGAGCAAATGACTCTTTAACTGCGATGTTAAATAATATAATTGTTAAACAGTAAAATTGTAAAATTAAGACATGAGTCAGAAAATCAGAATCAAACTGAAGAGTTACGACCACAAATTGGTTGACAAGTCAGCAGAGAAAATCGTGAAGGCAGTGAAGGCTACCGGTGCTATCGTTAGCGGTCCTATCCCCCTCCCAACTCACAAGCGTATCTACACCGTGAACCGCAGTACCTTCGTTAACAAGAAGGCTCGCGAGCAGTTCCAGTTGAGCGACTACAAGCGTCTTATCGACATTTATAGCGCTACATCAAAGACCGTTGATTCGCTGATGAAACTCGACCTCCCCAGTGGTGTAGAGGTAGAAATCAAGGTATAGTAATCTCCCGAAAGGGGAACATTATACGAGTAAACTTGCAGCATTGCCGGCATTCATCTTGCCGACGATGCTGCATTTTTTTGTTCTGGCATTTGTTGGTTAACGTACTGAAAAGATGCCTTTTGCGACAAGATTTGGGGCTTCTTGTTGCTTTTGTCGCAAACAGCCCCTGTTGTCGTATGCTTTTTGGCAAGAAATGGTGAAATAGTTTTGAGAGTCTCAAAGATTGATAAGGAACGCTATGGTTATGACATTGAATTGTCTAACGACATGGAACTGAAGTTCAACCATCAGGGTGCCATCATCGGATATGACGACTAATAGTCCGAGTGTATAACATTAGTTCACGATTACTGCGGGATGCATGATGTTTCTATCATGCGTCCCGTTCCTTTTTTTGCTGCTTTTCAACCCTGTTTTTCTTCTATAAATGGACAAAATGTAAATATTACCCTTCTTGTTAACTTTATTTAACTACGCGCAAGAGGTTGTTTTAATAAATATTTATAACTTTACAAAAGACATAAAAAAATAGACAAAAACTATTGTTGATGTGTTTATTCTTGCGTCAGACAGTTTTCCTGTCGGCAGATGATATGGCGATGTGAACGGTGTATTTTTTATTGAGTTTCCCTTATGATTAATGAGTTTTTTTAACAAGTGATACCTTACAGATTTTAAAATTGGGATGTATGTTAAATAGAGTGTTTATAGCGGTATTTGCAATCTTCTTTACTGTTGTTGTGAACGCACAAACCCACGCTGACGCCACGAGTCAGAAGTGGAAGGGAATTGACGTGAATAATGAAGTCATAGATAATCCTGATTATGCAGAGGTGAACGCTGGACCGGATTATGTCGAGAAGGGCAAGCCTATCATCTTGTTCAATGTTGGCACTGGTTGCTTTGTTATCGAAGGTGGCAGTTGGGGCGTTGAGGGACGATTGTTCCACCCTGACTTCGGCCGCACCATGTACCTCTATTCCAGCGGGCGTATAAACAGTGGCGTGACAGAGGCAGACAAAGCCAACGACAAAAACAGTTTCGGTCCTAACATTCCTGGAAATGTGGTGGTCAACCAAGCATGGAAAAATTCTGATCAGTATTGCTTCACAACCATTATGGATTGTGCCCGTAAATTGGACGGCGTGGACCGACATTATACATTCCAAAGGGTTGAAGACGAGAGCAACACCGACACTTATACATATTACATGTATGAGACACTGAAAAACAAAGTTTACTATCTCGGTGCCGCATGGGGCGAGTTCCACAACGAGAACGACAAAGGAGATGGGCCGTTGGTCTTTCTTGATGACGACCGCGCATGCTGGACTACTGCTCCTGTTATTGGGGTTACTGATAAATATGCTTTGGAGAATGGCGACGAGGTGGAACTGCAGAAACTCTATCAGTGGCGTGTCATATCACGGGAAGAGTTTCTCGAGGTGCTGAACAGTGAGGAGGAAGGGCTCAACCCAAGCATTTCAAGCCTTATTCCCGACCGTGACTTCACGCGAAACTCTGACGACTTCTTCGGCAACTGGGTGACATCACCGCTCGGTGATTATGATTACTCTGCCGACTCTGCCGACATACGCTACACATATACTTTTGGCAATTGGAAAAAAGGTGAGAATCAGCAGAAGCGAAGTCCGCGCTTGATAGACGAGCCGTGGAACTCGCCCGTAAGACTGAAGGTTGTTTTCGACCAAAGTGGAGGCAATGCAGATAAGGCGAAGAACTCAAAGTTCGGCTTCCTCAGTTTTGAGGGAGTGGGCACTGCGTATGCGCATTTCAAAGTACCCAAGCCGGGATGGTATCAGATAGAGTGTTCTGGGTTTAGCCAAAGTGCAAATGACAATGATGCGTATATGTTTGCGCGTGTCATAGCCGACGCTGATGTAAGCACGCCGGAAAGCGAATATGCTGTTCCTCTGACGAATGAGGAACACTATTCTTCGGTTACGCTTAAGAAAGTACCAGATAAGACATATTTCAAAAACAATCATGGCAATTATCTGATGGTGGGTCAGGAGTTGTTGTATAACGTTGACCAATACCGCGACAAAGTTGCTGTCTGCGTCACCCAGGAAGACATTGACAACGGAATCAGCACCATAAGAGTGGGACTCGGAAAGAATGTTGCCGTCAAGAGTGGTAAAACAGGCGGCGGATACTATGACACCGACCTTGTTTGCGCTGACGACTTTAGGGCGGTGTATATGGGCTTCGCGCCTGCATTCTTCTATGAAGATAAGGAAAATTTCGATTACTTGGATGCTGACAAGGAAAGTTATAGGGTATCGGAGTTCACTGCTGCTATTCCGGGAGGCAGATATAGCGGAGCCACCTACTTGAAGCGTAAGTTCACTACGGGCCAGTGGAACACCTTCTCGTTCCCTGTGCCACTGACAGGCGAGCAGGTGAGAAACGCTTTCGGACAGGACGCGAAACTGCTGAAACTGCATAGTATAGGCGGATTGTCGAATAGCGAAAACGTGATTGACTTCCAAAGTGTGAACTTGCTGACAATAGAAACTGTCATTACACCAGGAACTTTCTACCTGCTGAAACCAACGCAGGAGCCATCGCCAATAGAAGGACCGGGAGGAGAGAAGATAAGTTGCTACTCGCTTGGGAAACTGCTGTTCAGCACTAATGCACAGGACGAGGGCAATCCAGACTATAACCACCCCGTGATTAAACTTGGCGTGGCGAACGGCAGCGAGGAGGTTTCTTCGCTCAATGGAACCAACGACGGCAGAGCATACGTCAACTACGTGCAGACTCCAGGATTTGCCTCCTTCAAGGTGAAGGGTGGAATCTATAAGGGCGGTCCTGCTGGCGAAGGCTCGTATGCCACCAAGGGCTCTTACGCCATGAGCGGCGGCAAGATGTACGAACTGAGCAAGGACACCCCAATCAAGGGATTCCGCGGCTGGCTAACATTGTCGCACAGTATCTTCGATGATAGCGGCGATGGTACGGCAGCACCCGCGAAGGTCTCGGTTGACGGCGTGACAGACCTCGATGGCGAGAGTCTTGGCGGTGTGGCCACAGCAATAGAGGGTGTCCAGACGGCAAGCCGCGATGTTGCCAATGGCAATGTGGTTTACGACCTCGCCGGCCGGCGTGTTGGCACAGTGGGAATGGCCCTGCCTAAAGGTATGTATATCGTGGGCGGAAAGAAACTTCTGGTTAAGTAACGGTCCGTTGTAAAGGATAAGAGAAAATGAAAAAGAAAAGATATATAGTGCCAGAGATGGAAGTTGTCTCCATGATGCAGGAGACAATTCTTGCGGCAGCCACCTGTGGATGGGCGCAAGACGGCGGCGATATTATTGACATCGAGAAACAGGAGGAGGGCGACGACGACGATGAAGACGACGACGACTTCCTCGACCTCGACTAACCTTTTAAATTCTGTTTGACCATCAATCAGAGAGTGATTAGGGTCTAATCACTTTCCAATTGATGCCAAAACGGAGAGTGATTAGGCCCTAATCACTCTCCGTTTTGATGTTTATTGCAAAACGCTTTGATGTTTGTACCGAAACGTTTTGATGTTTATTGAAAATCGTTTTGATGCTATCTGCACAAAGATATGTGCCGACAAGTGACAAGAAAAGAGGCCTTCGGGGCCTTTTGTCGTCAATAACCCCTTCTGTCGCAATAACAACAACGGAAAAGCGACGATATGTTATGATGGGTCGGAAGTCTCGCATTATCTTTGCAACAGAAAACAAAACAATAAACAATTAAAAAATAAAAGATTATGAAAAAGATTAAGTTTTTCCTTATGGCAATGATTTGCCTGGTAGTATCAAATGTTGCAAAGGCTGACGACAGGCCAATATTAGTAGAACAACTTCCTGAAGCAGCGAAGAGTTTCATACAGACTAACTTCGAGGGACTGAAAATCGTTTACGCCGAGAAGGACTGGAACACTTACGAGTGCATGCTCGAAAACGGCACTAAGGTGGAGTTCGACAGAAAGGGCGTGTGGAAGAAGGTTGATTGCGAAGGCATGAATACCGTTCCCGTTGCTCTTGTTCCTGCTCCCATCCAGCAGTATGTTAACGGTAGTTTCGCTGGTTGCAGCGTAATGAAGATTGACAAGGAATACTATGGCTACGACGTCGAACTGTCTAATGAAATAGACCTGAAGTTCAGTCATCAGGGAGAGTTGATGGGTATGGACGACTAACTCGCTACGCCTACATCATATACATAACACAGAAAGGATTTGTCAAACTAAAAAGTAGTTATTATGAAAGCGTTTAAACTGATTGTATTGTGCCTCGTATGCATGGTAGCGTTTGCTTCCTGCGACCGAAATAGGATTATTACTGCTGACCAGTTGCCTGCTCCTGCACAGGCTTATATCCAGAAGACCCATCCCGGCATTGGCGTTACATACGTTAAGCAGGAGAAAGAAATCTTCAGCACAAAGTATGATGTGCGTCTTGACAACGGTCTTGAGATCGAGTTCGATGGAGACGGCATGCCTAGGGACATCGACATGGATGTGAATTAGAAATTGTGTGAGCGACAGCAAACATGAGTATTGACATACTCAACTTTCGCAAGTTGAAGGAGTTAAGTTTGCGAAACTTCAGTTAACAGATTTATTCTGTTCAGTTATGGTAATGTTTAAATATGTATTCATGGAAATTATGTTTCTTTGCGGCTTCTAAGTGAAGGAGATAAATGGTAAATACTACTAAAGCGCGAAGAGGAGGCGAAGGTGCCTCCTCTTCTGCTTTTTACTTCTTCTTCCGATCTGTTACATCAAGTCAAAGTATAAAAAATCTTAAAAGTTTAGGTTTTAGAGACGGTGGTGTTGTCCGTGTCATTAATAATGTGTACCTTTGCACCCGCTATTGTGCGTATTGCGCTGGTTTGAAGCCATCAATACACTGATTTAGAACAACTTAACCTTCAATCGGGAAGAAGTGAGCGGTTCTTTTTTAAGTGTCTTAGGATTGAAGAACACGGCGCGAGAACACTTAAAAAAAGAAAAATCATTTATTAATCAATTTTATTTTAAACTGAAATGCCAGGATTATTAGGAAAGAAAATCGGAATGACTTCCGTTTTCAGTGCCGACGGCAAGAATGTGCCGTGCACTGTTATCGAAGCTGGCCCTTGTGTTGTTACTCAAGTGAAGACCGTTGAGAAAGACGGTTACAAGGCTGTTCAGTTAGGTTTCGGCGAGGCTAAGGAGAAGAACACTACTAAGCCAATGCTGGGAATCTTCAAGAAAGCCGGCACAACACCAAAGGCTCACTTGGCCGAGTTCAAGTTTGACGAGGAGTTGAACCTCGGAGACACAATCACAGTGGAAATCTTCAACGACGCCACTTTCGTTGACGTTGTTGGCACCTCAAAGGGTAAGGGTTTCCAGGGCGTTATGAAGCGCCACGGATTCGGCGGTGTTGGTCAGAGTACACACGGTCAGGACGACCGCGCCCGCAAGCCGGGATCTATCGGTGCTTGTTCTTACCCTGCAAAGGTGTTCAAGGGCATGCGCATGGGCGGCCAAATGGGAGGTGACAGAGTGACTACTCAGAACCTCAGAGTGTTAAAGGTAATACCAGAGAGCAACCTTCTCGTAGTGAAAGGTAGCGTTGCTGGCTGCAATGGTTCAACCGTAATAATCAACATGTAATGGAAATTAACGTATTTAACATCAAAGGTCAGGAGACCGGAAGAAAGGTTACGTTAAACGAATCTATCTTCGGAATTGAACCGAACGACCACGTCATCTACCTCGACGTGAAGCAGTTCCTCGCTAACCAGCGCCAGGGCACAGCAAAAGCCAAGGAGCGCAGCGAGCATGCAGGTTCTACACGCAAACTTATCCGTCAGAAGGGTAGTGGCGGCGCACGTCGCGGCGACATCAACTCTCCGCTGTTGAAGGGTGGTGGCCGTGTGTTTGGCCCTAAGCCACGCGACTACAGTTTCAAACTTAACAAGAAGGTTAAGGTTCTCGCTCGCAAGAGTGCTCTCGCATACAAGGCTCAGGAAGACGCTATTGTCGTTGTTGAAGACTTCTCAATGGAGGCTCCAAAGACTAAAGATTTCATAAACATTGCTAAAAATCTTAAAGTTGACGACAAGAAGGTGCTTCTCGTTTTGCCAAAAGTAGAGAAAAATGTATATTTGTCGGCTCGTAACTTGCAGAAGGCAGAAGTGATGACTGCATCGGCAATCAACACTTACAAGATTCTCAACGCTGACGTTCTCGTCATCGCTGAGAGTTCTTTGCAGGCTATCGACGAAGTTTTAACAAAGTAATTAGGAGATACAGACATGGCATTTATAATCAAACCATTGGTCACTGAGAAGATGACCAAGATTACAGACAAGCGCCCTAACCGCTATGGCTTCATCGTGAAACCTGAGGCCAACAAACTCGAGATAAAGAGTGAGGTTGAGAGTCTGTATAACGTTACAGTGGTTGACGTAAACACAATGCGTTACGCTGGCAAGCGCTCAAGCCGCTACACCAAGGCGGGCCTGGTGCAAGGCCAGAAAGCCGCTTTCAAGAAGGCAATCGTTACTCTGAAAGAGGGCGATCAGATCGATTTTTATAGCAATATTTAAATAAGAAATGGCAGTACGTAAATTAAAACCCGTTACTCCGGGTCAAAGACACAAGGTTATTGGCACGTTCGAGGATATTACTGCATCCGTGCCAGAGAAGTCTCTCGTATTCGGAAAACGCGCTACCGGCGGTCGAAACAACACCGGTAAGATGACAGTACGCTACATCGGTGGCGGTCACAAGCGGAAGTATCGTCTCATCGACTTCAAGCGAGAGAAGGATGGTGTTCCAGCAACAGTAAAGACAATCGAGTACGACCCGAACCGTTCGGCTCGCATCGCTTTGCTTTACTATGCTGATGGTGAAAAACGTTACATTATTGCTCCTAACGGACTTGAGGTAGGCGCTAAGTTGCTTTCAGGCGCAGACGCTGCTCCTGAGGTGGGAAACGCTCTTCCTCTGGCAAACATCCCTGTTGGTACGGTGGTTCACAACATCGAACTCCGCCCGGGTCAGGGTGCAAAACTTGTTCGTTCGGCTGGTAACTTTGCTCAGTTGACTTCTCGTGAAGGCAGTTATTGTGTGATTAAACTCCCTTCAGGCGAGACTCGCAAGATTCTCTCTGCCTGCAAGGCGACAGTAGGTGTTGTTGGCAACGCCGACCATGCTCTTGAGCAGTCTGGTAAGGCTGGTCGCTCACGCTGGTTGGGCCGTCGTCCTCACAACCGCGGTGTTGTAATGAACCCACACGATCACCCAATGGGTGGTGGTGAAGGCCGCCAGAGCGGTGGACATCCACGTTCACGCAAGGGCTTGTATGCTAAGGGTCTCAAGACACGTGCACCTAAGAAGCATTCTAACAAGTACATTATTGCAAGAGCAAGTAAATAACAAAGTAAACTGAAGTAAATTATGAGTCGTTCATTAAAAAAAGGTCCATATATCAACGTGTCGCTCGAGAAGAAAGTTCTCGCAATGAATGAGAGTGGCAAGAAGACTGTCGTTAAGACATGGGCCAGAGCCTCAATGATATCTCCCGACTTCGTGGGACATACCGTTGCAGTTCATAACGGAAACAAATTTATCCCTGTTTACATTACTGAGAACATGGTGGGTCACAAACTTGGAGAGTTTGCTCCAACCCGTCGCTTCGGCGGCCATGCAGGTAATAAGAAATAATGCAGGGGCAAGAACCATTTAAAAAGGAACAATAATGGGAAAAAGAAAAAGATTAGCGGCTGAACAAAGAAAAGAAGCCCTTAAGACATTGTCTTTTGCTAAGTTGAAGGGGGTTCCCTCTTCGCCACGCAAGATGCGCTATGTCGTTGATATGGTACGCGGCATGGAAGTGAACCGTGCTCTCGGCGTACTCCGATTCTCAAAGAAGAAGGCAGCCATCGACGTTGAGAAGTTGCTCCGCTCTGCCATCACCAACTGGGAGACAAAGAACGAACGCAAGGCCGAGGACGGCGAACTGTTCGTTTCAAGAATCTTCGTTGACGAGGGTGTTACAATGAAGCGCATGCGCCCCGCACCACAGGGTCGCGGCTACCGCATCCGCAAGCGCAGCAACCACGTGACAGTATTCGTAGACACTAAACCTAACGATGAAAATTAATAAGCAGAATGGGACAGAAAGTTAATCCAATAAGCAACCGCCTGGGAATTATCCGCGGTTGGGACTCGAACTGGTTCGGAGGCAAAAACTTCGGTGACAACCTGGTTGAAGACCAGCAAATCCGCAAGTATCTGAACAAGCGTCTGGAGAAGGCTATGGTGTCGCGTATCGTTATCGAGCGCACACTGAAGTTGGTGACTATCACCATCTGCACAGCCCGTCCGGGTATCGTAATAGGCAAGGGTGGTCAAGACGTTGACAAACTGAAGGAAGAACTGAAGAAACTCTATGACAAGGAGATTCAGATCAATATCTATGAGGTGAAGAAACCTGAACTCGACGCAACAATCGTTGCTAACAACATCGCTCGCCAGGTGGAGGGCAAGATTGCTTACCGCCGCGCTATCAAGCAGGCTGTAGCCAACACGATGCGCGCAGGTGCCGAGGGTATCAAGGTTCAGATCACCGGACGTCTCAATGGCGCTGAAATGGCACGCAAGGAAATGTACAAGGAGGGTCGCACCCCGCTGCACACATTCCGTGCCGATATCGATTACTGCCAGGCAGAGGCCCTGACAAAGGTTGGCCTGCTGGGCATCAAAGTCTGGATTTGCCGCGGCGAAGTTTACGAGAAGCGTGACCTCGCTCCTAACTTCTCTCAGGAGAAGAGCAACGGTGGTCGTGGTAACAATGGTGGCCGCCCCGGTGGTCGCGGTAATCGTAAGAGAAACAATAACCGTTAAATTAAGAAATCATCATGTTACAGCCAAAAAGAGTAAAATATAGAAGACCTCAAGATGGTCGTGGCAATAAAGGCAACGCCCACAGAGGTACACAACTGGCATTCGGCTCGTTCGGCATCAAGACCCTTGACGCCAAGTGGCTCGACAGCCGCCAGTTAGAGGCTGCCCGCGTTGCCATCAACCGTTACATGCAGCGCGAAGGTCAGGTATGGATCCGCATTTTCCCGGACAAGCCAATCACCCGCAAGCCTGCCGATGTCCGCATGGGTAAAGGTAAGGGAGATCCCGCAGGATGGGTGGCACCGGTGACACCGGGACGCATCCTCTTTGAAGTAGAAGGCGTTCCTTTCGATGTTGCCAAGGAGGCACTTCGCCTCGGCGCTCAGAAACTGCCTGTTAAGACAAAGTTTGTTGTTAGACGTGATTACGATAAAAACGCTTAAGAAAGATGAAAAACAAGGAAATAAGAGAACTCGAGACTAAAGAACTCGAAGAGCGCATCGACGCAGAGGTTGCAAAACTTCACCAGATGAAGTTGAACCATGCCATCACTCCTTTGGAGAACCCATCTCAGATTAAGTTAGTTCGTCGTGATATCGCACGTATGAAGACCGAACTTCGCCAAAGAGAACTTAATAAATAACAATGGTCCAGATGGAAACAAGAAATTTAAGAAAAACAAGACAGGGTGTCGTTATCAGCAACAAAATGGATAAAACCATTGTTATTGCAGCCAAGTTCAAGGAGAAGCACCCGATCTACGGTAAGTTTGTGCAGAAGACTAAGAAGTATCATGCACACGACGAGAAAAATGAGGCAAATGTAGGCGATACAGTGCTTATCATGGAGACCCGTCCTCTGTCAAAGACAAAGAGATGGAGATTAGTTTCAATAATCGAAAAAGCTAAGTAATTATGATACAAGTTGAATCAAGACTTACAGTTGCTGACAACAGCGGCGCACGCGAGGCTCTCTGCATCCGCGTGCTGGGTGGTACCCGCCGCCGTTATGCAAGCGTGGGCGACATTATCGTGGTTGCCATCAAGAACGCTATACCTACAAGTGACGTTAAAAAGGGTGCAGTATCAAAGGCTTTGGTTGTTCGCACAAAGAAGGAAATACGCCGCGCTGATGGCTCTTACATCCGCTTCGACGACAATGCCTGCGTGCTTCTGAACAACGCCGGCGAACTCCGTGGCAGCCGTATCTTCGGTCCTGTGGCACGTGAGTTGCGCGCCGTGAATATGAAAGTCGTGTCTCTTGCACCTGAGGTTCTTTAATAATTTAAAAAGGTTAAATAGTAATGACTAAGTTACATATAAAGAAAGGTGATGAGGTAATCATCCTCGCTGGCAAGGACAAGGGCCAGAAGGGAAAGGTCCTCAAAGTCTTGGTTAAAGAGCAGAAGGCTATCGTGGAAGGCTGGAACATGGTTTCCAAGAGCACAAAGCCAAGTGCCAAGAACCCTCAGGGAGGCATCATCAAGGTTGAGGCACCCATTCATATCTCAAATTTAAGTCTGATCGACCCGAAGAGCGGCAAGGCCACTCGCATAGCCATCAAAGTGAACGAGGATGGCAAGAAGGTTCGCATCGCTAAAAAGTCAGGGGAGGAAATCAAATAATGGATACAGCACAATTAAAGAAAGTGTACAACGAGCAGATTGCTCCGGCACTTGAGAAGCAGTTCAACTACACTTCTAAGATGCAGGTTCCTGTACTTAAGAAGATTGTTGTAAACCAGGGACTGGGTGACGCTACTCAGGACAAGAAGATTGTAGATGTGGCCATCAATGAGATTTCTGCCATCACGGGTCAGAAGGCTGTGGCAACATATTCTAAGAAGGATATCGCCAACTTCAAACTCCGTAAGAAGATGCCTATCGGCGTCATGGTAACTCTGCGCCGCGAGCGCATGTACGAGTTCCTCGAGAAACTCGTGCGCGTGGCTCTTCCCCGTATCCGCGACTTCAAGGGTATCGAGAGCAAGTTCGACGGACGTGGCAACTACACACTCGGTATTCAGGAGCAGATCATCTTCCCTGAGATAAACATTGATACCATCGATCGCATACAGGGTATGAACATCACCTTCGTTACATCGGCTAAGACCGACGAGGAGGGTTTTGCACTGCTCAAGGCTTTCGGTCTCCCATTCAAGAACGCTAATAAAGATTAAGAGATATGGCAAAAGAATCAATGAAGGCTCGCGAGGTGAAGCGCGCCAAACTCGTGGCTCGCTATGCTGAGAAACGTGCCGCTCTGAAGAAGATAATCGCAACAAGCGAAGACCCAGCAGAGGCTTACGAGGCTGCACGCAAGTTGCAGAGCATCCCTAAGAACGCCAACCCTATACGTCTGCACAACCGCTGCAAGATAACTGGTCGTCCAAAGGGATACATCCGCCAGTTCGGACTTTCTCGTATCCAGTTCCGTGAGATGGCTTCGGCTGGTCTCATCCCTGGTGTGAAGAAGGCAAGTTGGTAAAAACAAGAGATTATTAATATTGTCGGGGCAGTCCCGATTAATTAAACAATTTATTTTATGACAGATCCAATAGCAGATTATCTGACGAGGTTGAGAAATGCAATCATGGCTAACCACCGTGTTGTAGAAGTACCGGCTTCAAACCTGAAGAAAGAGATCACCAAGATTCTCTTCGAGAAGGGTTACATCCTGAACTACAAGTTCGTGGATGACGGTCCTCAGGGCACCATCAAGGTGGCTCTGAAGTACAATCCCCAAACAAAGGAGAACGCCATCCGCGTCCTCAAGAGAGTGTCAACACCAGGTCTTCGCAAGTACACTGGTTACAAGGACATGCCGAGAGTAATTAACGGACTGGGTATCGCAATCATATCCACGTCTAAAGGTGTAATGACTGACAAAGAGGCTGCTGCCCAGAAGATTGGCGGCGAGGTTCTTTGCTACGTTTATTAATTAGGGAGGGCTAAATATGTCAAGAATAGGTAAATTGCCAATAGCAATCCCCGCTGGAGTAACAGTTACTCAGAACGACGGCGTTGTTACCGTTAAGGGTCCTAAGGGTGAACTTTCACAGAAGATAGATTCTTCTATCAACATGAAGATGGAAGATGGTCAGATAGTTTTCGAGGTTGATGAGAATAGCCCAGTAAACTACAAGCAGAAGAACGCGTTCCACGGTCTTTACCGCGCTCTCGTTAACAACATGGTTGTTGGCGTTAGCGAAGGCTACAAGAAGGAACTCGAACTCGTAGGTGTAGGTTACCGCGTTTCAAACCAGGGAAATCTCATTGAGTTCCAACTTGGTTACACTCACCCCATTTTCATCCAACTCCCTAAGGAGGTTAAGGTTGAGACAAAGTCAGAGCGTAACCAGAACCCTCAGATTATATTAGAGTCTTGCGATAAAGAGTTGCTCGGACTCATATGTGCAAAAATTCGTTCTTTCCGTATGCCTGAGCCATACAAGGGCAAGGGTATCCTGTTCAAAGGCGAGGTTATCCGCAGAAAGTCTGGTAAGTCGGCTTCTGCTAAGTAATTTTAATTGATTTTACTATTATGACAACAAAGAAAGTAGAAAGACGAATTAAGATAAAGTTCAGAATTCGCAAGAACGTGAACGGGACTGCAGAGCGTCCCCGCCTGAGCGTCTTCCGCAGCAACAAGCAGATTTACGCACAGGTAATCAACGATATTACAGGCAAGACTCTTTGCGCTGCATCTTCACTGGGTATGGAGAAACTCCCAAAGAAGGAGCAGGCTGCCAAGGTAGGCGAGATGCTCGCCGAGAAGGCTAAGGAGGCTGGCGTCTCTCAGGTAGTGTTCGACCGTAATGGATATCTCTATCACGGACGTGTTAAGGAATTGGCAGACGGTGCACGTAAAGGTGGACTTAATTTCTAAAAGATTATTATGGCAATGAATAATAAAGTTAAGATAAATAGTGACGTTGAGTTGAAAGACCGTCTGGTTGCTATTAACCGTGTTACCAAGGTAACAAAGGGTGGTCGCACCTTCACATTTGCAGCAATCGTTGTTGTCGGCGACGGCAACGGCGTTATCGGCTGGGGACTTGGCAAGGCAGGTGAAGTTACCGCTGCCATCGCCAAGGGCACAGAGGCTGCCAAGAAGAATCTTGTCAAGGTGCCAGTGCTGAAAGGCACTATACCTCATGAGATGGAGGCTCGCTTCGGCGGAGCACAGGTATTCCTGAAGCCGGCCGCTGCCGGTACCGGACTCGTAGCCGGTGGTGCTATGCGTGCCGTTCTGGAGAGTGTAGGTATTAAGGACGTGCTCGCTAAGAGCAAGGGTTCTTCTAACCCACACAACCTCGTGAAGGCTACTATCCTGGCTCTGAGCCAGATGCGCGACGCTTACACCGTTGCAGGAATGCGCGGCATTGGTATGAACAAAGTGTTTAACGGATAAAACTTAGGAGGTTTTTTGTATGGCAACATTGAAAATCAAGCAGATAAAGAGCAAAATCGGTGCTCCAATTGACCAGAAGCGTACTCTTGAGGCGCTCGGTTTGCACAGAATCTCTCAGGTGGTAGAGCGTGAGGACACTCCCTCTCTCCGTGGCATGATACGCAAGGTTCATCATCTGGTAACCGTTGTAGAGTAAACTAACAGTCAAACGTTTAAACAGTAAATTATTATGAAATTACATAGTTTAAAGCCAGCAGCAGGCTCAACACACTCTCGCCGTCGCATCGGTCGTGGTCCAGGCTCTGGTCTGGGTGGCACTTCAACACGCGGACACAAGGGTGCAAAGGCACGTTCTGGTTATAAGAGAAAGATTGGATTCGAAGGTGGTCAGATGCCATTGCAGCGCCGTGTTCCAAAGGGTGGTTTCAAGAACATCAACCATAAGGAGTACTTTGCAGTGAACCTGTCAACTCTTCAGAAACTTGCAGAGGAGAAGAACCTCACAAAGATTGGCATCCAGGAACTTGTTGCTGCTGGACTGACCAATGGCAAGGAACTGGTTAAGGTTCTCGGCAACGGCGAACTTAAGGCTAAGATCGACGTAGAAGCAAACGCTTTCTCTAAAACTGCTGAAGAGGCTATTAAGGCAGCAGGTGGTAACACAACTATAATCTAATCTTAAATGAAAAAGTTTATTGAGTACCTGAAGAATTGCTGGAGGGTTGAGGATCTGCGCGAGCGCATCCTCATCACCATCCTGTTTGTGGCAATCTATAGGTTCGGCTCGTTCGTGGTGCTCCCGGGCATCAACCCTGCCGACCTCGAGAACCTTCAGTCGCAGACAGCAGGCGGTCTGATGTCCCTCCTCGACGCATTCTCAGGTGGAGCATTCTCCCACGCCTCAATCTTCGCGTTGGGAATCATGCCGTACATCTCGGCTTCCATCGTAATGCAGTTGCTCGCTGTCGCTGTGCCTTACTTCCAGAAGATGCAGCGCGAAGGTGAGAGTGGACGTAAGAAGATTATGTGGTACACCAGAATCCTCACCGTAGGCATTCTCCTGTTCCAGGCACCTTCTTACCTCATCAACCTCCGTGTGCAGTCAGCAGGAGCACTTGCAACCGGTATCTCATGGAATTATTTCATCATCGTTGGTACGATAATCCTTGCTGCCGGAAGTATGTTCATTCTCTGGCTTGGAGAGCGCATAACAGATAAAGGCATCGGAAACGGTGTCTCGATAATCATTATGATCGGTATCATCGCCCGTCTTCCGCAGGCGTTCATACAGGAGGTGAGTTCACGATTCACAGCCATCACAGGTGGTGGATTGGTGATGTTCATCATCGAGATACTCATTCTTTATGTCGTTGTGTGTCTTGCCATCCTCCTCGTTCAGGGTACTCGCAAGGTGCCAGTGCAGTATGCCAAGAGGCTCGTGGGCAACAAGCAGTACGGTGGTGCACGTCAGTACATCCCGCTGAAGTTGTTCGCTGCAAACGTGATGCCTATCATCTTCGCCCAGGCGTTGATGTTCATCCCGCTGACAATCATCAACTACATCAGCGAGCCAGGCTATGTTATGCGTAACCTCATGGATCACCGCAGTTTCCTGTATAATGTGGTGTTCGCAATTCTCATCATTGCTTTCACCTATTTCTATACAGCGATTACCCTGAACCCAACGCAGATGGCAGAAGACATGAAGCGCAACAATGGTTTCATTCCAGGCGTTAAGCCAGGTAAGCCTACTGCAGAGTTCATCGACACCGTGATGTCACGCATCACGCTGCCAGGCTCTCTGTTCATTGCCTTCATCGCTATCATGCCGGCACTCGCAGGCTTCTTGAACGTGCAGGACTCTTTCGCACAATTCTTCGGAGGTACCTCGCTGCTGATTCTCGTCGGTGTTGTAATCGACACCCTGCAGCAGATAGAGAGTCGCCTGCTCATGCACCACTACGATGGTCTGCTCAACTCTGGCACAAAGCGCCAGCACGGCGGAGTATCAGCATACTAAGTCCTTTTCTGTTGTAAATGAAGATTTTTCTAAAGACAGAAGATGAAATCGAACTAATGCGCCGGGCTAACCAACTTGTTGGCAAAACGCTCGGCGAATTAGCGAAACATATAAAACCTGGTGTCAACACGCTCCAGTTGGACAAGATAGCCGATGAGTTCATACGCGACCACGGCGCCATTCCAACATTCAAGGGTTTCCCCAATCCCTACGGAGCGCCATTTCCTGCCAGCATCTGCACCTCGGTGAACGATGCAGTGGTGCACGGAGTGCCTAACAAGGAGACAGTGCTTAAAGACGGAGACATCATCTCCATCGACTGCGGCACACTTCTCGACGGTTTCAACGGCGACTCAGCCTACACGTTCTGTGTCGGTGAGGTCTCCGAAGAGGTCAAGAAACTCCTCCGCACCACACGCGAGGCACTCTATCTCGGAATAGAGAATGCCGTGGCAGGAAGACATCTTGGTGATATAGGCAGTGCTGTACAAGACCATTGCGAGAAAGAAGGCTACGGCGTGGTTCGCGAACTCACCGGTCACGGCATAGGCCGCGAAATGCACGAAGACCCACAGGTGCCCAACTATGGTCGCCGTGGCAACGGAGTGATGCTGAAGGCAGGCATGTGCATTGCCATCGAGCCGATGATCACCATGGGCGACCGAAACATCTATATGATGCCCGACCGTCGGACCATCTGCACACGCGACGGCAAGCCCGCAGCACATTTCGAGCATACCATAGCCATCAGGCAAGGCAAGGCAGAGATTTTATCATCGTTTGACGAAATAGAAAACATTTAATAACAGAACAACAAAAGTACTTTTATGGCAAAACAAGGTGCAATAGAGCAAGACGGAACAATCATCGAGGCACTCTCGAACGCCATGTTCCGTGTGGAACTGGAGAACGGTGTGCCCATCATTGCGCACATCTCAGGCAAGATGAGAATGCACTACATTAAGATATTGCCTGGCGACAAGGTAAAGGTGGAAATGAGCCCCTACGACCTCACCAAGGGCAGAATAGTATTTAGATACAAATAAACTTAGAAGAGATATGAAGACAAGAGCATCATTAAAGAAGCGCACTCCCGACTGCAAGATTGTTCGTCGAAAAGGTCGTCTGTACGTTATCAACAAAAAGAACCCTAAATTCAAACTTCGTCAGGGTTAAAGTTAAAGAAGCATAAAAAGGTAAGAAATTCAAAAATTCTTCTTACCTTTGCATGCTTTTTAGCAGAATTTCGAAATTTAACACTTTATTTTTTTACATTTTTCAAAACAATGGCAATAAGAATTGTTGGAGTAGATTTGCCCCAGAATAAGCGTGGCGAAATCGCATTGACTTATATCTATGGTATAGGTCGAAGTAGTTCAGCAAAGATATTGGACAAGGCAGGTGTAAGCCGTGAACTCAAGGTTAACGAGTGGACGGACGATCAGGCAGCCAAAATCCGTGAAGTAATCGGCGCTGAATTCAAAGTAGAAGGTGATCTCCGCAGCGAGATCCAGATGAATATCAAGCGACTGATGGATATTGGTTGCTATCGTGGAGTACGTCATCGTAATGGTCTTCCAGTACGCGGTCAGAGCACCAAGAACAATGCCCGTACACGTAAGGGCAAGAAGAAGACTGTTGCAAACAAGAAGAAGGCCACGAAGTAATTTTTTAGTTTACAGTTAACAAGTTAAAAGTTTACAGTTATGGCAAAGAAAACAGTCGCTAAGAAAAGAAATGTGAAAGTTGACGCTCTTGGACAACTTCACGTGCACAGTTCTTTCAATAATATTATCGTATCATTGGCTAACGGCGAGGGACAGGTAATCTCTTGGTCTTCAGCAGGCAAGATGGGCTTCCGTGGTTCTAAGAAGAACACTCCTTATGCAGCACAGATGGCAGCAGAGGATTGCGCTAAGGTTGCTTACGACCTTGGTCTCCGCAAGGTGAAGGCATACGTTAAGGGTCCGGGCAACGGTCGCGAGAGTGCTATTCGCGCTATCCACACCGCAGGAATCGAGGTAATCGAGATTGTTGACGTTACTCCACTTCCACACAACGGATGCCGTCCTCCAAAGCGTCGTAGAGTTTAATTTTTTAGAACAGAAATTCTAGCCCATCTAGTCTGTCTAGAGAATCTAGAAAAAAACAAGAATTATTTTTTAGTATTATGGCAAGATATATTGGACCGAAATCAAAAATTGCACGTCGATTTGGCGAAGCCATCTTCGGCGCAGACAAAGTTTTGTCCAGGAGAAACTTCCCTCCTGGACAGCATGGCCAGAACCGCCGTCGCAAGATGTCGGAGTATGGGGTCATGTTGGCAGAGAAGCAAAAGGCTAAATACACTTATGGTGTGCTGGAGCGTCAGTTCCGCAACATGTTCGAGCACGCTGCAAAGGCCGACGGCATCACTGGTGAGGTGCTCCTGCAGAACCTCGAGTGCCGCCTCGACAACGTAGTGTTCCGTCTCGGTATCGCACCTACACGCGCTGCTGCACGTCAACTCGTTGGCCACAAGCATATTGTTGTTGATGGCCAGGTAGTTAACATTCCTTCTTACTCAGTGAAGCCAGGTCAGATTGTAGGCGTTCGCGAGAAGTCTAAGTCTCTCGAGGTTATCGAGGCATCACTTGCAGGTTTCAACCACAGCAAGTATCCTTGGATCGAGTGGGACGACGCTTCAAAGAGCGGCAAGTTCCTGCACAAGCCCGACCGTGCAGACATCCCTGAGAACATCAAGGAGCAGTTAATCGTAGAATTGTATTCTAAGAACTAATCAAATCATTAAATTAATGGCGATATTAGCATTTCAAAAACCTGATAAAGTAGTGATGCTGGAGGCCAATGACAAGTTCGGCAAGTTCGAATTTCGTCCTCTTGAGCCAGGCTTCGGTGTGACAATTGGTAACGCACTGCGCCGCATACTCCTTTCATCGCTCGAGGGCTATGCCATCAACACCATCAAGATTGCTGGTGTTGAGCATGAGTTCTCATCCGTTCCCGGTGTAAAAGAAGATGTCACCAACATCATCTTGAATCTGAAGCAAGTACGCTTCAAGCAAGTAGTAGAAGAATTCGAGAACGAGAAAGTTAGTATCACCGTAGAGAATTCCACCGAATTCACAGCAGGTGATATTGGCAAGTATCTGACTGGATTTGAAGTGTTAAACCCAGATTTGGTGATTTGTCATTTAGACTCAAAGGCATCAATGCAGATAGACCTTACGATAAACAAAGGACGCGGATACGTTCCCTCTGACGAAAACCGTGAGTTCTGCACCGATGTCAATGTAATTCCAATCGATTCTATTTACACACCTATCCGCAACGTCAAGTTCGCAGTAGAGCCGTACCGCGTCGAGCAGAAGACCGACTACGACAAACTCGTGCTTGAAGTAACTACGGACGGTTCCATACACCCGAAGGACGCGCTCAAAGAGGCAGCAAAAATCCTCATCTATCACTTCATGCTCTTCTCAGACGAGAAGATTACCCTCGAGAACAATGACGTTGAGGGCAACCAGGAGTTTGATGAGGAAGTGCTCCACATGCGTCAACTCCTCAAGACACGTCTCGTTGACATGAACCTCTCGGTTCGTGCACTCAACTGCCTCAAGGCAGCCGATGTTGATACACTGGGCGACCTCGTGCAGTACAACAAGACCGACCTCTTGAAGTTCCGCAACTTCGGTAAGAAATCGCTTTCTGAGCTTGATGATTTGCTCGAGAGTCTGAATCTGCAGTTTGGAACCGACATTTCAAAGTATAAACTGGATAAGGACTAAGCCGCACCGTAACAGGGCAGTCCCTAATCCGAAAGAACAAACAAAACAATGAGACACGGTAAGAAAATTAACCACCTCGGCCGTACTGCTGATCATCGCAAGGCAATGCTTGCCAACTTGTCTATCTCGCTGATCGAGCACAAAAGAATCACTACGACCGTAGCCAAGGCAAAGGCACTGAAGAAATATGTTGAACCTCTCATCACCCGTTGCAAGGATGACTCTACCAACTCACGCCGCGTAGTGTTCCGCTATCTGCAGAACAAAGAGGCAGTGAAGACTCTCTTCGGAGAAGTAGCACAGAAGGTAGGTGACCGTCCAGGAGGATACACCCGCGTTATCAAGGTGGGTCCACGTCAGGGCGATGGCGCAGAGATGGCTTTCATCGAACTTGTTGACTTCGACGAGAACATGGCAAAGGCTCCTAAGGCTGCTGCTAAGCGTACACGTCGCGCCGGCAAGAAGGCTGCTCCAAAGGCTGAGGCACCTGTTGCCGAGGCTCCAAAGGTAGAGGAAGCACCTGCAGAAGAGGCAAAGGCAGAATAATCATCCGCAAGACATATTAATTCTATACATAAACTTCCGTTCCACACATGTGGAGCGGAAGTTTTTTTGTTTTATCGATTTATTGTTTCGAACGTTCAACGAAAGCATGCGGCTTAAGGAATTTTAGGAATAAATTTTACATATTTTTGGTAATTGCTGTTATAAATGCATAGGGTCGTTATTCAATTTTATTTTATGATTATTTTTTTAGTAATTTTGCTCGTTCTTAATGGACAGGCAGCCCAAATAACAAGAAAATAACAACTTAAACAAAATATGTAATTATGAAAATCAAGATGAAAAACTATGCAAAACATCTATGGCTTTCACTCCTCCTATTGGTCGGAGCCACTGCCATAGCCGTTCCAGGGTTAAATGGAACAAATTCAGGTGGTGTTGCCAAGATTGGTGAAACTGAGTATGCAACGCTGCAGGAGGCTATTGCCGCCGCAACGGCAGAACAGACCATCACTCTGCTTGCTAACATCGACGCAACCGAACAGATTGAGGTTGGCAAGCAGGTGACGCTCGACTTGAATGGCAAGACCATCGAGTATAAGAGCGAAGCTACACTTACAAGCGGTGTCATCATGGTGCTCCGAGGCGGAGACCTCACCGTGACCGATACCAGCGAAGGAGCTACAGGCGCCATCAAGAGCGGAACAAAAGCCTATGCCGCCATCGCTCTTACGAAGAAAGGCGAGACGAGTACCGAGACGGCCAAGCTGACCGTGAACAACGGAACCATCGAGGGCTACTACTATGCTATCGTCGGCAACGGCACACGTCATGGAACTGAAATCACCATCAATGGCGGTGTCATCAAGGGAACGGCTGATGGCAACCAAGGTATTTACCACCCGCAGGAAGGCACGCTGACTATCAACGGCGGTACGATCAGCGGCTACAGTTCAGCAGTAGAGTTGCGTTCGGGTACGCTGAACATCACAGGTGGAACACTTAGTGCATCATGCACAGAGTTTAACTATGAGCCAAACAATAGCGGTACTACTACAGCCGGTGCCGTGGTTGCCATTGCCCAGCACAACACGCTGAAGGCTATCAATGTAAGCATTGCAGGTGCCACGTTGAATGGCGCCAAAACCATAGCCGTCACTGATGCCCAGAACAACAATCTCAAGGATATCACCGTGAGCGTTGCTGATGCTCTGACGGAGAAAGCCTACATCCCTGAAGCCTTCAAGTGGGTAAGCGATGGCACTATGAGCACACTTACTCCTCGTGATCCTGTTGCAAAGATTGATGAAACGGTGTATTACTCATTGGCAGATGCAGTTGAGGCTGCAGGCACAGAGGCTACCACCATCAAGATGCTTGCCAATGCTTCTTCTGATCAGATTACTATTCCTGCAGATAAGAATATTGTGATTGACTTCGCTGGTTACACGGTAACTCCGACAGGAAAGTGGCTCATCATAAACAAGGGAGCACTTACCCTCAGCAATACAGCAGAAGGTGCTGGTGGTATTACAAGTACATTCAAAGGACTTGTAGACAACTACGGCACGTTGACAGTGAACAGCGGTACTTATTCAACTACTGCAGAGATAGCTTTCTGGAACAACGATGAAAATTCTACAATTACCGTTAATGGCGGTTCTGTTAGTTCGTCTGCTAATGTTATTATTGCAGAAAACGGCAGCGCCGTCAATGTGGCAGGTGGAACTATAACAGCCACAGGAGAAGAGTCATATGGTATCTATTCTACTTCTAGTAAGGTAAATGTTTCTGGTGGTAAGGTTACTGCTGCTACCGAAGCAATTCACCTACAAACATCAAGCACTGCAACAATCAGTGGAGATGCCACAGTAGAGGTTACAGGTGAAGAAACTTGGGGTGTCGTAATCCTATCTAATTCTACGCTTACTGTAAAGGATAATGCCAAAATCACCAGCAACGGCTTTGCAATTTCCGGTAATGGAAGCGAAGGCCAGGGTGGCACGACCGTCAATATCGAAGGCGGAACCGTGACAGGTGGAAGTGCCGGTATCTACCAGCCACAGAGCGGCAACCTGAACATCACCGGCGGAACAATCAGCGGTGAGACGGGTGTATATGTGAAGTCTGGTGAACTGAGTGTCACAGGTGGTGCAATCAATGGTACCGGAGCCAAGGCTGATTATAACTTCAACGGCAACGGTGCTAATCCAACAGGCGACGCACTGGTTATCGACAACTGCAGCTATCCTGGAGGTGCTCCAACTGCAAGCATTACTGGTGGATACTTTAAGAGCGACAATGGCGACCCCATCAGTAGTTATGCTACTACAGGAAATACAGTTATCAGCAACTTCGTAAGCGGAGGATTCTTCAACTCTGAAGTAAGCGAAGACTTGTGCAGTGATGGTTTTGTCTGCACAGATAATGATGATACTACTTATATGTTTGCTGTGAAGACCAAGGAAGATGCTGGTATCTTTGAGCTGATTGACAGAGGCAACGACCCGACTACAACTCCGTATACAAGAACGGAGACTGTGCATGCCCAGCAAGTTACTTATATACGTAAATTCTCAAATACGAATTTGGCGCCTTGGTATGTTCCATTCGATATGGAAATAACGGAAGAACTTGCTAGTAAATTTACATTCTACAGGCCTGATATGGTAAAAGGTGAAGTTAATGACGATGGGGTTACAACAAGTGATAATAACTACTTGCAAATTAACGAAAAGGGAGTAGGTTATGTCCTTAAGGCAAATAAGCCATACTTTGTTAAGGCAAAGCAGGCTGGTGAATTTACCTTCACTGTGACGGATGTTGACTTAGAACCTGCCGTTACCGATCCTGGAGTTGAATGTTCAACTACTAGCACCACATTCAAGTTCAACGGAAACTATGATTTCTATTATAATACTGGCAATTTCTTGTTGATGAGAAATAACAAGCTGCAGTGGAGCAATAATAGATATGGTGTATATACTTTCCGCTGGTACATAACTACTGAAGGAAAGGATGATTGGTCAAAGATCAACTTGATTATTACTGAGGAAGATTCTGAAGCAACGGGAATTGTTTCAACGAACAAAGAACTATCAGGAGAAATTGAAGGTTACTATTCTCCTAATGGTGTAAAACTCGAAGCTCCAATTAAGGGACTGAATATTGTGAAATACAAAAATGGTTCCTCGAAGAAGATTTATAAGAAATAAAAAACAAACAAAACAATGAAAAAGAATTATGAAGCTCCAGAGGCTGAAATTTTAACTCTTAACACAGCCACTCCTGTTGCGCAAGGAGGAGTACCTATTGGAGGAAATGCCAGTGGAGACGGAGATGCAAAAGGAAATGACCAAGATGTTGTTGAGGATGAAGATCCAGAACTCGCTGCTCCCATCAAGAATAAGTGGGATGACTTGAGCGAGAAGAAAATTGCTAAGTAATCATCATGCTGCATTAATGCAGTTAGGAATGTAAAAATAGCCTCTGGTGCCAAGGTGTGCCAGGGGCTTTTTATTGCAGTACACCTCTAATCGCCCCTGTGGGAAGGATAGTAATCTGTGCAATCTGCGCAATCTGTGGTATAAAGAAAGCAACAAATCGCGAGTAACAATGTTTTTCTTTGCCAAATTGGTGAAAATCAATTTCACAATTTCACACCGTTGGTAATGCATTAAAAATCATTGTGTTGTGTGTGAAGGTGCACTTTCACTTCACTTTCACCTCTTTCACCACATCAGATCTTGTCAAAGATGCTTAGTGGCGTTCTCACTTGTGCTTCCTGAGGAGGTGATTAGGCCCTAATCACTACCTCAGGAGTGCCTTTTGAGGTGGTCAGATATATGCTTTTGAACGGGTAATGTATGTGAATGGACATTAAGCGCAAAAGTCCGTAGGAATGTTTTTAAGATGGAACTTGTATGCTCGATATGCAGTATGATGTCATGATGGTGGGTTGGAGAGAACAAAGGCACACGCGCGCAAGTGTTAAAGATTATTATATCATGATTATTATGGTATGATAATTGAATTATAATAATTATCTTTGCGGATAGTTAATGTTGGCTTATGATAAATAATCCTTTTATTCTCTATGGTTACGAATCTGAAGAATATTTCTGTGACCGCAAGGAGGAGACTGCAGAGTTGAAGCGTTTGGTAACCAATGGGAACAATGTTGCCCTTCTGGCTCCACGACGCATAGGTAAGACTGGTTTGATAGAAAATCTGTTTCATCAGTCTCAGGTAAGAAGGCAGTATTACACTTTTCTTGTTGACATTTATGCGACCAAGAACATTGAAGAGTTTGTAATGGCTATGGGTTCATCGATGCTATCATCTTTGCGTCCTTTTGGGCAGAAGGTGATGCAACGTTTTGTGTCTTTTCTTGCTTCGTTGCGTTCGGGTATCTCCTTCGATGCTTTGGGCAATCCGTCGTGGAATGTGGAGGTGGGTGATATTCGCACTCCACAGGCAACACTTGATGAATTGTTCCGTTATATTGATGAGGCTGACAAGCCATGTATCATTGCCATTGATGAGTTCCAGACAGTGAGCAACTATCAGGAGGGCAATTTGGAGGCAACACTACGCACATACGTGCAGCGTTGTCGCAATGCCCGTTTCATCTTTTCTGGTTCACAACGCACCATGATGGGTGAGATTTTCCTGAGTCCCTCGCGTCCCTTCTATCAGAGTACTTCAATGATGAATATCGGAAGTATCCCTTTGGATAAATACACTGCTTTTGTAAAGAAGCATTTCGACGTGGCTGGCAAAAGTATCTCCAGTGAGGTCATTAGTGATATTTATCAGCGGTTTGATGGAATTACTTGGTATTTGCAACGTGTAATGAACGAATTCTTCTCGATTACACCGCAAGGGTATGAATGTACCGATGTGATGACGGACACAGCCATAAAGAATATTCTGAAGGCAAGCGAGTTTACATATCAGTCGTTGCTATTTCAACTTCCACCAAGACAGAAAGAATTGCTGGTAGCAATATGTAAGGAGGGCAAGGCTAAGAATATTACTTCTTCAACTTATATTCAAAAATATCACCTCTTATCCAGCAGCAGTGTGCAGTCGGCAATTAAAGGGTTGCTGGAGAAGAATTTTGTAACTTTGAATCTTGGTGTCTATGAAGTTTACGACAAGTTCTTCGGCATGTGGTTGATTGGCTATAATAGGTAATGTGTGTGGCGATTAACAGATGTTAAATGTGTGGCTTGTAGGGATTTCCCTATGTTAAAATAGGGGAAATTTTATTTTGGTTTCGCTGAAAATGAATATCTTTGCCACGAAAACTTATAATAGATAAATATTTTTAGATATGAAGAAGGTGATTATGACTGTTGCGTGTGCTTCGCTGTTGCTCAGCGGTTGCACAACATATACGGGTGTCGGCGCTTATCAGGGCTCGGGCATCGGTGCTATTCTTGGTTCTGCCATCGGCGGAATCACTGGTGGCCCTCGTGGCAGTGACATCGGAACGATAATAGGTATGGCAGGCGGTGCTGTGGTGGGTGCTGCCGTGGGCAGTGCTGCAGACCAGGCTCAGCAGCAGCGACGCGAGGAGGCTCGTGAGCGCCGTCAGCGCGACTACGACTATGAGTATGACCATCGCGGCACATACGATAATCGCGGCTACGACCAGAGACGCATGGAGGATAACAGTGGCTTCGACCCTACCAACAGCGGTGACGACCGTATCTACGACTACAACGACCAGGACTATAACGGTCATTACAGTGCCGTTTCTCCGCGTTCTTACGACCCGATGTATAACAACGGCAGCGGCTCCAGCGTGACGTTCAATCCGGAACTGGAGATTCGCAACGCGCGTTTCGTTGACGACGACATGGACAATGTGCTGCGTGCCAGCGAGACTTCGAAGGTGATTTTCGAGGTTTATAACAATTCCGACCGCGCTCTGTACGACGTGCAGCCTATAGTGGAGGAGACTTCGGGAGCAAAGCAGATTTACATCTCTCCGTCGATTCATGTTGAGAAGATTCAGCCGCACCGCGGCATCCGCTACACTGCAACGGTGCAGGCAGGCAACCGACTGAAGGACGGTAACGCTACGTTCCGTGTGCGTGCCATCCAGGGTAATGAGCAGGTGACATCGCGCATCACGGAGTTTAATGTTCCGACACGCCGCCGATAGGCTCTACGGTCTTTTTGGACTTTGGACATAAAGACATAAAGTTTTTTTGGACATAAAGACATAAAGGATATAATTGGGAAGGCAGGTTCTGCCTTCCTTTTTTGTTGGGGGACGATGTGAAGACCTAAAAATGGGATGGGGTTCAGAAAGATGCAGTATGCGCTGTTTCCCCGCCCTTGTAGGGGAGGGGATAGGGGTGGGGTCAGTGATATCAAGGAAGAAGATAGAGGGGTATGGAAGATTTTGTTTGCGGTTAAAAACGCTGACCCCACCCCTGTCCCTCCCCTACAGGGGCGGGGAGTCAATAGCAAGGGGGCAAATAATATATAATTACCTAATTTTTTTGGACAAAAAGACATAAAGGTTTTTGGACATAAAGACATAAAGGATATAATTGGGAAGGCAGGTTCTGCCTTCCTTTTTGTTTTAGTATTGTGATTGTTTCCAACTTTATGCCTAAATGTTTTTATGTCTTTATGTCCCCCAAAAATGTCTTTCTGTCTAAATGTTTTTTTGTCTTTCTGTCTAAAATATGTCTTTATGTCAAAAAAAACCTTTCTGTCTAAAATATGTCTTTATGTCAAAATAAAAACCTGGGCGAATCTCACGACTTGCCCAGGCATACATTAAAAACATTTAGAATATAGAGTGTAATTTGTCTTGTCTTACACAATTCCTTGTGCCATCATTGCATTTGCAACCTTCATGAAGCCAGCGATATTGGCACCCTTGACATAGTTGATGTAGCCGTTCTCTTCGCCGTACTTCATGCACTGCTCGTGAATGCCCTTCATGATGGTGTGCAGTTTCTGGTCAACCTCCTCGGCACTCCATGACATGCGCATAGAGTTCTGAGTCATCTCAAGACCAGATGTTGCAACGCCGCCGGCGTTCACTGCCTTGCCAGGAGCGAAGAGTTGCTTAGCAGCGATGAACTTATCCACAGCCTCTGCGGTGCATCCCATGTTGGAAACCTCTGCTACGCAGCATGGCTTGTTGGCCAGTATCTGGTCGGCGTCGGCACCGTTGAGTTCGTTCTGCGTAGCGCATGGCAGGTAGATGTCAGCCTTCTGCTCCCATGGCTTCTTGCCTGGGAAGAATTTAGCACCTGGGAATTCCTCTGCGTACGGCTCACAGATGTCGTTGCCGCTGGCACGCAGTTCGAGCATATATTCAATCTTCTCGCCGCTGATGCCGTCTGGGTCGTAGATGTATCCGTCAGGACCAGAGATGGTGATGACCTTTGCACCCAGTTCGGTTGCCTTGGTAGCAGCGCCCCATGCCACGTTGCCGAAGCCGGAGAGAGCCACCGTCTTGCCCTTGATGTCGATGCCCGCATTGTCGAGCATGTGGTGAACGAAGTAGAGAGCGCCGAAGCCTGTTGCCTCGGGTCTGAGTATAGAGCCGCCCCATTCCAGTCCTTTTCCGGTGAGTGTGGCACCGTGGAACTGGCTTGTCAGTTTCTTGTACATTCCGAAGAGGTAGCCAATTTCGCGTCCGCCCACGCCGATGTCGCCTGCTGGCACGTCCATGTCAGGGCCAATCACCTTGTACAGTTCGCACATGAAAGCCTGGCAGAAACGCATTATCTCGGCATCGCTCTTGCCTCGCGGTGCGAAGTCGGAGCCGCCCTTGCCGCCGCCCATAGGCAGTGTGGTGAGTGCGTTCTTGAATGTTTGCTCGAAACCGAGGAATTTAAGGATTGAAAGGTTAACAGAAGGATGGAATCTCAGTCCGCCTTTGTACGGGCCGATGGCGCTGTTGAACTGCACGCGGTAGCCGATGTTCACCTGAACCTCGCCCTTGTCGTCCACCCATGGCACACGGAACGTTGTGATGCGTTCTGGCTCTACGAGGCGTTCGATGAGTTTTGCCTTCTCAAACTCCGGGTGCTTGTTATAAACATCAACGATAGATGTGAGCACCTCTCTTACTGCTTGCAGATACTCTGCTTCACCTGGATGCTTGCGCTCCAGACCTTGCATGATTTTCTCAACTTCCATAGTATTGTGTTTTTATATTTAAAGGTTAAGATTTTGACATTTTGTCAAGTATGTGCAGCAAAAGTAATGGTTTTATTTGAAACTTCCAAGTAAAAATGGAAATATTTTTGGTTTTTATGTAACTTATTGCTTTTTGCTGGCTGTAACGCTGTTTTTGCTGAGTGGCTTTATGTGGAAAGAAAAGCAAAATAGGCTATATTGGAAAGTAAAATAGCCTATTTTACTGAGTAATATAGGCTATTTTACTTTCTGAGAGATGTCCCGAGGCATGGCGGTTAGTGCGGGAGTTCAGTCTGTTTTCTTCTCTTCCTTTGCCTCTCCCTTCACCACCTCTACCACTACAGGTGCTATGCCTTGCGACAGTATGCCCAGGTCCTTGGCTGCCTTCCATGAGAGATCGACAATCCATCCCTTGTGGAACGGCCCGCGGTCGTTCACTTTCACTATGACGCTCTTTCCGTTCTGCTGGTTGGTCACTTTCAGTCTGGTTCCCATGGGGTGTTTCTTGTGAGCGCAGACATATCCGTAAGCGTCGTGTTTCTCGCCGCTGTAGGTTCTGCGTCCGTGCGCTTTCAGTCCATAGTAACTTGCAATGCCTTTCTCCTGTGCGTCTGCTGTAGCGACACACAGTGTTAGCATTAGGATGATGATGCTAAAAAACTTTTTCATAACGATGTTTGTTGTCGGCTGTGTTTCCGCTGAAAAAGGGCGGAAATCTTTCTGCCGGTTAGTAGTTAAACAATTACTTACTATCTTTTACGGGTTTCTATGTAACTTTGCTGTAGGAGATGACGTGTCCCACGTCATAATCAGTTATTTTGTGACGTGGGACACGTCACCTCCTACTTAGACACTGCAAAGATACAAAAAAATAATATAATAATATGTATAGTACTCAAAAAACGCCCCAAAGAGGTGTTTTTTTCATTTTTATATTGTACCTTTGCCATGTTTGTATGGGAGAAGGCTTCGCCAGAATGGTTTCTTTTCGCAAAGTGCAAACACACAACCAATTATGAACCAATGCTGGTTTACCGTCCAGCGTTACATTAACAAGAGGTAATGGAAAACAATATTCCACAGCAGTGGAACAAATTCATCTTGAAAGATGTGTCGTTCGTGAACCTGATGACGCGCCGCATCTTCAACGTTCTCATCGTGGCAAACCCGTACGATGCTTTCATTCTGGAAGACGACGGGCGCGTGGATGAGAAAATCTTCAACGAATATACAGAGTTGGGAATACGTTATCCTCCCACGTTCACGCAGGTGTCAACGACAGAAGAGGCGGAGCAGGTGATGAAATCGACGAGCATCGACCTCGTCATCTGCATGCCCGGCAATGCCGACAACGACGCTTTCTCGGTGGCCCGCGACGTCAAGGCGAAGTTCCCCGAGGTGCCGTGCGTGGTGCTCACCCCTTTCAGTCACGGCATCACGCGCCGCATTGAGAATGAGGACATGAGTGTGTTCGACTATATCTTCTGCTGGCTGGGCAATACCAACCTCATCCTTTCTATCATTAAGTTGATAGAGGACAAGATGAACATCGAGCACGACATACAGGAGGCTGGCGTGCAGATGATTTTGCTTGTGGAAGATAATATAAGGTTCTACAGCAGCGTGCTGCCCAACCTTTATAATTATATACTGGCTCAGAGTCAGCGTTTCGCCACGGAGGCACTGAACCCCCACAGTGCCACGATGCGTATGCGTGGACGCCCGAAGGTGGTGCTGGCGCGTAACTATGAGGAGGCGATGCAACTCTACGAGAAGTATCATGACAACACACTGGGCGTTATCTCCGACTGCCGTTTCCCCATGAAGGGCGGCGACCGCGATGCCCATGTGCTGGAGAAAGACCCTGAGGCGGGCTTCAAACTGCTGGAGGAGATACGCCGCCGCGACGAGTATCTGCCCCTGATAATGGAGAGTTCGGAGACGGAGAACCGCGAGCGCGCTCTTGCCGAGGGCTTTAAGTTCGTTGACAAGAACTCGAAGAAGATGAACATCGACCTCCGGCATATCCTTGAAGAGCACTTCGGTTTTGGCGACTTCATCTTCCGCGACCCTGTGACGCGCGAGGAGATACGCCGCATACGCAACCTCAAGGAGTTGCAGGACAACATCTTCACCATACCTAACGACTCGATGCTGTTCCACGTCTCGCGCAACCACGTCAGCCGTTGGCTCTCGGCACGTGCCATTTTCCCTGTGTCGGCGTTCCTGAAGACGGTAACCTGGCACAAGTTGCAGGACGTTGATGCCCACCGCAAGATTATCTTCGATGCCATAGTGCAGTATCGTCACATGAAGAATCAGGGTGTTGTGGCGCTGTTCCGCCGCGACCGCTTCGACTCCTACAGCCACTTCGCGCGTATCGGCGACGGCTCGCTGGGAGGCAAAGGACGTGGACTGGCTTTCCTCGACAATATCGTTAAGAGGCATCCCGAGTTCAACCAGTTCGAAAATGCCAAGGTGATGATACCCAAGACGGTGGTGCTCTGCACCGATGTCTTCGACGAGTTCATGGAGTCGAACAACCTGTACCAGATAGCGTTGAGCGATGCTCCCGACGAAGAGATACTGAGGCACTTCCTGCGCGCGCAGTTGCCCGATGCCTATATTGCCGACTTCTTCACTTTCTTCGAGGCTACAAAGAGTCCGATAGCCATTCGCTCGTCGAGTTTGTTGGAAGACAGCCACTATCAGCCTTTCGCCGGCATCTACAGCACCTACATGATACCTTATCTTGAGGACAAGTACCAGATGTTGCAGATGCTTGCCGCTGCCATAAAGAGTGTTTATGCCTCGGTTTACTACCGCGACTCGAAGTCGTATATGACCGCCACGTCGAATGTCATCGACCAGGAGAAGATGGCGGTGATTCTGCAGGAAGTGGTGGGCAAGCAGTATGGCTCACACTACTATCCGAACATCAGTGGCGTGTTGCGCTCGCTCAACTATTATCCTGTTGGCGACGAGACGTCGGAGGAAGGCATTGCATCGCTGGCTCTCGGACTCGGAAAGTATATCGTTGACGGCGGCTTGACACTGCGCGTCAGTCCTTATCATCCCACACAGGTGATGCAGATGAGCGACATGGAGATTGCGCTGAAGGAGACGCAGACGAAGTTCTATGCCCTCGACATGGAGAATGTCAGCCATGACTTTAAGGTTGACGACGGCTTCAATATACTGAAACTGAAAGTCAAGGAAGCCGACAAGGACGGTTCGCTGAGGTATATCTCCTCCACCTTCGACCCCTACGACCAGATGATTCGTGACGGATACTACGAGGGAGGACGCAAGATAATCAGTATGAACGGTGTGCTGCAGCACGGCATATTCCCGCTTCCTGAAATTCTGCAGATGTCAATGAAGTATGGTGCCGAGAGCATGCGCCGCCCTGTGGAGATAGAGTTTGCATGCAATGTCAACGACGACCGTACAGGCGAGTTCTACCTCCTGCAGATTCGTCCGATAGTGGATTCAAAGCAAGTCCTCGACGAAGACCTTGGCTCCATTCCCGACGAGAAATGCCTGTTGCGCTCGCACAACTCGCTGGGTCACGGCATCTCCGAGGATGTTGTTGATGTTGTTTATGTCAAGGCCGATGAGGACTTCTCGGCGGTGAACAATCCTGCCATTGCAGATGAAATTGAGCGAATCAACCGTAAGTTTATCTATGAGGGCAAAAACTATGTCCTTATTGGACCGGGCCGCTGGGGCTCGAGCGACTATTGGCTCGGTATTCCGGTCAAGTGGCCGCACATCTCGGCAGCAAGAGTCATTGTTGAGGCGGCGCTGAAGAACTATCATGTCGATCCTTCGCAGGGAACCCACTTCTTCCAGAACCTCACCAGTTTTGGTGTCGGCTATTTCACGGTGAACGCATACTCTGGCGACGGCATTTATCAGCAGTCGCTGCTCAACTCCATGCCAGCCATCGAGGAGACCGAGTATGTTCGCCATGTGCGCTTCGACCGTCCGCTGAAGATAATGATGGACGGCATGAGCCAGGAGGGCGTGGTGCTTTTGCCATGAACGTAACATGCATAAAGCGGCAACTTAAAGTTCTTTTGAATTTGCAAATAAAAAGTGATGATTTTGACTTTTTTAGTGCCAGAATCATCACTTTTGGTTGATTTATGTCAAGAAATGCATCAAATCATATATTATTTTATGAAAACACTTGCGGCTGTGTGCGAAAACAATTATCTTTGCAACGTGTTTTTCATAGTATTAGATTTAAGGTTAACAAAAAGGTTGGACTACGGCGGTAGTCCTTTTTTTTTGCCTTTACCCCAAGAATGAAGAAAACAAGATATGCGAATGTTTAAGGAAAAGAGTGAGATAAAGGACTTCTATAAAGGCAGGGCGGCGCGACTTGCTGCCGAGATAGCGGCAAGGAAAACGCGAAACCGACTCTTTGTAGCGGGCGAACTCGTTGCATTTGTTGCTGCCGTGGCTGCCTTCGTGGCATGGGCATCTGGCGGACTGCGTGCTCCGATGCTTCTTCTGGCGTTTGCCATGCTTGCTGTTTACGCACTGGTGCGCCGCTTCGACATTTCCAACATTCGCAAGACAGAACATCTGGAAGCCTTGCGCGCGTATTATATAAAAGAGGTGGAGGCTCTTGACGACAATTTCTCTTCGTTCGACGACGGCAGTTGCTATGCCGACCCGTCACATCCCTTCTCTTTCGACCTCGACATCTTCGGCGCTGGTTCGTTGTTCCAACGCATCTGCCGCTGCGTAACGCCAGGTGGACGGTTGGCTCTTGCCAGCAGTGTTTCGGTGCTTCCCAAAGATAAAAACACAATTCTGATGAGGCAGGAAGCCATCAGCGAACTGGCGGCGATGGAGGAGTGGCGTGCCGAATGGAACAGCAACGCCACTTCAAATATTCCCACGGTTGACATGAGCAAGATGGAAAGGCCGGCACAGGAATCGCGCGATGCCGCCTCCTGCGGTCAGCGTCCGCCCGTCATAGCATACCTTGCCATCATCGGTTTCATGGCATCGGTGGTACTTGCAGTAATCGGCGTCGTGCCGTCTTCAGTGCCCAGTATGTGGGCAGTGGCGCAACTCAGTGTAGTGATAGCCATCACTAATCGCCCGCTTCGACGCATCAGTCAGAGCGGAGAGAGCCTGCTCCGCTCGCTCAGAGGGTATATTCCGCTTGTGGAACAGGCATGCGAGACATCGTTCGAGAGTCCGCTCTTGCTCTCGCTTAGCCGTCAGTTGCGCGGCGAGGACGATGCGATAGAGGCTTTCCGCGAACTCCGCCGTATTCTCGATGGCTACGACCGCCGCGGCAATCTGCTTGGCATGGTGCTCTTCAACATTCTCTTCCTGAGCGACTATTTCCTCGTGCGCCGTTACCGCAGGTGGCATTCCAGATATGCCGCGAGGGTGGGGCTGTGGACTGATGCCATATCGGAGATTGACTCCCTGGTGTCGATGTCAACGTTCCGTTTCGACCATCCCGAGACCGTGATGCCCGTCATTGCCGACGGCGACACTGTGGTTTACAGTGCCCGCGAACTCTGGCATCCCTTCCTTGGGGCAAAGGCAGTGAGCAACGACTTCACCATCGACCACCGCAACTACTACATCATCACCGGTGCCAACATGGCAGGCAAGAGCACTTTCCTGCGTGCCATAGGCGTAAACTATGTCCTCGCCATGGCAGGGATGCCAGTTTTCGCCAAAGAGATGACCGTCGGTGTCTTCAACCTGTTCACCTCGATGCGCACCACCGACGACCTGCAGCACGGCGTGAGTTACTTCAATGCCGAACTGCTGCGGCTGAAACAACTGCTGCAAAGCATCGACGACAACCCACCGTGCACACTTGTCATTCTCGACGAGATACTTAAAGGCACAAACTCTCTTGACAAACTCAACGGCTCGCGCATGTTCCTCGAGGCGGTGAGCAAGTTGCCGGTGAGCGGTGTGATAGCCACCCACGACCTCGAACTGTCTCGCATGGCCGACGGCAACAGCCGTTTCCACAACTATTGCTTCGAGATAGAACTCGGCGAGAGCGTCACCTATAACTATAAAATTACCCCTGGCATAGCGAAAAACCAGAACGCCACATTCCTCTTGGCGCGCATACTAAAGTCGGAATAATAGCGGTAAAAACCTACTATTCTTAACAAAAACGCCCCAAAATGCTTGATTTAAATCAATAAATAACGATTTTGCTTATAATTTATTACCAAAACTCTTGCGGAAATAATAAATTGATGCTATCTTTGCAATGTGTTTTTCATAGTATTAGATTTAAGGTTAACAAGGTTGGAGTACGGCGGTACTCCTTTTTTTTTGTTATTATATGTCGTAAGTTTCTTTGCTAAACACTTGAAAAGTTGTATCTTTGCAGAGACATAATCAATCTTTACCGGCTTATGAAAAAACTGTTTCTTGCATTATTCTCAATGATGTTTATGGTGCCAGTGATGGCGCAAAGGGCGCAGAACTACACCAACCCTGTAATTCCAGGCTACCATCCCGACCCGTCGATATGCCGTGTGGGCGACGACTTCTATGTCGTAAACTCGTCGTTTCAGTATTTCCCTGGAGTTCCAATTTACCACTCGCGCGACCTCATCAACTGGCAACAGGTGGGCAATGTGCTCACTCGCGAGAGTCAGTTGCCGCTGAAAGGGGCAACCTCATGGCTCGGCATCTATGCCCCCACGTTGCGTTATCACGACGGACTGTGGTACATGATAACCACCAATGTCGGTAACGGAGGCAACTTCATGGTGACGGCGAAAAGTCCCGAGGGACCATGGAGCGAGCCGATATGGCTGAAGCAGGAGGGCATCGACCCGTCGCTGTTCTGGGAGAACGGCAAGTGCTACATGATGAGCAACCCCGGCGACTGCATCTGGCTGTGCGAGATAAACCCCAAGACGGGCAAGCAACTCACCGAGAGTCGTCCTCTGTGGAGAGGAACAGGCGGCCGATATCCCGAGGGACCGCACATATATAAGAAAGACGGATGGTACTATCTGCTCATTTCGGAGGGCGGAACAGAACTGGCTCATAGTTTGACTATAGCCCGCAGCCGCTACATTTACGGTCCATACGAGCCAAATCCAGACAATCCGATACTTACCAACTGCAACCAGAAAGGGCAGGGAAAACAGGTGCAGGGTACCGGACATGGCGACTTTGTGCAAGCACCTGACGGCTCGTGGTGGCTCGTCTTCCTTGCCTATCGCAACATGGGAGGCTCTTATCATCACATGGGGCGCGAGACCTATCTCGCGCCGGTGGAGTGGAAAGAGGGCGAATGGCCTGTGGTGAACGGCGGCGAACCTATCGACACGTTGATGAAAGCCACGACGCTGCCGCTGAAACCCTTTGCTGCAAAGAAGCGTCAGCAACATGAGAAAATTGACCTCAAGTCGCCCGAATGGGTGCACCTGCAGAACCCTATACCCGCAAATTACGAGCAAAGAAACGGTAAGTTGAGGCTCTACGGAGCAGGTTCGCTGACCGAGAACAACCGCCCAACATTCGTCGGGAAACGACAGGAGAGTGCCCGCATGACGGTGGAGACGGAGGTGGAGATGGCCGACTTCAAGCCTGGGCAGACCGCAGGCCTGTCGGTATATCAGATAAACGACGGTCACATGGACTTCTATCTCACACGTCGCGGCGATTATTACATCGTTCATCTGCATGCTAAACTGAAGTCGATGGAAGACGACCAGATGTACGTCATCGGTGACCATAGCAAGGTGAAACTGCGCATCGTGGCCGACGAACAGCACTACCGCTTCGAGTATTCTTTCGACGGGCTGCTCTGGCAGACGCTCACCGTGCACGATGCAGCGCTCGTGAGCACCGAGATGGCTGGCGGTTTCACTGGCGTTGTTGTTGGAATGTTCGCCACACAGGGCCGTGTCCGCGGCTCCTATGCCGACTTCAGTTATTTTGATGTGTATTGATTAGTTGATGAGTTGACAAGTTGACGAGTTGACAAGTTGGTGAGTTGACAAGTTGGTGAGTTTATAAGTTGACAAGTTGGTGAGTTGGTGAGTTGACGAGTTGACAAGTTGGTGAGTTGGCGAGTTCTTTGCAAGCAAAGCGCCCCCTTCGGGTCGAGCGGACGAGTTGTTTTGAATGCCAAATAAGACATTTTTATAGAAAATTTGTATTTTTTTGGGATTTTTGTTGGTGGTTTGTAATAAAAGTATTATATTTGCGTTGTATTTTTAGAAAAAAGGTTTAACTCTTAAAATAACAACAAATGAAAAAGTATTTAGCAGAAGCAATCGGCACAATGGTGCTGGTTCTTATGGGCTGCGGTGCAGCAGTATCTCTGGGTTGCAACAACGGTGACCCTGAAACAGTAGTCGGAACAGCCATCGCTTTTGGTCTTGCTGTTGTGGCAATGGCCTACACCATCGGTGGCATCTCTGGTTGCCACATCAATCCGGCAATCACACTCGGTGTGTTCCTCAGTGGACGTATGAGCGGCAAGGACGCCGGAATGTACATCGTGTTCCAGGTTATCGGAGCCATTGTTGGTTCTGCTATCCTCTATGCTCTCACCACATCGGCTGGTCTTGAGGGAACAGGCGCTAACGACTTGCAGGCAAACGGCGCAGGCACAATTCCTGCATTGGGCGGTCTGCTCGCCGAGATTTTCTTCACCTGTGTGTTCGTTCTCGTTGTTCTTGGTGCTACAGCAAAGACCAACGGCGCAACAAACAACTTCGCTGGTCTGGCTATCGGTCTGAGCCTTATCCTCGTTCACCTCTGCTGCATCCGTTACACTGGCACATCCGTTAACCCGGCACGTTCTATCGGTCCTGCACTCTTCCAGGGTGGCACAGCACTGACAAACCTCTGGATTTTCATCGTTGGCCCGCTGGTAGGTGGTGCTATCGCTGCTATTATCTGGAAGTGCATCGACACAGAAGAGAAGTAATCGTCGGACAAACGACATCAAATAAATATGCATCCAAATGCGCTGAGCATGCGCTTTGGATGCTTTTTTTATGTCGTTAAATATGAATGGCATTTCGATTGATGCCAAACCGCGAGACAATGTTAATAACTTTGTTGAACAAAGTTAATAGGATTGTTGAACAAAGTTAATAAGATTGTCGAACAAAGTTAATAACTTTGTTAGCCACTTTGTATCTTATTGGAAATCAGGTAGATACAAACGCCCCAAAAAGAGATGTCTTTTCGTGTTGTCAGAAGTTATTTATGACTTCCCGATGTCTGGTTATTTATGCGTGTCTGATGAATATTTCCGATGCAATATTGAAGAAATAATTAGGTAATTCAAGTTTAGGAAGTTATGAACATACTGAATTTAAACGCCCCGCAGGGGCAGTAAGTACATAGCCCAGGGCAACACCCTGGGTATAGGTGCACCTCCTATGTACACGCCCTGTAAGGGCAAAAGTATGTTCATTTTCCCGTATGCAACAAATCTTTTGCCCTTTCAGGGCGAATATATTGGGTCGTTTGTTACCCAGGGTGTTGCCCTGGGCTATGTACTTACTGCCCTTTCGGGGCGTTTCTTTGTAGTTGGTTAACATACTTCCGAAACTTCAATTAGGTAATTATATACTGTTTGCCCCATTTCTAATGGCTCCCCGCCCCTGTAGGGGAGGGGTAGGGGTGGGGTCAGTATCTTTTCTTCCACACAACTTCTTCCTCCAATATCACCGACCCAACCCCTCACCCCCGAAGCCTCACCCCTATCCCCTCTCCAAGGGGCGAGGGGGACTTTGGGGGCGGGGAAACGTCGCGTATGACATTTGCTGAACTCTATTCCATTTGTGTGGTCTTACTGTATATAGTTTCCAATAAATGCATTATTTATTATGTGTTTTGGAAAATATTCGTTATCTTTGCAGCACTTATCAAAACTTATAGACTTATGAAAAGAACCATTATTACATTGTCGTTTCTCGCTATTGCTGCGTTCACACAGGTGGCCTTGGCACAGAAGACGGTGCAGTATGCAACCTTCGAGCAAATAAACCAAAAGTGGAAGACGCAGGAAATAAGTCTGCCGAAGAACGTCAGTTCGCCCTCGGTGACCCAACTCGTGAGGGCGTTCAACGAGGTGTGGCGCACTGAGCCGGGCGATATGGTTGTGCTGAAGACCGACAACCCGAAGAAGTTCAAGAAATTGAACAGTGGCATTGATGCCGTGTCCTATGTCAACCAGAATGCATCGGGCAACTTCCTGGAGTCTATCGGCGTGGGCGAGGCACCTTGGATGGAGGCGCGGACGTGGATTCGCAGCAACGGTCACCGCTTCTTCGCAGTGAATCTGGGAATGCCCGACTCGCAGGAGACGGTGATGGCGTTCTACGACTTCAACCCCGACAACAGCACGCTGGTGCCCGACACTGGCATTGCCGACGGTCTGGTGCCCGAGACGGAGGTGGGACGCATGTCGATGAAACTGCCCGAGGAGGGCGACGAGGTGATTGTCAACGAGCATATCCCGGGCTGGAACAGTGTGCTCGGAACAGTATATACATGGGACGGAATGCATCTGAAGCGCGGCGGCACCACGTTCACGGGCTTCACCGACATGATTGCGCAGTACAAAGAAGATGTGGGCGAGATGCCTAATGACTTCACAAAGTTCGCGCTGGTTGACATCGACGACGACGGAACACCGGAGTTGTGGCTGCGCACCGAGGACAACTTCGATGGCGCATACTTCTGCATGGGCAACGGGACACCGCAACTGATAACCAGCGAGAACTGGAAGATAAAGGGCAGCATCTGCGAGCATGGCGTGCTGGTGGCAGGCAGTGCCGGCACGGGTTCGTTCTATGCCCACTATGTGTTGCTTGAGAACAGCAGGGTGGTGGACAGCATCCATTATAACTCGGAGTACAACATCGCTACCGAGGACATGAAAGTGACCTATTCGCGCGGCGACAATCCCATCAGCATCGAGGAGGGCGAGAAAGCCACTGCCAAGTTGGGCAAGGCTAAGGACGTGGAGCCGTTGTGGCATTCGTTGATGCGTTGAGCGTATAACAAAAAATCCACGAAACATCGTGGATTTTCCTTTTTTATTTGTAACTTCGCACCCTAAAAGATGAAATCAAGTTTTTGAGCATGAAAGAATTAGCATTAAAGTACGGTTGCAACCCCAACCAGAAGCCTTCGAGAATTTATATGCAGGAAGGCGAGTTACCAATCGAAGTACTTAACGGCCGCCCTGGCTACATCAATTTCCTCGATGCCCTGAACTCATGGCAGTTGGTGAAGGAGTTGAAGGCTGCCACTGGTCTGCCCGCAGCAGCGTCGTTCAAGCACGTCTCGCCTGCAGGAGCCGCTGTCGGTCTGCCACTTAGCGACACGCTGAAGAAGATTTACTTCGTTGACGACCTGAAGATGGAACTCTCGCCCATAGCATGTGCATACGCACGGGCTCGCGGTGCCGACCGCATGAGTTCTTACGGCGACTTCGTTGCGCTGAGCGACACTTGCGACGCTGCCGTGGCAACACTGCTGAAACGCGAGGTGAGCGACGGTGTCATTGCTCCCGACTTCACCGAGGAGGCTTTGCAGATACTGCGCGAGAAACGCAAAGGTACTTATAATGTCATAAAGATTGACCCCACTTATGTGCCGGCACCTGTGGAGACAAAGCAGTGCTTCGGCATAACCTTTGAGCAGGGACGCAACGAGATACGTCTCGACGACCCCGCACTCTTCGAGAACATTCCCACAAAGAACAAACACTTCAGCGACGAGGCACGACGCGACCTCATCATTGCGCTGATAACACTGAAATACACTCAGAGCAACTCCGTTTGCTATGTGAAGGACGGACAGGCAATAGGCATTGGTGCTGGTCAGCAGAGCCGCATCCACTGCACCCGTCTCGCCGGCAACAAGGCCGACATCTGGTGGCTGCGCCAGCACCCGAAGGTGATGTCGCTGCCGTTTGTTGACAACATTCGCCGTGCCGACCGCGACAACACAATCGACGTTTATATCAGTGACGACTATGACGACGTGCTGCGTGAGGGAACATGGCAGATGTTCTTCAAGGAGAAACCAGAGCCGCTGACACGCGAGGAGAAGAAGGAGTGGATAGCAAAGAACAGCGGAGTGGCTCTCGGCAGCGATGCGTTCTTCCCCTTCGGCGACAACATCGAGCGTGCCCATAAGAGCGGTGTGCAGTACATTGCACAGGCGGGCGGCTCGGTGCGCGACGACAATGTGATAGAGACATGCGACAAGTATGACATCGCGTGCGCATTCACTGGCGTCAGACTGTTCCACCATTAATAATGCGTAATGCATAATGCGTAATGCTTAATGCATAATGTTTTATTAAATGAAAAGTAAAGAAGAGAATATTATAGCGGTCAAAAGTTATGATTTTGCTGTTCGATGCGTAAAACTATATCGATATTTGTGCGCGGAGAAGCATGACAATACTATAGGCAAGCAACTATTACGCAGCGGAACAAGCATTGGATCTAATGTCAAAGAAGCTTTGCGTGGTTACACGAAAGCTGACTTTGCCGCAAAAATGAGTATCTCGCTTAAAGAAGCCAGTGAAACAGAATTTTGGTTAGAACTATTACGTGATACAGAATATATTACTGAAAGTCAGGCTCAAAGCATGTTAACTGATTGCGTCGAGATCATTAAACTTCTTATGGCAATTACCAAAACTGCACAAGAATCAATTAAGCATTAAATAATTAAGCATTAAGCATTACGCATTAAGAATTATGGAAGACGATTTTCAGAGCATCCTCGAGCGAGGCATCAACTTTGGCAAGGGCGGGCAGAAGAAGTCCGACTCTGACAAGGTGAAGACTAAGGCGAAGAAAAAGAAGTACATCACTGGTGCTCACGGCAGCGGTTCCGCCATGCAGAAGGCAAAGTATCGCGAGCAACGGGCGAATAGACATAAGGGAAAGTGAGGTCTCTCACTTTCCCTTATATTCTTTTGGTTCGCTTGCCATCTGTGAAGAACCAGTCTGGAATGGATTATACCCAGGATAGCATACAATGGTTTCATCAGGGCTCGACGGTAGAAGCCCGTTGTCAATAAACATCCCTGTGAAACTGAGGTCTTCGTCTAAACGGTTCCAATGGATGCCGCTGAATGATAATTGGTAACTCTCTCGGTCTTGTTTAGAAGCATCACGAAGCCTTTCCCATTGGTCGAAGGCATAACATGCCCTTATGCCGTTGTCGGTTTCGGCATAGATGTGGGCGTCGTCGGTCCATACTTTTTTTATATACAGTTGCTTCATTCCTTATCGAAAAATGTTTTCCAACGGTTCTTTATTATTTCTTCGTTTTCCTCCAAAAGAGACTCTATTAGAGTAATGTCATGCTTTTTGAAGCCATGATTATACACCTGCATTATGGGACATACATTATATTTCGCTTCACATCCGTCTTTAAGGATATGAACATGAATAGGCTCGTGGTCGTTAGAATAGAACATAAACCTATATCCGAAAAAAATGAATATCGTTGGCATCGCGATTATTGTATGCGACAAAGTTAAGCAAAATAACTAACACACGCAAACTTTTTCAGATATTAAATAAGAAAGATATAAAGATTTGCATGTCTTTATGTCTTTCTGCCAAGAATAGATAATTATATACTGTTTGCCCCCTTGCTATTGATTCCCCGCCCCTGTAGGGGATGGGCAGGGGTGGGGTCAGCGTTTTAACCCGTACAACTTTTTCAATATCATTCTACCTCCTTTCCTCAATATCACTGACCCCACCCCTATCCCCAAGGCCTCACCCCTAACCCCTCTCCAAAGGGCGAGGGGAACTTCAGGGGCGGGGAAACATTGCGTATTGCATCTTTCGGAATACTATTTCATTAATAGGGTCAAATAGTATATAATTGTCCAAGAATATGTCTTTTTGTCCAAGAATATGTCTTTATGTCTAAATTCTAAAATATCATCTGTGCGAACTCGCTGAGATAGATGCGCCAGTTGCGCCATATATGTCCGCCTTCGGTCTCGCGGTATTTGTAAGCATATCCTTTCTCGTCGAGATAACGGCGGAGGTCAGAGTTTTGCTGATAAAGGAAATCTGTCTTACCGATGGCGATCCAGTAGAGAGCGGGCTTGCCTTGGAATAGTTTTTGAAGTTCTCCCTGCACCTGTTGGTTTTTCTTCAGCATATCATAGAAAGGAGTGTTGCGGTCGCCCGATGTCCCTATGTGTAGTCCGGCAGAGAACAGTCCGATGTAATTGAATGTGTCAGGATAGCGCTTCGACACAGCGAAGGTATGTCCGCCACCCATAGACAGGCCGCAGATGGCGCGGTGCTGCTTGTCTGCCTTCACCTTGTAGTGACTCTCTATGTATTTCACAATGTCCATGAAACTCTCGTCCATGCTTGCCTTTGCTTTCTCTCGTGGAGATATGCTCATCGCCATCGACGGCTGGAACATTCCTGCGGACGATGCTCCTGGCGTTGCCTGTTGAGTCATGTTGCCGTTGGGCATTACCACAATCATCGGCTTTGCCTTGCCTGCAGCGATGAGGTTGTCCATTATCTGTGCCGTGCGTCCCAGTGTTGTCCATGCCTCCTCGTCGCCGCCGGCACCATGCAGCAGATAGAGCACGGGATAGTCCTTGCCCTTGTCATAGCCTGCCGGAGTGTATATCGTCATGCGGCGCTGCATTCCAAGCGTCGGGCTGTCGTACCACACCTTTGCCACATCGCCGTGAGGCACTTCGCGCACGCTGTACAGGTCACCCTTGTCGCCCGCCTTTTCAGAAACGATGAAGATGTTAGTCAGCGATGCCACGTCGCGGTTAACATATACGTTTGCAAGGTCGAGTGCCTGCTGACCGTCGATATTCAGCGAGTAGGAGTAGAGTTCTGGCTCAAGTCTTGCTGTGGTGTACGACCACACGCCCTTGTCGTTCTTCGTCAGTTGAGCCACTCCTGGCGTGTCCATCTCGCCCATAGGTGTGTTTACTTTGCGCTGTGGCAGGAAGTCGCCAGTCACTGTTACCGCCTTAGCCTGCGGTGCGAGGATGTTGAATGTCACGGTGTTGTCGGCATTCACTACGGGTGATTTCACGTCGGTGCCGCTCCACAGGGCTTCCTGTGCGCTTGCAGCCATCGCACTTGTCGCGATTAATGAAATAAGAACAAATTTTCTCATAAGAAATGATGTTATGTTAGTAGTTTCTGCAAAAGTACTAAATAAAATGGTTATTTGCAAGATGAATGTTACAAAATGCAGAAATACTTTTTCAGAGCAAATGATAAACGCTCTGTTTTGTCCTTTTCTAACATTAAAAAATGTTGCAACTCTTTGAAAAGCAAAATAAAAGTAGTAATTTTGCAATCACGAAAAGAGATTTCATTTTTTTAAATTAATAGTTTTATTATGGTAAATTACAAAGATCTTGGTCTTGTGAACACCCGTGAGATGTTCAAGAAGGCCGTTAGTGGTGGTTATGCTATCCCAGCATTCAACTTCAACACAATGGAGCAGATGCAGGCTATCGTTCAGGCTGCTGTGGAGACAAAGTCGCCTGTTATCATGCAGGTGTCTAAGGGCGCTCGCAACTACGCTAACGCTACTATCCTGCGCTACATGGCCGAGGGTGCTGTGGCTTATGCTAAGGAACTTGGCTGCGAGAAGCCAGAAATCGTTCTTCACCTCGACCATGGTGACAGTTTCGAACTCTGCAAGGACTGTATCGACAGCGGTTTCTCAAGCGTGATGTACGACGGTTCTTCACTGCCTTACGAGGAGAATATCAAGATTTCTCGCCAGGTTGTAGAGTACGCTCACAAGTATGATGTTACTGTAGAGTGCGAACTCGGTGTGCTCGCCGGTGTTGAGGATGAGGTGGTAGCAGAGGAAAGCCACTACACCAAGCCGGAGGAAGTAATCGACTTCGCTACCCGCACAGGCTGCGACTCGCTGGCTATCTCTATCGGCACAAGCCACGGCGCATATAAGTTCAAGCCAGAGCAGTGCACACGCGACCCGAAGACAGGCAAACTCGTTCCTCCTCCATTGGCATTCGACGTGCTCGAGGAAATCGAGAAGAAACTTCCTGGATTCCCAATCGTGCTTCACGGTTCTTCTTCTGTTCCACAGGAAGAGGTTGACACCATCAACAAGTACGGCGGCAACCTGCCCGACGCAGTAGGTATTCCAGAGGAGCAACTCCGCAAGGCTTCTAAGAGCGCTGTTTGCAAAATCAACATCGACTCTGACAGCCGTCTCGCAATGACTGCTGCTGTTCGCAAGTATCTTGCTGAGCACCCAGACCACTTCGACCCACGTCAGTATCTGAAGCCTGCTCGTGAGAACATGAAGAAGATGTACATCCACAAGATTGTGAATGTGCTCGGCAGCGACGGCAAACTCGGGTAAACACAATATTACTCAGTCCCCTTCGGGGCTAACAGCGATAGTCCCTGTGCCAGTGTTGGCGCAGGGACTTTTTTGTTAAATGAAAGCGAATCCTTGTCTCTTATTGTTTTTTTGTTATCTTTGCCAGTGGAATTTAGTAAGACACAAAAATTAATCTTTAATCAACACAAACCAATGAAAAAGTTTTATTATCTCATCAGTTTTCTGTTATGCCTCTCTGGGGCAGTGATGATTTCGTGCGGCGACGATGACGACGACGTCACGACAGGCGGCAGCGGCAGCAGTAGTGGCGGCAGTGGCAGCAGCACTAAGACACAGGTGATTAACGGACATGAATATGTTGACCTCGGACTCAGCGTTCTGTGGGCAAAGAGCAACATCGGTGCTCACGAGTCTATCAGCGGTGAGTATTCCAGAATGAACGAGAAGAACGACCAGGGCTCGTTCTTCGCTTGGGGCGAGACAGTTGAAAAGGAAAACTTCACGTGGGGCAACTATAAGTATTGCACTGGCAGCGACTGGAGCACATGCCAGTATCTTGGCGACGTGCTGCCGGCAGATAAGGATGTGGTGCAGAAAGAGTGGGGCGGCGGTTGGCGCATGCCTACATACGAAGAAGCCAAGGAACTAGTAAGCAAATGCACCATCAAGGCTTACGCTCCAACGATTGTTGGCAGTGAGGAAACAATGCCAACTTCGAGGTTAAAGGTCCTAACGGCAACGTCATCTATATTCCCTCGATGTTCCTTTATACCTATAACAAAGAGGCTGGCGAGGCAGACTTTAACGGTGACTATGCTGCTACGCTTTGGACTTCGTCGTATAATCGTGAGGTATTCGACTCTAAAGGTAATCCTACTGTGGAACGAGCAGAGGCCTTGTTCCTGGGATATTACAAGTATGATGCCGCCCACTATGTGTATGGTACTGTTGCTAATCCCAGAAGGGAGGGCAATCCTGTACGTCCCGTGATTGATAAGAAGTACGCCAAGTAAGTACTGCCGGCAAAAGCACAGACATCCACTAATAAAAAAACGGTAAGGGACTTTCTGCATCACGCAGCAAGTCCCTCTGTGTTTTCGTAATACTTTGATAAAAGGTAGGTTGTTTGTTAGTATATTAGCGTTTATTTCTTGATTAGTTCTGTTTCAATCTTTTCCACTGCGCCAGTGGTAGGCTCCAGTATTAGTTCTGTTCGCATCTTCTTGCTGAAGAGGTCGCCGCTCAGATTGAGCAATGTGCCGAACTGTGCTGCCCAGAACTCATATGGTGCTGCTGTTTGTCTGCTCTCGGATATGGGCAGTGTTGTTATGGTGGCACGTGCTTTGCCTGGCAGCACCACGCGCAGCCCTATGTCGTCCTTGCTCGGCTTGGCGTTGTCAAGCGGAGTCTCGGGTGCTGGCATTTGGTCTTGCAGGTTCTCTATATTAATATAATAAGGTGTACCCGCAAGGTCATCGGCATCAAGCATGCCCAACTTCTCTGAAAAACGGAACAGCACGCGGTCTGTGACATCGCCCGTTGGCACGTATCGAATCACGCTCTGCAGCGTGTCGCACACCTTTGTTCCGCAGAACATCTGCATCAGTGCCTCTTCTTGCGTTTCGAGTTGCTTCAACATCAGACGCATTTGCTCGCCATCCTTTGGCATGAAGTCGGCCTGACCGCGAGTCAGTTCGTTGCGGCTGTCGCGAATGTCGTAAATCTCGTGTGCCGTCAGTTCAGCCATCTTGGCCTTGCTTCCTGCAGCCAGAATTTCCTGATTCATAAACTGCCGAGGGTCTTTTGGCGCAGGCTTCTTCCATGGTGCGAATGGCACGAACTCCTTTTCTGCCTTGCCTGTGGCGTTTATCGCCGTGAGCACACCGTTGCGGTTTATCTCTGCGTGGTTGATGCAGTGCTTAGCATCAGCCTGCAACACAAAGTGGCGTGCTGTGTCTCGTGTCGCTTCTGTTGCTATCGAGATGCTTGCTATCTTGTATCTCACGCTCTTTTCCTGCGGCGCATCGCTTTTCTTCAGGTATCTGTCGGCATAGATGCACAGTTCACCCGGCGTCACCGTGGTCTTCTCCACGAGAACACTGAGTCTTAATACTGTTTTTGGCAGGAAGTAGGAGTATCCCTCTTGCGTCTGTTCTGCTTGCTGTGCTTTTGCCGCAGTCGCTGACATCAGCGCTGCGGCAAATGTTAGTGCAGCAAAGGTTTTGCTCATTCTTGTTATCGTTAGTTCGATTTCAACAACTTTATTTCGCCAGTCTTGGGGTTCACCTCAAGAGTGTATTTAGGCGACTTCTTCTTTCCTTTCAGGAAATATTGCTTGTCCAGTGCCTCCACGCGACCATACTGTCCGGCATAGAACTCATGTTTTGCCACCAGTCGCTTGCCCTTCTCTATGGTCAGCGTGATTTTTCCCGGCAGGTTGACGAGTATGTTCGCATTGTCCTTTCCAGCCTTGTTCAGGGGCACTGTTGCCTGTGGGTCATACACCTCTTTCTCGTCTTTTATCGAGATGTAGTATGTGCTGTCAGCCACTCCTTCGCCGCTCAGCACACCCTGCTTCTCCGAAAGGTGGCAGATGGGGTATCTTGTGACGTCGCCGTTTGGCAGATACTTGAACTCCACCTCAATGGTGTCCTTCCCTGCTTTGGGCAATTCTTTGTATGGCTTTGGCGCATCAATCTTGTCCTCGCTGCCGTCGATGTTCACACCAATCAGTCGTCCGTCGGCTGTTTTCGATAGATATTTGATGGTGTGATTCTTGTCTATCACAGCCTCGTAGTGTTTCGTCTCGTCGGGAATACCGTATGACTGGCTTCTCACGCTGATGAACCCATAGTCAACAGCGTCGTCCTTCACTTCCCTCTGCACCTCGAAAATGAAACTGATGCCTGTCTTGGGAAGGTAATAATCGTTGCTTTGTGCCATTGCACCAATGGTGAAGAGCACTGCAAATACTGATAGGATTGTTCTTTTCATGTCGTTTATAGTTTGGTTGTTTTATGTAGTTCTTAGTCTCTTAGTCTCTCGAAAGCCTTCGGCAGATACTTGATAATGTCGGTAGCCATGAGGCTCTCCTCGCCCAGTTCCTTTGCCGCGATGTCTCCGGCAAGTCCGTGCAGATACATTCCCAGTTTGCAGGCGTCGCCTTGGCTGTAGCCTCTTGCCAGCAGTCCGGTTATTATTCCCGTGAGCACGTCGCCGCTTCCTGCTGTAGCCATGCCTGCGTTGCCAGTCTGGTTGAAGAAGACGCTGCCGTTGGGCATGCATAGTGCAGAGAGATGACCTTTCAGAATTATGTATGCCTCAAGATGCTCCGCCATGGTGCGAGCCTTCGAGAGGCGCTCGTAACTGTCGGCGCACGGCGAGCCGTTCATGCGGTCGAACTCCTTTGGATGTGGTGTCAGGATGATGCCTTTCGGCAGTTGCTGCATCCATGCGCGGTGATTGGATATGATGTTCAGTGCGTCGGCATCTGCCACCACGGGACATGTGGCGCGTCTCACCTGCGAAATCATCGCTATGGCAGTGGTCTCCACCTGTCCTATTCCAGGTCCGATGGCCATTGCGTCGAAGTCTTCGGTATCAATGGCGGTGCCGATGTAAGTCTCCTCATGGTCGAGGTTCACTATTGCCTCGGGCACGGATATCTGCACTATCTCGTTGTTCTTGCGCGGCGTATGCACCGTCACCTTGCCGGCGCCAGCCCTATAGCATGCCTTTGCAGCCATCACCGCGGCTCCCGCCATGCCGAAACTGCCTGCCACGACGAGAGCGCTGCCCATTGTCCCTTTGTGTGCGAAGGGGTCGCGTGGCATCAGCAACTGGCGCACATCGTTCTCTTCGATGATGCTGTATTGCGCCTTTATCTTTTCGGTTCCTTCCGCGCTGAGTCGTATGTCGAGCACTTTCAGCCTGCCGATGAACTGCTGGTTCTCAGGGAAGAGGAACGACAGTTTCTTCTGTTGCAGTGTCAGCGTGGTGTGTGCTTTGATGATGTTGGCGCGAATGTTATAGGTGTTGTCCTCCGCCATCAGTCCCGACGGCATGTCGATGCTCACCACCTTTGCTGCCGACTGATTGATGTACTTCACCAGCGAGGCGAAACCTCCCGAGAGAGGCTTGTTGAGTCCCGAGCCGAAAAGCCCGTCGATGACCACCGTCGAGGCGTCAAGTTTAGGCGGGTCGAACTCCTGTGTCACTTCCGTGAACTGCTTCACGCGTTTCGACTCAACGATTCTCTGCTTGTTGGTGGCGCAGTCTTCACTCAGTTTCTGATATATATTGAAGAGATATACTGTTATCTGGTAGCCCTGTTCGGCAAGCAGACGCGACACGGCAAGCGCATCGCCGCCGTTGTTGCCGGGTCCGGCGAATGTCACCATCGGTGTCTCTGCCGTCCACATATCGCTGATGGCACGCGCCAATGTCTTAGCAGCACGTTCCATGAGGTCGATGCTTCTTATTGGCTCGTGCTCTATTGTATATTGGTCGAGTTCGTGTATCTGATTGCTTGTGAATATCTTCATGACGATGCAAAAATACAAAAAAATGATTATAGATGATAAAAGTTTTGGGATAATTTTATGATTTTCTTCTGTAAAGTGCAAAAATTATGGATTTATTTCGTAATTTTGTGGCAAAACAAAGAGAAATACTATGGATGTTGTTAAAATTTTAGACAAGACTTTCAAAGTTTCAATTCCTGAAGCAGAGATTAAGAAACATGTTAAGGAAGTGGCCGACCGCATCAATCATGACATGGACGGCAAGAACCCGCTATTGCTCGCAGTGCTCAACGGCTCGTTCATTTTCGCTGCCGACCTGATGCGCATGATCACCATCCCTTGCGAGATTTCGTTCGTGAAACTGGCATCGTACGAGGGTACCACATCAACGGGGAAAATCACCGAGGTGATAGGAATCAACGAAGACCTCACCAACCGCACGGTAGTTATCGTTGAGGACATCGTTGACACGGGACTCACCATGAAGCGCATGGTGGAGACTCTGGGCACGCGCAACCCTGCGTCGATACACATCTGCACGCTGCTCGTGAAACCCGAGAAACTGAAGGTTGACCTCAACATCGAGTACGCTGCGATGAGCATTCCCAACGACTTTATAGTGGGATATGGTCTCGACTACGACCAGCAGGGCCGCAACCTGCCCGACATCTATACCGTTGTCGATTGACTCCTTTGCTTATTTATTCGCTTAATAAGCAGTTTTCGCATCTTTATGTGCAAAAAGTAGTGAAAAGTTGGCGCATAAACGCGCTAAGTGGGAAGTTTTTTGTAAATTTGCACCAAAATCAATAATACACCTCAACTTTTGTAAGTTGAAGGAGTTAAGGAGTTATGGAGTTAAGGAGTCAAGCAACGCCCTACTTTCCAATAACTCCTAAATGGAAAAGGAGAGATTAACTAATGTCATAACTCCTTAACTCCATCGCTCGACGCTTGCGTCGCTTTCATAGCAATGCGGAGAAAGAACTCCTTTAACTCCAAAGAAGTTGAGTTTGCGAAACTTCAGTAATACACCTTTAATAGTAATGACGATGAAGAATATTGTGATTTTTGGTGCTCCTGGTTCAGGCAAGGGCACACAGAGCGAATTGATTATCAAGAAGTACGGGCTGGGACATATCTCCACCGGCGACGTGCTGAGAGCAGAAATCAAGAACGAGACGGAACTGGGAAAGACTGCGAAACAGTTCATCGACAAGGGACAACTGATTCCCGACGACCTCATGGTGAGCATCCTCGCAAGCGTATATGACGGTTTCGGAAAAGACCATGCAGGAGTGATTTTCGACGGTTTTCCCCGCACCATACCGCAGGCTGAGGCTCTCAAGGCAATGCTCGCTGAGCGCGGCCACAGCGTGGCAGCAATGATAGAACTCGACGTTCCTGAGGACGAACTGATGACACGACTCATCAAGCGCGGACAAGAGAGCGGACGCTCTGACGACAATGCCGAGACCATAAAGAAGCGACTCGACGTTTACCACAACCAGACAAGCCCGCTCATCGAGTGGTACAGCAAGGAGGGCATCCACTATCACATCGACGGTCTGGGCTCTCTCGACCGCATCTTCGGCGACATCGAGAAGGTGATAGATAATATTTGATTGTGACTTTCCTGTGGAGTTAGAAGGAGATAAGAGAAGATTGCATGCCCTGTCTCCTTCTAACTTCGTTATTTAAAACGTAAAATGGCAGAATCGAACTTCGTTGACTATGTGAAGATTTATTGCCGCTCGGGAAAGGGCGGCAAGGGAAGCATGCACCTAAAGCATGTGAAATACAACTATAACGGCGGTCCCGACGGCGGCGACGGCGGCGATGGCGGCAGTGTGATACTGCGCGGCAACCACAACTACTGGACGTTGCTGCACCTGAAGTTCCAGCGCCACGTCTATGCAGAGCACGGAGGCAATGGCGGCAAGGACAAGTGTCACGGCACCAACGGCAAGAACGAGTACATCGACGTGCCGTGCGGCACGGTGGTGTATGATGCCGAGACGGGTAAGTATGTTTGCGACATCACTTACGACGGACAGGAAGTGGTGCTGCTGAAAGGCGGCCGCGGCGGACTCGGCAACTTCCAGTTCCGCACCGCCACCAACCAGGCGCCGCGATTCGCACAGCCTGGCGAGCCGATGCAGGAGATGACTGTCATTCTCGAACTCAAACTGCTTGCCGACGTGGGACTCGTGGGATTCCCCAACGCTGGCAAGTCAACGCTGCTCTCATCGCTGTCGTCGGCGCGCCCGAAGATAGCCAACTATCCCTTCACAACACTCGAGCCGTCGCTCGGCATCGTGGCTTACCGCGACCAGAAGTCGTTTGTCATGGCCGACATACCGGGAATCATTGAGGGGGCGAGCGAGGGAAAGGGTCTCGGACTGCGCTTCCTGCGCCACATCGAGCGCAACTCGCTGCTGCTCTTCATGGTGCCGTGCGACTCCGACGACATAGTGAAAGACTATGAGGTGCTGCTCAACGAACTGCGCAAGTTCAACCCCGACATGCTCGACAAGCACCGCGTGCTCGCCATCACCAAGTGCGACATGATTGACGAAGAACTCTCCGAGATGCTGCGCGACGAGATTTCGCGGCGCATCGACGAGTCGCTGCCGGTGGTGTTCATCTCTGCCGTAGCACAGCAGGGGCTCGACCAGTTGAAGGACACGCTGTGGGACGAACTCAACAGCGAGAGCAACAAACTGCAGAGCATCACTGCCGAGGATGTCATTGTTCACCGCGACAAGGACATGTCGCGATTCTCCGAGGAACTGCTTGCCGAGGGTGAGGACGAGGAAATAGAGTTCATCGACGAAGACGAGATAGAAGATGTTGACGAAGAACTATGACCTCGGCAGCCGTGTCACCGCCTTCTCAACAACGCGAGAGGGCGGCGTGAGCACCGGCAACTATGCCTCGTTCAACATAAACCACTATTGTGGCGACTCGGAGGAGCACATCGCGCGCAACCTTGAGATACTGTCACGACACCTCAACATACCAACCGAAAACTTCATCTATCCCCACCAGACGCACAGCCGTGTGGTGAAAGCCATCACACCCGACTTCTTCCATCTTACAGAAGCAGAAAAGAAAGATTATATCGAGGGCGTTGACGCGCTGATAACCGACGTCAGCGGCATCTGCATCGGTGTTTCAACAGCCGACTGCATACCCGTTCTCATCTACGACCCAGACCGCCATTGCGCCGCAGCCATTCATGCAGGATGGCGAGGGACACAGCAACGCATCGTGGAAGAGACGGTAAGAGCGATGACGGCAAACTACGGCTCGCGCCCCGAGTCGCTGCGGGCAGCCATAGGGCCGGGCATCACGTTGCAGTCGTTCGAGGTAGGCGACGAGGTTTACAAGGCGTTTCTCGACGCACAGTTCCCGATGCAGAAGATTGCTCGCCGCTTCCCCCTTATGAACGCTGAGCCCCTGAATGACGGCTCAGAGCAGGAGAAGTGGCACATCGACCTGCCCGAATGCAACCGCCTGCAACTGCTTTCCTGCGGTGTGCCAGCGGCAAACATCCACCTCTCGGGCATCGACACATACACCTGTTCGGCGCGTTTCTTCTCTGCGCGAAGGCTCGGTGTGGCATCGGGAAGAATCTTCTCTGCCATCGTTTTGCGGTAAATGGTATTCCCGTTCATCCTCCTTTGACGTGCCGTTCACCCTCCTTTGCCTTGCCATTCACCCTCCTTTGACGTGCCATTCATGCCCTTTCGCATTCCCGTTAAGCATCATCCGTTTTGCGATAGATATCAAACCGGCTAACAAAGTTATTAACTTTGTTGAACAATCTTATTAACATTGTTACCCACTTTGTATCTAATTGAAATCCAGATAGATATAAACCGCCTTTTCCGTCGGCTCTAATGATGATATAATATCCGCCCCATCTGCTAACGTCTCCCCGCCCCTACATGGGCGGGGAGACGTCGCGTACGGCATCTTTAGGAACGCATCAAGTTCAAATAAGAATCATCGTTCGACAGTTTTTATAAAGACTTTTCAACATACAGCCACCGTTGCCCCAGTAAGTGCAGCGGTGGCTATCTTTTATGGTGATTGGGAGAAATACTGTTGTCGTGGAGATATAACTGATTATGCTATAGAAGGAAATGTTGTTTCGGTATATCAATCTATAGTATGGCGCGAACAGGAAGGCGTGATAGAGTGCATTGAAAAGAAGTTCCCATCCATTATAGTTTATTATGGCGAAGAAGAATCAGGATGTGATGTTTACTATACTAATGATGACATTGGATACTATTTTCCTGAACGGTATCTTTTACTGCTATACAGGACGTATTAGATCTTTATATAGAGGGACAGGAAACCCCTAATGAGTATATTTTTACAACTTTCACGAGTTTCAGGTTGTTGACTAGTAAGAGAGAGGTGTGCTAATAACAATGGCACACTTCTTTTTTTGTTCCCATTTTTGTAGTATAAATATGGAAATTTGTTAATTAATGACTGGTTACATAAGATTCTAAATGTTTTTTAATTCAAGTTTGCAAAAAATCAAGTAACTTTGCACTGCTCCTTTGTGTGCTGTTTGTAAAGCACTTTAGGGGTGTATATATGATTTGGCGTTAACAAGACGCTTGTTGAGATAGGTCTTTCAAACTCGCAACTTGAAAAGTATTCTCCTGTTAAAGCAAGCATCGTGTGACGCCACTCTGGATATGCTCTGATAGGGGTTGTGTCTATACTCGATATGCCTCTTCAACATATTCAGCGTGGGTCTTGCGATTGCTCGTTCATCAGGAGAGGGTAATTGCGAGACCCGAAAGACGTGGACGAGTTAATTGTAAAAGCCCACGCCTTTTCTATATACCACAGTTAACCGAGAATAAAACATATCCAGCTTTGGGCTTTGCGGCTCAGCGGATTTACTCGGTTGGTAAGGCTTGGCTAGTCATGAATAAAGTTGTACCTTTGCA
>DGTS01000025.1 GCA_002394385.1 Prevotella sp. UBA4330
CGTGTCCAGCATGACAGAAGTGTCAGCAAAAACAGCACAGCTTTTTCGCTTGTGTCTATCAATTCAGTACGACTACAAAACAACTGTCTACTGTTTCAGTTAATGAAGAGAAAAAGTGTCTAGTGAAATCAGGAAAAGTCAAATTCCACTGTATTTGCTCAGTAAAATAGCCTATATTGGTGAGTAAAATAGCCTATATTGGTCGGTAAAATAGCCTATTTTACTTTTCGTCAAACACCAAACACGTTGCGGAAAACGAACCACAACAGGGTGAAAAGCATGAATGCGGAGAACAGATAGTTGTTGGTCACTATCTTGGTGTAGCGGCTGTCGCGATTGCAGAAGAACATTGCAATCGCCACCAGCACGATATAGATGGCGGCAAAGGGAATCCACATGTTCTGGCTCAGTGCTGCCGTCACGTCGCCGTGGAGCAGGGCATGCAGGGCGCGTTGCGAGCCGCAGCCGGGACACTTCCAGCCCGTGAGCACATAAAAGGCGCACTTGGGGAACAGCCCGTCGGTGTTGGGGTCGAAGAAGAAATAGACGGCAGCAAGTGCGATAAGCACCGCTGCCGTCATTATCCCGATTTGTTTCCTGCGCAAAGCCGTCATCTGTACTATTGATATTGGCTTGACAACATTACAAGTCCGCCCATGAACAATAGATAAATCACGACGCCAATCACAGCGAGCAGGATGAAGATGACGTTAGACCAGATGGCCCACTTGTGCATCTTGCGCACCGTGGCAGCCTTGCTCATCGCCATTTCATACTGCCCCATGGTGTAGAGAGTCTTCATCTCGTTGGCATTGATGTAACTGATGAGGGCGAAGATAGAACCAAGAAAGCACGTCTGGCAACACAAGAATCCGAATACTATCAGGAAGATGTTAGACGACTTGTAGTCATCGGGCATCGGCGGGATGAACTCGCGCTTGCTCCGTTTCGGCTCCACTTGCTGTTGACTCCCGCCGTAGTTGTATGTTGGCGGTGGCGTCGGTGCGGGCTGCAGCACGTCGCTAATCTCTGCGAGTGTGCTCGCAGGAGCCCAGTCGGCCATGCCGTCTCGCCACACTGCCGTGGTCGGCGTGATAAACTTACTGCGCAGTTCCTCGTGAGAGAACGGTCCGCACTTCCTTCCGTCTATGATGACATAATATTCCATCTTATATCTTCTTCAAATACATTTCAAACCGCATTTGTACAACCCTCCCTTTGGGAGGGCTTAGGTGGTTTTTTTAGTTCATCAGCGCGAGAACCATGTTCAGAGCGTAGATACCGCCAATGACCACGGCAAGGGCAACGTCAACGATGATGGCAATCTTGAACCATTTCTTGGCGTCTGCTGCCTTCTTCTCTGCCATTTCGGTCTGTCCGAGCATCCAGAACTTCTTCACCTCGCCGCCGGCGATGTAACCCAGGATGGCGAAGATGGCACCGATGACACCGCAGCAAATGAAACTTACGATGGCAAGGATGAGGTTCTTCTGCTGGTAGTCGTCAGGAGCGGGTCCTGCTGCTGCCTGTTGAGTGGTCTGTGCTGCCTGTGGCTTTGGCTGTGCCGGCTGCTGATACTGTGGAGCAGGCTGCTGATACTGTGGAGCAGGCTGTGGCTGCGGTGCCGGTGCCGGTTGTGGCGCTGGTGCTGGCTGTGGAGCGGGAGCCGGTTGTGGTGCCGGTGCTGGTTGCGGCTGTGGTGGAACGGGCGCTGCCTGTGGCTGCGGTGCTGCTGGTGCAGTGTAGAGAGCCTGCATCACCTCTGGCAGAGTGTTTGCCTTCACCCAGTCGGTGAGACCGTTCTTCCATACCAATGTACTTTCTGTTACTCCCTTTGCTTTGAGTTCTTCAAGTGCGAATGGTCCTTCTTTCACACCATTCAATACAATGTAATATTCCATATCAAAAAGGTTTTATGTTATTAATTACTGTCTATCTGCTACATTGTCATTTTCGTATCTGTGTTGCAAAGATAGTCAAAATTTATTAAGAAAGAAACATTTTGTAGAAAAAGTTCTAAAAAATGTTTCTGTTTCCCGTTTTTCATAGCAATATAACTCCGAAAGACCAGCGCTCGATGCCGAGACACATCCTCCAAACTCCTGAATCTTTAAGCGGGCTCTTTGCAAGCAAAGTGGCAGAGCCGAGCGAGCCCCTACAACCATAAGTGAGAGATAAATACTATGTTTATTTAAGTTTCGGAAGTTATAAACACCCTTAATTTAAGCGCCCTGAAAGGGCAGTAAGAACATAGCCCAGGGCATCGCCTTGGGGGAAGGTGGATTTAGTGAAATCGCGCTGAAAGTGCAAAAGAATCTGGTGCGTATAAAGTCTTTTGCCCTTTCAGCGCGTGTATATAGGTAGCGCGCTTATACCCAGGGCGATGCCCTGGGCTATGTTCTCACTGCCCCTTCAGGGGGCTTCGTTGTAGTTTACATACTTTCTGAACTTCAGTCATGTTGCTATTAATTGCAAATAACCCTTTGTTAACCTCCAGATGGGTCGCAAACCTGTCGGAATTGTGTCCGAAGCGTTCATTTCTTGGTAAAAATATTAACCGAAAACGTTTGCGTAGTGTTATATAATGTTAAAACAACACGAAATTTGTCACAAAACCGTTTTTTTTTTTTTGATATGGCTTAAAATTTGTAATTTTGTCGCCAAGTTATTCGTAGTCTCCTTTTATATGGAGACGTTAGTATTGTATTACAGTTAGTCCGTGAGGATTATTTTGTAGTAAAGTTAAAGTTATTTGTTGGGGCGACGAAGTCGCGAGACGCGTCCGCCCTTTTCCTTGAAGACCTTCGACTTTTGGGAGCGACAGCCCCTGCTTACTTAACTATCGTATCGGCATGCGCCGCGTACTTCCTTTACGGCTTGCGTTTCCCAATCGTCACATCATAACCCATATAATATATAAATAAGGTATGCGGTCACTATATGTGGCAGCGTGCAAATTGTTAGAACAAATTAATTCAACAATAAACCATAAAATTGACAACAAAATGAAAAGGTATCTACTCTTAATCATGATGAGTGTCCTCGTCTCGGTAGGGACGTGGGCTGCCGACGTTAGCGGCGATGGTATCAGTGGCGCCACTGATAACAGCAGCGGCAAAAAAGTACAGACTCTTGTCGTTTCAACTCCAGGAGCGTTAGCCACATGGGTTACTGCTCATACTGGCGAGAACTACGACAACAACAATCCTTTTCAGGGTTTGGGAGGTTCTGATGATTTCTATTCGCTTAAGATTTCTGGAACTCTGAGTGCTGAGGACTTTGCAGCGCTCAATTCTACTACTTGTGCTGCATTCTCTCGTTTCCCGAGAATCGACATGAGCGAAGTGACATTGGCCAGCGGCGCTACTAAGGCCGATGTTTTTGCAGTTAACTTCGGCACAGGCTCTTTCGACAAGAATGGAACGACCATCAGTGGTGACGGTGCTACCTATATCCGTCTGCCGAACGACATGACTTCTGAGGAGGATGTGACAGCAATGGCCAAAATGAAGCAAAGCGGCAAGAATGCCAATCTGAAGATGGTTGGTGCCTATGATCCTGATAACAGTGAGCTTGATGACAGTAGCAAGAAGTGGGCAGAAGTCGCTATGCATTCTTTTGAGGCAAATAATGTAGCCACATTCCTTTCTGAAATGGGTATGCCGACATTAGGAAACCCAACCATTGTTCCTCGCGACATCAAGATGTCGGGAGAATATGGCGTTAACGACTTAGTGAACGGTGGAACCCCGAACTTTGGTCACGGTACCAGTGCCAAGTGGGACTTCACCGGTGCGCACTTTGCTGATTGCACTGTTACTGCAGCAACTCAGAACGCTACCTATTATAACTACAATGACCCGTTCTGTGATGGCTCGTTGGTCGCTTGTCCTACAACGACGAATGCCTTCTATTATTTCAATCAATATACAACAAACGTTGTAGATATCAAACTACCCGATGTCAACATGACCCATCTGCCTTTCCGCTGTATTTCTGATTTGGCATCTGATAATGTTAGCGGCTATAAGGCTTTGTATGGCGAGACTGCATTCAATAATAATAAAGAAACGGATAAGTTTGTTCCAATAGAGTCTCTTGTCATTCCTGACTGTTATACAGATCTTGATGAGGAGTGCGGCAAGTGGGCACGTATCCGCCACCTTGTTGTGGGTAGCGGTATGAAGCGCATCCACGGTGGTGCTTTCCTGAAGTGTGATTTTTTGGAGGATCTTGACTTTGCTGCCGGTCTGGCAGACTGCTATATTGGCGACCGCTCGTTCAACGAATGCAATAATATGAAGCACATTGCTCTTTCTGAGGGCATTGTGTCATTAGGTAACGGCTGCTTCTGGAATAGTCAGCACCTGGAGTCTATCCGTCTGCCGGAGACTCTTGTCAACATGGGTGACCACTGCTTTGATAACTGTCTGGCTCTGAACAGTATCACCATCCCCGAAAACGTGGAGAAGATAGGTAGGGCCGCTTTCAATCTTTGTCCTTTCACCGATGTCTATCTCACAACCACAGACCCTGCAAAGATTCCTTACATTTGGACGGCTGGTACAAGTTTTAGTCCAAAAGATATGAATTCAACATTCTACAGTCCTGACTTTGACGGTAATAATGGTATTCCTAATCAGGCAAGTGAAATTCCTTCCATGTCTTGGGATGAAGCAGTAAAATGGTATTATGTTAGAGCAAATGGTATTCCAGTTCTCCATTATCCCAAAGAGTTGGCAGAAAAAGTTCGTGCAGAAATCTCCTCAACTTATGGTGGACGTACTAACGATGACCCTGCTTATGGATTGCCATTGCAGGGTGATCGCGAAAAACGAGCCAATATACCAGGAGCCGATTTAGGTTCGGCAGGAACAGGTAAATTCTCACAAGATGGTTGGGCGCAATTAATGCTCATGAAGGAGTTCACTACAGATCCGGGTGGAGACCTCTATTTTAAGGAGTATGATGACGTGTGGTACACCATGTGCTTCCCGTTCGACCTCTCCGACGAGCAACTTGCTGCGGCTTTCAACGAGACATTCAACATCGTTGACTTCAGCGCTGTAGAGATTAACAAGGAAGAAAAGACCCTTACTCTCCACTTCAACAACGTGGCAGTGACTGACTATAAAGACACTGAGGGTAATCACTATAAGCGCACAGGTGTCAGAGAAACAGATCCAACCAGTAAATTCAGTTATAACGTTTATGTGGACAAAGAAGGACAGGAGTACCACCATGTGACGACAAGTTCTCTGTTGAGTAAAAACAAGACCAAGACTTTCGCTCCAGGTTCATCTATGACTGATGCGCAAAATACCTTTAATTCTACCAAGAAGGCATACATTATTGACGGTATCCTCGCAACAGCCGGACATCCTTATATGATTCACCCTGCCATCGGTGTTAACGACGGCGGTACAACAAAGAAGCGTTGTAACTTCTCGGGCGTAGAGTGGAAACCACAGACACAGTGGGCAAAGATATTTGAGGAGAACTCACGCACCATCGACCTTGGAATAAAGAAGACTCAGGCAGAGTTGCCAGACAGCAACTATAGTCATCCTGGATATTCTGATTACGCTGGACAGAAGTACACATTCATCGGTAACCCGAAAGAGTATGTCGATGGCGCACAGGAAGCAATCGGCGACGAGCCACAGGTGCCAGAAGAGCCAGTGTTCCCAGTACAGCCAGACCAGCCTACAGAGACAATCGCAATGCCTACAGAGACTCTCACTGAACCAGAGGCATTGACTGCTAAAGAACAGGAATTGGTTTCTAAATTAACTGAAGGTAACGGTCAATATGAACGTGGTGTGTGGTTCGGAGAGGACTATATTACTGCAAATTACAATGATGGTTCCACTCAGGCCAACAATTATAATAGCGGAAGGAATGACTTGTTCTTCCCAATTCTTCAGTCACTTGGTTATAATCCATACGGAAGTGATGCAGAAAAAGAGGCTGGTTTCAATTACTGTAAATCAGTGTTTAACAAGAATAAGGACTATGCTACCGACTATGCTGCATATCAAGCCAACAAGGCTCTGTGGGATGCATATAATGCAAACCAGGCTGCATGGAGTGAGTACAATAACTGGGATCAGGCAGCAAAGGAAGCAGAATATAACACATTGAAGGATGCTTACGACCAGGCAGTTACCGCTCATACCACATGGGAGAACAAGGCAAAGGCTTATAAGGTGCAGATACCGCAGCATGCTTACTTCCTCGGACGTGCAAAGGGCAGCAAGTATCCTAAGTACTATCGTGAGAAGGCTGCCGAGAACTATGGTGGCACACGTACTACGGGTCTCTGGCCTCAGTTCACTGCCGTTATCAAGGTGAACGCAGCAGCAGTAAGTGGCATCGAGTCGAAACTCGACGCTAATGCAGCACTCTCTAAGGGCTTCGAGATGGCATTCAATGAGGACTTCGAGGGCGAGATGTACGATGTTGATGAGATAAAGAGCATCATCGAGGAGGCTGAAAAGCAGGGCAAGGTGGATGTGGAATACCTTGACGTTGTGGTGAACATCAACGGACAGGTGGTACGCAGCGGCTCTACATCGCTCGAAGGACTGCCTCGTGGCCTCTACATTGTGAACGGAAAGAAGTATTTCGTTAAGTAAGAAAGGAGGTAGAAGAAATGAAAAAGTACGAAGCACCCGTAGCGAAAGTAGTGAGCATGGAACTCATTACATTTATCTGTGGAAGTAAAAGCCGTAAAGGTGAATGGGGAGGTAATGACCCCGAGAATCCATACGTAAATCCCGATTATCACAACGAGGGATATAATTCTGACGGTGAGACAATCGATGATGACTATGGTGAAATCGATGCTCAGTAAACAAAGCATCAAAGTATAACACTTTTTCCAACAAGGGATGTGCCCGCATGCGGCATGTCCTTTGTTTTTCTTTATTCTTTTAATTGAGTTTTCGGAAGTTATGAACGTTCAGAATTTAAGCGCCCTGAAAGGGCAGTGAGAACATAGCCCAGGGCATCGCCCTGGGTATAGATGCACCCTATATACACGCCCTGTAAGGGCAAAAGTGTTTTTGGATTCCCGTGCGTGAAGATTCTTTTGCCCTTTCAGGGCGAATACTCTTTTTGTGGATTGTCACCCAGGGCGTTGCCCCTGGCTATGTTCTCACTGCCCCATCGGGGTGCTTTGTTACACTCCTGCACTCCAAGACTTCTAATGCGTTCGATCTTTAGAGATAAAATAATTCATTCTTTTCTTGGCGGTTTCTTCCAAAAACACTATTTTTGCACTGGTTTTTAATGGAAAATCCAAAGTACTGCTTGTGATTTTTAATGAAAATCCAAAGTACAACAACGGATTTTAAATAAAAATCTAAAGGATGAATACTAAAAATGATATGGCATGTTGACTCGTATCTATCAGTTAAACAGAGAGTTGGAAGGGAGTGTGTTCCTTTTTGGCGCTCGTCAGACAGGAAAGTCAACGCTGCTTAGACAGCAGTTTCCTGCGGCAATTTATGTTGATTTGCTTGATACGACGTTGAGGAGCAGGTTCCGACGTCGTCCGTCACTACTGTATGAAATGCTTAAAGACAAACAGGAGAATACGCTGGTCATAGTTGACGAAATACCTGAGGTGCCAGAACTTCTTAACGAGGTGCATCGATTGATTTCACAACATCATCTAAGGTTTGTTCTCTGTGGGTCGAGTGCAAGGAAATTGAAAAGAAAGGGACATAACACACTGGGAGGACGTGCTTGTCCTGTCTTCCTTTTTCCTCTTGTAAGTGCCGAGATTCCCGGTTTTGATGTAGATAGAGCGGTTTCTTATGGCATGCTTCCGTCTCATTATTTAGCCGCCAATCCTTGGCGTTTGCTCTCGGGATATATCGACGTTTATCTTAAAGAGGAAATCAAGGAGGAGGCTTTAGTGCGTAATCTCAATGGTTTTCAGAGATTCTTAGAGGTGGCTGCTTTGACTAGTGGTGAAATGGTGAATTACAATAACATTGCACAAGACTGTGGGGTTAGTGCCACTACTGTTAAAGCATATTTCGACATTCTTGACGACACGCTTGTTGGCCGTCGCATACCAGCATACGAAAAAAGGTTGAAGCGACGTCTGGTACAGGCCCCTCGTTTTTATTATTTTGACGTGGGGATAGTGAATTATCTGTTACATCGTAAGGAACTGAAACGAGGCACACCAGAATATGGCCATGCCTTTGAGCATTTGGTTGTCCAAGAAATTGTGGCATATATGCATTATCGTCATGTAGAAGATAGTATTTCTTATTGGCGAACATACACAGGAATCGAGGTTGACCTCATTATCGGAGAAGCCCGTGTGGCGATTGAGATAAAATCGGTTGAGGAAATTCTTGCCAAGCATCTGAAAAACCTGAAGGTTTTTGCAGAAGAGTATCCTGATAGCAGGAGAATAGTTGTGTCGCTTGATGTGATTAGTCGAACGGAAACCAACATCGAGTGCATGTATGTAAAAGACTTCTTCCAGAAATTGTGGGAAGGAGGTATTATATAAGGAATATAGTATAATAAAAAAAGGACTTGGAATCGCGTGGAATCCAAGTCCTTTGTGTTGTGGTACCTCCAGGAATCGAACCGGGGACACACGGATTTTCAGTCCGATGCTCTACCAACTGAGCTAAGGCACCAACATTTAGTGTGCTCTCTGCTTGAAAGCGGGTGCAAAGGTAGCATAAAAATATGGACTGGGCAAGTTTTTATCTAAATTTCTTATTAAAAATGCACGCATTTCATTTTTTCTTGCTACCTTTGCATCCACAAATCGGGATGTAGCGCAGTTGGTAGCGCACTACGTTCGGGACGTAGGGGTCGGGCGTTCGAGTCGCCTCATCCCGACCAAAATGCAGAAAGACAGCATCAATATGGTGCTGTCTTTTTTATGCCCACCCCCAACTCTTCCCGAGGGGAGGGGAGTCATTAGCAATGGGGTCCAAATAGTATATAATTACCTTTGTTATTGCTTTTGGAATGTTCGTTTACATCTTGCTTTCTCCCTCTACATATTCCTCAAGGAACAGGTGCTCGCCATCGAAGATGACGTAGGTGAACTGCCATATCCAGTCGCCGATAATCATCATGCGCGTCTTATGGCTCAGCATAAGGTCCAGTTCGATATGGCGGTGACCGTAAATGAAATAATCAATGTTGGGGTGATTCTTCATATACTCCTTGGTGTAACGCACCAAGAACTCTTTGTCCTCGCCCATATACGGCGGCTCCTTGCCGTCGGCACGTTTCATGCGTGAGTGCTTTGCCCACGTATGCCCGAACCACAACGACCAGCGTGGATGCAGCATCGAGAACATGCGCTGGCACAACTTGTTGTGGAATATCTTGCGTATCATCTGGAACTTCTTGTCAGGGTCGCCCAGCCCGTCACCGTGAGCCAGATAGAACACCTTATTATATAGTTCCACCGTCTCTGGCTTCTTGTGCAATGTGACGCCGCACTCCTCCTCCAGATAACCGTACATCCAGATGTCGTGGTTGCCCGTGAAGTAGTGAACCTCGATGCCCATGTCTGTCAGTTCAGACAACTTGCCAAGAAAGCGCGTGTAGCCCTTAGGCACGCAGTATTTCCACTCGTACCAGAAGTCGAACATGTCGCCCAGCAGGTAAATCGCCTTCGCCTTCTCCTTGATGTCGTCGAGGAAACGTATCAGCCTCCTCTCCTGCATCCGCCCGTGGTCGATAGCCCATGAGCCAAGGTGTGCGTCGCTTAATATATAAATGTTATTTCTCATATTATTAATTATAATGTAGAATGTATGATGTAGAATGTAGAATTATGATTACCCTCAAGGATTATCTCTTAGTGTCATCTATTCCCATTCTTTCCTTTTTTGTTTTTATCGATCTTACTAAAATTCTTATCAACTCCTCGTTGTCATGATTTATTGAGTTATACTCCTTGTCGCTGATGAAACCACTCTCGTGTAGATTTGTGAGCCAATACTCAGTCTCGTTTGCTTCTTTCAGTGCAATGCGCAACGTTCATCACTCAAAGGTAATCATAATTCTACATTCTCCATTCTCCATTCTACATTCTCCATTCTGCACTCTCAATTCTACATTTAGATTAGTCCAGTCCCAACTCCAGTCGTGCCTCTTCGCTGAGCATGCTCTGATCCCATGCTGGCTCGAAGACGAGGTTCACGTTGGCAGTCTTCACGCCATCGACACTTTCCAGTTTCGTGCGCACATCTTCAAGGATGAAATCGGCGGCAGGACAGTTGGGCGCGGTGAACGTCATGTCCACATCCAGCACACCGTCTTCCTGCATGTCTATCTTGTAAATCATGCCCAGGTCATAGATGTTCACCGGTATCTCTGGGTCGTAAACGGTCTTCAGCACATCCACGATGCGCTCCTCTATCATTGTCTTTTCTTCTGGTGTCATTATAGTTTCTCTCTTTGTCCGTTGTTTGTTTCGTTACCTTCTGCAATAGTGTTACAGCACTTCGGGTAGTGTGTAAAGGCGCATGCTGTTGCTGCCTTTTATGAGGATGTATCTGTCTTGCGGCATACATTCGGTGATGGCCGCCCGAACCTCCTCTACGTCCTTGAACTTGCGGTAGGGGCAGTCGGTATTGCCGAACTCCTCGCCTACGAGCCAGATGTCGGTGAGCCCTTTCTCCTGAAGCAGGTCAACGATGCGTTGATGCTCGTCGGCAGACACCTCGCCCAGTTCGCGCATGTCGCCCAGAATGGCCATCTTTGCCGGCACGTCCATCGCTGCGAGGTTGTCAACGGCAGCCTTCATGCTCGTGGGGTTGGCGTTATAGGCATCCACGATGAGGTGGTTGTGTGGTGTCACGGTGAGTTGCGAGCGGTTGTTGGTCGGGGTGTAGTTCTCCAGTGCGTGGCACACCTGTTCTTCGCTCACTCCGAAGTGCAGTCCTATGGTAGCAGCCGCCAGCATGTTGTCGATGTTGTATGCTCCTATTAGATGCGTCTTCACCTCGTGCTCCATGCCGCCGTCGGCATGCCATGAGAAGCGCAGGAAGGGCGCGCAGTCGATCACCTTGCCGCGCACAGCCACCTCGTCGGCAGTTTCCTTGCCATATTTTATCAGTCTTGGCGCTTTTCTCTCCTCAGCCATCTGCATGAGGTCGGCATTGTCGGCATTGATGAAGATGGGTGCTGGGGCGGTGCAACGGTCGATAAGGAAGTCGTAGAGTTCGCCCTTGGTGCGCTTCACTCCCTCGAAGGAGCCGAAGCCCTGCAGGTGGGCGCGTCCCACATTGGTTATTATTCCGCATGTGGGCTCCACGGTCTGCACCAGCGTCTTGATGTCGCCTGGGTGCGACGCTCCCATCTCTATCACCGCAATCTCGTGCTCGGAGGAGAGTTGGAAGAGCGTCTTAGGCACTCCCACGTCGTTGTTGAAGTTGCCGCGGGTGTAGTGCACGTTGAATTTCTCGCTCAGCACGGCGGCTATAAGTTCCTTGGTGGTTGTCTTTCCGTTGGTTCCAGTCACTCCTATAATAGGAATCTGGAACTGTCGCCGGTGCTCGCGTGCCAGGTCTTTGAGCGTCTGCAGGCAGTCATCGACAACGATGAGTCGAGAGACTAGAGTTGAGAGTTGAGAGTTTTCTGCAAGTGATGAAGGTACTGTACAAGCATACTCTAAACTCTTCGCTCTAAACTCTTGACTGTCCACAATGGCGTAACTGCATCCTTTCTCCAGTGCCTGCATGGCATATTGATTGCCGTCGAACTTCTCGCCTTTCAGTGCGACGAAGATGCTGCCCTCGGGACAGTCGCGGCTGTCGGTGGTCACCACGGGGTGTTTTTTGTAGATTTCGTATATCTCTGTAATGTCCATAATTGCTATAGTTTTACTTTTACGATGCAAAAATAGGAAAAAGTTTCAATATACGATGTGTTTTTGGAAACTTAAATTAAATAAAAATAGTGTTGAAAGTTTTGCAGTGTGGTCGATTTGTCGTATTTTTGCAAATGGAAGACGCTGCAACGCGGTTGCATGCTATGAAACAATGAAAGACAATATCGCAGAATACACACTGAACATCGGTGGCAAGTTGCTGTCGTTGGGGGAACCATTGGTGATGGGAATCCTCAACTGCACGCCCGACTCTTTCTATGCTGGAAGCCGCAAGCAGACAGAGGCAGAGATTGCCGCGCGCGCCAATGAGATAGTGGAAGAGGGCGGTCGGATTATAGATGTCGGCGCGTTTTCCACCCGTCCTGGTGCCGAGCAGGTGTCTGTGGAAGATGAGATGGAGCGCATGCGCTTTGCCCTGAAGGTGGTGAGAGGTCAGCAGCCAGACGCTGTGCTCAGCATCGACACCTTCCGTCACGACGTGGCGAAGATGGCTGTCGAGGAGTTTGGCGCGGGCATCATTAATGATGTCAGTGGCGGCAATCCCGATGGTGCTTTCGGTGGCGAGACCTCTGCAAATGGTGTTGATGGCGCTGGCGACTGTGCCCCCGTGCTCGACGAGAGTTGGCGCGGCGGTGTGGCTTATGTGCTGATGTCGAGTCAGGGACCGATAGAAGACACGATGATGTTCTTCGCACAGCGTGTGAGGCAACTGTGTGCCCGTGGTCAGCGAGACATCATACTCGACCCTGGCTTCGGTTTCGGCAAGACGATGGAGCAGAACTTCGACACGCTGCATCGCATGGAACTGCTGCAAGAGTTCGGACTGCCGGTGCTGGCAGGACTCTCGCGCAAAACGATGATATGGCGCACGCTGGGCATCACTCCTGCCGAGGCTCTCAACGGAACCACGGTGCTGAACACCGTGGCGCTGATGAAGGGTGCCAAGATACTGCGTGTGCATGACGTGCGTGCGGCTGTTGAGGCTATTACGTTGACGAAAACGATGACGGAAAAGGGAAAACTCTTAACTCCTAACTCCTAATTTCTAACTCCCAACTCCTGCACTCCTAAACTCCTTAAAAGAATGTTTGATTTCGGAATAAAAGACATAATAGACATTGTGGCGGTGGCGCTCGGACTCTATTACATATACAGAGTGATGAAGGCATCGCGCTCGCTCAACGTGTTCGGCGGCATCATCGTGTTCTTCATTCTGTGGATTTTCGTGAGTCGTGTCTTTGAGATGCGCCTGCTCGGTGCCATCTTGGACAACCTGATGAGTGTAGGAGTGATAGCACTCATCATCATCTTCCAGGACGAGATACGCAAGTTCTTCTATAACGTCGGAGCCCATCAGAATCTGAGTGCACTGCTGAAGTTCTTCAGCAGCAACAAACGCAAGAACAGCGTTGACAAGGAGAGCGTCATGGCGATTGTGCGTGCCTGCATGAGCATGGGGCGCGGAAAGGTGGGCGCACTGATAGTGATAGAACGTGTGACGCCGCTCAACGACATCGTGGAGACAGGCGAAAAGATAGACTCGCGACTGAGCCAGCGACTGATAGAGAACATCTTCTTCAAAAACTCTCCGCTGCACGACGGCGCCATGGTGGTGTCGAAGCAGAGGATAAAGGCAGCGGGATGTATCCTCCCCGTGAGCCACGATGTGAACATTCCGAAGGAACTGGGCCTGCGCCACCGTGCAGCAATGGGCATCTCGGAGGAGAGCGATGCCGTGGCGGTGGTAGTGTCGGAGGAGACGGGGCGCATCAGTGTTGCCATTCACGGCAAGATGCAGTTGCGACTCTCAGCAGAAGACCTTGAAAGTCTGCTCACGAAGGAGATGCAGTGATGTCCTGACGCAGCAGACACACAGAAGAAAACTACAGCAGAAAACACTATAAACACATCATAAACAATAATTAAAAATTTATCTACTATGGATTTAGTGCAACAAATCATCGCGCGTGCTAAGAGCAACAAGCAGCGCATCGTGCTCCCAGAAGCAGAGGAGGAGCGCACACTGACAGCAGCCGACCGTGTGCTGGCTGACGACATTGCTAACCTTATATTGATAGGAAATCCCGAGAAAGTGCATGCCCTGGCAGACCGTCTCGGACTGAAGAACATTGACAAGGCTACTCTCATTGACCCAGAGAACTGCGAGAAGAGCGAGGAATATGCACAGTTGCTCGCTGAACTGCGCAAGAAGAAGGGCATGACCATCGAGGAGGCTCGAAAGTTGGTGAAGAACCCTCTCTACCTGGGTTGTATGATTATAAAGACTGGCGATGCTGACGGACAGATAAGCGGTGCACTCTCTACCACTGGCGACACACTGCGTCCGGCACTGCAAATCATCAAGACTCAGCCAGGTATCACCTGCGTCAGCGGTGCGATGCTGATGCTCACACAGGCTCCACAGTACGGTGAGAACGGAATACTGGTTATCGGTGACGTTGCCGTAACACCGATGCCCGATGCCAACCAGTTGGCACAGATTGCTGTATGTACTGCACAGACGGCGAAGTCGGTGGCTGGTTTCGAGGAGCCGCGCGTGGCAATGCTCAGTTTCTCTACCAAGGGTTCGGCAAAGCACGAGGTTGTTGACAAGGTAGTCGAGGCAACACGGTTGGCAAAGGAGATGGCTCCCGAACTGAAGATTGACGGTGAACTGCAGGCTGATGCCTCTCTCGTTCCCAGCGTGGGACAGAAGAAGGCTCCTGGCTCGGAGATTGCTGGTCGTGCCAATGTGCTCGTGGTGCCATGTCTTGAGGTGGGTAACATCGCATATAAACTGGTTGAGCGTCTTGGCGGTGCCGTTGCTCTCGGTCCTATCCTTCAGGGTATCGCCCGTCCTGTTAACGACCTCAGTCGTGGCTGCTCTGTCGACGACATCTACAAGATGGTTGCCATCACCGCTTGCCAGGCAATGGATGCGAAATAATATATAATGACTAATGTTGAATTTTGAATGTTGAGTTGTCGCACTTTGTGCGATTATGAATGAAGAATTTATGAGTGACTTTGGCGACATCATGGAGGAAAAATGTATGGCGTTCGCCATTCGCATATATAATTTATGCCGCTATCTTACAGCAGAGAAACAAGAGTATCGTGTTTCTGATCAGTTGTTTAGAAGTGGTACAAGTATAGGCGCAAATATGTCAGAAGCACAATGTGCCATAAGCAAGAATGACTTTATAGCAAAGGTGTACATCTCTTTAAAAGAATGTAACGAGACTTTGTTTTGGCTTAACTTGCTTAAAAGGACGGGAGTCTTGGAGAGTAAATATTACGACTCTATATATCCCGATTGTGTCGAGTTGAAAAAGTTGCTTACATCTATAACGAAGAATTCGAGAAAAGATAATACAAGTGACTCTATAATTCATAATTGAAAATTAGTAATCGCACTTGTGCGACAACTCGTAATTAGTAACTCCAAATTCGTAATTATAAATGAAAATACTTGTATTAAATTGTGGTTCGTCTTCAATAAAGTACGCATTGTACAACATGGACGACAAGAGTGTGATGACAAGCGGCGGTGCCGAGCGTGTGGGCTTGGACGGTTCTTTCGTAAAGGTGAAACTGGCTAACGGCGAGAAGAAGCAGATAATGCACGACATTCCCGAGCATACCGAGGGCGTGAAGTTTATCTTCTCTCTGCTCACCGATCCCGAAATCGGTGTTATCAAAGACCTTAGCGAGATTGATGCTGTGGGTCATCGCATGGTGCATGGCGGCGAGAAGTTCAATAAGTCGGTGATTCTTACCGACGAGGTGCTCAAAGCCTTCGAGGAGTGCTCTGACCTGGCTCCGCTGCACAACCCTGCCAACCTGAAGGGTGTAAATGCCGTGAAGGAACTGATGCCTGGTCTGCCACAGGTGGGTGTGTTCGACACTGCTTTCCACCAGACCATGCCTCCAAAGGCTTACATGTATGCCATTCCTTACGAACTCTATGAGAAGTACGGCATCCGCCGTTACGGTTTCCACGGCACCAGCCACCGTTATGTGTCGGCTCGTGCCTGCGAGTTCCTGGGCATTCCTGCCGAGGGCACCAAGATGGTGACCTGTCACGTGGGTAATGGTGGTTCTATTGCTGCCGTGAAGGATGGCAAGTGCATCGACACCTCTATGGGTCTCACTCCGTTGGAGGGACTTGTTATGGGTACTCGTGCCGGTGATATCGATGGTGGTGCTGTTACCTTCATTGAGAAGAAACTCGGTCTTGATGCCGACGGCATGTCAAACCTGCTCAACAAGAAGAGCGGTGTGGCTGGTCTGACAGGCGGTTCCAGCGATATGCGCGATGTGGAGAGTGCTGCAAAGGCGGGTGATCCGAAGGCGAAACTGGCTCAAGACATGTACTTCTATCGCATCAAGAAGTACATCGGTGCTTATGCAGCCGCTATGGGTGGCCTTGATGTTATTGTCTTCACTGCCGGAGTGGGCGAGAACCAGGTGAGCATGCGTTCTGAGGTATGCAAGGACATGGAGTTCCTCGGCGTTAAGTTCGACGAGTCGAAGAACAACGTTCGCGGCGAGGAGGCTATCATCTCTGCCGACGATTCCCGTGTAAAGGTTGTTGTCATTCCTACCGATGAGGAACTGATGATTGCCACCGACACCATGAACCTGCTGAAATAGTGTTTCAGCAGTTATCTTGAAACGACAACGAATTTTACGAATTTGGCGAATCCCTTTAGTTGCAGGCTATTGATGCCGCAACCGATTCGCATTCGTAAAATTCGTTTTTTAGGTAGTTATATGCAATTTGCCCCATTGCTAATGTGTCCCCTCTCCAAGCCTCACCCCTATCCCCTCTCCAATGGGCGAGGGGGACTTTAGGTGTCAATAGGGATGTTAGTAAACGAAAGTCTTTTCGGTCTTTCCCTTGTAGGTGTTGATGGTTATTGTCAGCGTGTCGCCCTTGGCAGGTTTCACGGGCAGACGGTAACTGGCAATGCTCAGAAATAGTTCGGCACTGTAATACTCGGGAACACCGTTCTGCGCATGCAAAATGGTGAGCGAATAGTGGCGGTGCCCTTCGCTGTCTGTGGTTATCTCGTTGCACATCAGTCCTATGCTCTGCTTCTCGTCAACGCCCTCGGCAACACCTGTTTTTACAGAAAGTCCCAAGTTGATATACCTTCCTTCGCGGCTCATCCACGCGCTGTTGAAGATGACGGGGTCTGTCTGCTGTTCCTTAACATCGTCTTTCATTCGTACTGATGGGGTGGGGACACTGGTGAGGGATATCGCACCCACCTCGATTCCCGCCTCTGGTACATTATAATATAATAGAGCGCGATAGAGCGAGTCGGGCGTTGCTGCCCATTTAGCGGTGCGTTTTGGCGAGAGCACAAGCGAGTCGCCATCGTCTGTTACAGCGCAGAACAACTCTCCCGCATCATTGGTGCGAGTTTCAACGAAGTCGGCACGCATCATGCTGTACTTACCGTCCCCCGAGTCGTATGTCTCGGTGGTGCAGGCGGCAAGGAGCAAGGCTATTGCCAGGAGACATTGAACTTTGAACTTTGAACATTGAACTTTGAGCATTTTTGTGCAATTCACTAAACCATAACCTTTCCCAAATGGTTGCGAAGCGGATTGGCATACATCGTCAGCATGCGCTCGCGAAGGAACGGGATGTCCTTGTCTTCGAGGTCTATCTTGTCGAGTTGCCCTTGCATGTATGCCTCAAACTGCTTGCGGTCAGCCTCTGTGTATTTCCCTTCGGTGGCGAACGATGTGCCGTCGAGCATGTCGGAAGCGATGTAGTTTGAGGGATAGAGACGGTAGTTGCGGTGGATTTCACTGTCGATGTGAGCCGCCACGATGTCGAAGAACTCTGTCTTAGGTGTGTCGGCGGGCAGTTGCTTCAGATATTCGTCGATGCATGGTGCGCAATTGTAGTGCACATGTCCCTTGAATCCCATTATTCCTGTCTGCATGCTCACCACGTCGTCGTTCTTCCCCTTCTTCCATTCGGGGTTGTCGCGGCGCAGTTGGAACTCGCGTGCCTTGAGGAAGTCGCATGGGTCGAACTCGTAACTGATTGACAGCGGTACGATGTGCAGTTGCTGCAGTCGTTCCGACGGTGTCCCTGTTCCGCCCATCGCCATCATCTTCAGTATTGCGGGTTGTGTACGGTCGTCGCTGTCCTTGGCCCTTCCCTCGCGCTGCGCTATCCACACGTTGTCGTTCTTCTCGCTTATCACGAAGTGCATATACTCGGAGAGCCGCTTGCTTGCCATCAGCATTTCGCGTGGCTGCAGCGAGCGTTCCACGATGAACGACTTGTTGATGCGCACGAGGTCTTTCACCCACGGCAGCGACAGCAGGTTGTCGCCGATGGCAATCTCGCATGTCGTTTTGAATCCGGCATCAACCAATAGTTTGTCGAGCAGTGCCGAGTCGAGCACTATGTCGCGGTGGTTGCTCACGAAGGTGAAACGTTTGTTCACGTCTATCGCCTCCACGTCGATGTCGATGCCGAGGCTGGCTTTTGACATAAGCGTCTCGAGGAAGTCGTAGCAGAAAGCGAGTTGGAACTCCATGCTTGTCTTGCAGGCGCGCATTTTCTGCTCGAGAGCCTCGAAAGGCACCTGCGGATAGAGCATTCCCACCACTGCGCGGAACTGCGGGTTGGCAACAAGCCGGTCGTAGGCAGCCGGCAACTCCTCTGGTTGGAAGGGACGTATTGCGTCGAAGTCGGAAATGTTCATGGTGATGGGTGTTAGTGATGTTTATTTAAACTGGTTTTCTACGATGTCTGTGAGCACGTCGGTGATGTTGAGACCTGCCGCACGCACCTGCTGCGGAATGAAACTTGTGGCTGTCATTCCCGGTGTGGTGTTCACCTCAAGCATTGATATGCTCTGGTCTTTGCCGATGATATAGTCAACGCGTATGATGCCGTTACAGTGCAGTATGTCGTAGATGTGACTTGTCAGTTGTGCGGCGCGCTTTGCCGTTTCCTCTGGTATGCGTGCCGGCGTAATCTCCTGCACTTGCCCGTTGTACTTCGCGTCGTAGTCGAAGAACTCGTTCTTCGTCACCACCTCCGTGGCAGGGAAGATAACCGTCTTCTCACGTGTCTTATAACATCCCACGGTGATTTCTGTTCCTTCGAGCATGCTCTCCACCATCACGTCGTCGCTCTCCATGAGCGCTTTGCGGATGGCTGGAGCCAACTGGTCCTTGTTCTTCACCTTCGACACGCCGAACGAAGAGCCGTCGGCAGCAGGCTTCACGAAGCACGGCATGCCTATCTTCTCGTCAATCTCGTCGTCGGACACCAGTTCCTCGTAGCCCTTGCGTATGAGCATCGACTCTGCCACCTTTACACCGTAACTGCGCAGATACTGATTGAGCACGAACTTGTCGAAGGTCATAGCCTCTACGAGCACGCCGCTGGTGGAGTATGGCAGGTGAATCAGTTCGAAGTATCCCTGCAATATACCGTTCTCGCCCGGTGTTCCATGTATGGTAATGTATGCGTAGTCGAACATTACGAGTTTCCCTTCTTCCTTGAAGGAGAAGTCGTTGCGGTCGATGGGCGTCCTTGTTCCGTCGTGGAGATTGACATACCATTCAAGTCCGCGCATTTCTACAATCCATACGTTGTAGCGTTCTTTGTCGAAAAAAGAGTAAAGTCCTTGTGCAGAGCGCATAGAAACGTCGTGCTCTGACGAATCTCCGCCACAAACGATGGCGATGTTTCTTTTAAGGTTTTTCATTATATGTGTTTGTTGTTTATTTTAATAAGGAGTTTAGGAGTTCGGGAGTGCAGGAGTTTGGAAGTTCAGAAGTTTTGGAGTTCTGACGTAAGTTACTGATTCTGCAGCCGTGCTCTCCATTTCTCTATCAGTTGTTGCATGTCCTCGGGCAGCGGGCTTGTGAAGTCCATTTGCTTTCCTGTCGCGGGGTGGACGAATCCCAGTGTTCGCGCGTGCAGTGCCTGTCGCGGACACAGGGCGAAGCAGTTGCGTATGTATGCTTTGTATGACGCCGTGCGCTCGCCCCTGAGTATCTCGCAGCCTCCATATCGTTCGTCGCTGAACAGCGGATGGCCGATGTGCCGCATGTGTGCTCTTATCTGGTGGGTGCGCCCCGTTTCGAGAATACAATCCACCAGAGTGGTATATCCGTAGCGTTCCATCACGCGGTAGTGGGTGACGGCGGGCTTGCCGATGCCCGAGTCCTTGGGGAAGACATCCATGCGGAGGCGGTCGCGCACATCGCGTCCTATGTTCCCTTCAATCGTTCCCTCGTCCTCAACGAAGTTTCCCCATACCAGTGCGTTGTATGAGCGGTGGGTGGTCTTGTTGAAGAACTGAACTCCCAGTCGGCTCTTTGCCTCTGGTGTTTTTGCCACCACGAGGAGTCCGCTGGTGTCCTTGTCAATGCGATGAACCAGTCCCACCTCGGGGTCATTAGGGTCGTATGACGGCATGTTGCGCAGATGCCATGCCACGGCATTTACCAGTGTGCCGTGATAGTTGCCGCATCCTGGATGGACCACCATTCCTGCGGGCTTGTTTATCACCATCAGATGGTCGTCCTCGTAAACCACATCGAGCGGAATATCCTCTGGCTCGATGGTGTCGTCGTAGCGCGGACGATTGAGCATCAGCGTCACCACGTCGCCCGGCCGCACCTTATAGTTGCTCTTGACGGGCCGCTCGTTGACGTGGATGAATCCCGCCTCGGCAGCCTTCTGTATGCGGTTGCGGCTTTGGTGCTGCATGCGCTCGGTGAGGAACTTGTCAATCCTCACGGGCACCTGTCCCGCATCTGCCACCAGGCGGAAGTGCTCGTATAGTTGACCGTCCTGTTCTTCGTCGGGCGACTCCTGTATGTCGTCGAGCGGTTCCTGCTCTTCAAAATCCTTATACATCGGGAACTGTTACCTCTTGGAACTGATCTACATCGCCCGACGGTGCTGGTGCGGCAGGCTCTGCCGGCTCGTTGCCGCTGCTCTGCTCCACCTCGCCGTTGTTTATAGTTGAAGAGTCGTTAGGCTCTTCTTCGTAATAATATTCGTAGTATGAGTCGTCGATGACCACCGAGTCGCTGGCATCGCGCATACCGTTGCCCACCTGTATTATAAGGACATCCTCGACAGACACTTTCTGTCCGCTTACGATGCTCTTGCCGTTGCACAGCACACCGTAAACCCAGTCGCGCTCGCCGTTGACATACATCGGCTCGCCCACCTTGAATCCCATTGATATGAGTTTCACTCGTGCCGTGCGGTACGAACTGTTGTCGATGATGTCAGGCAGGGTGAGCATTGGCGTGTCAGAGTTTATCACGAGATAAATGACGTGGCCCGACTTCACTATCTTGCCTGCCTGTGGCGTTTGCTCAAGGATGCAGTCTGGCGGCAGGCTCTTCACGTAGCCGGTGTCGCTGACAACAACCTTCAGTCCTGCCTTGTCAAGAATGTTCTCTGCATCGGCAAACGACTTATGCTTGACGTCGGGGATTACGATTTTTTCGCCGTGATGAGTGTACAGGTCGAGGCCATAGCGCACGCCGATGGCGACAAGAGCCAGCACTGCAATCATCGCGAAAATGTTTCCCCAGAGGTAGAAACTGAATATTTTCTTGAAAAATTTAGATACTGTCATTGTGGTTGTATTTCAAGGGCAAAGGTAACATAAATAGATGAAAGTAGCAAAAAAAACACAAAAAAACAGGAAGAAGCAGCCCTAAAACGCTTGCATCTCCCTGTTTTTAACTTTAATACAAAGTTAGAATGGCTTATTTGCCATGATGTTCGTCAGATACTGTCAACTTCTTGCGGCCCTTAGCGCGACGAGAAGCCAGCACGCGGCGACCGTTCTTTGTAGCCATACGCTCACGGAAACCGTGCTTGTTCACTCTTCTTCTGTTGTGGGGCTGAAATGTTCTTTTCATCTTTCTTATCTATTTATTTTGTTGTTATTTCTTGAGATTTGCTCATTTGCGGGGTGCAAAATTACTCATTTCTTTTTAATTACCAAAGAAATATGCGAAATTTAGTACCAACTTTTATGTTTTTTTCTAATTTAGCGTGAATAGCGCGGCATTATTTGACGGGAAAACATGCATAAGAAAGATGTGAGTCTGGTCATCTAAGCCAAAAGAAGATTCTCTCATCCTTGTTTCCTACAACAGCAGCGACATGATTACAGGCGGTATGGGTCCGTCAGTCGTATATGTTATGTTGCCCACGTATGTGCTGTTGCCGTTATATAGGTGCTTGCCGTCCCAAGTGCAGAGTATGTTTCCCACGTATGTGGTGTTGCCGCGAAACAAGTTTTTGCCGTTCCACGTGAAGAGAACATTGCCCACATAGGTGGAGTTGCCCTGATAGATGCACTTCCCGTCCCATGTTAAGAGGATATTGCCCACATAGGTGGTGTTGCCTTGATATAGGTGCTTCCCGTCCCAAGTGTATAGGATATTTCCCACATAGGTAGTGTTTCCCTGATAAAGGTGCTTGCCGTCCCATGTATATACCACGTTGCCCACGTATGTGCTGTTGCCGTGATAAATCTTTGTGGCGTTGATTGTTGCGACAATAGCAAGCATCGCAAGAATCATATAAAGTCTTTTCATCATTATTAAAAGTCTTAAAGGTTAATAAAACGTATATCTTGTTTGGGCATAATTATCTCATCACCTTGATGATTATATTCGTGCCTTTGATTTTCTTGCCGTTCAGAGCGGTATTGCCATTATATAGGTGCAGTTCCTGCGTCTTCGTACAGCTAGCGAAAGCCAAATCAGAGAACGTAGGCTTCTTGCCCAATCTGCGTGTATTCATATCGTCTTTAGGTTAATAGTTTGTTATTTGATGGCAAATATACAAAAAAAATCTGAAACTACCTATTTGTTATGCTGTGAATTATATTTATTTAATGACAATCAGAATGATAATCCCTGACATATAAAACACCGGCTTGTCCCAAATGAAATAAAGTAGAACATCGGGTTCTCCGTTTTTTCAAAGAATTCATGAAAAAAGGAAATAAGAGGAATGGTATGAAGAAAAACCACGTAAACGTTTGCGGAATTCAATTATATTTCGTACTTTTGTACTCGAGTTTACATCAAAGTTACAACCTTAACTAATATAAATATGAGAAAACTATTTTGCATGGCCTTCACGGCCCTTTCTTTGTTGGTGTGCAGTGGCGCATGGGGAGCAACAGATGTTGAGTTTGACGTAACGTCAACCGATGCGGGTGCATATACCAGCTATTGCAACCAGACATGTAACGTAACATTGAAAAACAGAACTTTCACGGCTTACGAGTGGGACGGAACAATCTTTCCGTTCACAGCCTCGACAGAAATCCTTAACGCCACTTTTGGCGAAGGCAATTGGGACTTGCAAGAGTTCGACTCCTTCGACGGAACAACGATTAAGATGAAAGCCGCAACAGCCATCGTTGCTGACAAGCCATACGCCATTCGTATTAAACAAACGGTCGAAAACCCGACATTTAGCGGTGTGACGTTTGCTTCGAGTATATCCACCGACTTCATCAAGGTTACCCTCAGCAACAATCTGCAATTCTGGGGATCATATTTCAAAGTATATAGTTGGCAAATTGTTAACGGCCAAGGCCAACCCGTTACGGCCTTTTCATTTCAAAGCGATGGAACAGGATTAGGCAATTGGCGTGGGTGGCCTGTAACTTTTAGGCCAGGCGACAATGATAATTCCGATTACTACGGCACTTTTGCATGGTTCTATCATCCTACTCTTGACACTACCACGCCTGCACTTTCCTTCGATGGTGTAAGCACAGGAGGCGGTGGAGGTGATGATCCCGGACCAACCACCTTGGCTGGGAAAATTGCGGCACGAATACAGATAACCGATGCACCTACCGTCTATATCGACCTGCCAGGCATTGGCAATCAAACACTTGGAGAGTATCTGTACAAGATACTTGGCAACAGCACAACAGCCGAAGAAGCCCCATACCGTCCTGCAAAAATCCAGGTTGTGGCTACCTCCGACACCTCAAGTCCCCACTATCTTGAGTCGTTCACCGAAGATGCCATCGATGAAAAAGGGAACACCAATCTAGAAATCAAAGTCAGAGGAAACTCCACGGCTTTGGCTTCTACACCTACTGGAAAACGGGCCTATCGTCTGAAATTTGCCAGCAAGAAGACCTCAACCGACGGCAAGGCGCATAAACACGACCTCCTCGGCTACGGTTATTCCAAGCGCAACTGGACTCTATTAGCCAACTTAAACGACAATTCCATGCTCCGCAATGCACTGACCTATCATATTGGAAAGGCTGTAGGCATGCCCTTCTGCCCTGGTTACAAATTCGTTGACCTGGTCATCAACAACGAATATCGGGGCACTTATCAGATTTCCGACCAATGTGAAGTGGATGTCGACCGCATCAATGTCAACGAGGATACAGGCTGGTACATTGAATTCCAGGGTAGAAACGACATGTGCGATTATCCCATGTGTATAGCTGAAAATGGAATAATTATGAATGTCAACAACCCAGAACCTGCTGACGAGACAGACGAAGAACAGCGAAATGCTGTCCTTAATCCCATAAAAGACTGGTTCCTCAACAGTTGGAAGAAAGGTTTCGGCACTGGTTATACCAACCCCACAACAGGTTGGCGTGCCTATAACGACGAAGAAACACTCATAAAATTCTGGATTGCGACCGAACTCACAGGCGACTATGACGGACTGATGAGCGTAAAGGCTTACCGCGAAGCCGACGGCAAACTCTGCTGGGGTCCTCTGTGGGACAAGGATTTGGCTTTCGGAAACTGGAATTCGATGGCTGATCCAGATGGAAAACTGGTGGCCAACCTGCAACAGGCTTCGTGGATACAACCCTATTTCCAAAAACTTACCTCTGACTTGGATTTCATTACCCACGCAAAGGAGACTATGGATAATCTCGTCAACGGTGGAATGAAAACCACTCTGCTGGCAAAAATCGATGAGATGGCCGAAGTCGTAGCCCAATCTGCAGAACTGAATTTTGAGAGATGGGGAAACCCGCAACAACCAGGTGCCTTCGGGTATGTAAACAATCTTGCCAACCATCAGGCATACGTCGATCAACTTAAAGAATGGCTGAGCGACCGCATCGACTACGTTCAGGAGCGACTCACAATCCTTGCCGAAGCGGCAAATGCGGTTCAGGCAGAAGGATTGACAATAGATGCAACAAAGAGTCAAAGCGACAATGGGATAACGGCTGATTTACTGGACAAATACTATAACGTGACACTGACGAACAAGACCTTCGAGAAAGATCAATGGAACGCTATCTCGTTGCCAGTCTCTGTTAACGAGGAGACGCTGAAGAGCGTTTTCGGAGATCAATACGAACTGAAGGAACTGGCAGGCATCTACTCCAACGGCACCACGCTGTTTTTTGCCACACCTGCCGACAATGCCATCTGTCCAGGCATGCCCTATCTGATAAAGCCATCGAAGGCAGTAGATGCAACTCCTATCCTCAGCCATGTACTTTTAGCTTATTGCTCAAACTGGGACAACAATCATAAGGCATACGGTGAAAGTGTGACATTCGGCGACTACACCTTCAGCGCCAACTTGTATCTTAACTCACTCAACGTGGATGGCTCCGTCCTCCTCATTGGTGGCGATGCCGCATCATTCACCCTTCCTCAAAAAGTTGAGTCTTGGAATACAACAGGGCCAGTTTACGGAATCAACGCCTACATCAATAAAGCCAATGGTGCCGCCGATCCCACCATCAGTTTCGTGCCCGAAGGACAGGCACAGCGCATCCAGATGAACGACGTGCCCACAATTTTCATCGATTCCGATGCTCCTATTGATTGTGACATCTGGGGAAATGCAGCTATCGAAGTGTTTGACGAGAATAATATGATCGGTGGCAGCTTCACGCTGGATAATACAGGACTGGAAGTGAAATACGTAGGCGACGGAAGCGACGTCAAGACATCCTACCGGTTGAAGTTTGATAAAAAACGCGCTTTGTTAGGAAGCAAGTCAGGATCCTACAAACAGTGGGTGCTCGAATCCAACGACGACGACCCGTCGATGCTGCGCAACGGACTTACCGAAGAACTCGGCGACCAATTAGGATTCGGTTTCACCCCAGGATGCCAGTATGCCGACCTTGTGGTAAATGGTATTTATCGGGGCACCTACCAGATTACCGACCGTGTCAAGGTAGAAAGCGGACGAGTATTAGTGAGCGAAAAAGACAAAGACTGGCTCCTGGAGATTGCATCGAACGGAGAAGTAGGAGCCAACGACCTCTATGTTGCAGGCGACGAGACTAATCCTAACATCGTCATTAAGAATCCTGACAAAGACGAAATCACCGCAGACGAGCAGGCTGCACTGCAAACCGCTGTAGGCACGTACTTCACCTCCTTCTGGACAGATATTGAGAACAAGGTTGACCAGACTTCATTCATCAACTGGTACGTTGCCAGCGAAATCCTTGGCGGCTACAAGCAACTGTCAGACATCTTTGTATATAAAGACAATGCCGACGGTAAACTCTACTTCGGTCCGCTCTGGAGCAACGACAAAGCCTATGGCAACAACACCAAGCATCCTGTCGATATGAGCGACCTCAACACCGTTGGTTCCTACAACGGTATGCTCTTCAAACATGCCGACTACCAAGTGATGTGCAACAAGATAGAGGCACTCTGGCAAGAACAATGGTTCAAGGATGCCGTGATAGCAAAATGGAACACCATCTACGGCGATTCCAAGACCAAGGACCTGCTTGCCCTGTTAACAGCAAAGATTGACGTCTTAGCTGCCGAGATTGCCCAAACCCAAGTAGACAACTATGCTTCAACAGCAAATGGCGGAGCAGGATGGACACTCGAGGGCGATTATTCCGCAGCCGTCCAGGACATCAAAACCTACCTGAACCAACGCTTTGTCTATCTCGACACCAAGTTCAAGAAACTTGCCGCCTCTTCTACCCGCAAGGGCGATATCAACGGCGACGGGGAAGTGAATGTAGCCGATGTGACGACACTTGTGGATTACATTCTGGGCAAAAACCCGACGAACTGCTATGAAAGTGCCTGCGACATAAACGGTGATAATGAAATCAACGTAAGCGACGTTACCAGTTTAGTAGATATCATTCTGAATAAAAATTAGATAAGAACAATTAAATATGAAAAAGAAATTATTACTTTTCATTGCCGCGTTTTTCGCTTTAAGCGGAAATGTAACGGCAGCCAGTTACACTGTCTCCGTGCCTAACTTCACTGGATATAAAGGGGGTGATGCTACAATGGCGATTGAACTGTCTAACGATGCCACTGTAGCAGGAGTTCAGTTCGACATGACATTACCCGAAGGAGTGACATTTGCCGGTTATGAGTTAACTGAAAGAAGTACTGGCATGACAATGTCAAGTGACAATGGTAGATACATGCTCTTTTCAATGCCTGATCAAGGTGTAAAGCATATAATTGAAGCAGGTAGTGGAGCCATTATGAATTTCAAACTTAATATTGCCGAAACTGTGGAACAAGGTGATTATCCTATAACCTTCACTGAATCGACTATTTCTGGCGATAATAATGAAAATGTACCAACCACTATAGCCTCAGCAACTCTTACTGTCAAGAAAATGGCTACTGTAACGCTGGATGAAGAAAGCACGACTGTTCCTACTGCAACAACCGAGCCTGTTATCGCAAAGGTAAAGCGCTCTATTAAAGCAGGTCAATGGAGCACTATCTGCTTGCCATTTGCCATGACTAGCGATCAATTGACAGAAGCGTTCGGTGATGGTGTAGCATTGGCAGAATTTTCAGGCTATGAAGTTGAAGACAACAATTACAGTGAGCCTTCTGGTATAACACTGCAATTTACAAAACTCGCTGAAACCGCAGGTACAGTAGCGAACAATCCTTATCTTATCAAGGTAGCTAATGATATTACTTATGCTGAAGGCTTTACCGTTAAAAATGTGACTCTGGATCCTGATAGAAGTAAAACCAGAGTCTCCATAACAAAATTTGATGAAGATAATTATGATTACACTATAAATTTCATTGGAAACTTAGCCAAAACAAAATTGCCTATTAATAGTTTCTTTATCAGTGAAGGTAAATTTTATAAAGTTACAACAAGCAATAAGTATACAAAGGGCTTCAGAGCAGGTTTCCGTCTTACTAACATAAATCCTGCATTCGCAAAGCCGATGGGTATTGATATTGACGGTGAGACCACTGGTATTTTCGAAATCAAAGCAAATGAAAGAACTGTAACTGATGGTGTTTATACTATTAATGGTCAATATGTAGGTAAGAACGTTGATATGAATACGCTTCCTAAGGGAGTCTATATCATCAACGGCCAGAAGAAAATTGTAAAGTAAATCGTTGTTTAACACCATTCAAAAAGAATAGAACCATGAAACAGGTATATATAGAACCAGTTATTAAGACAACGGAATTAGATTCTACAGAATTATTAGCCGGTAGTGGTTTGACTGGCCAAATTGACCAAGATATCGAAATCGATTACGGCGGCGAAGACGACGGAACTCACGAGCCTGATGCAAAGATAAATTTCACTGACATCTGGGATGACGATGAAGATACTGAGAACGACATTTGGGATTCTTTATAATAAGAGCTTTCCCCGTTGACAAGAACATCTGGGATGACGAAGAGTAATCATTAAGAGTACATCAAGAATATGACTCCCCTCTGGTGCCCTGAAGGCGCCAGAGGGTTTTCTATGCCCGTAAGCGTAAGTCCGTAAGTCTGAAAACCGTGAAGTTACTTACACTCGGCATAAAAAAGAACAAATTCTTTTGTTCTGCGCTCGTTTTTTCGTAACTTTACGGTCTAAAAACCGTGAAGTTACTGTCACTCGGCATAAAAAAGAATAAATTCTTTTGTTCTGCGCTCGTTTTTTCGTAACTTTGCACCCCGAAAGGAAATAATACAATTAAAATAGTTATGATTAATTCACAAGACATTAAGAAAGGAACAGCCATCCGTATGGACGGTGGCATTTGGGTATGCATTGAGTTCCAGCATCGCAAGCCAGGTAAAGGCAACACCGTAATGAACACCAAACTGAAGAACGTTACCGACGGCCGCGTGCTTGAGCGTACCTTCCAGGTAGGTTTCAAACTCGAGGATGTGCGCATCGAGCGTCGTCCTTATCAGTTCCTCTACAAAGAAGGCGATGACTACATCTTCATGAATCAGGAGACTTACGACCAGGCTCCTATTGCTAAGGATCTCGTGACAGGTGTTGACTTTATGAAAGAGAGCGACATCGTGGAAGTGGTTTCTGATGCTGACACCGAGACAATCCTTTTCGCAGAAATGCCAGTGAAGACTGTGCTCCGCGTAACTCACTCAGAGCCAGGTATCAAGGGCGACACCGCAACAAACGCTACAAAGCCTGCAACACTGGAGACTGGCGTGGAAATCCGCGTGCCTCTCTTCATCAATGAGGGCGACCTTGTACAGGTGGATACCCGCGACGGTTCTTATCTGCAGCGCATGAAGGAGTAATAAAGAATTAAGAAGGTTGAATTACGAATTTTGATGTGTCACTTCGTGAGTGAAAAGGAAGAAGTGAACTGAATACGTAATTCAGCCTTTTTTCGTATCATCATGGTAAATCTATGAGTGATTTTGGGAAATTAATGCAGGAGAAATGTATGGCATTTGCTATTCGTATAGTGAATTTGTGCCGTTACCTTAACGAGGAAAAACACGAACACAGAATAGCCGATCAACTGTTCCGCAGCGGCACAAGCATTGGAGCCAACTACGCGGAAGCGCAATGTGCCATCAGCAAGAAAGACTTCAGGTCAAAGGTTTACGTCGCCCTGAAGGAAAGTAACGAGTCTTTATTCTGGCTTGACCTGCTGAAAAATACAGGAGTCTTGGAGCAGAGACTATATGACTCCATCTATCCAGACTGCGAAGAACTGAAGAAACTCCTCGTATCCATAACGAAATCCTCATCAGAAGAACCTACTTCATAATTCACCCCTCATAATTCACCCTTTAACACTTGCCGAAGGCAATACATCAAAATTCAACCTTCGTAATTCAACCTTCAAAATTCTTCCCTCAAAATTCACCCCTTAACACTTGCCGAAGGCAATACTTCAAAATTCAACCTTCAAAATTCAACCTTCATATGTTTTTCTCTTTTATCATTCCCGTTTTCAATCGCCCCGACGAGGTGGCGGAGTTGCTTGAGAGTCTCACGCGGCAGAGCGTGAAGGACTTTGAAGTGCTGATAGTGGAAGACGGGAGCAGCGTGACGTGCGAGGAGGTCTGCAAGAAATATGAAGGAAAACTCGACCTTCATTACTTCAAGAAGCAGAACAGCGGACCGGGACAGACACGCAACTACGGCGCAGAACGCGCACGCGGTGAATACCTTATTATATTAGACAGCGATGTGGTGGTGCCTGAGGGCTATCTCGATGCTGTCTGCAAGGAACTGGAAAACAACCCAACAGAGGCTTTCGGAGGTCCAGATGCCGCCCACGACTCTTTCACTCCTACCCAGAAGGCCATCTCATATTCAATGACATCGTTCTTCACCACCGGCGGCATTCGCGGCGGGAAGAAAGGTCTCGACAAGTTCTATCCACGCTCGTTCAATATGGGTGTGCGCCGCGATGTCTATCTTAAACTTGGCGGTTTCTCTAAGATGCGCTTCGGCGAGGACATCGACTTCTCCTATCGCATCGTGGAGGCGGGATTCCGTCCACGTCTCTTCCCCGATGCCTGGGTGTGGCACAAGCGGCGCACCGACTTCCGCAAGTTCTTCCGCCAGGTGTATAACAGCGGCATAGCGCGAATAAACCTTGAGAAACGTCACCCTGGAACACTGAAACTGGTGCACCTGCTGCCCACCGTGTTCACCGTAGGCGTGATAGTGCTCGTACTGATAGCGGCAGTGGCGCGCGCGCTGATTTACTATGACGCAGCCCGCTGGCACACATGGTATATGGTGTGTCTTGGAGCCCTGTCGCCAATAGTGCTCTACAGTCTCGTAATACTTATCGACTCCACACGCAAGAACCGCAGCCTGAAGGTGGGCTTGCTCTCGGTTCCCGCCGCGTTCACCCAACTCATGGGTTACGGCTTCGGTTTCATCGAGTCGTGGTGGAAGCGCTGCGTGCTGAAGAAAGACGAGTTTCAGGCGTTTGAGAAGACGTTCTATAAGTGATTCTCAAACAAATTAGGTTGAAAAAGTTATCTTTTTCAACTTTTTTCTTTATTTATCGCCGTTTTTGTTGTATTTTTGCAGCAAATATTAATCAAGTATGATAGAACCTATGATTTACGTCACCTAATAATGTTTATGTTTTATGGCTCAAGACGTGTAATGATAAGGTCTATTAATCGCAATTATTAAAACTTATCAAGAAAAATGAGAAACAAATTCAAACTGTCAGCATTGGCTATTGCCGCCATGATGTGCGTACCTGTTATGGGTCAGGTTACTATCAAAGGCATCGTGAACAACAACCGTTATGATGACGGCGACCAGTTAGAGAACAAGTCGAAATACGTAGGGTACTTGCCTGCGTCGTTAGACCCCGCAGGTGTGGGCAAGGCTATCTTCGCATCGAAGAACGGCATGTACGAGATGGAGGTGAACACCACTAAGATAGAGCCCGTTCAGTATCCTAACATTCCTGTCAGCGAATACTACAGCGGCGGCACATTCACCGACCCCGAGAAGGCGCTGCTTGTTAATGGCTTCAACAACATGATGGGAAACTCGGGCGCACTGTATGCCAACGGCGAACTGTGGACGGTGTACTGCCGCGACTATCAGTCGTCAGAGCCCGAAGACATGTTCGTGGCACGTCATTGGGATGCCACGACAGGAAAGATGCTCAAGGAGTTCCCGCACTACAGCGAGGACAAGGTGCTGGAGTCGGCGGGCATGGCCTTCAATCCCATTGACAACCAGATATATGGTCTCTTCTATGTGACAAGAGCCGACCTACCAGAGGACATCACCAGCGACCCCGACTATTTCGTCGATGAGGATGACCAGTATGAGGGACGCAGCGGACAGGATGCAGGCTATGCCATAGGAAAACTGAACACCGAGACAATGGAGGTGACACTCATCACTAAAGGACTCTACTATTACAACTTCGTGACCTTCGCCATCAATTCCGAAGGACGCGCCTTCGCGCTGACCAGCGGCGGCACATCGGGAGTGACGGTCAGCGACGACGACGACCATCTTGTGGACATGTACGGCAATCTCACAGGAGCACAACTCATAGAGTTCAATCTCGAGACAGGCAACATGATAGGTCAGGAAGTGGAGCGTACCGATGCTTATGGCGAGACTTACACCAGTTACGAGCCGCTCGTGGGCGCCACAGGCTATGCGTCGCAGTACCGCCGTCAGGCAGCATGCTTCGCCAAGAGCAACCCCAACAAGATGTACTGGAACGGATACGTGAACAGCGGAAAGGGTATCGGCGCTGGCGGCTCATGGACCTCGCTGCCCGATAAGGAATGGCGCACCAATGGCAAGTATGACACCGCTCTCTACGAGGTTGACATTACCACGGGCAAGGCAACGCGCCTGGCAAAGATACAAGACCGCTACGCCTTCTCGTGCCTTTGGGTGGAGGGCGACGACAACAGCGACGGTCAGGACATCATAAACACTGGAATCCAGAATGTGAACAACGACCGACTGCCCCAGAGCGATGCCCGCTATAACATCGCAGGACAGCGTGTTGACGACTCATACAAAGGCATTGTAATACAAAACGGAAAGAAGAGAATCGTCAAGTAATACTCTTCAGTTTAGAACTGAGAGTTTAGAGTTATGATTACTATCCTGCTCGGTATTTTAACGACAGGTCATGACTCTAAACTCTCATCTCTAAACTAAACTAACAGAATGGAAGTGAACAAAGATAATCATAACTCTAAACTCTCATCTCTAAACTCTAAACTAAGTATTACTCAGTGGGCAGAGGAAGACCGACCGCGCGAGAAACTGGCAGCGATGGGGGCAGAGGCACTGACGAATGCCGAACTGCTCGCCATTCTCATAGGTTCGGGAAACACCGAGGAGAGTGCCGTTGACCTCATGAAGAAGATACTCGGCAAGTGCGGCAACAGCCTGAACACGCTGGGGAAGATGAGCGTCAGAGAACTCATGGACTTCAAAGGCATAGGCGAGGCGAAGGCAATATCAATCCTCGCCGCCTGCGAACTGGGCAAGCGAAGGCAGAGCGAGGAGGTGGCGCAACGCAAAGACCTCGGCTCGGCACTCGCCATTTATCAGTTCATGCGCCCGAAGATGCAGGACCTTGACGTCGAAGAGGCATGGGTGGTGCTGCTCAATCAGAACTACAAACTGATAAAGGCAGAGAAACTATCCCACGGAGGCATCACCGAGACGGCTGTTGACGTGAGACTGCTGGTGAAGAGCGCACTGCTCAACAACGCCACAATAGTGGCTCTTGTGCACAACCATCCAAGCAACAACACACGACCGAGCAGGGACGACGACCGACTTACGGAACGCGTAAAGAAGGCATGCGAGGTGATGAGGCTCTATCTGCTCGACCATGTCATCGTGACCGATGGCGCATATTATAGTTACCGCGAGCAGGGAAAACTATAACACATTATTTAAGGGAACGATATACTATTAGACCCCACAAATGATGTTGTGTTCAGAACGATTCCGTACGTGATGTTTCCCCGCCCCTGTAGGGGCGGGGAGTCATTAGTCACGGGGGCAAATAATATATAATTACATTGTATATAAATGCTAGGAACTATTGTCAATACCATCTGCATCGTGATAGGAAGCACGGCAGGCAGCATCATGCGGCGGCGCATAGACCAGACCATACAGACAGCGCTGTTCAATGCCATGGGCATCGTGACGCTTGCTCTGGGTGCCAACATGGCAGTGCAGAACCTGCCAAAGAGTGAGTATCCTGTTCTCTTCATCGTGAGCATAGCGCTCGGTTCGGTAATCGGTTTCAAACTCGACATCGCTGGGAAAATAGAACGTTATGCCGCACGCCATAACGCATCGCGACTCGCTGAGGGACTGACCACCTCGTGCCTGCTCTACTGCATCGGCACACTGAGCATCGTGGGACCCGTCTTGAGCGCAGTTTACGGCAACAACACCTACCTTTACACCAACGCCACTCTCGACCTCGTGAGTTCGGCTGTGTTTGCAGCCACCTACGGGTGGGGCATCATGCTCGGTGCCCTTGTGCTCTTCTGCTGGCAAGGGTCCATATATGCCGTTGCATATTTTCTCAACAGCAGCGACTTCATCCCCGAGACACTGATGGCAGAACTGTCCATCGTGGGCGGCATGTTGCTCATCTCTTCGGGTCTTGCTATACTAAACATCAAGGACTGCAAGACCATAAACATGCTGCCGTCGCTCCTTTTTCCCGTACTCTTTTTTATCATCAAGTCGTTCTTCTGACCGTCTTCTGCCAGAAGTTCCTATAGGAGGTGACGTGTCCTCACGTCACAAAAAACGCGTAAAGTGACGCGAGAAACGTCACTTCCTAATTTGACACTGCAAAGTAAAATAAACTATTTTGGTGGGTAAAATAGCCTATTCTACTTACCAAAATAGCCTATTTTACCCACCAAGACAATTCTAAGTGGCTATTATTTCACTACGAAGTCGAATGACTTCAGGTCGCTGTCGAGCGACGAAGTGCCGTAGAGCAGACGGTAACGGCCTGGACGTACAGAGAGTTCGTCAATGTTCTCGTCGTAGTACTCGAATGCCTCGCCGTCGAGTTTGATGGTTGCGGTCTTTGTCTCCCCTGGCTTGAGCGACAGTTTCTGGAAGCCCTTCAGGGCCTTGATTGGCGCTCCTGGGTCGTCGAGAGCCTTTACGTAAACCTGCACTGTCTCTGTTCCCTCGCGCTTGCCGGTGTTGGTCACTGGCACGCTAACGGTCACCGAGCCGTTCTTCTTCATCGACTTCTTCGACAGTTTGCCCTTACCCATGCTGAACGTGGTGTAACTCAGTCCGTAGCCGAAGGCATACTGAGGCTGGCCTGTGAAGTAGCGGTAGGTGCGGTTCTTCATAGAGTAGTCCATGAAGTCGGGCAGGTCGGCGGTAGAGCGATAGAACGTTACGGGCAGTTTTCCGCCAGGGTTATAGTCGCCGAGGAGCACCTCTGCCAGTGCCTTTGCACCTCCCTGACCGGGATACCATGCCTGCAGCAGTGCGTCATACTGTCCTTCCACACTGCCGAAGGCTATTGCCGAGCCGCTGCAGTTGACGAAGATGACGGGCTTGCCTGTCTGGTGCATTGCTCTGAGGAGCATCTGCTGCACCTTGGGCAGTTCGATGTCGGCCTTGTCGCCGCCTTCGCCCTCCATGCGTGCAGATATTCCGCCGATTATGATGATTGCGTCTGCCTTGCTGCACTCGCCTGCGAGGTCGGTGAAGTCGGCCAGTCGTCGCTCGCAGATGTCGCCATTGAGCATTGCGAACTGTCCGTTGCCGCGACGGTATTCAATCTCCACGTCGTATGTCTTGCCCTGCTCAACGGGGAATCCCTTGTATTCCACCCTGCGTCCGAAGCCGAAGCCACGGCGCGGTCCGCTCTTCGACTCTTCAATCACCTCTCCATTGACGCGCAGAATGTAGCCGTTGTCGGTGGTGAGAGTGTATTTCATTTCGCCTGTGAATGTGGCTTTATATTGTCCGCTTACGCGTACTGAGAGCGAGTCGTTGTTGATGCCCTCGGCAAATCCCCATGCACCGAAGGTTGAGAAGTTCAGAGTGGTGTAGTAGTCGGTGCGTGCCGGCTCGCCACGCAGTTCCTTGTTGTTCCACATCTCCACCTTCACGCCGCGGCCGTCGTTGAAGTCCTGCAAGTGGTGAACGGTGTTATACTCGTCGTTCAGTTCGCAGGCTTTATTGTATATGATATTGATGCCGGGCAGCGCTGCCTTGATGCCGTCGAGCAGCGAGTGCTGGTGAGCCTCGGTGGGCGTTCCACCGTAGTTGCCGTTCAGCAGTTCCACGTCAGCGGCATTGGGCCCCACCACTGCCAGTGTCTTGATGTCTTTCGAGAGAGGCAGCACTCCGTTGTTGTGCAGCAGCACCATTGACTCGCGCGCTGCCTGTGTTGCCAGTGCGTCGTTTGCCTCGCTGCTGATGACGTTCTCGCCGAGTTTAGCCCAAGGCAGCATTTCGGCGGGGTCGAACATTCCCAGTTCGAAACGTCCCATCAGTGTCTTGCGCAGGTGACCATCGAGGTCTTCCTCCTTGATGAGTCCGCGTTTCAGTCCGTCGGTGAGACACATGAACACCTTGCCGCACTCAAGGTCGGTGCCGTTGAGCACTGCATCGACGCTTGCCGACAGTGGGTCGCTGTGTGTCTCGTGCTGGCCTTTGTTGTAGAAGTTGTTTATGGCGTCGCAGTCGGTAACCACCAGTCCGTCATATCCCCACTTGTTGCGCAGGATGTCGATGAGCAGGCGGTCGCTGGTGCAGCACGGACGTCCCTCGAAACGCTGGTAAGCACACATCACCTCGCGTACGTTGCCTTTCTTCACCAGAGCCTTGAATGCAGGCAGGTATGTTTCCCAGAGGTCGCGGTTAGTGGGGTCAACGTTCATCGAGTGGCGCAGTGGCTCGGGACCGCTGTGCACGGCATAGTGCTTTGCACAGGCATGGGTCTTGAAGTAAAGCCCACCCCCGTCCCCTCCCGAAGGGAGTGGTGACTGCATTCCCAACACAGTCTGAACGCCGAGCACGGCATTCATATAGGGGTCTTCGCCGCATGTCTCCTGTCCGCGTCCCCATCGCGGGTCGCGGAAGATGTTGACGTTGGGGCACCAGAAGGTAAGTTCAGGATTGCCAGGATAGTATATCTCGCCCATTCCCACGTGCTTCACACTGTGGTCAGAGCGGTTCCAGTTGGCGCGAGCCTCGTCGCTAACGGCGGAGAACACATCGTAAACCAGTTGTTCGCTGAACGCAGCCGCCATGCCTATAGGCTGCGGGAACACGGTGTAGCCGCCCTGCCGCACACCGTGGCATGCCTCGCTCCACCAGTTGTACGAGGGTATTCCGAGCCTCTCTATGGAGATGCTCTTGTTCATCATCAGTCCCACTTTCTCCTCGGGAGTGAGCATCGAGAGAAGATTCTCTACTCGCTCTGCCCTCGACAGTCGGGTGTCCTGCCAGGGATACTTCACTTGTGCCTTGGCACTTGTCAGCAACATCGCTGCCGCTGCGATAACTAAAAGTCTTTTCATGGTTATGTTACTATGTGATTGTTATAGTTTAATGTCCTGTTGTGTTCCGTCGTAACTCACCTCACGGCTGCTGCCGTCGGGCAGAACGACGGTGAAACGGCGGCTTGTTAACATGCCGGGGAATGAGCCATTGCGCTTCCCGATGGTGAGCGTGCGGCTCTTGTCGTTCCATGTGAACGGGATGGTGGCATATACGCCTTTCTCGTAATCATATCCGTTGCCCTCGTCTTCGTACAGCGTGAACGTGCCGTCGGCTCCAGGATAGACGCGAATCTCAAGATTCTCCCATGACTTCTGTCCCACGTATTCCATCTCTGGACCCAGCGGCAGTATGCTGCCAGCCCTTACGAACATCGGTGTGCGGTCGATGGCTGTGGTGAGTGTCACGTCTTGTCCGCCGTTGTATGCCTTGCCAGTCCAGAAGTCGTACCAGCGTGTGCCGCGTGGCAGATACTTCGTGGCGGTCTGGGTCTCATTCCAGTTAATCGTCTTTAGAGAATTGTCTGTTGCTGTCTCCTTCTTGTCCCATCCAGACATGGCATCCTCTTTGATGATGCGCTCCTCGGTGTATTGCGGATTCAGTATCGGCGCGGCGAGGATGCTGCGTCCGAACATGAACTCGTCTGCCATGTCCCACACTCGCTTGTCGTGTGCGAAGTCGCTGATGAGCGGCCGCAGGTAACTGTCGTTTGCCGATGTCACTTGCCATGCTGTACTATATAAATAAGGAATAAGTCGGTAGCGCAGGCGAATGGTCTTCTCTATGGCATCGTATATTGGCTCGCCCTTTTGCCCGAACTGCCATATCTCGCGCGGAGCATCGGCACCGTGACTGCGGAACACCGGGCAAAACAGTCCGTACTGCATCCAGCGGACGTAGAGTTCCTGGAACTGTGGGTTCTGCGGTGCTGAGCCGGCGCCGCGCGTGTTGTATGCCGAGCAGAAGAAACCGCCGATGTCGGTGTTGAAGTTAGGATTGCCGGTGAGCGAGAAGTTGAGTCCTGCAGGCACCTGCTTGCGCAGCATGTCCCATGACGACGACACGTCGCCGCTCCACATGTTGGAGCCATAGTGCTGTTGTCCTGCGAACGACGAGCGAGTCATTATGAAGACGCGCTTTTGCTTGGCTGAAGGGTTGGAGGCTTCTCCTCTCTGCTTCTGATAGACACCGCGAACGGTTTCCAAAGGGAAAGCGTTGCGCAGCGAGCGCCATGTGCCGCTGGTGCCTGCCTTATGGTCATAGTCTTTGTCGGTGGGATTGAAGCAGTCGGGGTCGGTAGAGTCCATCCACCAAGCGTCGATGTCGTAGTCGTAAAGAGTCTTCAGGTTCTGCCAGTAGATGTCGCGAGCCTCGGCGCTGAAAGCGTCATAGACGCGCACTCCCGATGGATATTCCATGCGCGGGGGCCATGATGTGAGTCCGCTCTGCGGCCATGTCTGGAAGGTGAAGAGCAAGTCTTTCTCTGCCAACTGGCGGTATGCCTTTGTCATCGGACCGAAACTTGCCCAGATGCTTATCATGAGATGAGCGTTCATGTCGTGCGCCCTCTTCACCATCTGCGCTCCCTGCGCAAAGTCTTCGGCGAGAAAGTCCATGGCGTTCCACAGATAGTTGGAGCCCCAGTATTGCCAGTCCTGTATTATTCCGTCAAGAGGCACGTGCAGGTCGCGGTACTTGCTGACCACCGACAGCAGTTCGTCGCTGGTCTTATAACGCTCCTTCGACTGCCAATAGCCGAAGGTCCACAGCGGGAACATGGGCACGTCGCCCGTGAGATGGCGCATCTGTGCTATCACGCCGTCGGCAGAGCCGCCCAGCATGAAGTAATAGTCAATGCGGTCGCCCACCTGCGAGCATAGCGTCATGCCGTTGGCATCGTCGTCGAACTGCGTCGGAGAGTAGTTGTCCCAGTATAATCCCCAGCCGTTAACCGACTGGATGACGTTCTGGAAGTCCTCCAGATTCGACTGCTCCATCAGTTTATGCGCGCCGCGTCGGTTCATCTTGCCGTCCTGGAAAGTGCCCAGTCCGTATATTGCCTCGCCCTTCTGCAGCGTGAAAGTCTGCCCAACGGCGTACTCACCGGCATTGCCGCCCGTGGTGAGTCGCTCCATGGTGCAGTTCTTCTCCTTCAGCAGCACGCGCCCCTTGCCGTCGGCGAAGGTCAGCGCGCCCGACTTCGAGTCGAGTCTCACCTCCAGTTGTCCGCTTGTCACGCTCTTTCCCTTCTCTGTGATGCTTACGTTTTCAGGCTTCGCAAGCACCACCAAACTCGGCTGTCGCGACTCGTTGCCCGCAGGTGTTTTCACTATTCTCACGATTTTTGGCGTGAAGAATTCCACCTTCACGTCCATCTTCCCTGTGTTCCAGTTAACGATGTTCTGGGCATGCAACGAAGATAACATGCCCAATGCGGCTATGGCCAAAAGGATTCTTTTCATAAAAGTTAGTATTATGATTGCTAAGACTTTGCAAAGATAATCATAATACCTGAAAAAAGAGTGTCTTTTGCCAATTATTTTGCCATCTTTAGGAAATAGTCGTGTATGCGGATGTCGGCAGTCAGTTCTGGATGGAAGGCTGTGACGAGTTGGTTGTCCTGCCGGGCAGCCACGATGCGACCGTCAACGACAGCCAGTTCGCGTGCTCTTCCATAGACACTGCTGATGAAAGGAGCGCGGATGAATGTCATCGGTAAGTCCTTTCCTACTTCTGCAACATCGTGAACGGCGGTGAAACTGCCCAGTTGTCTGCCGTAAGCATTGCGCTGCGCTTCGATGTCCATTGTGCCGAGGTGCGACTTTGATAGCATTATCAGTCCTGCGCAGGTGCCGAAAACGGGAAGCCCGTTGACGATGTCGTTTCTCACGATGTCTGCCAAGCCCAGTTCGCGCAGCAGTTTCATCTGGGTTGTCGATTCGCCTCCCGGAATGATGAGACCGTCTTTCGGCTTCTGCCAGTCTGCCAGTTTTCTCACCTCGAACGTCTCTGCCCCCAGTCGGCGCAGCATCGACTCGTGCTCTGCAAAAGCGCCCTGCAGCGCCAGTATCGCTATTCTCATACGCCACGCTCAGCCATCAGCAGTTCTATTTCGTGCTCGTTGATGCCCACCATTGCCTCGCCGAGGTCCTCGCTAAGTTGTGCCAGCATCTTGGCGTCGTTGTAGTTGGTCACCGCCTTCACTATGGCCTGTGCTCGCTTTGCGGGGTTGCCGCTCTTGAAGATGCCGCTGCCCACGAACACACCTTCCGCGCCCAGTTGCATCATCAGCGCGGCATCGGCAGGCGTAGCCACTCCTCCCGCGGCGAAGTTCACCACGGGCAGTTTGCCGTTCTCATGCACATAGCGTACCAGTTCGTATGGAGCCTGCAGTTGTTTCGCCGCCTCGTAGAGTTCGTCGTCGCCCATCGACACCAGGCGTCGTATCTCGCTCTGCATCAGTCGCATGTGACTCACTGCCTGCACCACATCGCCCGTGCCTGGCTCTCCCTTTGTGCGAATCATCGTTGCTCCCTCGGCGATTCTCCTCAATGCCTCGCCCAGGTTTTTGGCACCGCAAACGAAGGGCACGTCAAACTTCGTCTTGTCAATGTGGTATATGTTGTCGGCGGGCGAAAGCACCTCGCTCTCGTCGATATAGTCGATCTCTATTGCCTGCAGTATCTGCGCCTCGGCGATATGTCCGATGCGGCACTTTGCCATCACTGGTATCGTCACCGCCTCCTGAATGCCTCGAATCATCTTGGGGTCGCTCATACGGCTCACGCCGCCTGCAGCCCGAATGTCGGCGGGAATCCTCTCCAGCGCCATCACAGCGCATGCCCCTGCCTCTTCGGCAATGTGTGCCTGCTCGGGTGTTGTCACGTCCATTATCACTCCGCCCTTCAGCATTTGTGCCAGGTTGCGGTTCAGTTCTTGTCTGTTTTCTTTGCTCATGTTTGTTTGCTTTTGGGTCGCGATGGCATCGCGACATAGGTAACTGATTTCTAATTTGTTGTCTTTTGGGGGCGATGGGGAAAGCAACCGCAACTCCTAACTCTTGCGGAACTCCTTCGGGCTTTCGCCTTTCATCTTCTTGAAGAACTTCGTGAAGTGAGCCTGCGATGAGAATCCCAGTTCGTATGCTGTCTGCTGTACTGTCTTGTCGGTGCAAAGCAGTTGTCTCTCAGCCTGTTCCACCAGATACTCATCAATGATTGCCTTGGGCGCCTTGCCTCCGATGCGGTGCGTTACCTGTGCCAGATAGCGGCTGCTTACGTTCAGCAGGTCGGCATAGAAGTGAACATCGCGGTTCTGAGTGTAGTGTTCCGACAGATTGTCGAGAAAACTGTGATAGAGTTCTGCGCCGCGTCCCTCGATGCTGCTTGTCCTCACTATCTGCGTGCCGATGTACTGGCGCGCCCGTTGCTGCGCCTGCTCCACGGTGTTGCCCTCGCTCAGATATACCGCCACCGCGCTGGCATAGCGGTTTGCCATGCCGTGCATCTCGCTGCCGTCGAGCCTGAGCACCAGTGTGCACAGCGGCAACAGGCGACGCTGTATGGCCTCGGCAATGCTCTCGCTCATCATCTGCTCGCCCTGCGAGGAGACAGGGACAGCGTCGTAGATGACATGTTCGGGACGATATTTTGTCAGGGCAGCCACCACCACATCAAGTGTGTCCATCGTGCGCACCATGCCTATCTTTACAATGCGGGGCTGGAAGTCGTTCATCACCGCCTCTATCTGCTCCTTCACAACAGATGCCGGGATGTCGTAGAACTGCTGAATGCCGTAGGTGGTCTGTGCCGTGATGCTCGTGATTACCGTCATGGCGTAACCGCCCAGTGCCGTCATCGTCTTGATGTCGGCCTGAATGCCCGAGCCGCTTGTGGGGTCGCTGCCCGTGATTGTCAGTATCGGTTGTGTCCTTTTCTTCATATTACGCTCTATATTCTTGGCTTCTATATAACTAAAAGTTATTTGTCAGTTTTGCAATAGGATGCTGCAAAGATAGAAATAAAATAATTCTTGACAATCATCTTGTTCGTGTTTTGACAAGAAAAACGAACGTTTTAGCAAGCATTTGACGCCTCTTTTGAACCTCACTTGTAACTACTTGGCTTCCAAGAAGATACAAAGCGGCTAACAAAGTTAATAACTTTGTTCAACAATCTTATTAACTTTGTTAGACAATCTTAATAACTTTGTTCAACAAAGTTAATAACATTGTTACCCCGTTAGATATCTTTTGAAATCCGAGAAGCCATTTATGGCAATTCAAGAAGATGTTTTTGGTTTCTTTAACACTACGTCATGCAAGATTTCATGAGTATTGCATTATAAAAGCAGAGACAACCTAAAATCAACAACATTATGAGAAGTAATCTATTAATTAACGTGAGTTCGACGAATTATTTTAGAAAATAATTGCTTGATTATTAGGTAATTAGCGATATTTTTAGTAACTTTGTAGTACCACACATAAAGTTGAACTAAAAGAT
>DGTS01000029.1 GCA_002394385.1 Prevotella sp. UBA4330
ATATAAGAAATGAGACACCTAAAAACAAAATGCCGAAAAGGGCATTTGTCGTTTTGTCGTTTTGTCGTTTTGTCGCTTTTTGCTTGTCTTTTCCTGTCTTTTCCTGAATATGGTTGACTCCTTTCACCCCTTGTTTTTTAACATTTGCCTATCCATACGGAAAAAGTTGACTTGCTCATCTGGGAAAGGTTGACCACCTTTTCTGAGATGGTTGACTCTTTTGCTAAGAACGTTGACTTCGTACGGATATTGTTTACTCATCATACTGTCTTTCCCTGATTATGGTTATCTTTTCAGACAACACAGGCTCTTTACAATGCCATAATGTAATGATTGTCATGATTTCGTACAATTTTTTTTGCGCGTATGTAAAAAATGTGTAAATTTGCGGACAATTAATCGGTGTTTATGAGAAAAATACTGATTATTATGGGGATATTATCCTTGACTTCGTGCGTCATCACATTTCCAGGAACAAGATACAAGCACCTTACAGAAGACCAAAAGAAAAGAGTAGTGGTCTGCAATGCAGCATGGCAGGCGGTAGAGACATTACATTCTGAAATCCATATTTGGGAAACCATCACGCCTTATTTTGAGAAACGTAACATCCATTTCTACGTCAACTGCTGCGGATTTCACATCGTGGAGTTTTGGAACAAGCATCATCACGGGCCTGTCGTGCCAGAAGAAGAAAGCGGAGACTGGAGCGAGGATGATGAAATGTTCGTTTTCAGAAAATTAATGGATTCTTCTAATAAGTAAATCCCGTTTAACCAGGACGTGATATGAAGATAAATTTGACGGAAGATGCTACTCTAGAAATGTCTGCCAAACAGTAAGATACATATTGACATATACAAATATAATTAAATTAGTATGAAGAATATTTTTGTTACAACATTCATGTTTGCAGTTTTGCTTCTATGCTCATGCTGCCACAGCGTCCAGAAAGGCGCGATAACGGCGGAGATGGCATACGAAGGAGTGAATAACTATTGTCATAGCGCGTATGACTGGAGTAAGGCGGAGACCGATTCGGTCACGATGTACCTGTCTATGGGGGATGAGACGCCAACGGAGTATCAAGTGGTGTTCCGCAGTTATACAGGAGCAAAAGTGTATTTCCATGTAGACAAGAACAGCGGCACCACGCGCATAGTGGAGCATGCTCCGGTTATTGATGTCGAGGAAGAAACGGGAACCATTAATCTGTACGATTATTTGAAGAAGGATAAATGACCGGCATTGAGGCTGGCGATGGGTGATGGCTAATTGTTCATAGTTCTGACTACTAACACCACACACATCACCTAACACCCAACTTTCTTCCGACCTATTTCCGACCTTTTCCGACCTTGGCTAAAATGCCCTGAAACAAAGGGTTTCGCCATTTTCGGGGCAAGATTTTCCGACCAAAATATGGTCGGAAATTTTTTGCCTTTTTTCTTGCAATAAACTCTTTTATTTTGTATCTTTGCAGTATGAAGAACTAAACACAAACGACTATGTATAAAATACCGGGGAAGGAGCAACAGCAGCGTGTGCTGGAGTATATGCAACGTGTGCCTTACGACGTGATGCCTGAGAGTCTCTACACGGCGGAGACGCTGTACGACCAGATGGGGCTGGGAGGTACAGGAAGGTATGAGGACTGCTTTGACAAGAAAGTGTACGACCACTATATAGCATGTGGCAAGCACGCCAAGACAGAAGAGGAGATGCTGGCGCGCGCGCTCCACGACTATGCCATAGGAAAGCATCTGGACAAATATTTGGAACGTTACGACCAACGCCGCGTGGTGGGTGTGATGGGAGGCCACGCGCTGCTGCGCACCGATCCGAAGTTCCGTGAGGTGGTGCTGCTGAGCAAGATGCTCACCGAGCATGACTCGCTGATGGTGACGGGCGGAGGTCCCGGTGCTATGGAGGCTACTCACCTCGGTGCATGGCTTGCAGGAAGGACAACGGAGGAGGTTGACGAGGCACTGGCGATAATCGCTGCCGCTCCCTCGTTCAAGGATGAAGGGTGGCGCAGCACAGCCTTCGAGGTGATACGCCGCTTCCCGCAGAGCCGCTACCGCAGCCTCGGGCTTCCCACATGGCTCTACGGTCATGAGCCGTCAACGCCTTTCGCCACGGACATTGCGAAGTGGTTCGACAACAGCATACGCGAAGACTCCATACTCACCATCGCCTTCGGTGGCATAGTGTTCACGCCAGGCAGCGCGGGAACAATGCAGGAGGTGTTCCAGGAGGCGGTGCAGAACCACTACCTCAGTTTCGGGCTATCCTCGCCCATGATTTTCCTCGGACGCAAGTTCTGGACCGAGGAGATACCCGTCTATCCGTTCCTCGACGACCTTATGCGCAAGGGTAAGTATAAGAACCTGCTCATCTCACTCACCGACGACTCGCAAGAGGCGGTGGAGTGGCTGATGGAGTTCAGGAAAAGCGGATGCTAATGTAGGATGTAGAATGGAAAATGTATAATGTAAAATGTAGAATTATGATTACCTTTCAAGAACAGGCGCAAATGCATGCCTAATAGTTGTAATCATAATTCTACATTTTACATTCAGCATTCTACATTATTCGTTAGAACGCTTGTTTCTTCACGTTTTTCGTGCCGTCGCTCATCGTGGTCACCACAATGCAGATGCCATGCTCGGGACGGCTTATCTGTTGTCCTTGCAGGTTGTAGTAGCGTATGCTCTTTACTATTCCGTCTGAGACAGGCGTGCTGATGGCGGTGGGATTCACATCCACCTTGACGCACTCAGGGTAATACTCGTCCACGCTTGTCTCGGCATCTGCATTGCCGCTCTTCATGATGTCCTCGACAAGGCTGTTGCAGTAAACCTCGATATTGGTGTACCATCCCTTCGGGTCGAGGTCGTAGCCGCCAGGCGAGAGATTGCCTCCGTTGGCAGTTTCCCATTCGTCTGCCATGCCGTCGTTGTCGGCATCGAAGTCATCGCTGCGAGATGCGCTCTCGAGTTCATAGCCTCCTTGGTCAGACACGAAGTCGATGATGCCTGGTCGGTGGGTAACGGCCTTACCTGTTCCAGTCTTCTCGGCTGTTCCGATGTATGTAGTGGTGCCGTTCTCTGCCTCGTCCATATATCTGGCATCAACATTGTCGCGGAAGAGCGAAGCGCCACCGTTGGCGAGCACCTTCTCGAATGCTGTCTGCGCGGTGTGTGTTGTCACGGTGCCTGCGTCAATGGGGTTGTCCAGTTTCACACGGATGCAGTCGGTGCCGTTGTTTGTGACGTATGTTTCCGACTCGCCGTACAGGTGTGCTGCATCGCGGATGTATCTCTCGCCGTTAATGGTCACCAGCCCGTTGTCATATATCACGCCTTTCCAGTCGTAGTTGGCTGCGTTGGCACCCGCTGCCGTGACGTAGTTGCCTTTGATGTAGTAGCGGCTGGCATACCCCATGTATGGCGAGCCCTCGGCTGTGGTCGATGTTGCCACCGAAACCTGTGTGACGCGCGTCTTATTTACCGTTGCCTGTCCTGCCTTGTAGTAGTTGTTCACGATGTTTATCTGTCCGCCTCCGGTGCCGCCGTAGCATCCGTTGCCGTTGCCCCAGTTGTACATCACGCAGTTGCGGAAATCCACTCGCTCAGCCTGAATGGTGTTGCCATAGGTGGTCTGGTCGTAGCCGTCCCAGTCGTAGCGTGCCCCGCAGAAGCGTGGTGCTCGGTTCTGTACGTGTGCTATGAAGTTGTGGTGGAACGAAGCGTTCTTTCCTCCCCAGATTCCTCCGTAACTATGTTCGTCCTTGGTGTGTCCGGCATTTGCAAGAGCCTCGCCGAGGGTGCACCACTGCATGGTGAAGTCGCGGTTGTCGTAGAACGATGCTATCTCGTCAATGCTCCACGAGAAGGAGCAGTGGTCGAGAATGATGTTGTTCTTTTCCTTGTTCCAGATGGCGTCAGCACCGTCGTTGACGTTCTTCTCTTCTCCTCGTCTTACGCGAATGAAGCGTATGATGTTGTTGCTTCCGGGGCGCACTGTGAAGTAGCGCACGGTGATGCCAGGGTAGGGTGCTGTCTGTCCCTCGATGGTGGTATTGTTGCCGATGACGAGGTCGCTTCCCAGTTCGATAACACCCGCCACGTCGAACACTACAATCTTCTTGCTGTTCCCGTTTACCGCTGCTCTGAGCGAGCCGGTGCCGCTGTTGTTGAGGTTGGTTACGTGTACAACCGTTCCTCCGCGTCCTCCGGTTACGTTACGTCCGAATCCCTCGGCTCCGGGGAATGCCGGTGTCTGTGCCATTGCTATTGTAGAGCACAGAATGGCGGCAAATAATGATAGTAAACTTTTCTTCATATTCTTTTTTCGTTTTAGTAGTTTTCTTTGCTTTTAGTTATTTAGTTATTTCGTAATGTCGTTATTTCGTAATGTCGTTATTTCGTAATGTCGTTCTTCCGTAATCCCGTTATTCCGTAATTCCGTTATTCCGTAATTCCGTTATTCCGTAATCCCGTTATTCCGACATTATTATAAATTATACGTCCCGTATCCCAGCATTTCCATTTCGAGCGATGCCCAGATGAATGGTCCCACGCCCTTGGCGTCGTTGTCTCTGATGGGTTCGCTGATGTAATACTCGAATGAACCGTCACGATGGGGCTTGTTCTCTGGTCCCAGTCCGCTCACCTCGCAGCATTTGGTGAGGCTGATTGTCTTGTCGGGGTTCACCTTGACAAACTCCTTTATGATGCCCTTGTATGCCTTGATGCCAGCCTCCTTCATGTCGTCGCCCACATATCCCAGACGTGCCGACTTCAGCAGGCAGTAGGCGAACATGCTGCTGCATGTGGCTTCGAGATAGTTGCACGGGTCTTCAACGTCGAGCACATCATACCACACACCCGTTTTCTTGTCCTGATACTTCACGGTGTTGCGCAGTACCTTTGCCAGCAGGTCGATGACCTCCTGACGTCGGGCGTAGTCTTTGGGCAGAGCATCGAGAATCTCAACGAGCGCCATGGCAAACCATCCCTGCGCGCGTCCCCATGTGTGCTTGCTCAGACCTGTCTGCTTGTCTGCCCAGAACATGTTGTGGGTCTCGTCCCAGGCGTGCTTCCACAGCCCTGTCTTCTCGTCGTAGGTGCGCTGGTCGGTCTTTGTCACCTGCATCACGGCATCGTCGTACACCTTCTTGGTGTTCTTGCCGAGATAGGGTGCCGCTGCGGTGTAGAAGGGCAGTCCCATGAATATTCCGTCGAGCCACACCTGCTTCTGGTATATTGCCTTGTGCCACCACACTCCCTCGTCGGTGCGTGGCTGCTTCTCGAGTTGGCTGAAAAGTGTTTTTATGGCTGTGAGGTTCTTCTTCTCGGGGTATAGTTGCTGCCATCTGAGCACGAACTTGCCGGTGCGCACCTGGTCGAGATTGTAGTCCTCTATCTTGTAAGTCTTGATGTTCCCCTTCTCGTCTATCATCTCCTTGCAGTATTCCTTCAAATACGCAAGAATGCTCTGGTCGTTGTAAACCAGAGCAGTATTTAGCATTCCTTCCATCTCTATCCCCATGACGTAACTCCACCGCGGTTTCTTGGCGAAGTCGAGCATGTATGGACGATTCACTCTCTGCATCTCCGAGTGGGTCATCCACATGCTGTAGGTGGGGTAGGGGAAATCGCTCAACACGAGGCTGCCGTTAATCATAAGGTTGTCCCAATGCAACTCCTGCGCATGTCCTATCTGGTGGACACCCTCGTCGGTGACGCCATTGAACTTGCAGTTCTTTACATATATGTTATTGACGGTATATGCGAGTTTCTCGTCCTCGTATCCTACTATCATTATGCCGTACTTGCTCTTTTGGCATGTCACGTCCTCCATGTAAACGTTTTGCACCGTGGGATAGAATCCGCGGCAGCACACCTCCTTAGGCTCGTAGTCGGTGTTTATCTTCAGCACAGCCTCCTGGCATTGTCCCACTTCTACGTTGCGGAAGTAGATGTTCTCGATGACACCGCCGCGACAAGAGTTGGTCTTGATGCGGAGCACGCGCTCAAGGTTGGGAGAGTCCATCTTGCAGTTCTCTACGAACACATTCTTGCATCCGCCAGAAATCTCGCTGCCTATTACCACGCCGCCGTGACCGTCCTCCATTGTGCAGTTCCTGACGATGATGTTGCGGCTGGGAATGCCTGCAAATTTACCTGTCGCACCGGCACGTCCGTCGGCATTGCGACCGCTCTTTATGGCTATGCAGTCGTCACCGGTGTGGAATATGCAGTCTTCGATGAGGACATTCTCGCAACTCTCTGGGTCACAGCCGTCTCCGTTGGGACCTTCGTTCCATACTTTAACTCCCTTTACGGTGATGTTCTTAGAGAGCAGAGGGTGGATAACCCAGAACGGGGAGCGCAGCAATGTAACGCCTGAGATGAGGATGTTCTCGCACTGGTTGAAGTTTATGAGTTGTGGACGCAGCCCGTTACCCTTGCCGAAGATGCGCTCGTCCATAGGAACTCCGTCCTCGGCCGACTTCAGCAGTCGCGCACGGCTGCCATTGTTCTGACGCTCCTTCACATTGGGATTCTCGGGATAGCCTTTCTTCGCACTCATGGCCCACCATGTCTCGGGTGTTGCGGCACCGTCTATGGTTCCCTTGCCCGAGATGGCGATGTTCTTCTCCTGATAGGCATAGATGCAGGGCTGGTAGTTCCAGAGGTCGAGTCCTTCCCATCGTGTAGGCACGAGAGGATAGAGGTCGGTGTCAAACTCGAACAGCAGTGTGGCACCCTCTTCCACCACGAGGTTTACGTTGCTCTTCATGGTGATGGCGCCCGTCTTCCATGTTCCTTCGGGCACTACGACGTAACCTCCGCCTTTTTTCGACACTTTCTCAATAGCCTTGTTTATGGCCTTCTGGTTCTTTGCTGCCGCTGCCGTTGTCTTGGCTCCGTATTTCGTGATAGTCACTCGGTAGTCGGGAAACTCAGGTGCTTTGATAGCCTGTTCAATCTCCTTGTACGTCTTTTCCCATGCTTGGGCCGACATGTATTCGGGCATGATGACTGCCAATAACAACAGATAGAAAAATTTCTTCATAATTATGTTTTAGTAATTAGTTTGCAGTTTGAATTTGTTGTATATGATATGTTTTCGGATGCAAAGATAAAAATAAAAACTGACAAACCAAACACAACGATTACGTTTTTCTCCGTAAAGGATTACGTTATGCATAAAACGTTGTTTAAGGGGTGCGTGAGAGAGTGCGAAATGTTAAAAAATGAACTTTTTACTCAAAAAACTTGCATTTATCATTTTTTTAACCTACATTTGCAACATCTTTATTTGCGATTTCGGAATTATCGAAATCATTTGTTTGGGTTGGTGCGTCCTGCATCAACCCCTTTTTTATGCCTCTTGCAAGGCTTTTTCATGCTTCTCGAAGCCCTTACCGACTAAAAAACGTTAATAATCAACACCATTTTTGCTGTAAAATAATTGTAATTCAAAGAAATGTTGTACCTTTGCAGCCGCTATTACGAGATAGTAGCATAAAATTCAAACCTAATTTAAAATTTTAAACAAACAATGGCAACAAAAATCAGATTGCAGCGCGGCGGTCACAAAGGTTATGCTTTCTACCGCATTGTTATCGCTGACGCAAGAGCACCACGTGATGGTAGATTTACTGAGAAGATTGGTACTTACAACCCTAACACCAATCCAGCCACAGTAGATTTGAATTTCGACCGCGCCCTTTACTGGGTTGAGGTAGGAGCACAGCCAACAGACACTGTTCGCAACATTCTCAAGAATGAGGGCGTTTACCTTATGAAGCACCTCCGTGGTGGCGTTAAGAAGGGCGCATTCGACGAGGCTGCTGCTCAGAGCAAGTTCGACGCTTGGAAGAGTGCTAAGGAAAAGGGCTTCGAGGCTGTTCGTGAGACTGAGGCTAAGGCTAAGAAAGATGCCGTAGCAAAGGAACTCGATGCAGAGAAGAAGATCAACGAGGCAATAGCAAAGAAGGTGGCAGACAAGAAAGCCGCTGAGGCTGCTGCAAAAGCCGAGGCTGAAGCCGCTGCTAAAGCAGAAGAGGCAACAGCAGAGGAGGCTCCCGCAGAAGAAGCACCCGCTGAGGCTTAAACCTTTTTCAGGAAAAAGAAAACGGAGCATTCCATTTCGGGATGCTCCTTTTTTTGTGGATTATTTCTCTCCCCTTAGTCGCTCACCCTTTAAGGGTTGAGAGACTACGGGGAGGAATTTTGAAACACCCTGGTCATCATCAAACAGGATTGTGTATCGAAAGCAGTCATCCGCAACGATACCCCGCCCCTTTATGGGCGGGGAGTCATCATCAAACAGGATTGTGTATCGAAAGCAGTCATCCGCAATAATTCCCCGCCCCTGTAGGGGAGGGGCTAGGGGTGGGGTCAGTGATGTAGAGGAGTGATATAGAAGAAGTTGTGTGGGTATAAGTTAAGACGCTGACCCCACCCATGTCCCAAAGCCTCACCCCTATCCACTCTCCAAGGGGCGAGGGGAAATTTATGGGCGGAGAGGCATTAGCAATGGGGGCAAATAGAATGTGATTGCCAAATAAAAATAGAGTTATGATTACCCATAGCGAACAGGCTTTGAGCCCTGCTCATGGTTGTAATCATAACTCTAAACTATATACTTACTGGCTCTAAACTCCTAAGAGTTCATCGTCAGCAGGAACTCGTCGTTGTTGCGGGTGCGCTCGATTCGGTCGTGGATGGTGTCCATAGCCTCCAGAGAAGTCATGTCTGCAATGTACTTTCTCAGTATCCACATGCGGTCGAGTGTGGTCTTGTCCTGAAGCAGGTCGTCGCGGCGGGTGCTTGATGCCACGAGGTTGACAGCAGGGAAGATGCGCTTGTTGCTCAGCGAGCGGTCGAGTTGCAGTTCCATGTTTCCTGTTCCCTTGAACTCCTCGAAAATCACCTCGTCCATCTTAGAACCGGTGTCGATGAGCGCTGTGGCGATGATGGTGAGCGAGCCGCCGCCTTCTATGTTTCGGGCAGCACCGAAGAAGCGCTTGGGCTTCTGCAGGGCGTTGGCATCAACACCACCGGTGAGCACCTTGCCACTTGCCGGAGCCACGGTGTTGTATGCACGTGCCAGACGGGTGATGGAGTCGAGGAATATCACTACGTCGTGACCGCACTCAACCATTCTCTTTGCCTTCTCAAGCACGATGCCTGCAATCTTGACATGGCGCTCGGCGGGTTCGTCGAAGGTAGAGGCAATCACCTCTGCATTGACGGTGCGTGCCATGTCGGTAACCTCCTCGGGACGCTCGTCGATGAGCAGCATCATCAGATAAGCCTCAGGATGGTTGGCTGCGATGGCGTTGGCGATGTCCTTCATAAGAATGGTCTTACCTGTCTTCGGCTGTGCCACTATCAGCGCGCGCTGTCCCTTGCCAATGGGGGCGAAGAGGTCAACGATACGTGTGCTGAGATTTGTTGTCTTCGGGTCGCCGCAGAGGTCGTATTTCTCATCGGGGAAGAGTGGTGTGAGATGCTCGAAAGCCACGCGGTCTCTCACCTCTGCCGGCTCTCTGCCGTTGATTTTGTCGATGCTTGTCAGCGGGAAGTATTTCTCTCCCTCGCGTGGCGGACGCACATTGCACTGCAGCACGTCGCCGGTCTTCAGTCCGTAGCGTTTCACCTGTGCCTGCGATACGTAAACATCATCGGGAGAAGAAAGGTAGTTGTAGTCGCTTGAGCGTATGAAGCCATAGCCGTCGGGCATTATCTCGAGCACGCCGTTTGCCTTGATGATGTCGGCAAAGTCGTATTCCTCCTCGCTGATTGTCTCGCTCTGTGCTTGTGCCATTGGCTGTACGGAAGGCATTATTGGCGTGGTGGGGTTGTCGAACATGTCGTACATCGGCATTGCCGACTGGTCCTCGATGGGCAGGTCGATAGATATGATGAAGTCTGTGCCGTCGCCGGGGTCGCCTTCCCATACACTGTCTTCCAGTACGTCGCGCCTCACGTCCTCGCCTTCGTTATGTGCATTCACCTTTGCCTGCAGTTGCTGTATGAGGTTGGTTTCCTCTTCGTTCTGCTCGTCAGAGTTGTTTGCGGCATATTCCTCTTCGGGAATGAAGTCCTCGCTGCTGTTCTCTGCGGGAGCGGTTTCCTCGATGTCTGCTGCCTTCTCCGCATTCTCTGCCGCAGCCTCCTCTTCCTTTTGCTTCTGCTCTTCCAGAGCCTTTGCCTCAGCCTCCATAGCGGCAAGTTCTGCCTTCGACTTTCTGCCTCGTTTTTTCGGAACCTTTACAGGCTCGTCAGTTGCAGTCTCTGGCTCTGCAGGCACTTCTGGCACTGCTGGTTGCTCGGGAATATCCTTGAAGAGTTGTTGTGGTTCGGCAGCCTTTTGCTTTTTTGTGTCGAAATTCTCGCCGTCTTTGCCGTTCACAGAGTAAACCCTGTCCGTATCTTTCTTCTGGATGCGTGTTCTGCGGCGTTTTGTTCCAAGTGGATTTTTCTCACTTTCTACTACAGCCTGCTTGTCCAGAATGGCATAGATAAGGCTCTGCTGATCTGCTCCTTCTGGAGAGTCAACACCAAATTCTTTTGCGATATTTACCAGTTCGGAAATATCTTTAGATGATAATTCGTCTATTGTGTACATACGTAAAATGATATATGCAAAATTTAGATTGATTGTATGTTTCTCGAATGGAAACAAGGGAGTGTTTTCTAAAAACGCTGCAAAGGTACAAACTTTTTTCCGAAATCTGCATTCATCGATGTCTTTTGTTATTGGCAGGGGCTTGTTTTAGTGATTTTTAACAAACCGTACTCGCGCAGAGTTATCCTTTGATGTTGCGAAAGATGTCCTTTTGCACTCTCAAAGGTGCCTTTTGGGAGTGTCAGATGTATACAAGTGAGGATGCCAGGAAGCACAAGTGAGGAGGTCAGGAGGCACACCTGAGGAGTTCAGGAGGCACACCTGAGGAGTTCAGGAGGCTTATGCAGAGTATCCTCAAGTGTTAAAGTGCAACTTATTTCCCTATCTCAGAGAGTTCGAGCCATCTGAAACTCTTCTCGTCGAGTTCTTCTTTAAGTTTAGGCAGGCGTATGCTCTTTTCTGTAAGTTCCTCCACGCTCAGTTTTCCGCTGCATAGTTGCTCTTCCAGCATGCGCTGCTCTGCCTCCAGAGCCTCGATGTCCTTCTCCAGTTGCTGCATCTCGCGCTGTTCCTTGAACGAAAGGCGGCGTGGACGAGCGTTTTGCTCGCGCTCTGTGGTAGCCGATGGTTTTTGTGTGTTCTTTTTCTTCTCGCTCTTTTCCTCATCCTTGCTTTGCAGGGCCAACCACTGGCGGTACTGGGTGTAGTTGCCAGGGAAGTCTTTTATCTCGCCTTCGCCCCTGAACACGAGCAGGTGGTCAACCACCTTGTCCATGAAGTAGCGGTCGTGGCTCACCACTATTACGCACCCGGCGAAATCTTGCAGATATTCCTCGAGTATCTGCAGCGTCTGTATGTCAAGGTCGTTTGTAGGCTCGTCGAGCACGAGGAAGTTGGGGTTGCGCATCAGCACGGTGCATAGATACAGTTTACGTCGCTCTCCTCCAGAGAGTTTATATACATAGTTGTGCTGTTGCTCGGGGGTGAAGAGGAAGTGCTGCAGGAACTGCGATGCCGTTAGATGGCGCCCGCTGCCCAGGTCGATATATTCGGCAATGTCTCTCACCACATCAATCACTTTCTGCTCTTCGTTGAACTGCAGTCCCTCTTGCGAGAAATAGCCGAAGCGCACGGTCTCGCCGATGTCGAACTTGCCGCTGTCGGGCTTCTCTATGCCAAGCAGCAGTTTTATGAAGGTGCTCTTGCCTGTTCCGTTGTTGCCGACGATGCCCATCTTTTCGTAGCGGGCGAAGTTGTAGTAGAAGTCTTTCAGAATGGTTACCGAGTGCTGTTCTCCATTGCCAAAAGCCTTCGAGACATACTGGCACTCGAAAATCTTGCTGCCGATGTAAACGTTGCTGCGGCGCAATCTCATCTGCCTTTCCTCGATGCGTTGCTTAGCCACGCGCTCAAGGTCGGCAAAGGCATCTTCGCGATAGCGTGCCTTATGGCCTCGTGCCTGCGGCTGTCTTCTCATCCATTCCAGTTCTCGGCGGTACAGGTTGTTGGCTCTTGCTATTTCCGCCCGTCGGTTGTCTATGCGCTCCTGCCGTTTCTCAAGATAGTAACTGTAGTTGCCGCGATATGTATATATCGTCTGGTCGTCGAGTTCCATGATGATATTGCACACGCGGTCGAGGAAGAAACGGTCGTGGGTTACCATGAGCAGAGTCTTGTTTCCGCGGCTGAGAAATCCCTCGAGCCATTCTATCATCTCAAGGTCGAGGTGGTTTGTGGGCTCGTCAAGTATCAGGAGGTCAGGCTCTGTGATGAGAACATTGGCGAGAGCCACGCGTTTCTGTTGCCCTCCACTCAGTTCGCGCATCGGCTGTTCGAGGTTTCTTATCTTCAGTTTTGTGAGGATTTGCTTTGCTTTCAGCATTTTCTCCTCTCGCTCGGCTCTGTCGTCATCGTCCTTTATCGTTGTGCGGAAGCATGCGTCAAGAACGCTCTCGTCGGGGTTGAAGTAAGGCGACTGTTTGAGATAGCCCACGCGGAGACCTTTTCTGAAGATGATGTCGCCGCTGTCATAGCCCTCGTTGCCGTTGATAATAGATAGCAGAGTGCTCTTGCCTGTGCCGTTCTTGGCTATAAGACCCACACGCTGCCCCTCGCCAATGCTCATGTTGAGGTTTTCGAAGAGCAATAGTTCTCCGAATGACTTCGTAAGGTTCTGTATGTCAAGATATGGGTTCATGCTATGGGTTCATGCTATCCTGCCACTTCTTTGTTTATCTGGTCTATATAGTCGAGAATCTCGTCACGCCCGTATGCTTTCTCTGCACTTGAGATGAAGTAGGGCGGCAGTATCTCCCATGTGTCTTCAAGTTTCGACATGTAAGCCTCTGCCTGCTGCTTCATCTTGCTTGGCGCCAGTTTGTCTGCCTTGGTGAATATTATGGCAAAGGGTATCCCGCTCTTTCCCAGCCAGTCGATAAACTCGCGGTCTATCTGCTGCGGGTCGTGCCTGATGTCAACAAGCACAAAGACGTTTGTGAGTTGGCGGCGCTGCAGGATGTACGACGATATCATCTGCTCCAGTTTGTCGCGCTGTGTCTTGGAACGTTTGGCGAAGCCATAGCCTGGGAGGTCAACCAGATACCACTCGTTGTTGATGATGAAATGGTTTATGAGCAGTGTCTTTCCCGGTGTTGCCGATGTCTTGGCCAATCCTTTATGGTTGCAGAGCATGTTTATAAGGCTCGACTTGCCCACGTTGCTCCTGCCTATGAAGGCATATTCGGGCTTGGTGTCCTTGGGGCACTGGCTCACCGTGGCGCTGCTGATGCTGAATTCCGATTTCGTTATTTTCATATGTTTTTGCTGCAAAGGTACTAAATTAATTCTTATTTCTTAATCTATAGTAATAAATATTTAGTATCTTTGCAGCCGAAAAAAAGTTCTGATGACTCAACCATATCCATCATTGCTGCTCGAGAAGGCGGTCGGCGAAGTGTCTAAACTGCCAGGCATAGGCAGGAAGACTGCCTTGAGGCTTGTGCTGCACTTGCTGAGGCAGGAGGACGGTGTGGTTGACGAACTGACGGCTGCCCTAAGCAAGTTGAAGCATGAGGTGCGCCATTGCAAAATATGTCATAATATAAGCGACAGCGATGTGTGCCCGATATGTTCCGACCACCGCAGGGACAGCACCACCATTTGCGTCGTAGAGAACATTCAGGATGTTATGGCGATAGAGAACACCCAGCAGTATCATGGCCTGTACCATGTGCTCGGCGGCATCATATCGCCCATCGACGGCATTGGTCCGAGCGACATTGAGGTTGACTCGCTGGTGAAGAGAGTGGCAGAGGGTGGCGTTTCGGAAGTGATAATGGCTCTGAGCAGTACGATGGAGGGCGACACCACCGCCTTTTATATCTTCAGGAAACTGGCTCCTTACGATGTTAGGCAAAGCGTGATAGCGCGTGGAATCAGTGTCGGCAACGAACTTGAATATACCGACGAGATAACTCTTGGGCGGAGCATACTTAACAGAGTGCCTTACGATAAATTATGAATAACAGATTGAAAGTTTTGTTTTGGTTGGCGGTAGCGGTCTCTTTATTGCTGGTCTTGCTGTTTGAGACTGACGTGCTGTTGCCGGGTGCGCTTGCCGATGAGGTGAGCGTGCAGTTTGCTGTGGCCACAGCAGTGGAGTTGCTCACCATTTGCAGCATTCCGCTTGCCGTGCGCATGTTCCGTTTCAAGAAGATACGCACAGACATCAAGAACGGTCACTACATGAAATGGGCGCTCATACGTCTTGCTCTGCTGGCAACGCTGCTCATAGGCAACACCTTATTATATTATATATATATGAACGTGGCATTCGGATACATGGCTATCATTGTGCTCATCTCAATGGTCTTCATCTATCCCTCGGAGTCGCGAATGAAAAGTGAAACAGCAATAGAAGAATGAAACTTACGGTAATCATAGTAAGTTATAATGTAAGACATTACGTAGAGCAATGCCTTAACAGTCTTCATCGTGCCCTTAAAGGCATAGAGGCAGAGATATATGTTGTGGATAATCACTCGAAAGACGATACCGTGGAGGCTCTCTCGCGGTCGTTCCCCGATGTGAATGTCGTTGCAAGCAACCACAACTTAGGCTTCGCCCGTGCCAACAACATAGCTATTAAACAGTCGGAAAGCGAGTATGTCCTGCTTATAAACCCTGATACTTTTGTGGGTGAGGGAGTGATTTCCGAATGTCTGAACTTCATGGACCAGCACGATGATGCCGGTGCGTTAGGCGTGCGTATGATAGACAGCAATGGCAAGGTGGCACTGGAGAGCCGGCGCGGCTTGCCCACGCCGATGACATCGTTCTATAAGATGTGCGGTCTCTGCAAGCGTTTCCCAAAGAGTACACGCTTCGGAAAGTACTACATGAACTATCTTCCGTGGGACAAACCTGTTGAGATAGAGATTGTGAGCGGTGCCTTCTGCCTGATGCGCCGTGCGTCGCTCGACAAGGTGGGGCTGCTCGATGAAGACTTCTTCATGTATGGCGAGGACATAGACCTCAGTTATAGGCTGCTTAAGGCAGGCTTCCATAACTGGTATTATCCTGCAAACATTCTTCATTACAAGGGGGAGAGCACGCAGAAGAGCAGTTTCCGCTATGTACACGTGTTCTATGAGGCAATGTTCATATTCTTCCGCAAACACTTCGGCAACATGTCGTGGCTTCTCAGCATTCCTATAAAGACAGCAATCATCTTCAAGGCATCGGTGGCTGCGCTGGCATTGGCATGGGGCAGGATGCGCAAGGCACTGGGATTCTACAAGTCGCACGACCGTTATCCCGACTATGTGTTCATCGGCAGGGAATGTGCAATAAAGAACTGCAGACGCATATCAAGGAAGATGGGACTTAATGCAAGGTTCTTCACAGCCGACAGCAACACCATGCCCGACGGCCATAATGCCCTGAAAGAGGTGTGCGACATTAACACTCCCACCTATGTCGTATATGACATTGACGCTTATTCTTACGAAGACATATTGAGAATATTCAGTTCCAATCCGCTCAAGAATCTCAGTATCGGCACTTTCGACATTAGAAACAATAAGATTATAACCAATAAGGAGGTGCTGGTATGAAACAGGAACGCGTAAAACTGAGAGCACTGGAGCCGGAAGACCTTGACGACCTCTACCAGATAGAGAACGACAGCCGCCTGTGGGATGTCGGTCTGACTAATGTGCCGTATTCGCGTTTCGCCTTGCATGAGTATATTGCCAATACTGCCAACGACATCTATGCCGACAAACAACTGCGCTTGATTATCGAGACAGAAGATAAGAAGGTGGCAGGCATCGTTGACCTGTGCAATTATGACCCACGCCACAATAGGGCAGAGGTGGGAATAGTCGTGAAAACGCCATTCCGTAATCACGGATATGCCCATGAAGCACTCGAGGAGTTGCATCGCTATGCCGCAGCGGTGCTGGGCATATACCAACTGTATGCCATAGTTTCTGCCGTGAACGAGCATTCGTTGCGCCTGTTTAAATCGTTGGGGTATCAACAAACAGCCACTTTAAATCAATGGCTCCGTTCAGACACAGGATATAGTGATGCTATATTGTTGCAAAAAAAAATAAAAAAATAGCATGATTGTTTTGGTAGATACAAAAAAAAACTCTACCTTTGCACCCGCAATCAGAAAAGGGCATAATGCATGGTGCGTTAGTTCAGCCTGGTTAGAATGCCTGCCTGTCACGCAGGAGGTCACGGGTTCGAGTCCCGTACGCACCGCAAACTATGCAACAACTTGTTTCTGAATGTGAATTTAACGCTGGTGCGTTAGTTCAGCCTGGTTAGAATGCCTGCCTGTCACGCAGGAGGTCACGGGTTCGAGTCCCGTACGCACCGCAAGGAAGTCTCAGAAGGACTTCCTTTTTTGTGCGTCCTTGTTTCTCACCTCGTGACCTCTCCGGTCAGGGTTCTTTCTCCGCTTCGCTATGAAAGCGGCAGAGCCGAGCGCGAGTCCCGTACGCACCGCAAGGAAGTCTCAAAAGGACTTCCTTTTTTGTGCGTCCTTTCTACACATGCGGGGCCTAAATGAATTGTTTATTCCTTATTTTTCACGATACTCCTTGGTTATATCATATAATTCGCATATCTTTGCATGAAATAATCAAATAACTTATCTTATAAGTCCCACAACATGAGCAAAGGACCGCGTAATATCACCAACGATTACACACCAGACGGCAGGAAACTGTCAAGCAGGCATGTGATGTCCTTTCCCAAAGTGTCAGGCTATATAAAGAAGACCACTACCGATATGTATGTTGACGGCCTGATCCTGCGTGACGGCAAGCCGCTGATGTGGCTGTTCGACGGAGGCTATGTGGATCTGGACGACAACGGAGCCCCGACAGGTTGGAACTACTATGTCACCGACCACCTCGGCAGTACGAGGAAGGTGGTTGACTGCAATGACAGTATCAGGGAAACAATCAGTTACTATCCCTTCGGCAGTGAAATGAGGATGCAGGACCCTTCTCAGATGACAGGCGACTTCCAGCATCCTTACCGATTCACGGGCAAGGAACTGGACAGGTTGAACGGCCTGAACATGTATGACTTCGGCGCCCGGTGGTATGACGTGGCAGGTGTACCGATGTGGACGAGTGTTGATCCGCTGGCGGAGAAATACTATAATGTTAGTCCGTATGTGTATTGTGGGAATAATCCTGTGATGTATATAGATCCTGATGGAAAAGAATCTATGCGAGCTAATGGAGGCGAAAATTTTAAAAGAACTGGAATCTTAATAATGGCAGGAGGAGCACTAATGGTTGCCGCAGGAACTGCATATTCAATTGTTACATCGGGAGGTGGCACTGTGGCTGGTGGAGGACAACTTATTTCTGCTGGAGTCGCCACTTTCAAAGCTGGTTTTGTGACATATGGTGCTGGGGTTGCACTTGACGTACACGAAAGTATAAAAAAAAACAGATTCCATTAAACCAAGTGATGTTTCTCAGAAGGCACATACCCCCAAGAAACAAAGTACTGGAAGTAAGAAAAAAACAGAAGGCAGACATATGCATGGCCAAACACATGGAGGAGGTCCAAAACCGAACTTCAAGTCACAAAACAACAAAAGGAAAAAAGCTGATGAACATAGAAATAAGGGGAAGGTCATTAACTAAATAATAGAAATAGTATGAAAGAAATTATAAAAGCATTATCAAAGGATGTAATTGTCGGGTTACGTACAATTAATGATTCTTACGACAATATTTACTATGGAAAGATTATAAAATATAAAGATAATCTATTGGATTTTTTGGCTTATGACGACAAGGGCGAAGAAAATAAAATTATACAAGTTGGATCTTCAGATATTGTCAGTTTTGACACAAATAGTGCAAATACTGATTATCTCACAAAGGTAATCAACAACAAGGATAAGTTCACGACAAAAAAAGAGGGAACTATCACTGGAAGTAAAGTTAGCGAACATTTGCATTACTTATGGGAAAATGAAATTCCAGCATTATATCATACTATTGTAAAAGACGAATTTTATGCATATCTTATAGGATATAATGAGAATACTATTATTCTACGCTCATTTAATCCATATTATAATATTGATAATGGTATTATATGTTTCCCGATAGACACAATTGAGAAAATCTGTGTTTACAAGCCAGAATTGAATATATACCCTTATCTATACGAAAATCGCATAGAAATCGCTAAATATCACATAGAATCAACTGACATTCGTAGTGATTTTTTCCATAGAACTATGAATAAAAAGATACTTGTTGATGTGCAAAACTCGACAGATATTAAAACCGAAGAGGCAGTAGTTGGTTATGTCGAATCAATAAAAAATGATAGAATATGCTTTAGAAAAATTAATGATGATGGCATAGAATGTGGTCAAGAAGAATACGATATTAAAGATATTGTGACCTTCGGGTGTGGTGGTTCATATTTAGATAGGATTGGGTTGCTTTATACAAATGAGATATCAAAGAACGCAAAGGAAGATATTATCATAATAAGCGATTCTAATAAGTTGAAATCTATACTTCTTGACGCAAAAGAAAAAGGAACTATTGTTTCCTTAATTTCTGATGAAACCGAAAACGAGTATATAGAATCTACGGGATTTCTTATAGATATTAAGAAAGATTGGATTCATCTTAACCTCTATGACATTGAAGAAAACCATTGGTATGAATGCTATCGTAGAATCAAAGATTTCAGCAAACTCAGGAAAAATGGTATTACAGAATTACTCGTAAAAGCAATATTGAAATCACAGTTACTATGTTTTCAACATGTGAACAGGGGACGGTGAACAGGGGACCGTCCCTCGTTCACACAAGATAAGAACAGGGGCATCACTGGCATTACATACGACTACGGGCATCATCCCCAAAAGATAGCCATGAATGCAAAGAAGAGGTATATTACCAACGACTACACTCCAGATGGAGTGAAACTGTCAAGCCAGCATGTTGCATACGTTCCCAATGGGAACGGAGGCAACAGGCGCATTTCATCCATGGACCTGTACGTTGACGGCCTGATCCTGCGCGGCGGCAAGCCGCTGATGTGGCTGTTCGACGGCGGCTATGTGGATTTGGACGACAACGGCAGTCCGACTGGTTGGAACTACTATGTCACCGACCACCTCGGCAGTACGAGGAAGGTTGTAGGCAGCGACAATACGGTCAGGGAAACCATCAACTACTATCCCTTTGGCAGTGAAATGAGGATGCAGGCCCCTGCCCAGATGGCCAATGACTTCCAGCACCCTTACCGCTTCACGGGCAAGGAACTTGACAGGTTGAACGGCCTGAACATGTACGACTTCGGTGCCCGATGGTATGATGTTACTGGTGTGCCCGTGTGGACGAGCGTTGACCCGCTGGCGGAGAAGTACTATCCATATAGCCCATATTCGTATTGTGCAGGAGGCCTCGTGAATAGATCGGTCTGTGGAAACACATAAAAAACGATATATTTTTATCAGAAAATTTGGTTGTGCACATAAAAATGCCTACCTTTGCACACGATTTATGATGGTTCCGTAGCTCAGTTGGATTAGAGCAACAGCCTTCTAAGCTGTGGGTCTTGGGTTCGAACCCCAACGGAATCACAAGAAAGAGGAGTATCTGACTCCTCTTTCTTTTTATATCCTAATGGAATTCTCACCCAAGGGTTCTTTCTACGCTTCGCTTTGAAAGCGTCTCCTATGGAGCCGAGCGCGAACCCCCACGGAATCACAAGAAAGAGGAGTATCTGACTCCTCTTTCTTTTTACTTCTTCTTATGTTTAACAATTGTCTCTTTCTCTTTTAACATTCTGAACTCTTTTTTGCTTTTTCATTTTTTCAACTTTGACGTTTTGTTAGCAAAATGCCGTTAAACCTGAGTTTTTATTGTTAAAAGAGGACAAAAGTTCAGACAAAATGGCAGATGACACACTTTTTGCATATATATTTGCAACAACATAATTGGTAATTTCTAAATTTATATAAAATGAAAATGACAATGAAAAAGTTTCAGAACATTCTTCTCTACACAGGTGTAGTAGTTGCTTTGGCATTTTCTGCCGGAGCGTTCATCAAGGCAAATGCTGCCTCCACATCTTCTCAGGCCGCACCGGTTGCTGGTCAGCCTGTTGACCTCACTTATGCAGCCGAAAAGGCTTTGCCTGCCGTGGTGCATATCAAGTATTTGCAGAATAGCAAAGTGCAGGAGGTGGAAGTGGAGTCTAATCCTTTTGGCGATTTCTTCGACCCGTTCGGGTTCTTCGGCAATCCTGGCGGACAGGGTGGCAAGCAGCGTCGTCAGGTGCAGACACCTAAGAGAGAGGCAAGTGGTTCGGGTGTTATCATTTCTGCTGACGGATATATCGTTACAAACAATCACGTTGTGAATGGTGCTGACGAACTGACAGTGACCCTTAACGACAACCGCGAGTTTTCGGCACGTATCATAGGTACTGACGAGACTACCGACCTCGCCTTGATAAAGGTTGACGGCAAGAATCTGCCTACTCTGCCAATTGGCGACTCAGACAAGTTGAAGGTAGGCGAGTGGGTACTTGCAGTCGGCAACCCATTCAACCTGAACTCTACTGTTACCGCAGGTATCGTGAGCGCCAAGGCTCGTTCGCTCGGTGCTAACGGCGTGGAAAGTTTCATTCAGACCGATGCTGCCATCAATGCAGGAAACTCGGGAGGTGCACTTGTGAACACCAGTGGTGAACTCGTTGGTATCAATGCAATGCTTTATTCTCAGACTGGAAGTTACAGCGGTTATGGTTTCGCCATCCCTACCACTATTATGAATAAGGTAGTTGACGACCTGAAGAAGTATGGAACTGTTCAGCGTGCCGTTATCGGTATTCGCGGTCAGGATGCTCACAACTATATCGACGCTCAGAAGTCGCAGGGCAATGAGGTTGACCTTGGTACTAATGAGGGTATTTATATTGCCGAGGTTGACGAAGACGGTGCTGGTGCTGCCGCTGGTCTCGAGAAGGGTGATGTAATCACCAACATTGATGGCAAGAAGGTGACCAAGATGGCTGAACTGCAGGAGTATCTTGCTAACAAACGTCCAGGCGATAAGGTACAGATAACCTATCTGCACAAGAAGAATAAGAAGACCGCTACCGTCACTCTGAAGAACACTCAGGGCAATACCAAGATAATGAAGGAGGGCGATATGGATGTTCTCGGTGCCAACTTCCGCGAGGTTAACGAGCAGGAGAAGCGCCAACTCGAGATAAACTACGGTCTTAAGGTTACCAATGTTACAGGCGGTGCCATGAAGGGACGCGTAAACAAGGGATTCGTTATTCTCAATGTTAACAATAAACCGATGAAGTCTATAAGCGACCTTCAGGCTGTTGTTAAGGAAGCATCCCAGAGCAAGGACCAGGTTCTCTACATCAAGGGAATCCAGCCTTCAGGAAAAATCGACTACGTGGCTGTTCCTCTTGGAGAGGAGTAAAAGCCTCACTCCCTGCCATCTTCCCAGAGGGGGAGGGTAGATAACAATAAGTGGCTGCATGCCTTCGGGCGTGCAGTCATTTTGTTTAATTTAAATTGATAATTGATAGTCCGTGTTTTTCTTGTAATCTGTGCCAAAAAGAAGAAGGAACAATCTCCCTGTTTGGATCTCCCTACTTTGAGGAAATAAGAATCACAATGAACACAATCTGATTGTAGGGGCGTACCCCTGTGTGCGCCCGTAATAACACCAACATGAGGCATGCATGCGGGCGCACACGGAGGTACGCCCCTACAATTAATATGATATTAGTCCGTGTTTTTCTACTCCCCTCCATACGGGGGAGGGGCTGGGGGAGAGGCTACAAAAAATCCGCAACACCTATGCGGTATTGCGGATGGATAGTAGGTTTTGTTTAGATAGAACCTTATTTCTTGTACTTTGTACGAGCCGTTTCAAGTGCTTTCACCCAGTCGGTGTTAAGGTTGAACTGAGTGATGTAGTTCTCGTTATAGTATGCCTCTGTAAGAGTGGTGTCGTTGTCGTCATAACGAGGATTGTCGATGCAAAACTGCTTGAAGTCCTGCATGATTTTCTTCTGCTGACTCTTCTTTGCCTGCTCATAGTTTGAGAGGAACAGGTCGAGAAATTCGTACAATGCAAGAGCCTGGTCATCGAGTTCGGCTTTCTTGTCTGGCATCTGCTCAAGAGTGCGCTGAGCGGTGTAGCACAACTCGTCGTACTTGAATGTTGCAATCTTGCGCAGGTCGATAGGCTTGGTCTCGTCCTCTGCTGTCTCGCGTGCCATGTTAAGGGCTGCCTGATAAACTTCCTGTGCGTTAGCACCGATAAACGCTGCGCATGTGAGCGCCATTGCGATAAATAATCTTTTCATGTTATAAAAATAAAGTTTATTCTTTTGTTTAACGTTATTATTCTGATATTGTTTAATATTTGCTATCTTAATTAATCTTTTTTAACTGCCTGGCTTGGCTTATGAAGCATGATACTATTGTCGATGCACGAGGGCAGTTCCTCTTTATAGTGTGTCACCATAATCATCGTTTTGTCTTTGCGCATGACGAAGGTGTTTATGATGTCCTTAACCAATTTCCGGTTAGCATCGTCAAGTCCATGCAGGGGCTCGTCAAGTATCAGCAAGTCGGGGTCTTTAACGAAGGCGCGTGCCAGCAGCACCAAGCGTTGCTCGCCCGACGACAGTTTCAGAAACGTGCGCTCCTCCATATTGTCAAGTCCGAAGATGTTCATCCAGAAACGACATTTCTCGTAGTCTTTTTCATCAGGTTTTGCATAGAGCCCAATCGAGTCCATCAGTCCGCTAGCCACAATCCTTATTGCTGGCAGGTCTTTGTTGTATGCTCTGTGCATCTCAGGTGATACATATCCTATGTGCTTCTTTATGTCCCAGATGCTCTCTCCCGTACCTCTCTCCTTTCCGAAGAGTGTGATGTCGCAGGCGTAACTTTGTGGATTATCGGCGCAGATGAGCGAGAGCAAGGTGCTTTTGCCTGCCCCGTTCTCACCGCTCAGAGCCCATTTTTCTCCTTTGTGAACCGTCCAGTTGAGTGTGTCGAGAATGACGTGGTTGCCATATCTTATGCTCACGTTGTTCATTCTTACTACTTCGTCGCAATTCTCGGCATAGTCGCCGTTATATTCAAGGTTAAGAATGCGTTTTCTCTTCTCGTCACTTAGTCCGTTGATGCATACTGATTTCTGACGGGTGCGATATTCGTCGAGGGTCATCTTGCAGCCCACTTTCATGTCCTTCACTTCCACCACATGTGTGATATAGTCGGGAATGTCGTTTGTCTTTGAAAGGACGAGAATGGTTTGCAGCCTTAGTTCGTTCGTTATGGTTTCCAGCAGTTGCCTGAGTTGCTCGCGGGTGTTGGCATCAAGACCGATGAACGGATTGTCCATTATCAACACTTTCGGTTCAGCCAAGAGAGTCTTCACGAGTTGCAGTTTCCTCATCTCGCCGCTTGAAAGCATCAGCAGCAATTTGCCCAAGAGTGATTCAATGCCAAACAACTTGTAAATCTTCTCTCTAAAGTCGCGTCTCTCTGGCGTGTCGGCACCAGACATGTTGTACGCCTCACATAGAGCATCGCTAACACGTGGAGCATCATCAGAAATCTCCATCTGGTTCCATCGTTGCTGAAGGAAATAAGTGCGGTCGTTCTCTGTCCCATAAGAGTCGCGGAAGGTGATGTATTTTATGTTGTCGCTATTCAGGTCATGGTTGCATGGAGCGAAGTCGTACTCCACACCGTTCCCGATGAGATGATGGCGCGATGTCACGATGTCTATGAACATCGATTTCCCTGCTCCGTTAGGTCCCACAACAGCCACCTGCTCGCCCTCGAAAAGGGTGAAATTTACAGGCTCAGCCATGTTCCATGCTGGGTTTCGTGTTATGCCGTTGACAATATTAATTACCTTTTTCATCTAATATTAATTGGGAATGTTGAATTACGATTTATTCTCGCTGCGATGCAAATAATCATAATCGTCATTGCGATAACTCTTCATTCCTAACTCTTCATTTCTAATTCTTAATTCTGCTTTGATTCTTTATCGCGAAATCCTTCCAACTGCTATAGTGCTTGGCATCTGTCTCAGGCCGTGACATCTGCATGAAGTGGCAGTAGGCTGCTGCAAGAGCATCGGTGGCATCCATGAACTTCGGCATCTCCTCCTTGTCAAGTTTCAGCAGTTTCTGCAACATTCCCGCCACTTGCTCTTTCGAGGCGTTGCCGTTACCTGTCAGTGCCAGTTTTATCTTCATCGGCGCATACTCATGAATGGGCACGCTATGGTGTATTGCTGCTGCGATGGCAACTCCCTGTGCCCGTCCCAGTTTCAGCATCGACTGCACGTTCTTTCCAAAGAAGGGTGCCTCGATGGCCATCTCATCGGGCAAGAACTCGTCGATGATGCCTGTCACACGCTCGAAAATCTTTCCCAGACGGAGGTAGGGATCGCTCTCCTTGCGCATGTCTATAACTCCCATTGCCACCATCTTGGCGGTTCGGTTCTCCACCTTGATGATGCCATATCCCATTACGTTGGTGCCTGGGTCGATGCCGAGAATCACTTTCTCCATTTATCTCAGATAAGGATTCATTGCCAGTTCGTTGCCGATGGTTGTTTTACCGCCATGACCGCTGTAAACCACGGTGTCGGCAGGCAACTTTGCAATTACGTTCAGAAGACTGTTCTTCATGTCGGTGTATGAGCCGCCTTCAAAGTCGGTTCTGCCGATGCTCATTTGGAAAAGTGTGTCGCCAGTGAATGCCACTTTCTCCTCTTCGCAGTAGAAGGTGATGCTTCCTGGTGTATGTCCTGGCGTTTCGAGAATGACGAACTGATGATTTCCGAATGTCACGATGTCGTCCTTCGTGAGATATTTCCCAACGGGTGGCACGTCGCGCTCATACTCTATTCCGAGGAATGCCATTGCTTGTTGTGGCATTGAGTTCATCAGGTACTCGTCTTTGCCGCTCACTTCGGCCTTCAGTCCGTATTGTTCGTATGCGAAGTCGTTACCCATGCAATGGTCAAAATGGCCGTGTGTGCATATTAGTTTCACGGGAGTCAGACCGTTGTTCATGATATATTCTGCCACTTCCATACGCTCGTTGTCGTAGTATGCGCCACAGTCTATTATTACGCATTCGCCTGTTTCGTCGCTTACGATGTAAGTGTTCTCTTGAAACGGGTTGCAAACATACTTCTGAATGTTCAGCATAAATGTATTTTGTTTATGTAATAATTAATGTATTCCCAATCACGCTGGCAGATAGATGACATGCTTCTCCTTGAACCATTCCTCGCTGAAGAAGTTGCTTATCTCCCATGTCTCAATCAGTCTTCTGAATGGCTGTGTCTCTCCCTCTATGTTTCCACCTTTCAGCACTATCACACCGTTGGGTAGTGGGTTTGTCTGCTTGCCTCCAATGTTCTTCCTCACTATCTTCATAAGGTCGGGCAGCGGCATTACGGCACGGCTCACCACGAACTGGTAGTGTCCTTTCTCCTCTTCTCCTCTTCGTTGCACTATCTCAACATTCTTAAGTCCGATGGAGTTTGCTATCTCTTGAGCCACCCTTATCTTCTTTCCCGTGCCGTCAATCATGGTGAAGTGGCACTTGGGGAAGGCAATGGCAAGCGGGATGCCAGGGAATCCACCGCCTGTACCGAAGTCGAGGATGCTGGTGTCGTCTCTGAAATTGATAGCCTTGGCTATGGCGAGCGAGTGCAGCACATGATGCTCATAGAGCATGTCTATGTCTTTTCTTGAAATTACGTTTATCTTAGAGTTCCAGTCTCTGTACAGCGCGTCTAAAGCAGCGAACTGCTCCATCTGTTGCTCGTCGAACTGGCTTCCGAAATATTTCTTTATTAGTTCCATTCTTCTTTAGCGTTTTGCTTATATCCTTTCCTTCAGGTAGGGGTTGATGTCAGAATAATCTATTTTTACGAGAATCCTTCCCACGTCGTGGGTGGCTATCTCGTCTGCATTGTATATGAATGTCACGCCGTCTGGCTCAAGCATGAAGTTTGTGGAAGGGTAGGGGTCAATGCCGCTGAATATCGACTTTTCGTTCAGTTGCTTTATGTCTTCGGTGTCATACTGGCTGCATAGTTGTTTTACGATGAGTTCTGTAACGAACTTCTCCGAACCACTTACCAGGACATCGTCAAGCGTGAGCACTGCCTTCTTGTCCATGTCGATGTTTCTTGCCACCAGTGTCTGCGTCTCGTGTAGAGCACCGCTGCTGTAGGTTGCCTCTGCCGTGTAAATCACAATTCCCTTACGCCCTTGCTTTATAGATGTGTTCACATCGTAAACGATGTTGTAACTGTCGAAATTCTTCTTGTCCACCTCATAGAGGCTTCTGTAATCGCGCTGGTATTCTGCTACATATCTGCGCACAAACGAATCTACTGCCATCGGGATGTCTGTCATGCCTCCGCCAATAGAGAAATAGTCGGGAGTGATAATGCCCGAACTAATCAGCCTCGAGTTGGCCTCCTTCAGACTGTCCGACTTAGAGTACATGATGTTCATGTGCAGGGTGCACGTGGGCGAGATGGAGTCGGAGGTGAGGTTCACCGTGATTTCCTTCTTCACCGAGTCGGCGTCGAATAATGCCACATCGTTGCCCCCTTCGCTGGAGAGGTGGTCGCACGAGGCCGTACTGCCGGCCATTGCCAATCCCATGACGGCAGCAAAGAACGTTTTTGATATCTTGCGATTCATTATTCCTTTTTGTTATTTGCCCTTACTTATGGCTGCAAAGTTACGAATTTTTCATTAAATGAGCATATTCCACGCCTAAAATTCCACTTTTTTGTATTTATATTTCGCCATAATCAAGGAAATGATTAATTTTGCACCCCGAAACTGAAATAGCATTCATGGACAAAGCATATAAGGCAGCGTTATTCGATTTGGATGGTGTGGTGTTTGACACCGAGCCACAGTACACTGTGTTCTGGGGTGGCGAGTGCCGCAGATACCATCCTGAAGAGCCTGGTCTTGAGCATAAGATCAAGGGGCAGACGCTTGTTCAGATTTTCGACAAGCACTTCTCTGGGGAACTGGAAAAAGAGCGTGAGCCCATCACAAAACGTCTCTATGAATATGAGGCCAATATGAATTACGACTACATCGCGGGCTTTGAACAACTCATTGCATCGTTGCGCCAGAGGGGTATCAAGACTGCTGTTGTCACAAGTTCGAACAATGCCAAGATGGAGGCGGTGTACAGGAAACGCCCTGAATTCAAACAGTTGTTTGATGCCATTCTCACCTCCGAGGATTTCAGGGAGAGCAAGCCATCTCCCGACTGCTATCTGACTGCTGCCCGTCGTTTCGGTCTCCAGCCTGACGACTGCGTCGTTTTTGAAGACAGTTTCAATGGACTTCGTTCGGGGCGTTCGGCAGGGATGACTGTTGTGGGTCTTGCCACAACCAACAGCGAAGAAGATGTTGCCCCATTGTCAGATGTGGTAATTAAGGATTACACGAATTTCAATATTTAATAAATAAAATGGCAGGATATTTAGTAAGCGACACGCGTAAAGTAACTACGCACCGCTTTATCGAAATGAAACAGCGCGGCGAGAAAATCTCAATGCTTACATCTTATGACTACACTATGGCTGGTATCGTTGACAATGCAGGAATTGACGGCATTCTCATCGGTGACTCTGCCTCTAATGTCATGGCGGGCAACGCAACAACATTGCCAATGACCGTTGACCAGATGATTTATCATGCCCGTTCGGTGGTTCGTGGCGCCAAGCGTGCGCTGGTGGTGTGCGACATGCCTTTCGGCTCTTATCAGGTTGACCGTCATGAGGGTGTGAAGAATGCTGTTAAGATAATGAAGGAGAGCGGTTGCGATGCCTTGAAACTCGAAGGTGGCGAGGAGATTATAGACACCGTGAAGGGCATTCTGGATGCTGGTATTCCTGTTATGGGACATCTTGGACTGACACCCCAGAGCATCAATAAGTTCGGAACATACGCCGTGAGGGCAAAAGATGAGGAGGAGGCTGAGAAACTGCGTCGTGACGCAGCCTTGCTTCAGGAGGTGGGATGCTTCTCGGTTGTGCTTGAGAAAGTGCCCGCTTTGCTGGCCGAAGAGGTTACAAAGAACCTCACAATACCAACCATCGGTATAGGTGCTGGCGGCAAAACTGACGGTCAGATTCTTGTGGTGGCAGACATGTTGGGCATGACTCGCGGTTTCAGCCCTCGTTTCCTACGCCGCTACGCTGACCTTAACGGGGTGATAACTGACGCTATCGGACAGTACGTCTCTGATGTGAAAAGCCTTGACTTCCCTAACGAGCAAGAAAGTTACTAATCAAAGAGAGCACCTGCTCTCCCTGTTTCCGACCCTTTGAAAATGTATACCCAAAACACTCCTGTGCATGTGCGACTATGGCACAGAGGCTTCTGGGCACTGGCTTTCGCCAACCTGCTGTTGGCGATGTCGGTGTTCTTGTTCCTGCCAATATTACCTTATTGGTTGGGACAGCATTTTGGTTTTAGTGCATCAAGGGTGGCACTGCTATTCGTCATACATGCCGTGGGAGTCTTTCTGCTAGGTCCTAGATGCTCGATGCTCGTACAGCGCTATCGAAGGAACATAGTGTGCGCAATATCCATTTTCTTGACCTCTTTGGCGAGTTTCGCTCTTTACTATTTATGCAAGTTCAATCCTGCCTTGCTCGCTTCATTAGATACTCCAACGGTATATTTGATTATCGCTGCTATTCAGTTAGTTGGCTCCATGTTCTATGGTCTTTCACAGATGGTTCTTTCTGGCACTCTCATCATAGATGTATGCGAGTCGTTTCAGCGCACAGAGGCGAACCATTCTGCTGCATGGTTCGGTCGTTTGGGTCTTGCATTGGGGCCGATAGTCACCATACTTGTGTCGCCTCGCTTTGGGGTAGAGACAGTCTTGCTCGTCTCTTCTGCATGTGGTCTGCTTGCCATGCTGCTTGTGATTCTTACCGACTTTCCGTTCCGCGCTCCCGAGGATAACTTGAAGGCCTTTAGCACCGACCGCTTCTTTCTCACTAACGGAATTTGGCTCTTCGTTAATTTCATGATGATAATGATTGCGGTGGGCATCGTGGTTGTCAACCATCAAGACATGAGGTTCTTCGTGCTCATGCTGGGCGGTTTCCTCATTTCTCTGCTTTCGCAGAAATTTGTCTTTGCCAATGCCGAACTGAAAAGCGAGATTCTTTCAGCCCTGGTGCTTATAATCGGCGCACTCCTGCTGATGATTTTCAGAGACTCTGATGTGGCATCGCTTGCTGCCGCCTTGCTTACAGGTGTGGGCGTAGGCGTTTCAGCAACCCGTTTCCTGCTTTTCTTCATCAAGCTGAGCCCTCACTGCAAGCGGGGCACTTCACAATCAACGTTTTTTCTCACATGGCAGTCGGGGCTCGCGCTGGGTGCCGCTCTCGGCATTGTGACGGGTCAGTCTGGCAGTGGCTATGTTGTTGCGCTTGCTTTTGTCGTGGCAGCCTTGATTATGTACCACTTCTTCACTCACACGTGGTATATGAACAACAAGAGCCGTTGACATTGGCGCGGTGTTTTTTCCTGCCTCCACCACGTCTTCATGTTAATAGGTTCCACAGAAAGCATCACTTGGATTGCCGTTGATGCTCTATTGGGGAGTCAAATGTGCCCTTTGGAGAGGTCAAAGGTATGCTTTTGGCGTGCCAAGTGTGCCCTTTGAACATGCCTAATGTTTCCTTTGAGTTTTTTATGATGCTGTTTGGATTCTTGGACTTTATTTGCGTTTTCGCGAAAAGCCATTTCCCACGTGTGTGCACTAATGTTTTCGAGTCTTTGCACTTAGTAGGCATACAATGGCGCAGAACAATGTCGTGAGGACATGCTACAAGGGCGGAGAAAAGGCATGCGTGTGAGAAAAATGATAAAATTATATGATATTCTTTTGTTTTTTGTCGGAAAGTATGTATTTTTGCAACTGCTAAAAAAATCGATACCGATGAGACAACTGAAAATCTCTAAGTCTATCACAAACCGTGAAAGTGCAGCGTTGGACAAATATCTACAGGAAATAGGTCATGAAGAACTGATTTCTGTGGAGGAGGAAGTAGAACTGGCCCAGCGCATAAGGAAGGGCGACCGCAAGGCTCTTGAGAAACTGACCAAGGCGAACCTAAGATTCGTAGTTTCAGTGGCTAAGCAGTATCAGAACCAGGGGCTGTCGCTGCCCGACCTTATCAACGAGGGCAACCTGGGGCTCATCAAGGCTGCTGAGAAGTTCGACGAGACACGCGGATTCAAGTTCATATCGTATGCCGTGTGGTGGATTCGCCAGAGCATACTGCAAGCAATAGCCGAGCAGAGCCGCATTGTGAGACTGCCGCTGAACCAGGTGGGAGCGATGAACAAGGTGAGCCGCATGCAGAGCAAGTTCGAGCAGGAGAACGAGAGACGCCCGAGTCTTGTGGAGATTGCAGAGAGCGTTGACCTGCCTGCCGAGAAAATAGAAGATGCCATGAAGGTGCAGACGAGACATGTCTCTGTGGATGCTCCTTTCGTTGACGGCGAGGACAACAGCCTGCTCGACATACTGCCCAACGACGATGCTCCGATGGCAGACAACTCGCTTGTGATAGAGTCGCTGCGTGACGAAATAAAGCGCGCCCTGCAGACGCTGAATGATCGGGAACGCAAAATTATTGAAGCCTTCTTCGGCATTGACCAGCCGGAGATGACTCTCGAGGAGATAGGCGACAAGTACGGGCTCACTCGCGAGCGTGTAAGGCAGATAAAGGAAAAGGCAATCAGGCGGCTCCGCAACAACACCAAGAACAAGTTGCTCAGGTCGTACCTCGGCAGTTGATAAGAAGAAATGTCAGGATAAGGATATGAAGAAAATAATATATATCATCATTGCCATCTTATGCATGGCAAGCACGGTAAGTATAACAGCAAAAGGTGGCGAGGAAATGGTACTGAAGATGTACGCTTTCGGAGTGTCAACCTCGTTCAACGACAGCACGGTGTTCTTCACCGAAATACAGGAACTCGACAGTGCGTGGGTGGAGTCGAAGACTGGCTTCATCGTGAGCCGTGACAACTACAGTTATCAGTTGCGCGACCATCTGGCCAGCAAGGGATACCCCAAGCGTACATGCATATTCATTTCGGGTAAGGACCTGAAAGACGTGGCGAAGAAATACGATAAGTTGAAGTCCCGCTACGTGAAAAAAGGCGGCTCAGACATACTGCTCATAGACAAATCGGAGTTCACGTTCAAAACAATAGCGGCCGCGCAGAACAATAGCCAGCAGGAAGAGTCTGCCAAGCCCAAGAAGCATAAAAAAGAGAAGCCAGCCAAGGCTCCTGCACGTAAGTAGAACTCATGCCAACAACAGATAATTACAAGTCATACTTCTTTAATATTGCAGAACTGAACGTCAAGATAACCTTCAAGGAGTCGAGACACAACAGCATGCTGCTATTGCCTTCCTTCGCACCATTCAAGACTGCCGAGGAAGGCAAAGATCTTTTTTTCCATCTTACCATTGACGACGACCTGCCGCCAGTGAGGGAAGGAAAAACGAGAATAGATAATTTCGATACCGGCAACGGACACACCGTCGTGGACAAGTTGCAGGACGGAGGCTATCAGTATATTATTAAAGATATCAACGATGCCGACTGTTGCCTGCTGCAGACAAACAAAGACTTTGACGACTGCCGATGCGCCCTGAACGGAAACTACAACATGAGATGCTTCGGACTGAACAACGCCCTCATGCTGATATTTGCCTTTGCCGGAAGCCACAGAAAGACACTCCTCATTCATGCCTCGCTCGTGAGGAACAATGGCTGTGGATATGCTTTCATAGCAAAGAGCGGAACAGGAAAGAGCACACAGGTGAGCAACTGGCTGAAATACATACCAGGAAGTGACCTGATGAATGACGATAATCCTATAATCAGGGTGCTCGACGACGGCAAGCCATATATCTATGGCGGCCCGTGGAGCGGCAAAACACCATGCTACCGCAACGTAAAAGCACCGCTGGGAGCAATAACGCGTATTGACAGGGCACAGCAGAACAGCGTTGAACGGCTGAAACCTGTGGAGGCATTCGCCTCGGTGCTGCCCTCATGCTCGTCGATGAAGTGGGACAAGGAGATATTCAACAACGTCTGCAATACGGTAACAAGAATAGTTGAGACAACAGGCATTTTCATCCTGCATTGCCTGCCAGACAGAGAATCCGCAATAGTATGCCACAAGGAGATATCAAAACAGTAGAGAAGCAATTCAGCAATGCCGTACTGATACCCGAAATCATAAAGATGATAAACGAGGGACACACGGTGACGCTCCCACTGAAAGGATACAGCATGCGACCGTTTCTTGAAGATGGGCGCGACAAGGCTCTGCTCACAAAGCCCTTGAACCCTAAGGTGGGCGACCCAGTGCTCGCCGAAACAGAGCCTCTGCACTTCGTACTTCACCGTATCATTAAGATTGAAGGTGACAATGTAGTGTTGCGTGGTGATGGCAACTTGGGAAACGAGTATTGCAAGATGAGCGATGTCAAGGCGTCAGTGATAGGTTTCTACCGCAAGGGCAGAAACACACTCGACCGCACCGACGGAAAGAAGTGGCGTGCCTACTCGTTCGTGTGGATGCATCTGTCGCCTATAAGACGATACCTGCTGGCATTCCATCGCCGCATCTGGCTGCGGTTGTTCCATTGAAATGGCACTCTCATACATAATTTAAATTGTAAATAGAATAAAGACAATGAAGACAAAACCCGGTTTCACACTTCGCGACATTTGCGGAGAGTATATTATTGTTGCAGAAGGTCTGGAAAATATCGACTTTAGCAATATTATCAGTCTTAATGAGTCATCGGCTTATTTATGGAAAAAGGTAGAGCAGATGGATTCGTTTACGGCAGATGACCTTGCACGATTTCTGACAGACGAGTATGAAGTTGACTTGGCAACAGCAACAGCCGACTCGGAAGCCCTCATAAAGCAGTGGCTGTCGGTGGGTATAATTAGTGAATAATCTAATCGTAAACGAGTACTTTTTGTATATATAACGACATTATTCGTTTAATTTTGCATAAAATTCAAATGATTTAGTGCTTGTTTGTATAATTTTTATTAAAATTCTAACATCTTTCTTGACTTTTATTAATAATATTATTAAATTTGCGTACAAATAATCTGGACAATTAGTATGGCAAAGTATAACATTACTGAAAAAAAAGTAAAAACAGCGGCATATAGAGCCCTTATAAACCCAAGTCTCATGGACAAGTTGGAACGAAGCATCTTAGATATCGTTTATGTCCAAAAGAAGTATAGAGACCCCAACTATTCTGCTAAACAACTCGCGGAGGAACTGAAGACGAACACAAGGTATATCTCTGCAGTTGTAAATGTGAGATTCGGAATGAATTACACATCGCTTATTAATAAATATAGAATTGACGAGGCAATGGTAATTCTTGCTGATCCGGAGTACCGCAAGACAAACATGGAGGATGTAAGCGCAATGGTCGGGTTTTCTAACAGACAGTCGTTCTATGCGTCATTCTTCAGAATAACTGGCATCACTCCGCGCGAATATAGACTTGCGAAGGAAAGTGCTGGCGAGAAAACCTCCTATGCCAAGGCAATGAAGGCTAAAAAAACGAAAGCATAAATGACGGTTGACAAATTCAGTTACACTGATGAATCTTTTGCGGACATTCAGATGCTCCGCTACCAGTTGAAGGGCTTCGAAACCCTTACGCTACAACAAAAGAAATTAATTTATTATCTTTCTGAAGCAACATTGTATGGTCGAGACATTACTTTCGACCAGTTCGGAAAGTATAACCTTATTATAAGAAAAACGCTTGAGGCGATACTTTTATCGTATAATGGCGACAGAGAATGCGAGCAATTCAAGGCTCTTGAGGTGTATCTTAAGAGGGTTTGGTTCTCAAATGGTATCTATCATCATTACGGAAGCGAGAAGTTTGTGCCCGGGTTCTCCAAGTTTTTTTTCGTTGAGGCATTGCAGACAGCAGACAAGTCGCTGCTTCCACTCGACCGTTTTGGGACGGTGGAAGAGTTATGCCAAACGCTATGTCGGGTGATGTTCTGTCCCGATGTGCTCCCCAAGAGAGTGAACAAGGCCGAATGTGCCGATGTCGTGGCTACATCGGCATGCAATTTCTACGAGGGCGTGAGCCAGAAAGAGGTTGAAGAATTCTACAATGGCATGAAGAACGAGAATGCCGACGATAAAGAGCCTATCTCATACGGCTTAAACTCAAAACTAGTAAAACGAGACGGAAAACTCGAAGAACTCGTATGGAGCGAGGATGGTATGTATGCTGATGCCATTAAGAAAATCACTTATTGGCTGGAAAAGGCAGCCAGAGTGGCAGAGAATGACAAGCAAAGGCAATACATAGAAACACTCGTCAAGTATTATCGTACTGGTGACTTGCGTCTGTTCAACGACTATTGCATACAGTGGGTGGGCGAACATGATGCACAGGTTGATTTTGTAAACGGTTTTATTGAAGTATATGGTGACCCGCTCGGATTAAAAGGCTCGTGGGAGGGAATAGTGGAGTATAAGGACATGGAAGCCACAAGGCGCACTCAGACTATTAGCCAGAATGCTCAGTGGTTTGAAGACCACAGTCCTGTTGACCCTCGTTTCCGCAAGCAGAAGGTAAAGGGAGTTACGGCGAATGTCATCTGTGCCGCCATGCTTGGTGGCGACGAGTATCCTTCAACTGCCATAGGCATCAATCTTCCTAACGCCGACTGGATAAGGGCAGGGCATGGAAGTAAGAGTGTTACCATTGGAAACCTTACCGATGCGTACAACAAAGCGGCACGTGGCAACGGCTTCAAAGAGGAATTTGTGATAGATGCTGATACCATGGACATGATTGAGAAATATGGTGATGTGTGCGACGATCTCCACACCGACCTGCATGAGTGTCTCGGTCATGGAAGCGGGCAGTTGCTCCCCGGTGTAGATCCTGATGCTCTCAAGGCGTATGGCAACACTATAGAAGAGGCTAGGGCAGACCTTTTCGCACTCTATTACCTTGCTGACGAGAAACTTGTGGAACTGGGACTTACCCCCAACGCTGAGGCATACAAAAGCCAGTATTATACCTATATGATGAATGGGTTGATGACACAACTCACCAGAATAAAGCCTGGCAATGATATAGAGGAGGCGCACATGCGCAACCGTGCCCTAATCGCCCACTGGTGCTACGAGAATGGTAACGTAATTCAGATGGTTAAAAGAGAAGGGAAAACATTCGTCAATATAAGTGATTATGAAGCCTTAAGGACGCTTGTCGCCCAGTTGCTTGCCGAAGTGCAACGCATAAAGAGCGAGGGTGACTATGAGGCAGCCAAGACTCTTGTGGAGAATTATGCTGTCAAGGTGGATGCTGACCTTCATAAAGAGGTGCTTGAGAGATACGAACGCCTCCATCTTGCGCCCTACAAGGGATTTATAAACCCGGTAATGACACCTGTTGTTGATGATAATGGGCAAATCACGGATATAAACCTCGACTATACCGAGGGCTATTCTGAGCAGATGCTTCGATATAGCAAACAATATGGTACGTTGATTTAATGTCTTCTGAATATGGAAACGGCAGATAAACTGAAACAGATAAAGCAGTCGTTCAGACTGAGAATGAACGGAAACACTTCGCGCTCAATGAGAGAAAAGGGCGTGGAGTATCACATCAACTGGGGCGTTTCGTTGCTCGACTTGAAGCAGATGGCGAAGGAATATGGTAAGGATTACGACCTTGCCATCGCTCTATGGAAAGAGGATATAAGAGAGTGTAAGATTCTTGCCACGATGATAATGCCAGCCGAGCAGATGCTGCCTGAAGTGGCTGACATCTGGATGGAGCAGACACTATCGCAGGAGATTGCCGAGCAGGCCGCATTCAATCTCTATCAGCATGCCCCGTTTGCATCAGAAAAAGCATTCCAGTGGTTATCGTCTGACAGGTCTCTATATCAGGTGTGCGGCTACCATATTCTTTCACGTTTGATGTATAAAGGACAAGAACCTAACGAGCGCTCTGCCAACGAGTTGCTCGATCAAGTTCAAGCATCCGTACAAGATTCTGACATCGCAGTTCGCCATGCCGCAATGACATGCATCCAGCGATATGCAGAACTTGGAGAAGAACAACGCGCGAAGGCAGTCAAGGCAATGAAAGCGGTGGGTGTGGAACTCTTCTGAAAATATAAAATATTATTAAATGTTTTGCTGTTCATAATAATTGTTGTATTTTTGCACATACAAAGTTTCTCTGTGTAAAATGGACGATGTAAAAGTTGAGGTAAAACAGATTCTTACCCAATATCTTGAACAGAACAATATGCGCAAGACTGTCGAGCGATTTGCCGTGCTGAATGCGGCATACAGTTTCGACACATTCTTTACAATAGAGGAACTAAACGAACTACTTGGACGCAATAGTTTCCCCGTAAGCCGTGCTACATTATACAATACGCTGAAGCTCTTCCAGACGCTTCAACTCGTTGTATGCCATAGGCTCAATGACGGAACGAAGTATGAGGCCACATACACCCACCGCAGCAATTGTCATCAGATATGCACAATATGTGGGAAAGTGTCGGAGTTGGATTCACGCAAGATAGCGGATGCCGTAGATAACACAAGGTTCAAGCGTTTCAGACGTGAGAGTTTTTCGCTTTATGTCTATGGTATTTGCAGTTCGTGCCAAGCGAAGATGACTCGTGAGCGAAACCGCAAGTCGAAAGAGAAAGTTGCAAACAAAAAAACAAACATAATAAACAATAGAAAATGAAATCAGGAAAAGTAGATGTCTTGCTGGGTCTCCAGTGGGGCGATGAGGGAAAAGGAAAGGTTGTCGATGTTCTTACGCCTAATTACGACGTCATAGCACGTTTCCAAGGTGGCCCTAATGCTGGTCATACACTTGAGTTTAAAGGCGAGAAATATGTGCTGAGAAGCATCCCTTCTGGCATTTTCCAGGGTGGAAAGGTGAATATTATCGGTAACGGCGTGGTGCTTGCTCCTGACCTCTTCATGCAGGAGGCTAAGGATTTGGAGAAGAGCGGGCACGACCTCAGAAATCGTCTGCACATTTCAAAGAAAGCACATCTCATCATGCCTACTCACCGCGTCCTCGACGCTGCATACGAGAGGCAGAAGGGAAAGAGCAAGGTGGGAACCACAGGCAAGGGCATCGGTCCTACATACACTGACAAGGTGAGCCGTAACGGTCTTCGTGTTGGTGACATTTTCGACCATTTTGAGGAGAAATATGCCGCTCACAAAGCACGCCATGAGGAGATACTCAGGTCGCTCAATTTCACTGACTATGACATTACTGAGGTTGAGAAGACATGGATGGAAGGCATCGAGTATATGAAGCAGTTCAATATCGTTGACTCTGAATATGAAATCGACCAGATTCTCAGAAGTGGCAAGAGCATCCTTTGCGAGGGAGCACAGGGCACAATGCTTGACATCGACTTTGGCAGTTATCCATTCGTGACATCTTCGAATACCGTATGTGCTGGCGCATGTACTGGTCTTGGCATCGGTCCTAACAAGATTGGCGAGGTGTTTGGCATTATGAAGGCTTATTGCACACGTGTTGGAGCCGGTCCTTTCCCAACAGAACTCTTTGACGAGACAGGTGCTAAGATTCGTGACCTTGGTCATGAGTATGGTGCCGTGACGGGTCGTGAGCGCCGTTGTGGATGGATAGACCTTGTTGCTTTGAGATACGCTATAGCAGTAAACGGTGTCACTCAACTCATTATGATGAAGAGCGATGTGCTCGATGGCTTCGACACAATCAAGGCATGCGTGGCATATAAGCAGAACGGTGTCGAGATTGACCACTTCCCATATAGCATAGACGAAGGCATCGAGCCAGTTTACAAGGAACTGCCTGGATGGAAGACTGACATGACGAAGTTCACATCCGAGGAGGAGTTCCCTGTTGAGTTCAAGAATTATATTGATTTCCTCGAGGCAGAACTGGAGACACCAATAAAGATTATTTCAATTGGTCCTGACCGCGACCAGACAATAGTTAGAAAATAATGGCAAACAAACCAAGCATTCCAAAAGGCACGCGCGACTTCTCTCCAACGGAGATGTCGAAGCGTAACTATATCTTCAATACCATAAAAGAAGTCTATGCCCTCTATGGATTCCAGCAGATAGAGACGCCTGCAATGGAGACATTGCAGACACTTATGGGCAAGTATGGTGAGGAGGGCGACAAACTGCTCTTCAAGGTGTTGAACAGTGGCGATTTCCTCAATAAAGTTTCTGATGATGAGTTGCAAGAGAAGAATACGCTTCATCTTGCCTCACGTATTTGTGAAAAGGGATTGCGCTACGACCTCACCGTACCTTTCGCACGCTATGTGGTGATGCATCGCGAGGAACTGCAGATGCCGTTCAAGCGCTATCAGATACAACCTGTATGGCGTGCCGACCGTCCGCAAAAGGGACGCTATCGTGAGTTCTATCAGTGCGATGCCGACATCGTGGGTTCCGACTCGTTGCTCAACGAGGTGGAACTGATGCAGATTGTTGATACCGTGTTTACGCGTTTTGGTGTCCGCGTTCAGATAAAGATTAACAATCGTAAGATACTCTCGGGCATTGCGGAGGTTATTGGCGAGGCTGATAAAATAGTTGATATTACTGTTGCAATAGATAAACTCGACAAGATTGGTCTTGAGGCTGTGAATGAAGAACTTGCCAACGACGGCATAAGTGCAGAGGCAATAGAGAAACTCCAGCCGATAATAACGCTTAGCGGTTCGAACGAAGACAAACTGAAGGTAATCAGCGAAGTGCTTGCTGGCTCTGAAGTGGGCATGAAGGGCGTTGAGGAGACTCGCTTCATTCTCTATACATTGGCCAAGTGCGGATTGAACAACGAGGTGCAACTTGACCTTACCCTTGCTCGTGGTCTTAACTATTACACAGGTGCCATCTTCGAGGTTAAGGCACTGGATGTGCAGATAGGAAGCATCACTGGCGGAGGGCGATATGACAACCTTACAGGAATCTTCGGAATGCCGGGACTCAGCGGCGTAGGCATCTCGTTTGGTGCCGACCGTATCTTTGATGTCCTTAACCAACTCGACCTTTACCCGAAAGAGGCAGTAGATGCTACGCGACTTCTCTTTATCAACTTCGGTGAGAAAGAGATGGAATACTGCCTTCCTATAGCATCAAAGGCTCGCAGGGCAGGCATCGCTACCGAAATCTATCCTGATGCGGTTAAGATGAAGAAGCAGATGAGTTATGCAAATGCCAAGAATGTTCCTTTCGTTGCCATTGCAGGCGAAAACGAGATTGCCGAGGGCAAGGTGATGCTCAAGGATATGGTGAAGGGTGAGCAGAGGCTTGTCAGTGCTGACGAACTCATAGATGCTCTTGCATAAAAGTATAGAGGCGGGTTCTCCCGCCTCTATACTCCTAAACCTCCCGCCTCTTCGCTCGACCCGAAGGGACGCTTTTGCAAAAGCGGAGCGATTAAAAGAACTCCTAACTCCTAACTCCTAACTCTTAAAAAACTAATCCTGCTAATTATGAAATATCTGAAAACTATTGTGCTGCTATTGGCGGCTTTATTCGTTCTTTCCGCGTTCAACAAGGATAAGCGGATTACAATCTTCATGGTCGGTGATAGCACAATGGCCAACAAAGACATTTCTGGAGGAAAGGTAGAAAGAGGGTGGGGCATGATGCTCTGCAACTACTTCTCCGATGCTATTATAGTTGACAACCATGCAAGGAACGGACGTTCGAGCAAGAGTTTTATTGATGAAGGCTTGTGGGGCAAGGTGCTTGAGAAAATCACTCCGGGCGACTATGTCTTCATTCAGTTCGGGCATAACGACGAGAAGGACGCGCCAGCACGCCATACAGAGCCAGGCACCACCTTCGATGCCAATCTGCGTAGATATGTTGTAGAGACGCGCGAGAAAGGTGGTATCCCCGTTCTTTTTAATGCCGTAGCGCGTAGAAAGTTCTATCGTGAAGGTGATGATAGTGTTGATGATGAGTCGCTCAGAGACACGAAGTATGCTGATGAGAAAATTAATAGCGACACATTGATAGACACGCACGGACTTTATCTGCTCTCTCCTCTTAATGTGGCAAGAGAACTTAATGTTCCTTTCGTAGATGCAAACAAGATTACTCGCGAACTTGAACAAAGTATGGGACCAATAGAGTCAAGGAAACTGCACATGTGGTTCCGTCCGGGAGAAGAGCCGAGTGTTCCAGATGGCAGACAAGATAATACCCACTATAATATATATGGTGCCAATCTGGTGGCTTCATTGCTTGTTGATGAGATTGCCCGTCAGGTGCCTGCGTTGAAGAAGTATGTGCGTCATTATGACAGCAGTGTGGCATCTAACGGAATGGGAGTTTATTTCTCACCACAAGAGGCTGTTGACAAAGCACCGCTTCACAAGAAGACCAAAGTGCTGATAAACAAAGGCACATGGAAGAAGCCTACGGTGCCGAAGGGTAAGAAGGTGAAGTTCGTCATGCGCAAGGGCGCTCGTTGGGAGTGATAAGGCTCTAATCCTCCCTCAGAAGATACAACTGACTGAACAGCATGCATAGTCTATAATTGTAGCCTGAGAGTTTCGTTGCTGCTTCATAAAAAATGTAAAACATTTGGCGAATTAACTTTTAATCTTTATATTTGCAAAATCAATTTGCTAATTATTTAATCGGATACAATTATTAATCTTAAACCAAAATCATTATGAAGAAAAAGTTTATTTGCACCGTTTGTGGATATGTTCACGAAGGTCCCGAACCACCAGAGAAGTGCCCAATATGTAAGGTGCCGGCGAGCAAGTTTAAGGAACTCGTAGAAGACGACGAAGAGTCATTCGCTACTGTTCATGAACTGGGAGCAGCGCGCAAGGAAGGTGCTGACGAGGAGATGATAAAAGACCTGAAGTGCCATTTCGAAGGTGAGTGTGGAGAAGTGGGAATGTATCTCGCCATGAGCCGTCAGGCAGACCGTGAGGGCTACCCTGAAATCGCAGAGGCTTTCAAGCGCTATGCTTTTGAGGAGGCTGAGCATGCAAGCAAGTTCGCAGAACTTCTCGGCGACGTGCTGAAAGACACCAAGAGCAACCTCGAGGCTCGTATCGCTGCTGAGCGTGGCGCATGTGAGGACAAGTTCCGCATTGCACGCAACGCAAAGGCTGCCGGAATGGACGCTACTCACGACACCGTTCACGAGATGGCGAAAGACGAGGCTCGCCACTGTGCTGGCTTCCAGGGCCTTTATAAGCGCTACTTTAAGTGATTGACGTTGAAATCAACGGATAGTATTTTCATGTGGGGCATAGTTGTCTATGCCCTAACATGATTTTATAGGTTATGGTACAAATGTAATAAATCCCCAAATATGAATCGAGACGAGAAGTTGGAGAGTCTTCTTGACAGACAATATTGGGTTGTTGACATGCTGCCAAAGCAGGTGCCTGCTAATAGCGAAGGGCAGTATTTCAAGATAGAACAGTATTATCTTGAGTCTCCACGAAAAGAAATTTTAGGTGAGAAATATGCCAATATACTGATAAAGTTGAACTGCTACTATGATTTCGAGGTATGGTTTGATGAAGAGTGGCAGTCGAATCCCTCTCCTCGTTGCCTTTCTGAATGTTTGTTGAAATGCGATGCTGTCAACCGACCGCTGTTTGTCTTGCTCGATTCTATTGATGCTCTGTTCAGTCTCGACGGCGAAGAAACATCAATGACTATTTATAACCCCAACGATAGCCTTCTTGAACTGCTTGGTGCTTTGGCCTCTTCAGAAGGACTGTTTTTGTGGCAACCTTAAATCATAATTCAATCATGTATAGTTTAAAATATAAGGTAACGACAAGTACCTGTGATAGTGAAGGACGACTGAAACTATATTCCGCACTCCAGATGATGCAGGACTGTTCGGAGATGTGGATTGACAGCGAGCCTGGCGTAAAGGAGTATTTCGCCTCACAAAACATGGCTCAACTGCTTGCCTCCCGCCAGGTGGAAATCATGGCTCAGCGGATTTACCCGGTT
>DGTS01000041.1 GCA_002394385.1 Prevotella sp. UBA4330
GTCTGAATAATAGTCAAGTAAGAGTTCTGAAAACAAAGTATGAACCCAAAATACAGCAATATGGTCTCAACCCAGTAACTATTCCTAAACGTCCAACAGTCTTTTGTGACCTAAATAGATGCAAAGAAATACTCGCAGAACTGAAAGAGTCACGAGCAAATTTACTTGTATTGCTCGGTGATATCCCCATTAGGCAGTTTCTAAACAGAATCACCCAGGTTAATTATACTTCATTGCAGGAATATGTGAATTTATATGGATATGGGAATCCCTCAAAAGCTATAATCAATGGGAATAGCATAAATGTCCTTCCTATTGCTCATCCTCGACAAATTGGAGCCTTAGGTGCGCATAGTGAGAAATGGTTTCAAGCCCATTTAGAATGGGAGAATAAAAATAAGTAAATTCCAATTTATCGATAAAGTCAAAACACAGCCCATGGAAGTAACAAACCTCTTAACCTTCACAGATCGCAGACAACTGAGGGAATGGTTTGAGCAAAACCATCTTTCAGAACGCTGTTGCTGGGTAGCCTGCAACAGGTCGAAGACGGCGAAGCCCGACACGCTTCCTTACCTCGATATCGTAGAGGAAGCCCTCTGCTTCGGCTGGATTGACTCCACGCTGAAGAAACTTCCTGACGGGCGACTGGCACAGCGGTTGTCACCCCGCAGGAAAAGCAGCCATTGGACGGAACTCAACAGACAGCGGTGCCATGACCTGGAGCGACGTGGGCTGATGACGGAATACGGAAGAATGGCTCTCAAAGTAAAACAGAATGATAAGACTTCGGGACTTCTAAGTCACAATTGATATGAACAAGGTACGTATTACAGCCATACGGCAAACGGTCTATGAGGATTTGATGGCGAAGTATGAAAACCCAATCCAGCATGCCTGTGATGTAAAAGAGGGGCAGCAATGGATTTCCGTTGATGGTAAGTGTCCTGATGGCATGTGTCCATCGGCTTGGTGTTCCATGCGCGAGTTCGTTGAGTCGCTTGCTAGAGGGGAGGGCAATTTCTTTGATGGATGGATGAAGAACCCGATGAGCGCAATGATTAGTTGTAATGACGGATTCCGCCCATTCAGTTTTTACATTGAAATTATTGATTAGTGAGATGTGGAAAACTGCAAGTAAGCGAGAGCAGTCTGAACTTGCTCAGAAAGTGCCGAGCGAGAGCAGATTATGGAACCTATGGCATGGATGCCATAAGAAGAGCGAGGGCTGCCAGCATTGCTATGTGTTCAGGCGCGATGCTGCGTTTGAGAAAGACTCTAATGTCGTGTCGAAGACCTCAACGTTCAATCTACCCATACGACGAGACCGACAGGGTACCTGGAAGGTTCCGTCGGGTACGCTCATGTGGACGTGCTTCACCTCAGATTTCTTTATCGAAGAAGCGGACGAATGGCGTGAAGAAGCCTGGCTGATGATTCGCCGTCGGAACGACCTAAACTTCTATATGGTTACGAAACGACCAGAGCGTATTTCACAATGTTTGCCAGAGGATTGGGGCGATGGGTACGAGAATGTGACCATTTGTTGTACGATGGAAAACCAGCGGTGCGCAGATGAACGTCTTCCTATCTTCAGAGAATTGCCCATCCGTCACAAGGAGATTATCTGTGAACCGTTGCTTGGCCCGATAGATTTCCATGGAATGCTTGCCCTTTTGGCTTACGCCGCTTCCCCGATGAACGGGGATGCTCAAAGGTGTGAGCAAGTAACGGTCGGAGGCGAGTCAGGTCGTGATGCTCGTGTCTGTGACTATGACTGGGTTTTAAACATCCGTGAACAATGCATCAATGCTGGAGTACCATTCCACTTTAAGCAGACCGGAGCCACATTCCGCAAGGACAACCTACTTTATCATATTCCACGTGACCAGCAGATGCGCCAGGCACATCGGGCAGGAATAGACACCACAAAGAGATAGAATATTACATTATGACATTACCCAAGTTTATCATCACCATGGACGGCATTCTCCGTCTTGGCATGGTCAGTCAACATAAAGACCTGCTGAAGCCTGGCGACCAATGTATCGGAGGCGGCTACTATACTTTCGATTTCATTTCCAACCGCATCATACTCGACAGGGAATCATATGACTTTGGCCGTCCCAAATGGCATTTCTTAGAGGTGCTGAAATTACCATCTACCTATCGCGGCATGCGTGTCATCTATAAATATGATGACGGCTTTCATGAGGATTTTAATGTAAGTGAGGAACTGAAGATTGAATATTATGACTGATTACGGTTCTATATGGCGCATGCAAGACGAAATCAGAACGGTGGTAAATGCCGTTCTTGGGGAGCGTGTCTTTTCCTTGGCATATTCACAGGAAAGAATGGCCATTGAAATGGAGTTGTCCGTGCATCTTGAAGATGAAGCCATTTCAGATTTGTGCAGCCAGTTCCCCGTAACAGCAGATTATGACGGTGAAGGAACAGAAGGCTCCCAGTTCGTGTTTTTCCTGTAGTGGTTCGTATTACCTGAAACTGTCGGTCAGCAGTTTAATCTCAATTTGTGGGCTAATACGCTCGTAAAGGATGTTATATACGGCGTCGAGTATTGGCATGTTGACGTGCAGGTGGCGGTTGATTTCCTTCATGCATTTCGTGCCGAAAAATCCCTCGGCAATCATCTCCATTTCTATCTGTGCCGACTTGACGCTGTATCCTTTCCCAATCATCGTTCCGAATGTGCGGTTACGTGAGAAATTAGAGTAACCTGTTACGAGAAGGTCGCCCATATACACGGAGTCGAAGATAGAACGTTCTATGGGGTGTACGACGTTTAGGAAGCGGTTCATCTCTTGTACGGCGTTTGACATGAGCACCGACTGGAAGTTGTCGCCGTATTTCAGACCGCTACAGATGCCTGCTGCAATGGCATAGACATTTTTTAGCACTGACGAATATTCTATTCCGAGTACATCGGTAGAGGTCTTTGTCTTGATATATTCACTTGCTATGAGGTCGGCAAAAGCCTGTGCCTTCTCGGTGTTAGCACATCCTATGGTGAGGTAGGAGAGTCGCTCCAGTGCCACTTCCTCGGCATGTGACGGTCCTCCGATGCAAGCAAGATTGTCGTAAGGCACATCATATACTTGGTGAAAGTATTCAGAACATACAAGGTTCTCGTCGGGCACAATGCCCTTGATGGCTGTGATGACGAATTTGTCGCGTATGCGTGTCTTTAGTTTCTTGAGGTGGTTCTTGAGATAAGGCGATGGCGTCACAAAGACAAGCGTATCATAGTTTTGAACTATTTTGTTGATGTCGCTCGAAAAGTCAATCTCACTAATATCAAAACGTACCCCTACAAGATATGCCGGATTATGGCCGAGGCGTTTAAATTCCTCGATGCGATCGTCGCGGCGCATATACCATCCTATGTGGTGAGTGTGACCCACCACAATTTTGGCTATTGCTGTAGCCCAACTTCCTCCTCCGATAATGGCTATTCTACCGCATTCAAACATATTGTGATATTTCGATATTTCTACGTTTTTCCTCTGTATTCATGCAGAGGGAACCCCTACCATACCTCCCCGAGGGGAGGCTTTTTGTTCCGCATTTGCTGACTCTCACCCCTCTGGGAGTGGGTGAGGGGCTTAATCATTTGCTGCCTCAATCCACTTCTGTATGTCATCTACCGATGGCTTCTGCATGTCGAGTTTGTATTTCTTGACAATGTCGCCAATCTTCTGTTGCAAACCTTGTGCTTTCTGCTCGCGAATGTCTTGAACGAGATAGAAGCCCGCTTTATTTAAAACAGGTATCCATTCCTCGGCAACTCCCACCTTTGCCCACTCTTCGGCGTTGCTCTTGGGTGCCTTTTTCTCAGGCTTCATCTGCGGGAAGAGCATTATCTCTCCGATGGCGAACTTGCCTGTCATGAGCATCACCAGACGGTCGATGCCGATGCCTATTCCGCTTGTCGGTGGCATGCCGTATTGCAAGGCACGGAGGAAGTCGTGGTCGATAATCATTGCCTCGTCGTCACCCTTGGCGGCAAGTTTCATCTGGTCGATGAATCGCTCTTCCTGGTCAATGGGGTCGTTCAGTTCTGAGTATGCGTTGGCCAGTTCCTTACCGTTCACCATCAATTCAAATCGCTCTGTGAGTCCAGGCTTCGAGCGGTGCATCTTGGTGAGCGGCGACATCTCCACAGGGTAGTCAGTGATGAATGTAGGCTGGATGAATGTACCCTCGGCAGTCTCTCCGAATATTTCGTCGATGAGTTTTCCCTTACCCATTGTCTCGGTGTCCTCAATGCCCAGTTTCTTTGCTATCTCGCGTATCTCGTCCTCGCTCTTTCCGTTAAGGTCGTATCCGCTTTTCTCCTTGATGGCGTCAAGGATAGGCAGGCGTCGGTATGGGGCCTTGAAGGAAATGATGTTGCCGTCGATTTCCACTTCAGGCTTTCCGTTTACAGCGATGCAAATCTCCTCAAGCATTTTCTCGGTGAACGACATCATCCAGTTGTAATCCTTATATGAAACATAGAGTTCCATACATGTGAACTCTGGATTGTGTGTCTTGTCCATTCCCTCGTTGCGGAAGTTCTTGCCTATTTCATACACACCTTCAAATCCACCAACGATGAGTCGTTTCAGATAAAGTTCGGTTGCGATGCGCATATACATGTCTTGGTTGAGCGCATTGAAATGAGTGATGAACGGGCGTGCCGATGCACCTCCTGCAATGCTCTGCAGCACGGGTGTCTCAACCTCAGTGTAGCCGTTGCGGTCGAGAATGTTGCGCAGTGTGCGGGTCACGATGGCTCGCTTGAGGAATGTCTCTTTCACACCTTCGTTCACCACGAGGTCAACATATCTCTGGCGATAGCGCAGTTCTGGGTCGTCGAACTTGTCGTAAGCCACCCCGTCCTTATATTTAACGATGGGCAGCGGCTTGAGGCTTTTGCTGAGTAAAGTGATTTCTTGTGCATGAACAGAAATTTCTCCCATCTGAGTGCGGAAAACGAATCCTTTGATGCCGATGAAGTCGCCGATGTCGAGCAGTTTCTTGAACACCACGTTATACATGTCCTTGTTTTCGTCGGGACAGATGTCGTCACGTGTCACATAAACCTGAATTCTGCCTTTCGAGTCTTGAAGTTCGATGAACGATGCCTTTCCCATCACTCGTCGGCTCATCATTCGTCCTGCAATGCTCACTTGTTGCGGCTCTGCTGTTGTTCCCTCTTCGGGGTCTTTGAAGTTTGAAATGATATCAGTGCTGAAAGCGTTCGTCGGGTATTCAGCGGCAGGGTATGGGTCGATACCTAAGTTCTTTAACTCTTGGAGACTCTGGCGTCTTCCTATTTCTTGTTCACTCAGTTCTAAAACGTTCATGACTCTATTGTTTTCTTTTATTAAAAAATGGATTTCTCTTGTATATTTTGTGCAAAGGTACAAATAATTTCTGAGATAGTGAGTGTTTTTGGTATTTTTTGTAGTTGACGGCTAAGAGTTCCTTCTGAATTCGGCGCAGGTTATGGCTGTTGCAATGGCCACGTTGAGCGAATCGGCAGTTGGCCGACCTTCAGGGTAGTTGGGTATCAAGACCCTGTCGGTCACCAGTCTTGCCACCTCTTGCGATATTCCTTTCCCCTCGTTACCCATCACGATTACAGCCTCCTTGGGCAGTTGCCTCGAGTGGATATTCTCGCCATCGAGGAAAGTGCCGTAGATAGGCATCTGGGAGGCTATGGTTTCAAGTGTTTTGGTGAGGTCGGTGTAGATTATCCTTACCCTCGCGATACTCCCCATTGTCGCCTGAATCACCTTGGGGTTGTAAGCGTCTGCCGTCTCATGGCTGCATAGTATTGTCTCAATGCCAAACCAGTCGGCAATGCGGATGATGGTGCCGAGATTTCCCGGGTCTTGAACGGAGTCGAGAGCAAGTGTAAGTTTTCCTTTAAGTTCTTTCGTGTAATCTATTGATTCGTCGTAACTTGGCATTGGGAAAACAGCCAGCACTTGTTGGGGATGCTGGAGGAAACTTATGCGCGACAGTTCGTCTTCGCTTACTATCTCCACATCAATGCCATTGGTGTTATTTTCGCTAATCCACTGGCTGGTGGCAAAGACCATTTTGGGGCGCATCACGGCAAGCAGGTCACCCACCACTTTAGGTCCTTCAGCCACGAATGAGTTCTCTCTTGTCCTGAACTTTTTCAGTTCAAGCGAGCGTATTAGTTTTATGGTGTTCTTTGTAAGCATAGTGTTTGTGTAGCGCGTTGGCAACGCGCAATACACGACATTAGAATTTTAAAGTTCAACGTTTCTCTTTCTTTATCCATCCCAGACGATGCGTCTTACCTTTCTTGCCGAGAGAGTGAACGGAGTAGAAGCCATAGGGCAGGGTAGAGATGTCAATTACGTCTGAATAGTATGGACGTGTTGCCACAGGAGTGCCCGCAAGCGACTTGAACACCACGAACTCAGCATCGAGAGTGTTAGGGCGCTTGGGCAGGCGCACGCTTCGTCCGTCGTTGGCAAGCAGATGTGGTGTCTCCGTTTTTGGTTTCACTCCTCCCAGTCGTGCTGGCTCGCTCTCGTTGCCGAAACGGTCTATGGCGCATACGGCATAGTTGTACGGCTTCTGCGTATCGATAGTTATCGAAGTGCCATTCACGAGTTGCGCTATCAGGTTTCGCACGTCGTTAACGTCAACCGTCTCTTCGCGCGAAGCATATACATTATATAGTATATTGGGACTCTCGTTTCTGCTCCTTGCCGGGCTCCATGAAAGGTGTTGTTGACCGTTCTCCTCAGTGATGCGGAGGTTGGATGGCGATGTAGGTGGTGTTTTGTGAAGCCACGTCATAGCCGGAACAAGGGCGGGGTAGCGGTCGAACTCATTAATGGTAAAGTCGTATAGTCCCTTCGTGTTCTCCGTGAAGAAGCGGCTGCGGAAGTAGGTGTGGCCGAGACCTATCTGACGTAGGTAGTTCATTTGCCTCTGCACGTCTATCAGTTTCCACTTACCCTCAGACGGGTGCATGAAATAGATACCCAGTCCTGGTGCCATTATCCTGCCGTTAGAGTTCTCTTTCCAGTCGAGAGCGAAAGGATAGAAGTTGTCGCCCTTGAAGTAAATCATAGGGAACTCGGCGTCCATTAGTCCGTCTTTCATCCATTGCTGGGCGTCTTGAGCCACGGCTGTGCGTGCGTTCCACCCACGGCTGCTGAATCTACTCAGGTCGTCGTGCTTGCCAACGGGCGAGCAACTCAGCATCACCCACGGTTTCTCTTGCTTTATGGCTGTGTTTATAGCGCGTACTATCTTTGTGATGTGTTCTCGGCAACGTGCTCTGTTTGAAGGCATTTTCCAAGCATCTGGGTATCGGATATAGTCGAGATGAATGCCGTCAACGTCATATTTCCTTACTATCTCGGCGCAGATGCTGGCTATGTATGGTGCCGTCTCGGGGTTCTCGGGGTCAATGTAGCCGTCGGTTCCAATCTTTCGGAGGATGTTGGGATGCTTCTTCCTCAGTTGTTGGGCGGCGTATGAGTTCCACGGGCCTATGGGTAGCGTCACCACCCACGAGTGTATCTGCATTCCTCGGGCATGGCATTGCTCTATGGCGAATTGCAGAGGGTCGTATCCTGGGTACTTGCCGGGCTGGCCAGTGATGTTCTGGTCCCACGGCTCTATGTCGCTGTGGTATATCGTGGAAGCCCTCACTCTCGACTGCATCAGCACGAGGTTGACGCCCGCTTTCTGCAACTTGTCGAGAATGTCGGTGAGTTCCTTCTGTTGCTTCTTAATGTTCTCGGGCGAGTTGGCCTTGGTGTCTGGCCAGTCGAGGCTTTTCACCGTTGTAAGCCATACTGCTCTCACCTCTCTTTTCGGAGTTTCCCCGAAGTTGAGGCTCATCTTGTCTTGTGCTTTTGCCGCTAACGAGAGCATGGCGGCGAAAGATAAAATGATTAGGTTCTTTTTCATATTCGCTTGCAAAGATAATTATATTTTCTTCAATCCTTTGCATCTTTGATAAAAAATCGTATCTTTGCACTCAGTTTTAATTAAAATAATTAACCAAAAATGGTAACATTCATCATTAGCCTCTTAGCACTTGTGCTTGGCTATGTGTTCTATGGGAAGTTGGTTGAGAAGATTTTCTCTCCCGACGACCGCAAGACTCCTGCCGTAAGGATAAACGACGGGGTAGATTTCATTGTACTCCCTGGCTGGAAGGTGTTTATGATTCAGTTTCTAAACATCGCCGGCACCGGTCCTATATTTGGTGCCATCTTGGGAGCGAAGTTTGGTCCGTCTGCCTACTTGTGGATTGTGCTTGGCTGTATCTTTGCCGGAGCCGTTCACGACTATCTTTCGGGAATGCTTTCTATGCGCCACGACGGCGCTGGTCAGCCGGAACTCATAGGACTTTATCTCGGTCAGGGCACCAAGCGTGTGATGCTTGTCTTCAGCGTCTTTCTGCTGATGATGGTAGGTGCCGTGTTTGTTTATTCGCCCGCTTTGATTCTTGGCGACATTTGTGGTGAGGGACTAACGTGGGTTTACATCTGGTGTGGCATCATCTTCGTTTATTACATCATCGCCACGATGCTCCCCATCGACAAGATTATAGGAAAGATATACCCGTTGTTTGCCGTCTCCATGCTTTTCATGGCCTTGGCGCTTATGGTGGTGCTCTTTGTGAAGTGGCCATCGCTGCCCGAACTCTCTGACGGCATTTACGGCGAGGGCTTCAAGTCGCCCATATTCCCCGCTCTCTTCATAACTATTGCCTGTGGCGCGATAAGTGGATTCCATGCCACTCAGACGCCGCTGATGGCCCGTTGCGTGAAGAGTGAGAAGATGGGACGTCCGATGTTCTACGGCGCTATGATTACTGAGGGTGTGGTTGCTTTGATTTGGGCTACAGTCTCTATGTATTTCTTCTACGGAGGGGCCGCTCAGGAACTGGGTGCTTCACTCTCGCTTCAGGCTCCAGAGGTGGTTACCACCGTCAGTCAGGGCTGGCTTGGAACGTTCGGCGGCATCCTGGCACTTCTCGGAGTTGTGGCGGCCCCCATCACCAGTGGCGACACGGCGTTGCGGTCGGCACGTCTTATCATCGCCGAGTTCCTGCATCTCGACCAGAAGAGTTACATGAAGCGCATTTACATCTGTATTCCGCTCTTCGGAGCAACCCTCGCCCTGCTCTTCTTCAACATCGAGAATCCTGACGGCTTCAACGTTATCTGGAGTTACTTCGGATGGGCCAACCAGACACTTGCGGTGTTCACGCTATGGGCTATTACCGTTTATCTCGTAAGGCAGAAGAAACCTTGGATTATTACCATGCTTCCAGCACTCTTCATGACCGTCGTCTGCTCGTCGTTCATCATGATTTCGCCAAATGCCTTCGGGCTCGATATGACCGTGGGCTATGCCGTTGGCGGTGCTGCCCTCATCATTTCTCTGGCATGGTTCTTCATCTGGAAAAATAAAGAGATTAAAAGAATAAACATATAATATTTATTAATATCAAAACAGAAAAATGCTATGAAGAAAATTGCAATGTTCATCATCGCCCTCGCGATGTCTATCACAGCCAACGCTCAGTTTGAGCAGGGCAAGGTTTATATTGGTGCTTCGCTAACGGGTGTTGACCTCAGTTATAGCGGTTCAGAGAAATTCCACCTTGGTGTGGAGGCCACTGGCGGCTATTTCATTATGGATAACATCATGCTTAAGGCAAGTGCCGGCGTCAACTATTCAGGAAAAGACGATGCTCCCACCGACTTCTCTCTCGGCTTGGGCGGTCGCTATTACATCCTTCAGAACGGACTCTTCCTCGGACTTAATGCCAAGTTGATACACTCCAATCACAACTATAACGACATCATGCCCGAACTCGAGGTCGGCTACGCATTCTTCGTGAGCCGTACGGTGACCATCGAGCCATCGCTCTATTACGACCAGTCGTTCCGCAAGCACTCCGACTATAGCAAGTTCGGCGCTCGCGTTGGCATAGGTGTTTATCTCTTTAAGGACTAAAGATGTCATTTCGATGTGCGAATGATGGCTTTTCGTGATGCGATAGATGCCCTTTTGCAATGCGAAAGATGCCTTTTCGCACATCGAAACATATACAAACCATAAATCAATACAAGTATGTTATCAGTTGAAGAATTAGAAGACAGGCTTATTGACCTCTCTTTTGCAGAAGATATAGGTGACGGCGACCATACCACTCTTTGTTGTATTCCCGAGGATGCAATGGGAAAGAGTAAGTTGCTAATTAAAGAAGACGGAATACTTGCTGGCGTGGAAGTGGCCAAGAAGGTGTTTGCACGCTTCGACCCCACCATGCAGGTGGAAGTGTTTATGGGCGACGGCTCGAGAGTGAAGAAGGGAGACGTGGCTATGATTGTCACAGGCAAGGTGCGTTCTCTTCTGCAGACGGAGCGCCTTATGCTCAACATCATGCAGAGAATGAGCGGAATAGCAACGATGACCGACCGCTACGTGGAGCGCTTGAAGGGCACAAAGACTCATGTGCTGGATACCCGCAAGACCACTCCTGGCATGCGTATGCTGGAGAAGCAGGCTGTGAAGATTGGCGGAGGCGTCAACCATCGCATCGGACTTTTCGATATGATTCTGCTCAAGGACAATCATGTGGATTTCTCTGGCGGCATAAAGAATGCTATCACACGTTGCCACAAGTATCTCGATGAGAAAGGACTGAAGTTGAAGATTGAGATTGAGGTACGCTCGTTCGATGAGATACGTCAGGTGATGGAGTGCGGAGGCGTTGACCGTATCATGCTCGACAACTTCAGCGTTGAGGACACCCGCAAGGCTGTCGAGATGATAGGTGGCAAGTATGAGACAGAGTCGAGCGGCGGCATTACCTTCGACACCATTCGCGACTATGCCGAGTGCGGAGTCGATTTCGTGTCGGTGGGTGCGCTTACCCATTCTGTCAAGGGACTTGATATGAGTTTCAAGGCATGCTGACATCATTGTTGCTCGGTGCCCTGCTGAGTTTCTCGTCGCCTGTTCATCATGAATTGTCGCTGGCGGGAAACTTTGGTGAGCCGCGTCCTAATCATTTCCATGCCGGTTGCGACGTTAAGACGGAGCAGGTGGAGGGCAAGCCTATCTTTGCCATTGCCGATGGATATGTCTGCCGGGTGACGGTGGGCGTTTCTGGCTTTGGCAATGCCGTGTATGTAAGACATCCCAACGGCTACACCAGCGTTTATTGCCATCTGCAACGATTCACACCGCAGATAGCAGCAATGGTGAAGAAATGGCAGTATGAGCACGAGCAATATGTGGCAGATGTGGAGTTTCGTCCTACCGATTTCCCTGTTTCCGAGGGCCAACTGATAGCCGTTAGCGGAAATACTGGGGCAAGCACGGCGCCGCATCTTCATCTTGAGATTCACGACACACGCACATGGGATGTGCTCGACCCACTCGATTTCATTGGCAAATATGTCAAGGACACCACCGCTCCCACGGCAGATGCAATAATGGCGATGCCTGTTGACGGCGAGGGCTCTTTCTGCGGCAAGCCTTACAAGCAACGCTTTGCACTCTCGGAGAACATGAGTGAGATGAATGCCTGGGGAAAGGTGGGCTTCGCTCTTCATGCCGAGGACAAGATGGAGGGCAGTTGGAATCGTTTCGGCATACGTTACACTACGCTGATTGTCGATGGCGACACCGTGTTCAGCAGTAATGTCAACCGCATTCCCGTTGCCAGCCACCGCATGGTGAACTCATGGGGCGACTACGATTATTATATGGAGAACCGCGTGTGGTTCATGAAGTCGTTCATCGACCCAGGAAACTCCCTGCCCGTAATCTCTGCTAACGACCAGCTTGGCATCATAACGTTCAACGAGGAGCGGCCATATAATATAAGGTATGTTCTCCGAGATTATTTCGGAAACACAACCGAGTATTCCTTTGTGGTCAACGGCAAACGACAAGACATCGAGCCTCGGAAAGACACGGGCGCATACATGCTGAGTTACGACAAAGATAACGACATCAACCTTCAGAACATGCGCCTTCATCTAAAAAAGGGATTGCTGCCTATGAATATGGGCATCACTCCGCAGATTGCCGCATGTCATGAAGGAATCTCCGATGCTTATTCCTTCCGTGATGCTCTCACGCCTTTGTTCGACTGGGGCGAGATAAGCCTTAAGGTCCTTTCGCCTGTCGAGAATCCCGATAAGTTGTATATCGTATGTCATGACACCTACGACCGTTATCAAGAAGGAAAATACAAGGACGGATGGGTGACAGGACGCCTGCGCGACTTGGGGCTTAGTTACGAGGTGGCTTATGACGACAATCCGCCAGAGGTCGATATCGAGTCTTCCGCTGCTGGTGTGCTGAGGCTTAATGTCTATGACTCTAAGAGTGGTCTTGCGTCGTTCAAGGCATACATTGACGGAAAGTTCGTGCTTTTCGAGGACGTTCCCAAGTCAACCATACGTGTGTGCCATCTTTCACAAACTCCATTGAAACGAAAAGGCACAACGCGTACACTCACCGTTTACGCAAAGGACAATCGTAACAATTCTATTCAAAAGAACATACATTTTGATTATTAAGATATGAAGAAAACACTTTTATTTCTATTCGCTATAGCGAGTGCAACCGCATCAATGGCTTGCACAAACTTCATCGTGGCAAAAGGAGCAAGCACCGATGGTTCAGTGATTTGCACATATAATGCCGACGACTATGGTATGTTCCAGAATCTTTGTCATTTCCCTGCCGGCAAGCATGCCAAGGGCGAGATGCGTAAGGTTTACGACTGGGACACCAACGTATATCATGGCGAGATTGCCGAGGCTGCCGAGACTTATAATGTCATAGGAAACATCAACGAATGGCAGGTTACCATCGGCGAGACAACGTTTGGCGGGCGCGAGGAACTCGTTGACCCCAAGGGCATTCTCGATTATGGCTCACTCATTTATATTGCACTCCAACGCTCTAAGACTGCGCGTGAGGCAATAAACGTGATGACCTCCCTTGTGGCAGAGTATGGTTACAACTCAGAGGGCGAAACATTCACAATATGCGACCCTAATGAGGCGTGGATCATGGAGATGATAGGCAAGGGACCAGAGAACAAAGGTGCCGTGTGGGTGGCTATGCGCATTCCCGACAACGCCATCTGCGCTCATGCTAACCAGAGCCGCATCACGAAGTTCAACCTCAAAGATAAGAAGAACGTTCTTTACTCGAAAGATGTGATATCCTTTGCACGCGAAAAGGGATTCTTTACAGGTAAGGATGCCGACTTCTCTTTCAATGCAGCATACGCCGCTCCCGACTTCTCGGGTCGTCGTTATTGCGAGGCTCGTGTGTGGAGTTTCTTCAATCACTTCGGCGATATGACTCCATATCTCGACTACGCAATGGGTAAGGTACCCAATGCCGAGCCGATGCCGTTGTGGATTGTGCCAAACCACAAGGTGAGCGTTCAGGAGGTGGAGGCGTGCATGCGCGACCATTATGAGGGAACACCGTTTGCCCTCGACCAAGACATGGGTGGCGGTATTTGGGAAATGCCTTATCGTCCTACGCCTCTCTCGTTTGAGGTTGACGGCAAAAAATGCTTCAACGAGCGCCCAACGAGCACTCAGCAGACAGGTTTCAGTTATGTAAGTCAGATGCGTTCGTGGCTTCCTCGTGAGATTGGCGGTTGCCTCTGGTGGGGTAACGATGACGGCAATATGGTTGCCTATACACCAATCTATTGTTGTAATACCGTTCAGCCCAAATGCTACAACACACCAGGCGCCGATGCTGTGACGTTCTCAATGGACAATGCTTTCTGGGTGTGCAACTGGGTGAGCAATATGGTTTATCCACGTTATTCCCAGATGTTCCCCTCTTTGAAGGAAGTGCGCGACTCGCTTGAAAACTCTTACTTCGCAAACCAGAAGTCGATAGAGGACCGCGCTATGCAACTCTATGCTGAAAGTCCTGCGTCTGCACAGAAGTTCCTCAACGACTATAGCAACGAGAAGGCTCAGCAGATGCTTGACCGCTGGAAGCAACTCGCCTTCTATCTCATCGTGAAGTATAACGACATGGCAGTCAAGCCTGAGAAAGACGGCAAGTTTGAACTTACTCCCGAGGGGCTCGGCGCAAAAGTTCAACGCCCAGGCTTCCCCGAGAACTATGCTAGAAGACTGATAAAGGAAACAGGTGATAAACTCATTCAACCATAACAAATAAAGGCCTTGGAAACCCAAGGCCTTTATTTTTATGTTGCGGAGCATATTCCTTTTTTACTCATCGCTCAACACGAAGAACTCCTAAATCTTGAGACGGGCGCACACGGAGTTCTTTCTCCGCTTCGCTATGAAAGCGGCAAAGCCGAGCGACGCCCCTACAAATAAACTCCTAACTCCTCGCTCGACCCGAAGGGGCGCTTTTATAAAGCGAAGCGACTAAAAGAACTTCTAACTCCTAACTTCTAACTCCTAACTCCAAACTCCTAACTCCAAACTCCAAACTCCTAACTCCTTAGTATTGTCTTAGTGCTGAGAGCAGTTCGTTGTTCTCGGTCTTTGTTCCGATGGTGATACGAAGACAGTTGTTGCAAAGCGTTACTCGCGAGCGGTTGCGAACGATGATACCGCGCTCCACCAGATAGTTGTAAATAGAGGTTGCATCGGTCATCTTTGCAAGGAAGAAGTTGGCATCAGTGGGATACACCTTTTCGCAGATAGGCAAGAGACAGAACGACTCCATCATGCGGCGGCGCTCCTGTAGCAATATCTTCACCCATTTGTCCACTTGGAACGGGTCGCGCAGCGCTTCCATTGCCTGTTTCTGGGTGAGGAGGTTCACGTTATACGGATACTTCACCTTATTATATATACTGACAATCTCCTTGCTTGCAAAAGCCATTCCAAGTCTAATGGCTGCGCATCCCCATGCCTTGCTCATGGTGTTGAGCACAATCAGATTGGGATACTTGTCCAGCAATCCTCGCATGGAAGTCTCTTGTGAGAAATCGCCGTAAGCCTCGTCAACAATAACGAAAGCCTCGAAGCGTTCTATCACCTTGATTATCTCGTCGCGGTCAAGGCTGTTGCCTGTAGGGTTGTTGGGCGAGCAAATCCATATTATCTTCGTGTTCTTGTCGGTAGCGGCAAGCAAACGTTCGGCACTCATCTGGAAGTTCTCGTCGAGTTTTACAGGACGATACTCCACGTCGTTGATGTCGGCGCACACCTTATACATTCCGTATGTCGGCTCTATCGCCACCACATTGTCGATGCCTGGACGAGTGAAACACCTGTATGGCAGGTCAATAGCCTCATCACTTCCGTTGCCGAGGAATATCTGTTCTTCTCTGACACCCTTCACCTGCGCTATCATCTTCTTCAAGTCTCTTTGCAGCGGGTCGGGATAGCGGTTGAAAGGCGTGTTATAAGGATTCTCGTTGGCATCAAGAAACACCCTCGCCTCATGTCCGCTATATTCGTCGCGGGCACTACTGTAAGGTGCGAGATTCCAAATATTTGGTCTTGTTAATACGGATAATGGTTTCATGTATTTTATATTTCGGCGCAATTATTTTTCAGACGTACTCCTTCAACTCCTAACTCCTCGCTCGACCCGAAGGGGCGCTTTTACAAAGCGAAGCGATTAAAAGAACTTCTAACTCTAAACTTCTAACTCTAAACTCCTCACTCTAACGCTCATTGCTCTTTTGTGGGCATCAAGTTGCTCGGCTTCTGCCATTAGTTCAACGGCATGTCCTATGCTCTGGATTCCCTCTTTGGTGAGATGTTGGAATGTAATCTTTCGGTTATAACTGTCGAGATTAACTCCGTTGTATGCGAGTGAATAGCCGTGAGTGGGCAGGGTGTGGTTAGTTCCGCTTGCGTAGTCGCCGGCACTTTCACATGCATACTTGCCCAGGAACACGCTACCGGCATTTATCACTTTCTTTGCCAGTTCCTCGTAATCGTCGGTCCCTATCACAAGGTGCTCCGGGGCATAGGCATTACTTAACGCCATCGCCTCTTCCTTGTCGTTGACTACTACTATCTTTGAGTTCTCAAGAGTCTTCATCGCCAGTTCCTTGCGGGGCAATGTCTGGAGTTGAACATCCACTTCTTTCTCCACTTGCATTGCCATTTCCTCTGAGGTGGTAATCATAATAACCTGAGAGTCGATACCATGCTCCGCTTGTGACAGCAGGTCGGCGGCAACAAATACTGGATTGCTCGTCTCGTCGGCGATAACGCATATCTCGGAAGGGCCGGCAGGCATGTCAATCGCCACGTCGTGGAGACTCACCTGTTGCTTTGCCGCCATTACATACTGGTTGCCAGGGCCGAATATTTTGTAAACCTTAGGCACACTCTCTGTTCCGTATGCCATCGCTCCTATCGCCTGAACGCCGCCAGCCTTGAATACCTTGCTCACTCCAGCCACACGGGCGGCGGCAAGAATGGCAGGGTTCACCTTTCCTTCTTTATTCGGTGGGGTGCAAAGCACAATCTCCTGGCATCCCGCAATCTTCGCTGGTGTTGCCAACATGAGGACGGTACTGAAGAGTGGGGCAGTGCCACCAGGAATATACAAGCCTACCTTCTCGATAGCCACGCTCTTCTGCCAGCATGTCACACCCTTGCAGGTCTCTATCTTATCTCCCTCGAAGCGTTGTGCCTCGTGGAATTTATAGATGTTAGAATGAGCGAGACGTATCGCTTCAACCAACTCGTTGCTGATAGACGCAAATGCCTCGTCAATCTCTGCCTCGGTAACGGCAAGGCTTTCAAGAGCCACATGGTCGAACTTCAGTTCATACTCTTTTACTGCTTCGTCGCCACGTGCCTTTATGTCGCTCAGCACCTGGCTGACCGTGTCGTTGAGTTGTGAGACGTCGAGATGCGGACGCTCAACAATACTCTTCCATTCCTCCTGCTTCGGATATTTTATTATTTTGAACATTGAACTTTGAACATTGAACTTTCTTTCCGCTTTGCTATGAAAGCACAGAGTGCACAGAGGAGACAGAGTGCACAGAGGGGGGAGCGGAACTTTGCGGGCTTACACGGGGGTAAGCCCCTACAAACTCCTAACTCCTAACTCCTCGCTCGACCCGAAGGGGCGCTTTTACAAAGCGAAGCGATTAAAAGAACTTCTAACTCCTAACTCCTAACTCCTAAAGTATCATCTTCTCAATAGGAGTGACAAGGATACCCTGTGCTCCCATCTCCTTCAGTTTACCGATAATCTCCCAGAAGCGTTTCTGGTCGAGCACGGTGTGAACGCAGCACCATTCATCGTCTGCCAGTGGTATGATGGTAGGGCTTTTCAGTCCAGGCAACACGCTAACGATGTCCTGCAGGTGAGCCTTCGGAACGTTCATGCGCACATATTTTTTGTCCTCTGCCTGCTTAACCGCCTCGATGCGGAACAACATCTGCTTCAGTATGTCGCGCTTTTCTTCGTCAAGATTCTTGTTGGCTATGAGCAGAGCCTCGCTCTTCATCACCACCTCAACCTCCTTGAGGTTGTTGCTAACGAGTGTCGAGCCGCTGCTCACGATGTCGAATATGGCGTCGGCAAGACCTATTCCCGGACTTATCTCCACACTTCCTGTTATGACATGAATCTCTGCGTTGATGCCGTTCTTGTTGAGGAACTTCCTCAGAATAACGGGGTATGATGTTGCAATCTTCTTGCCGTTGAACCATTCCAGTCCTTGGTAGTCTATGCTCTTTGGTATGGCAAGGCTGAGGCGACACTTAGAGAAGCCAAGGCGGCATACCACTTCGGCGTCCTCTTCACGTTCTTCAAACTCGTTCTCGCCCACGATGCCAAGGTCGGCGACACCGCTTGCCACGCTTTGTGGTATGTCGTCGTCTCTCAAATAAAGTACCTCAAGTGGAAAGTTTGATGCCTGTACCAGCAGGGTTCTTTTGCTTGCGCTTATCTTGATGTCTGCCTCTCCCAGAAGACCGATGGTGTCCTCGTAGAGACGACCTTTAGATTGTACTGCTATCCTTATCATACTTTTTTGCTGCAAATTTACGCTTTTATGTTGATATTTGCAAGAATTATTGTAATTTTGTGGCGAAAATGAAAGCGAAGTGCATTTATATTCCACTATTACTGCTGATGTTCTTGGCATCGTGCTCGGTGAGGTCGAAGAAGAGCGAACTGCCCCCGTGGGGCGATTCGGCCACTGACAGCACAGCCCTTTCGTTGAGTGACATCATCGCTAATGGTGAGTTGATTGCCGCAACACTTTCTGGTCCTGACACTTATTATGAATACCGAGGCGAGCGTCTCGGCTTGTATTACCTTCTTTGCGACAGGTTTGCCGCCGAGATGGGAGTCACCTTGCGCATCCACTTGTGCCGCGACTCCGCCGAACTACGCACAGCCTTGCTTCATGGCGATGCCGACATCATTATTACCCCCTTGCCCCGTAACGACGAGTCGTTGCACTATTGCGGAGCCGTTGACGAGGAGAGCGATTGTCAATGGGCTGTCTCGCCACAAGGCGAAGACCTTGCCGCCGCATTAGACCAATGGTACTCGAGTGAGGGCAAGGCTCTGCAGGCAAAGGGACCGATGGCACTTCGCATCACCGACCGCCTCTCTTCTCCGTTCGGAGGGTGGGGTGGCAACTCTCCAAATGCCGGTTCTCCGCGCGGAGGTCATCGCCCTTCGTCGTCAAACCGCTATGCTCCACCAACTCCGTCGGCACCACGCATACCGCATATCGCCACTCCACCTACTCCTCCTGGCGCCTTGTCGCCTTGGGACGACTTATTCAAGAAACATGCTTCAACGGCAGGCGTCGATTGGCGTTTGCTCGTAGCGCAATGCCGTCAGGAGTCGGGCTTCAACCCAACTGCATGTTCTTGGGCGGGTGCTTGTGGTCTGATGCAGTTGATGCCGCAAACGGCAGCATCGTTGGGAGTGCCTCGCGACAAGATATTCGACCCCGAGACGAACGTTGCGGCTGCCGCCCGTCTGATGGCAAAATTGTCGAGTCAGTATTCGTATATTCGCTCTTTCGACGAGCGCATCTGCTTTATGCTCGCCTCATACAACTGTGGCTCGGGACATATCACCGACGCCCAGGCGTTGGCAAGAAAAGAAGGTGCAAGCGCAGAGCGATGGGCTGACGTGGAGCATTATCTCTCGTTGCTCAGCGAACCAGAATATTATAATGATCCAGTTGTGCGACATGGCTATGTAAGAAGTAGCGAAACGGTGGGCTATGTGCGTGCCATCAGCCAGTACTATGCTGCTTATTCAGGTGGCAGAGGCTTTGCCGGAGGTTCCGCATCGGCAGAACACCGCAGGGCAGTAAAGAGCCATCGATTTAAATAAAGGATACAATTAAACTCCTAACTCCTAACTTCTAACTCCTAACTCCTAACTCCTAACTCCTAACTCCTAACTCCTAACTCCCCTCAGTTCCCAAAACGCAATGGCTGCTGCTGCCGCCACGTTGAGCGAGTCAACGTTATGTGCCATTGGAATGCGCACAACATAGTCGGCACGGCGTATCGTTTCCCTCGGCAGTCCGTCGCCTTCGGTTCCCATGATTATAGCCAGTCGTTCCTCGTCCTTTAGTCTTTTGTCGTCGAGAGGTATCGAGTCGTCGCTCAGAGCCATCGCCGCTGTCTTGAAGCCAAGTTGTTTCAATAGTTCAAGACTATCGTCTATCCACGTCCAGGGCACAAGAAACACCGAGCCCATAGACACCCTTACGGCGCGACGGTTAAGCGGGTCGCATGAGTTTTTTGTCAACAGAACGGCATCAATGCCAAGAGCGGCAGCCCCGCGGAATATCGCTCCGATGTTGGTAGTGTCCACCACACCGTCAATAACCACCACTCGGCGCGCGCCACGAGTCACTTCTTCCACGCTTTTCGGCATGGGGCGGCGCATGGCGCAGAGCACTCCGCGCGTCAGAGTGTAGCCCGTGAGCGAAGCCAGAAGTTCCCGCTCGCCGGTATATATGGGAATATCGCCGGCGCGACTTATTATCTCCCTCGCGTCGCCCTCTATGTGCTTGCGTTCGCAGAGCAGAGCCAACGGCTCGTAACCGGCATCGAGTGCCACCTTGATAACCTTCGGGCTCTCGGCTATGAACACGCCTTTTTCTGGTTCAACCTTGTTTCTCAGTTGCGCCTCAGTAAGTGTGCTGAACACCTCAACACCCTTGTGCGCAAGCGAATCAATCTCTATTATCGGCATCTTTCTCGTTCTTTCTGCTTGCAAAGATAACTATTTAAATTCAAAAACAAATCCTTCAGATGTCATTAAGCATGTTTGGCAGTCTCACTTGTGCCTCCTGAGCACCTCATTTGTATACATCTGAGCACTTCATTTGTATACATTTGACCACCTCACTTGTGCCTTCTTACATGCTCATTTGATACTTCTGGCACACAATAAAGCGGCTGATTGGTGGTTATATTAATATGGAATATCTGCCAAAAGACCCCGCAATACTCGTCTCGGCGATAAACATGCTGCTCAGAGACGAGGAGTTCGACACTCTCGAAGAACTATGTTTTAACTTCAATCGCGATGAGGAGGAGATAAAAGATTATCTCCGCGAGCATGGTTTTGTGTATAGCGAAGAGCAAAAGCAAATGCGCCCGATAGGCTACGACGGGAAGGAGGACGGGCGATGATAACACGCGACGCGATAGAGACGGCATATAGTTTCTTCCACCAGAAACTACGTGTGTTTGAACACTCCACGATGGAGTGGCAGCGCGACGACATCGAGTATGCCATAGAGCAATATGTGGCAGACATGAATGGCGAACTATACGACACGATTTCGTGTGGCAACGGCCACTTCCTGCGCGACCATCAGCACTTCGAGCACGATATGAATAGTGCGGTCAACCAACTTGAGAACATGCTCTGTCTTTTCCTGAATATAGTTGACTCCTTTCACCCCTTGTTTTTTAACATTTGCCTATCCATACGGAAAAAGTTGACTCGCCCTACTGGAAGAAGTTGACGACCTTCCCTGAGCAGGTTGACTCTTTTGCTAAGAACGTTGACTTCGTACGGATATTGTTGACTCTTCATACTATTTTCGTTTACTTCGTACTGTCTTGGTTGACTCGCCTGCTTTCCCGGCGCCAGCCCCTAACCATGAAAGACACTCGGGGGGTGCCCTGCGGCAGGGGGCAGACAGCCCCCGAGAGCCTTCTTCCTGTCAACCCCACATGCGCTGCTGGATGCCATGCTCTTGATGGGCCTGAGAGGGTGCCTTCATGCCAATGCTGGCGTGTGGGCGGCGGTCGTTGTAGAAGCCGATGAAGCCGGAGATCCGCTCCCGTGCGTCACCGATTGTCTTGAAGCGCCGCTCACGGTAGACGACTTCAGTCTTGAGGATGCCGTTCACACGTTCTGCAATGGCGTTGTCGGTGGGTTTGTAATCCTCTGTCATGCTGATTCTTATACCATACTTCTTCAGTTCGTCCGTATAGGCGTTGCAGCAGTACTGTACTCCCCGGTCAGAGTGGTGGATGAGTCCTTGCAGTTCATCTGCCGTAGCCTGGCCTATAGCCATACGCAGAGCCTGCAAAGTGTACTCGGCCTCCAGTGTCGCGGACA
>DGTS01000035.1:0-50332 GCA_002394385.1 Prevotella sp. UBA4330
GCGCTTCAATGCGCGACTGAATTTCTGTTTGCTCATAACACTTAAAATTTGTTAGCAGTTTAACATTTAAGGCGGTTTATGAGTGAACCTATTTCAGTACAAGACACTCTTTGGCACTATGTCCCCGAAAGAATCATAACGCCGCTGATTCCTATATACACATAAACTACATAACGGAAAAGGCGCGAGGGGATGCGGTTGAAGACAAAGGCTCCGAGCAGAGTGCCGATGACCACTCCTATCAGACCGTAGAAATAATCGTTGATAACCGTCGGCGTGAGAAATCCGTTGTGCGCCCTGACAACGGTCATCATGGCGTTTCCAAGCACAAAATACACCTGCGTCATTGACATGTAGTGCTGCTTGTCTTTCTCTGAAGAGATGAAGTAGAGCACGGCAGGTGGTCCCTGCATACCGAAGAATCCACCCATCAGTCCGCTCAATATGCCCGTCCCCACCTGTGCTTTGGGCGATGGCTTCAGCGTGATGTGCTTGCTGATGAAGGCGAAGTAGATGCTCGTCAGTATCAGCACTACGCCCAGAATCTGCCGCAGCAGCACGTCTTCTATCCTCTTGAGGAAGAAGATGCATATAGACGACACGACGATAAACGTGATGAGCATCGGCAGGAGGCGTTTCCACACCACGAGCCGACGCAGTCGCAGGGCTATAGTGAACGATGTGGTGAGTGCCAGCATGCCCGAGAGAGTGACCGCCTCGCCGTAGGAAGGCACAAGATGTATCAGCATCGACATGATGAAAATGCCGAATCCGAAACCTGTTGTGCGCTGGATGAAACTCGCCCCGATGCACAGGAGTATAAGGTATATCGTCGTGATGTCCACTCTCTTGATGCTTGAAATGACTTTTTCGGCTGCAAAGTTACTACTTTTTTTGATGAAAAGTCATGAGAATGTTGTATCTTTGCAAACATATATGGAAGAGAATAACATTACAAGCGCACAGAATCCGAAGATTAAACGGTTGCAACTATTGCAACAGAAGTCATCAGAACGCCGCAAAAGCGGACTATTCATTGTGGAGGGGCGCCGCGAACTGCAACATTGCATCAATGCAGGGTTCGAGGTGGACACCGCTTTCGTATGCCTCGATTTGCTTGACTACGGCTATAAGGTGCCGGCGAAGAAAGTGTTTGAGGTGTCGCGTGACATCTATGAGAAGATCGCCTATCGCGGCAGCACCGAGGGAGTGGTGGCTGAAGTGATGGCACGTCAGCGCACCCTTGCCGACCTCTCGCTTGGCGAAAGCCCTTTGATTGTAGTACTTGAGAGCGTCGAGAAACCAGGCAATCTGGGTGCCGTGCTCCGTAGTGCCGATGCAGCGGGAGCCGATGCTGTCATCGTTTGCGACCCGCTGACCGACCTTTATAACCCGAACCTGATACGAAGCAGCATCGGTGCGATATTCACCGTGCCGTGCGTGGCATGCTCTTCAGACGAGTGCATCGCCTTCCTCAAGCAACGGGGCATCACCATTCTCACCGCCCAACTGCAAGACTCAAGTCTCTATTACGACATCGACATGCGCCGTCCCACCGCAATAGTAATGGGAACCGAATCCACAGGTCTCACCAGTCAGTGGCGGCAGGCAGCCGATGCCCACATCCGCATACCCATGCTCGGCCGTCTCGACTCCCTCAACGTTTCCGTCAGTGCCGCCATTCTCCTCTTCGAGGCGGTTAGGCAGAGGCAATGAAAGACATAAATGATAAACTTTGCAAACACAAGAAGATATGAGCAAGAAGTCAATACGTTTTTTCAACGATAGAGAGGTGAGAGCCGTATGGGACGAGGAACAAAGCAAGTGGTGGTTCTCGGCTACAGATATTGTTCGTGCTATAAATTAATGAGGATGACTACAGGAAATGCCGAAACTATTGGAAATACTTAAAGGGTAGAGTGTCTAAGGAGGGAATTGAACTGGTTAGTGTTACTAACCACTTCAAGTTCGAAGCTGTGAGGCAGAGGCAATAAAAGCATTGGCTAACTATTCAATATTATTCAAGCATACGCATCGCTTTATAATAGCCTATTTTTTTATTATTTTTCGTCAGAATTATTTGGCTTATTATAAATAAAACACTAATTTTGCAATTGACATGGTCTGTCATAATGTGACAGATCTTGTTTAAGACATCGATGGAATGAAGTCTTTAGCCGTTGTATGGCGAGATTTCGAAAGGCGTTTACGGACGTTAATTCTGTACCTTCAAACTTCGCAACTTGAAACGTGTCACAGAGGTAATGCAACGAAACGTCTGCGTGGGTGAATTATATACATGCTATTCATAGCATACGATATAATATCACTTGGCGTGGGCTTACTGCGTTGCTTATCCTTGACACGGAGGCAATGCGAAGGCCTGAAGGTAAGGATGGGCGAAAGTGGAAAACCCATGCCTTTTTTGTTTCCATATTTTTCTTCGTTACATAATGTTGGCTTGTATAAGAAAATACAATAATCAATATAATAATTATTACTTAAATCAAAACAAAATGGAAAAATCAATTACAAAGTTAGCCATAATGATGGCTATGTTTATGAGTGTGACAATTGTCGCGTCGTGTGGAGGTGATGATGACGAAACTGGTGGAGGTGGTATTAGTGACGGAGGAAATAATAATCCCATCTCTGCGAAACATTTAGTTAGAAAAACGTGGAGTGGCCATTCACTTTTTGGGGATGAAAGTGGTACTGATGTCTATATATACGACTCTAATGGGAGAATAAAGATGCGTAAAAAAGATACAGACGATGGATCATGGCAGGGGCATGATATATGGCAATATATATATGAAGATAATAAAATCGTTTGTGATGCGCCCTACGGTCGTCATACATATACACTTTCTGATGGTAGAATTGTAAAAGAAGTTGAAGAAGAAAGTGATGGTGTTTGTTCATATACATATGTATATAATGATAATGGTTATCTCAGTTCTATAGCATACGAAAATAAACATGATGGTGAGTCTTATAGAGGCGAATCCCTATTATCATGGTCTAATGGTAATTTGATTAATATCATTCATAGATATTATCGTGGAAATGATTTAAAAGAAGATTATTTTTGTAATTATGAATATACTAATATACCATGGCCTAAAAACTGGATTCATTATAATCATACCGAAGCTACAAATATAGACGATGTTTTATTGTATTCTGGGTTGTTTGGCAAGACGCCCAAAAATTTACCTTCAAAACTTAAAAAAGATAATGAAACCTATACTTTTGATTATGTTGTAGAGAATGGAGTCGTAACTAAAATCCTTGAGGATTATCATGATTCAAATTATACTGAGATAAGTAATAGAGTCTACAATGTTTATTGGGAGTAGTGTATAAATAAAGTATAAAGCCCATGTGTTCATATGAAACTATACAAAAGTTTTGTTTTTTCATTTAATTAATGTACTTTTGCAGGCGTGTTTTTGATGAAGGAACACGCCTTTTTGTGTCGTTTATGCCGTCGGAAAAGGGTGAAAAACGGCAATATACCATGAATTAGGTATGCGAATGACGATAATTAGGGATTTCGGCAACGGGCATTTCGCCGTAACTTTGCACCCAGAAAGTTAAACGTTATTGTTTGACTGAAACAAAATGTCGGATTTAAAACATTTAGAATTATGAGTAACAAGAAACTACATTTCGAGACACTGCAACTTCACGTAGGGCAAGAGCAGCCCGATCCAGCAACAGATGCACGTGCGGTGCCCATTTACCAGACCACTTCTTACGTGTTCCGCAACTCCCAGCATGCCGCAGACCGCTTCGGTCTTCGTGATGCAGGCAACATATACGGCCGTCTTACAAACTCGACACAGGGCGTGTTTGAGGACCGTGTAGCAGCCCTCGAGGGTGGTGTGGCAGGTCTTGCTGTTGCCTCTGGTGCAGCCGCCATTACCTACGCTCTGCAGAACATCGCACAGAATGGCGATCATATTGTGGCTGCCGATAATCTCTACGGCGGTTCGTTCAACCTGATAACACATACTCTCGCCACGCAGGGCATCACAAACACAATCGTGAATGTTAACGACCTTGAGGCTCTGGAGGCAGCAATAAAGCCGAACACGAAGGCTGTGTATGCCGAGACTTTTGGCAATCCTAACAGCGATGTCACTGACATCGAGGCAATAGCAGCCATCGCACACAGGCATAACATACCACTTATTATAGACAACACATTCGGTACTCCATATCTCATCCGTCCTATTGAACACGGTGCTGACATTGTGGTTCACTCGGCAACAAAGTTTATTGGCGGTCATGGCAGTTCTCTCGGTGGCGTGATAGTTGACGGAGGCACTTTCGATTGGAAGGCTAATGCCGACAAGTTCCCGACACTGGCCAAGCCAGACCCATCATATCATGGTGCGGTATTTGCCGATGTGGCTGGTGCTGCGGCATTTGTAACCCGCATCCGTGCCGTCATCCTTCGTGACACAGGTGCTACAATATCTCCTTTCAACGCGTTCATCCTCTTGCAGGGTCTTGAGACATTGAGCCTCAGAGTGGAGCGCCATGTCGAGAATGCGCTCAAGGTGGTGGATTTCCTGAGCAAACATCCGAAGGTGGCAAAGGTTAATCATCCCTCTCTGCCAGACCATCCCGACCACGAACTCTATAAGAAGTATTTCCCTAATGGTGGCGGCAGCATCTTCACCTTCGAGATTAAGGGCGGCGAGAAAGAGGCATGGCAGTTCATCGACTCACTCGAGATATTCTCTCTGCTGGCAAATGTTGCTGACGTGAAGAGCCTTGTGATTCATCCATACACCACGACCCACTCGCAGATGTCGCCCGAAGAACTTACCCAGCAGCACATCACACCTTCTACGGTACGTCTGAGCATAGGCACAGAACATATTGATGACATCATCGACGATATCAGTCAGGCTTTGGGGTAATGACTATATATATTAAATAAGGTGTAATAACAAACAAAGATAAAAGGGTTATGACAAAAATAGCAAAGAAGTTGACCGAACTTATCGGCAACACACCGTTACTCGAACTGGGTAAGTTTTCTGAGTCCAAAGGACTGAGCACGCCTATCATCGCAAAGGTGGAGTTCTTCAATCCGGGTGGCAGCGTTAAGGACCGCATAGCATTCGCAATGATTGAAGATGCTGAGAAAAAGGGCATCTTGAAGCCGGGCGCAACGATAATTGAGCCTACAAGCGGCAACACCGGAGTGGGACTGGCCCTGGTGTCGGCAGTGAAGGGCTACCATCTCATACTGACTATGCCTGAGACGATGAGCATTGAGCGCCGCAATCTCGTTAAGGCATACGGTGCCGAGGTGCGTCTGACAAGCGGAAAGGACGGAATGGCTGGTGCCATAAAGGCTGCCGAGCAGTTGCGCGACTCCATACCGGGCAGCGTTATATTGCAGCAGTTTGAGAATCCCGCCAATCCTCAGCGCCATTATGACACAACAGGCGTTGAACTATGGGAGCAGACAGAAGGCAAGATAGACATCTTCGTGGCAGGCGTGGGCACAGGTGGTACCGTATCGGGTATCGGCAAGCGTCTGAAGGAGAAGAACCCCAACGTGAAGATTATCGCCGTTGAGCCAAAGTCTTCGGCCGTGCTGAACGGTCAGCCTAGCGGTCCTCACAAGATTCAGGGCATCGGAGCAGGCTTCATCCCTAAGACTTACGACGCCAATGTTGTTGACGAGGTGCTTGATATCGACAACGACGATGCCATCCGCACAGGTCGTGAACTGGCTCAGCAGGAAGGACTGCTCGTGGGAATCTCCTCTGGCGCGGCTGCTTTCGGAGCCCTGCAGGTGGCTCAGCGTCCCGAGAATGCGGGCAAGACCATCGTGGCTCTGCTGCCAGATACGGGCGAGCGCTATCTCTCGACGGTGCTCTATGCCTTCGAAGAATATCCACTCTAAAAGATAATAAATAAAATTTTTCGATTCCATTGGTTAGATTTATCCTTGCAGACAGGCAGGAAATCACATCTTTTGCCATAAAGCATCTGCTGGAATCTCTGGGACATCACGATATCCGACATGCTGCCGACAAGGCAGAAGTGATGGAACTGCTCAGAGAGAAAGAACAGAGTGTGGTCGTGATTGACTACACCCTGTTCGACATTTCTGATGCTTCCAGTCTTGTCATCATATCACAGAGGTTCCCCGAGGCGCATTGGGTGTTGTTCAGCGACGACCTCACCGAGTCGTTCCTGCGTGAGATAGTGTTCCAGAGTCATTCGTTCAGCATCGTGTTTAAGGACGCACCGTTACACGAGATACGTGATGTGATGCGCTATGCAACCGACGGTCGCCGCTATCTCAGTCCTCGTGTGAGCGAGATACTGCTGTCGCATCAGGGTGGGGAAGAGCAACAACACTCGCCGCTCACGGCAACCGAGAAGGCTATAGTTGCCGCCATTGCCGAGGGAAAGACAACGCGCGAGATAGCAGAAGAGCGTTTCCTGAGCACCCATACCGTCAACACCCACCGCAAGAACATATTCCGCAAACTGGGAGTGAACACCGCCATCGAGGCAATACGTGTGGCCCGGCGTGCTGGATGGATTCAAGAATCCGACTATTATATTTGAGTTTCGTTCAGTACGTACGCTTCGGACTGTGAGTACGTGACGTTCGGACTGCCAGTACGTGATGTTCGGACTGCCAGTCCGAACGTCACGTACTATTTTCATACTTGTCATCTTTGTCGTTCATTAATGACTGACAAATTTTCAGTATTGGCGTGTCATAAAGTGTCATTTGACATTTTGGCACGCTTTTCGCAATGATGTGGGCAAAGATTAATAAACACTTTAAAATATTTATATTATGAATATCAAACCATTAGCAGACAGAGTTCTGGTTCTCCCGGCAGCCGCTGAGGAGAAGATTGGCGGTATCATCATCCCTGACACCGCAAAAGAGAAACCATTGCACGGCACCATCGTTGCTGCTGGCAAAGGTACAAAAGACGAGGAAATGATTCTGAAAGAGGGCGACGAAGTGCTCTATGGTAAGTATAGTGGCACCGAACTGGAGTATGAGGGAACAAAATATCTCATTATGCGCCAGAGCGATGTGCTCGCAATCATTGGTTAAATAATATAATGTCGGTATAACGGTATAACGTAATAACGGTATATCGAAATAACAAAAAAACGAATTCTAAAATCAAAATAATCATGGCAAAAGATATTAAATTCAATATGGATGCTCGCGATTTGCTGAAGAATGGTGTTGACCAGTTGGCAAACGCAGTTAAGGTGACTCTGGGTCCGAAAGGTCGTAACGTTATCATCGAGAAGAAGTTCGGTGCTCCTCAGATTACAAAGGACGGTGTTACGGTTGCTAAGGAAGTGGAACTTGAAGACCGCTTCGAGAACACTGGTGCACAACTCGTTAAGAGTGTAGCGTCAAAGACTGGCGACGATGCCGGCGACGGTACAACCACCGCAACCATCCTTGCACAGAGCATCATCAACGTAGGTCTGAAGAATGTTACCGCAGGTGCCAACCCAATGGACCTCAAACGTGGTATCGACAAGGCAGTGAAGGCTGTTGTTGACTATATCCAGGCAAATGCCGAGAAGGTTGACGACAACTACGACAAGATAGAGCAGGTGGCTACAGTGAGTGCAAACAACGACCCTGAGATTGGTAAACTGCTCGCCGAGGCTTTCCGCAAGGTTTCTAAGGATGGCGTTATCACCATCGAGGAAAGCAAGAGCCGCGACACCCACATCGGTGTTGTAGAGGGAATGCAGTTCGACCGTGGTTATCTCTCTGGTTACTTCATGACCGATGCCGACAAGATGGAGTGCGTTATGGATCATCCACGCATCCTTATCTATGACAAGAAAATCTCTAATCTGAAAGACCTTATGCCAGTTCTTCAGCCAGCAGCAGAGAACGGAATGCCACTGCTTATCATCGCAGAGGACGTTGACTCGGAGGCACTTACCACACTCGTGGTTAACCGTCTGCGCGCAGGTCTGAAGGTATGCGCCGTTAAGGCTCCTGGCTTCGGCGATCGTCGCAAGGCAATGTTGGAAGACATCGCTGTGCTTACTGGCGGTCTCGTAATCAGCGAGGAGAAGGGTCTGAAACTTGAGCAGGCTACTCTCGACATGCTCGGAACTTGCGAGAAGGTGGTTGTTTCAAAGGACAACACTACCATCGTCAATGGTGCTGGACAGAAGGAGGCTATTGCCGACCGTGTGGCTCAGATAAAGAACGAGATAGAGAAGACCACAAGTTCTTACGACAAGGAGAAACTGCAGGAGCGTCTGGCAAAACTCGCAGGTGGCGTGGCAGTTCTTTATGTAGGTGCCAACAGCGAGGTGGAGATGAAGGAGAAGAAAGACCGCGTTGACGATGCCCTCTGCGCTACTCGTGCCGCTATTGAGGAAGGTGTAGTTGCTGGTGGTGGTACTACTTACATCCGTGCTATCGAGGCAGTTAAGGCTTTGAAGGGCGAGAATGCTGACGAGGAGACAGGTATCAAGATTGTGGAGCGTGCCATCGAGGAGCCATTGCGCCAGATTGTCATCAACGCTGGTGGCGAGGGTGCTGTGGTTGTCCAGAAAGTTCGCGAGGGCAAGGGTGACTTCGGTTACAACGCACGTACCGATGTATATGAGGACTTGCGCGAAGCAGGTGTCATCGACCCGGCAAAGGTTGCACGTGTTGCACTCGAGAATGCGGCGTCTATTGCAGGAATGTTCCTTACTACAGAGTGCCTCATTGTTGACAAGCCAGAGGACAAACCTGCAATGCCAATGGGCGGTGCACCAGGAATGGGCGGCATGATGTAATACTCTAATCGCTGACTACTTATAAATTGACATTTTAAGGTCGATTTTGTAAAGTAAACATATCAAAAACGGGGTTGATTGCTTATGATTGACCCCGTTTTATGTTTTTTTATACAATAATTGAATAAATAATATCAATTTTATTTTGAGAATTGTTATATAAGTTCTATATTTGCACCAGAAACAATAAAATTGTATCGGACAATGTCCATACAAAGATATTTTTTTGATTTGTTTTAGTAGATTAGTTTTTAAGTAGTTTGTTTTTGAAAATCGGGTGTCGTGAGGCAACCGATTTTTTTTGTCATATTTGGAAACCGATTTTTGTACCACTTATATTTCTTGTTATGGGATTTTTTTGTTACTTTTGCAAGAAATTATAATTACTATGGATATAAAAGATTACAGAATAAGCCCTTGGCAATGGGTGGCCTTTATTATTGTAGCGGCAGGTTTGAGGATTCTTACGGGTTCTTTCTGTATGGCACTGGGTATTTTCATGTTGCTGTTGCTTGTTGACTTTTTCATCGTTCAATGGGACAAAAAACGTCGTGACGAGTACGAGAGCATCTTTACCCAATACGACCGCGAGAAGGAGAAAGAGAACGAGCAAGAGAATGTGGAAGAGAGTGCTAACGACGACAAGCAAGAAAACGAATAACCAGCAACTGTGATGGAGCCACTTATAAAACTATTCCAGCAGTATTGTGGTGAAGTGCCTGCCACAACGGAGAAACTGGCAGGGGCAGGCAGCAACAGACAGTATTACCGCCTTACCGACAGCAGGGGCAGAGCAATAATCGGAGTGCAGGGCACAAGCAAGGACGAGAACCATGCCTTTGTCTATCTGGCACGCCACTTTGCCCACAGACAGTTGCCTGTTCCCAAGGTGCTTGCCGTCTCGGACGACGAGATGTGCTATCTTCAGGAAGACTTGGGCAGCATGTCGCTCTTCGATGCATTGCGCGGAGGGCGCGAGGCTGGCGGTAGGTATAACCAGAAGGAGAAGCAACTGCTCGTAGAGACAATCCGCCAGTTGCCTAACATACAGATAAGAGGCGCTCGAGGACTGGATTGGAACAACTGCTATCCCCAGCCGGAGTTTGATGTCGATTCGGTATTGTTCGACCTTAACTACTTCAAGTATTGCTTCCTGAAGCCTGTTGACATTGATTTCCACGAACTGAAACTGGAGGCTAATTTCCGCCTCTTTGCCAAAGACCTCACTTCAGAGCCAAGCGATAGTTTCCTCTATCGTGACTTCCAGGCGCGCAACGTGATGCTATGCCTCACCCCCGACCCCTCTCCCGTAGAGAGGGGAGAAGGAAATAGCAATGTTGATATTAAAGCCTCCCCTACGGGGGGAGGTTTGGTGGGGGCTCCATACTTCATCGACTTCCAAGGCGGGCGCAAGGGCCCGTTCTATTATGACCTTGCGTCTTTCTTGTGGCAGGCATCGGCAAAATATTCACATAAGTTGCGCCGAGAACTCGTTTATGAGTATTACAATAGTCTGCGCAATTATATCGAGGTGCCTGCGCCGCGCCATTTCGTTCAACGCCTTTCGCTTTTTGTCTTGTTCCGAACACTTCAGGTGCTTGGTGCATACGGATTCCGTGGCTATTTCGAGCGCAAGCAGCACTTCCTCGACAGCATACCGCCGGCAATACAGAACTTGCGCGAACTCGTGAAACTCGACGCGTTCCCTTATCCTTACATGATGGATTTGCTTCGCCGTCTTACGCAACTCCCACAGTTTGCCCCCAAAGAAGAGCCTGTGGCAGAACGTGCTGACGGATACAAGACCACTGAGAGTGACATTTATAAGGCTCACCCGAAAGATGGTCCCGCTACATTCTCTAAATATGATGGCAAGGGACCTCTCGTGGTGCGCATCTTCAGTTTCTCTTATCGCAAAGGCATTCCTGAAGACGAGTCGGGCAATGGCGGTGGTTATGTATTCGACTGCCGCAGCACCCACAATCCCGGTCGTTACGAGCCGTACAAACAACTGACGGGACTCGACGAGCCTGTAATACGTTTCCTCGAGGACGACGGCGAGATACTGACGTTCCTCGACAGCATCTATAAACTTGCCGATGCCCATGTGGCACGCTATATTCAGCGAGGCTTCACGTCGCTTATGTTCTCCTTCGGATGCACTGGCGGTCAGCATCGTTCTGTCTATAGCGCACAACATCTGGCAGAGCATATTCATGAGAAGTTCGGAATAGAGGTACGTGTGTGCCATCGTGAGCAGAACATCACACAGACATTCGCGGCAAAATAATTTCATTATTCCAATAATTCTTGTTACCTTTGTACCCATGAAACAGGCAATGATTTTCGCCGCTGGTTTGGGAACACGGCTGAAACCGCTCACCGACACTATGCCCAAGGCATTGGTGCCAGTGGCTGGGGAGCCGCTGCTTCATCATGTAATTATGAAGTTGAAGGATGCAGGTTTTGAGCGCATTGTTGTCAACGTGCATCATTTTGCCGACCAGATTATCGACTATTTGGATGCCAACGGGAATTTCGGTCTCGACATCCGCATCAGCGACGAGCGCAACGGATTGCTTGAAACGGGCGGCGGGATAAAGGCTGCAAGAGCACTCTTCGACCCGCAGAGTCCTATTCTTATTCATAATGTCGATATCCTGAGTAATGTTGACCTTTCGCTTTTGTATGAATCTGCTAATGATGCCGAAGCGACATTACTGGTTAGCCCGCGTGTCACGAAACGTTATCTACTCTTCGACCAAAGCATGCGTCTTGATGGTTGGAGGAATATTGAAACGGGTGAGCAGAAAGGTCCTTGCTCAGCCAACAATCCGCAGATGTATGCTTTTTCGGGAATACATGTGTTCTCCCCAAGCCTGTTCCCTTTGATGGACGAATGGCCCGAGCGGTTCGGCATTGTTGATTTCTATCTAAAGGCATGTTCAGACAAGTGCATATCGGGTTATCTTAAGGAAGACCTCAGATTGCTGGATGTTGGCAAACTTGACTCTCTTGAGAAAGCGGAAGAATTTTTGAAATAGCAAAATAGTAAATTAGTAAAATCGTAAAATTAACATATGTCACAAAAGATTATCATTCTTGACTTCGGTAGTCAGACCACTCAACTAATAGGACGACGCATCCGCGAGATGGACACGTTCTGCGAGATACTGCCGTACAATAAGTACCCAGAGGACGACTCAGATGTGATTGGTGTCATACTCTCGGGTTCACCTTATTCAGTTCATGATCCCGAGGCATTCAAGGTTGACCTGAGCCGTTTCGTGGGTCGCCTGCCAGTACTGGGCATTTGCTATGGCGCTCAGTTCATCAGCCACACACTCGGCGGCAAGGTTGAGAAGGCCGACAGCCGCGAGTATGGACGTGCTCATTTGGAGAAAATAAATCTATATAACCCTCTTTTCAAAGGATTCGACAGAGGTTCACAGGTTTGGATGAGCCACGGCGACACCATTACCGCTATTCCCGAGGGATTCGAGACAATAGCGTCTACGGCAGATGTAAGAAATGCTGCCTTCTGGACTTCCTCTCCTACGGGTAGGGAAGTGGGGGAGGCACCTGTATTTGCTGTCCAGTTCCACCCCGAGGTATATCACACGATGCAAGGCACTCTCTTGCTTCGCAATTTTGTGGTTGACATCTGCGGCAGCCGTCAGGAGTGGAGTGCAGCCTCGTTCGTTGAGACAACAGTTGCAGAGTTGAAACAGCAGTTGGGCAACGACCGCGTTATTCTTGGTCTTTCGGGTGGTGTTGACTCTTCTGTGTGTGCCGTGCTTCTGAACAAAGCCATCGGCAAGAACCTCACATGTATCTTCGTTGACCACGGCATGCTTCGCAAGGATGAGTTCAGCAAGGTGATGGACAGTTACTCCACACTTGGTCTTAATGTCATTGGTGTTGATGCCTCAGAGAAGTTCTTCAATGACCTTGCAGGCGTTACCGAGCCGGAACAGAAACGAAAGATTATAGGCAGGGACTTCGTTGAGGTGTTCAACGCAGAGGCGAAGAAGATAACCGATGCCCGCTGGCTTGCACAAGGCACGATTTATCCCGACCGCATAGAGAGTCTTAACATTACAGGCAAGGTCATCAAGAGTCATCACAACGTGGGCGGACTGCCCGAGGAGATGCATCTTCAACTCTGTGAACCGCTGAAGTGGCTGTTCAAAGATGAAGTGAGACGCGTTGGTTATCAGTTAGGTATGCCGGAGAACCTCATTAAGCGTCATCCGTTCCCAGGACCTGGTCTTGCTGTTCGCATACTTGGTGACATCACTCGCGAGAAGGTGCGCATACTGCAAGAGGCTGACGACATTTTTATCAGTGGACTTCATACTTGGATGGCCGAGGACGGGCTGCCGCTCTACGACCATGTATGGCAGGCTGGGGCAGTACTCCTCAGCACGGTACGTTCTGTGGGAGTAATGGGCGACGAACGCACTTACGAGAATCCCGTCGCATTGCGTGCCGTTACGAGTATGGATGCTATGACTGCCGACTGGGCACATCTGCCTTACGAGTTTCTTGCGAAAGTGTCCAACGAGATTATCAACAAGGTGCGTGGAGTCAACCGCGTATGTTACGACATCTCGTCAAAGCCACCAGCCACGATAGAGTGGGAATAAATAGCCTCTCCCCTAACCCCTCCCCCGTAGGGAGGGGAGAAGGAATCACAACAGTTATAGTGATATTAAAGCCTCCCCTACGGGGGGAGGTTTGGTAGGGGCCTCATTAAAAACAATATAAATACTTTAACTTATGACAACAGGTAACGTACGTCCGGCCTCGATGGAGCGCATTACCACTCCTGCCTTGGCCCAGAAATTTATTGAAGAACAGATTAAGGAACTGCGTGCTCAGATTGGTGACAAGAAGGTGCTGCTTGCTCTCTCGGGAGGTGTTGACTCTTCTGTGGTGGCTGCCCTCCTTATCAAAGCCGTAGGCAAACAGTTGGTGTCTGTTCATGTTAATCACGGTCTGCTGCGCAAGGGCGAACCCGAGCAGGTGGTGCGCGTGTTCCGCGACGAGTTGGATGCCAATCTCGTGTATGTTGATGCCACCGATCGCTTCCTCGACAAACTGGCTGGCATTGCCGACCCTGAGCAGAAGCGCAAGATAATAGGCGCCGAGTTCATCCGTGTGTTCGAGGAAGAGGCGCGCAAGCAGGAGGGAATCAGTTTCCTGGCACAGGGTACTATCTATCCTGACATCGTGGAGTCTGGTCCTGTAAAGTCACACCACAACGTTGGCGGTCTGCCTGATGACCTGCAGTTCGAACTCGTAGAGCCTATCAAACTGCTTTTCAAGGACGAGGTGCGTGTTGTTGGCAAGGAACTTGGTCTGCCCGACAACATGGTGTTCCGTCAGCCGTTCCCAGGTCCTGGACTCGGAGTCCGTTGCACAGGTGCCATCACACGCGACCGTCTTGAGGCATTGCGCGAGTCGGATGCCATTCTTCGTGAGGAGTTTGACAAGAACGGCCTGGCAGGCAAGGTGTGGCAGTACTTCACCATCGTGCCCGACTATAAGTCAACAGGTGTACGCGACGATAAGCGCAGTTGGGATTGGCCAGTAATCATTCGTGCCGTGAACACACGCGACGCTATGACTGCTACCATTGAGGAGATTCCATATCCAGTGCTGCATCACATCACTCAGCGAATCATTACCGAGGTGCCAGGCGTGAACCGTGTGCTCTACGACCTCACCCCGAAGCCAACAGGCACCATCGAGTGGGAGTGATTGTCAGAACTGAATATGACGCACCGTGTGGCAAATTGTATTTAGCAGCCACAGACGATGCGTTGTGTCATGCTTGCTGGCATCCTATAGATATCGGTGAGGAAGGCATTAATGATGTTCTTGACGAGACGCGGCGACAACTTGACGAGTATTTCTCGGGAGTAAGACGCGACTTTGACATTCCATTATGTCATGCAGATTACACTGCATTTCAGCAAAAAGTGTGGCAGGTGCTGAAAGGTATTCCTTACGGCACCACCATATCATATAAAGCCGAGGCAGAGATGCTTGGTAACATTAACGCAATAAGGGCAGTGGCGCAAGCCAATGCCCTTAATCCTTTATGTATCTTCGTTCCGTGTCATCGTGTCATCGGCAGCAATGGCCGCTTGACTGGCTATAGTGGGGGACTGGACAAGAAACGATTCTTGCTGGAAATGGAAAGCGCACGGCTTTCGCAGAGATTATCTTTCTAACTGTTTAGAACTCTCTGTTCCATCGATGGCAGTGACAACGAAGATGAGAACACGTTCTTTTTCAAGGCCTTTGAGGTTTACAATCATCTTGTTGTCTGCTATTCCCATCATTACATATTCGGCCACTTTCTTTCCGCTGTAACTTACGACGGAGAGTTTAGTTATTGGCTTTTCGCTTGTTATGGTGGCACGAGTGCCTTTTTTGTTCATCTTAACGTCAACGGCGAATTGTTCTATTGCATTGCCTGTGTCGTCAAGAGTGTCATCTTTAACTTTTATTCCTAAGGCATCGAGGGCGGCATAGGCATAGCGCTTGCCTATCTTTCGGTAACCCTCGGTAGAGAAATGCACATTGTCGCTCAGTGGCGAGCAACCCTTGCTGCTCACAACATAACTGTTGCTAATCCATTCTGGCAACTGTCTAATAGTGGGCAGCGCATGTGCGCAAACGCCGTTGAAGGTGCTGTCAACAGTCTCTCCTGCAATCAGCGGACACTCTTCGGCGTTGAGGTTCAGTTCGTTAAGCAAGTTTTCATAAAGTTCTTTCACCATCTTCAGCCAAGTGTCGTTATATGCGTCGGTCTCGCCTTGGTGCAGCAAGATTCCCTTGATTACGCCGTCGTTTTGCGCCTGCTTAGCCAGTGTGATGAGCCTTTTGAGAGGCTCTCCGCCGTAACAGTTCACCTCGTTACGCTGCCAGTCGGGCAGGTTTCCGGCTGTCCACTGTGCACAAGAGTCGGGATGGAATAGACGTATTGAGCAGCCGTCAACAGCCACGATGATTGTGCCTACACGCACATTCTTCGGCAGATGCTGCACCATGGTGCGCCCGAAGTAGTCGGTAGGGCCAATCTTGGTGTATTGACGGGCGAGTGGCGGTATAGCCTTGCGCCATTTCCCTGTTTCGTGGGTGTCACAGTCTGAGGCTGTCATGTTAAGGAATCGGTCGTCAACGATAGAGTCTTGATGCTCGATGGGACCCTGTCCCACCATGTTTGATTGTCCTATTGCAAGATAGATGTAGAAGTTGGGGTCTTGCGCGTGGCATACGTTGGCTGCCAGCATGAAGAGCATGGATAAAGCAAAGTGTTTCATGACGTTATTATATGTATTTCGATACAAAGTTAGTGTTTATTTTCTTAACGACGAAAGAAATTAGAATAATTGGAATTATTTTATTAATTTTGCCCTCAGATATGGAGAAAAGGGTATATGACGACCGCCAGAAGGAGGTGATAGAGGCAGACGGAGGTTATCATCTGGTGCTTGCGCCGCCAGGATGCGGCAAGACGGAGGTGCTGGCCGAGCGCATCATGCAGGCCCATAGGCGCGGAGTGGCTTATGGCGACATGCTTTGTCTGACGTTCACCAACCGTGCTTCGCGCGGCATGCGAGAGAGAGTTGCCGCGTTGGCAGCGCAACAGACTGGACAAGAACATGTCGTGACGGGACAAACGGAGGGTGCTGGTATAGATGACTTATTTGTGGGGAACGTACATCGTTTCTGTTCTAAGTTCCTCTTTGAGAACGAGGTGCTGCCGATGGAAACGTCGATACTCGATGAGGAAGATAGCGCCAGCATAATTGCCGACTATCTGCAACAGGACGAACTTACGGTGGCAAGTGACGCAAAGGTGCGTCATCAATACTCCAAGATTGTTAACCTTCAGCACTTCATGCATCAGTATGCAGGCGGTTATCCGCGCGAGTTGATGGTGCATGGCGAGGATGTCAATGCCAAGGCATTACGTCAGATATGCTCCATCATGATGAAGGACTTCACGCGCAACAGCATCACCGAACTCTACCACAACATAGACGACTACGGAAGGCTTGCCGAACTTAACCGCAACGGCGAGTTGCAGAACTTCATACGTATGATGTCGGCAGCGCGTCACTATGAGAAATACAAACGCCAACATAATCTCGTGGATTTCGCCGACCTGCTGCTAATGACATACGACACGCTGAAGAGTGGCTACGAAGGCAAACGTTACAGTTGGATACAGATAGACGAGATACAGGACCTGAGCCCTCTACAACTTGAGATTGTCAATCTTATAACAGCCACGGAGTCGCCAACGGTGATGTATCTGGGCGACAGTCAGCAGGCAATCTACTCATTCATGGGAGCCAAGAGCGAGACACTTAACATGCTCGCAAGCCGCTGCACAATACACAATCTCTACACAAACTACCGCTCGCCGAAGTATCTGCTCGATGTTTTCAATACCTATGGGCACGAGATGCTTGGGCTTGACGAGCGCTTGCTGCCGCAGACCAGCAGAATGGCTGATGCGGCCAGGGGCGACCTCTTGATAGAATGTTCGGACAATAACATAGACGAACAACAAGACATCGCAGAACTTGTTAAGCGCATCCACACGCGTTATCCAGAGGAAACTGTCGCCGTCGTGGTGAGTTATAACTCCGAGGCAGACGACATAAGCGCCCGACTGACCAACCTCGGTGTGAGCCATTTCAAGGTGTCTGGGCGCGACTTGTTCTCCGAGACGGCAGTGAAACTGCTGCTGGCGCACTTCAGTGTGGCTATGGGCGACCACGACTTTCTTGCATGGTCGCGCATTGTGGCTGGCATTAAGGCGGTCGGCTCTAATGCCGCTGCGCGCGACATGGTGCGCGAACTGGCGCTGAACGGCATGACCCCTGCCGACCTTATGCGCAACGATGGCATCACTGCCCTGCAGGAGTTTTTGCAACTCTATTCTCATGAGGACATTGTGGTCTTCGACACAGAGACTACAGGGCTTTCGATAGAGGAAGACGATGTGGTGCAGATAGCGGCCGTAAAACTGCATAAAGGGCAGTTCGTTGAAGGCTCGGAGTTTAATGTGTTTATACGGACAGAGCGCGAAATACCCGCCATGCTTGGCGACCTGAAGAACCCTCTGGTAGAAGAATATCAGCAACATACGCTGCTTGAGCCTGCTGAGGCTATGCAACGGTTCGTGGATTATGCTGATGGCTGCGTGCTGCTGGGCCACAACTCATCATACGACTACCACATCATGGACAATAATATGCGTCGCCGATGCGGAAGGGATGATTTCAGAGAGCGATTCCCTCGGTGTCTCGACACGCTGCACATGGCACGAATCATCAACCCAAGGTTGCGCTCGCATAAACTGAGAGACCTGATTGAGGAGTTCGGTTTGGAGGGAGAGAACTCTCATCTTGCCAACGACGACATCCTTGCAACATGGCATTTGGCGGAGTATTGCTTTCGCGAAGGGATGACGAAGGCAGCCGGTCAGATGGATTTGCCCATCAAGTACAGCCGCGCCACGAAGCGCCTGCGCGAAACCTATAAACCACTTTACGACCATACCCGCGCCCTGTTGTACGAGCAGTGGGACGGTGACGAGCCGGCACTGCTTGCCGAGTGGTGTTATGTTTACGGCATGTTGACGTCTATGGATCGCGTGGAGCCGATAAAGAAGATGGATTACGTTGAGCGTTACCTGGCTGACGAGGTCATTGGCGACGACCGCAGCCCTCTGCATGTGCAACTGGAACAGCACATGAACATGCTGAACACGCTGAAGGAAGCCGACCTCTGCGGTAGCCGAAGCATGAGCGAGAGAGTGTTCGTGAGCACCGTTCACAAGGCGAAAGGACTGGAGTTTGACAACGTCATCGTCTATGAGGTGAGCGACGGCAACTATCCAGGCTTCTTCGCCCGCGACGATGTGCAGCGGCAGCAGGAAGAGGCACGCCGCCTGTATGTGGCACTAACGCGAGCAAAACAGCGCTTGATACTGATGTGGAGCAGCAAGCGCATCACCCAGTGGGGTAGGGTGTTCGAGCAGAAACTGTCCCCCTTTGTGGCTTGTATTGCCAAGTTTTTCCAGAAATTATAGTAAAAGGACGGCATGATAGCCAGTACGCAGTTTAGTACGTGACGTTCGGACTGCCAGTCCGAACGTCACGTACTCATAGTCCGAACACCACGTACTGGCAGTCCGAACGTCACGTACTGGCTGTAATTTTATCATCTGGCTTCCCACTCAACGCGAAGTGACATTTTTTTCATGGCTGAACGTCTAAAAGATAATGATACTTTGCCCTTTTTCTATGGGCGTTTTCGTGTCGCAGAAGAGTTTTCAATAAAAAAGCGCAACGGCTATTGACCATTGCGCTTACCTTATTTATAATAATATATTACCTTATTCTATCGGCTGCCCTCACAAGTGCCTCGTCAGCAAGAATGCCGTGACGGGCCATCAGGAGAAGGATGACGTTCACAAATGGCAGTACTGCTGCCAAAGAAGGTGTGAACATTGCGTTCTCAATGCGCGGCAGGGCATAGCCAAACACAGCGTATGCGGCATACCATGCAAGCATGAGGAGCATTGACAAGAGGCAAAGGCGACTCTGGAAGATGCGGTTGCGATAAGCAAAAATCGCTGCTATCGTGATGGGGCACGACAACAGCAGCACTGCAAACATTGGCCACACCGAATAGTCGTGTGCGCCGTCAGGCAAGTTCACCCATAGATTCATCATCAGCGAGGATGGCTGCATGCTCTCGGGAGAGAACAAGCCTACTGGCAAACATAGGCAAACAACCGTGAGGATGAGTGCCAGCAACAAGAATATAGTCTGTTTGCGTTGCAGCATTACTCTTCTTCTTTTTGAGCCTCCTTGTTAAGGTCGCGCCAAACGACGTTGCCTTCAATGAACTCTTCTGTTGCCAACAATGTTGCCTTTGGAAGTTTCTCGTAGTAGCGAGAGATCTCTATCTGTTCGCGGTTCTCGAACACCTCCTCAAGACTGTCATTGTATGAAGCGAACTCAGCCAGTTTCTTGCTGAGGTCTTGCTTTATCTCTGCAGAAATCTGGTTTGCTCTCTTTGCGATGATAGCCACACTCTCGTAGATGTTGCCTGTCTCGTCGCAAAGGTCCATGATGTTGCGAGTTACTGTGTTTACTGGTGCTTTTGACTTTTTGTAATCCATGTTTTTATAATGCGTTTTTATTCTTTTTAATCGTTCTCCTCACTCGTTCCGGTGAATTTCTTGCATCTTGCGATGTATTTCTCTGCCGTAGCACGTTCCTTGGAATCGGGATACTCGTTGATGAAGCCATAGCATTCATCCTCGGCATCACGGAAACGCTCTACCTTCTTTTCATCCACACTCTGCTCGGCAAGTTCGAACTTGCTCTTCATTATCAGTAGCGCGAACTTCTCTCTCTCCTGACAGAAAGGATAGTCCTTTAGCGCGTTTTCTGCCGTTATCACGCATGCCTCGTAGTTGCTGCCGCCGCTGGTACAGTTGCCGAAGTAGGTTCCGAGGTTATAGTAGAGTTGTGATGTGGCAAGTTCTTTCTGAATAAGTTTGTCCTGCAACTCCATCATTCTCTGTTGTGCCTCGTTCTTCTTTATGGCATCGGGGAAGAGGTCGAGAAACTCTTGATAGGCTGAAATCGCCGAGTAAGTAGGTGTCTGGTCGAGTCTGGGCTCTGGTGTGCTCATGTAAAGACTTTCTCCAATGTAGAAAGCAGCCATCTCGGCGTACTGTCCGCGTGGGTATGCCTGGAAATATTTCTTGAAATACTCTGCTGCAGTCTCATAGTCCTTTGCCATGTACTCAGACATTGCAAGCATGTAGAGACACTCTTCACCGTTGTCAGTACCCTTCTCTATGGTGACAAGTTCCTGAAGGAGGGTGGCGGCACGGACATATTTGCCCATAGCGAAACACTCCTTTGCATATTCGTATCTGTAATCTATATTGCTTGACTTGTACACTTTGTTGAACTCTCCAGCGCAACTGCTGAGCAACAAAAGCGAAACCAAAGCCGAAAGGACATTCTTCTTCATTGTTCCGAAATTTAGGTGCAAAATTACACATATTTCCATTAATGGCAAAACGCATGGTGTTTTTTTTAGTAAAAAATTGCCAATATATGTGCTTTATTAGTTTTTTTTAGTCGTTTTCTGTGCTGCTGTCAGAAATAATGAGTAATTTTGCAGAATGGAATTTAAACTGACATCACAATATAAACCCACTGGCGACCAACCAGAGGCAATAGAACAACTGACGGCAGGCATCAAGAGAGGCGACAGGAGTCAGGTGCTCCTTGGCGTTACTGGCTCGGGTAAGACTTTCACGGTGGCTAATGTCATTGCCAACGTGCAGCGCCCCACGCTGATACTAAGCCACAACAAGACTTTGGCGGCGCAACTCTATCAGGAGATGAAGGGCTTTTTTCCTGATAATGCCGTGGAGTATTATGTCAGTTACTATGACTATTATCAGCCAGAGGCTTACATCCCGCAGACTGACACTTACATTGAGAAAGACCTTGCCATAAACGACGAGATTGACAGACTGAGGCTTTCGGCTGTTTCTTCTCTGCTTTCGGGAAGAAAAGATGTGGTTGTCGTGTCGTCGGTGTCGTGTATTTACGGTATGGGAGGTCCTGTGGCTATGGCCAATAGCGTCATTACTGTGAAGAAAGGGCAACGGCTCGACCGCAACATGTTTCTGCGGCAGTTGGTGAATGCTCTTTATGTAAGGAACGACATAGAACTGAAGCGCGGCAACTTCCGTGTAAAGGGCGACACCGTCGATGTCTTCATGGCATACAGCGACAATGTGCTCCGCGTGTCGTGGTGGGATGACGAGATTGACGCGATAGAAGAACTCGACTCCATAACCTATCATCGACTGGCTCAATTTGAGGAATATCAAATATACCCGGCAAACCTTTTCGTTACTTCCAAGGAGCAGACGGAGTCTGCAATACGCATGATTCAGGACGACCTTGTGAAGCAGGTGGAGTTCTTCACAGACCTTGGCGACACGCTGAAAGCACAGAGAATAAAGGAGCGCGTGGAGTATGACATGGAGATGATAAAGGAACTTGGGCATTGTTCTGGCATCGAGAACTACAGCCGTTACTTCGACGGCAGAAGTGCAGGCGAACGACCTTATTGCCTGTTCGACTTCTTCCCAGACGACTTCCTTCTCGTTGTTGACGAGAGCCATGTCAGTGTTCCGCAGATAAGTGCCATGTATGGCGGCGACCGTGCCCGTAAGAAGAATCTTGTGGAGTATGGCTTCCGCCTGCCTGCAGCATTCGATAACCGTCCGTTGAAGTTCGAGGAGTTTCAGCAAATGGTGAATCAGGTGATTTATGTCTCTGCTACTCCTGCCGACTATGAGTTGAACGAGGCTGAAGGTGTTGTGGTTGAGCAGGTTATCCGTCCTACAGGACTGCTCGATCCCGAGATAGAAGTACGTCCAAGCGAGAATCAGATAGACGACCTTCTGAACGAAATTGTCGAGCGCTCGGAACGCAACGAACGTGTACTTGTCACTACCCTCACAAAGCGTATGGCAGAAGAACTAACCGAATATCTGCTTAACAACGGTGTGCGTGCTAACTATATACACAGCGATGTGGCAACGCTCGACCGCGTGAAGATTATGACCGACTTGCGACAAGGTGTGTTTGATGTCCTGGTGGGTGTCAACCTTCTTCGAGAAGGACTCGACCTGCCAGAGGTTTCGCTTGTTGCCATCATCGATGCCGATAAAGAAGGCTTCCTGCGTTCGCACCGCTCGCTTACACAGACTGCTGGTCGTGCGGCACGAAATGTTAACGGAAAAGTGATAATGTATGCCGATACCATAACGCAAAGCATGCAACTGACCATTGACGAGACATCGCGTCGTCGAATGAAGCAGTTGAAGTATAATGAAGAACACGGCATTACACCTCAGCAAATCGTAAAGAAGATAGACACCAATTCGCTTGTCAAGACCGAAAGTGATGCTGCAGTGAAACCTGCTAACGAACTGACTTACAAGCCATATATCGAGCCAGACAAGATGGAGATGGTGGCTGACCCGATAATAGAGAAGATGAGCAGGGAGCAAATAGAAAAGAGCATTGCCAACACCACTGCTTTGATGAAGAAAGCGGCAAAAGAACTCGACTTCCTGCAGGCAGCACAATATCGAGATGAGATTATAAGGCTGCAAGAAGAGTTGGAAGGCAGGATGTAGGAGTTATATAAAAAATCCGTAAAAAATCATATAAAAACAACAAACAACCAACTTTATTTGCTACCTTTGCGGAGGATTTTAATAACAGAAGACTATGAAGAGAAAATTAATAGTTGCTGTCATGGCTTTCCTGCTGCCCGTCGGATTGATGGCACAGGGAAAATGGGAGCGTCCCGTAACTCAGGACAATACACCGAAGAAGGAGAAGAAAGAAAAGGTTACGAAGAAACAAAAAGCGCAGTTAGACAAGAAATACATGGTAGAAAACGCTGTGCCAGTGGTTGACGGTAAAGTGGAGTGGGTGTTGGAACTCGATGTTCCTGGCTCTACTGCACAGAGTAACTACGACAAGTTGCTTGCTTTTCTTACAGATTTCGTGAAAGAGAATAACCAACTGGAAAACAGCAGTGTGTCTGTCGTGAACAAGCAGGAGCACAAGATTGCGGCATCAATAAGAGAATGGCTCGTTTTCAACTCTAATTTCATATCCATTGACCGCACACAATTCCAATACACTATCCTTGCAGAATGTTATGACAATCATGTGAAGGTGACGCTCTGTCGAATAAAGTATTACTATGACGAGCGTCCGAACAAGACTACACTTTATGCGGCGGAAGAACTGATTATCGACAAGGAGGCAATGAACAAGGCGAGGACAAAACTCGTAAGACCAGGAGCAAAGTTCCGTCGCAAGACCATTGACCGCAAGGATGAAGTGTTCAACAGAATCAAGGATTGCCTGTTGAAAAACAATGGGTAATCCGATATTTTTTGTAATGACGTTATAAGAAGATTTTAAGCAGATGGATAATTACGAAGATACAAGCGTAGAGAATCAGGAGCAGGAAGTGCTGGTAAAACGTCCCGACCACAGGATGCATCGCAAGGAAAAAGATTCTAACAGGTACTTTGTCTTGCGCAACTGGCTGAACACGTTCTTCATACTTGGGGCCATTGTCGGCATGTGTGTGTATTTCTTTGGCAACCGCGACATCGGAACATACATCGTGATGGCTTCTATGGTTCTGAAATTTGTTGAATGTATCTTCCGCGTAATGAAATAAATGAAGAAAGTTCTCTCTATCTTATATTTGCTCATTGCCATTACTGCTAACGTGATGGCACAAGAAGACTATACCTCCATTAACGAAGATGGAGAGATAATGAATGCTTCGCAGCGGAGGAACAGAAGCGACTCGCTGGGTGTCAAGCATAAGGAGATTCCCAAAGGACTGAAGGTGTGGACTGTTGACGAACGCTTCGGCGACAGGCAGATGGCTGTGCCCGACACTATGCCACACATGTACATGAATTCTATTTTCAACACAGGTCTGCGCGGGGAATATAACTCTCTCGGCAATGTTGGCTCGCCACGGCAGAACCGTATCGTGGCCGACCGCAAGACGCGAGGTCATTTCATCTTTATAAATCCATACGACTATTTTATCACTCAGCCGGATGAACTGCATTTCACCAATACGTTTTCGCCTATAACCAATGTTTCTTTCAATACTGCAGGAAACAGGACCAACGGTGAGGATCATCTGAAAGCATTGTTCGCTGTGAATGCTGGAAAGAAACTTGGAGTTGGTTTCAAGTTCGACTATATATATGGTCGCGGATATTATCAGGAGCAGAGTACGAGCCACTTTAACTATACCATGTTCGGCTCTTACCTTGGTGAACGGTATCAGGCACATCTTATACTCTCTACAAACCATGAGAAAGTGACTGAGAACGGCGGTATTACTGACGACAGATACATCACTCACCCAGAGATATATGATGACAACTATCGTTCAGACGAGATTCATACTGTGCTCAGGAAGAACTGGAACCGCAATGACAACCAGCATATATTCCTCTCACACCGTTATAGTGTAGGTTTCAACCGCAAGGTTCCAATGACCGAGGAGGAGATTAAGGCAAGGAAGTTTGCCATCGAGTCGAAGAGAGAGAATGATGCGGCAAAATCAAAAGAGCAAGAGCGCAGAAGAGCAATGCGTGCCGGACGAGACTTCGATGAAAATGCATATGACAACCAGAAGGTGTATGCTGGCCGTCCCGATGATGCCAAAATCGTAGGTGACGAGCCTGTTGACTCCTTGTCAAAAGAACAGGAAGGTCGTGTCCTTGTTACAGACAAGGCAATGGCCGACAGTCTTATTGCCGCCGACTTGAAGGCAAAGGAAGACACGTCGTGGTTAAAGAACGAGTATGTGCCTGTGACGAGTTTCATCCATACACTGCATTTCGACAACTACAAGCGCATCTATGAGGCTTACGAAACACCGAATGATTTCTATGCAAACACATACTATAATCTGGGAAGACTGACTGGTGATTCCATTTATGATAAGACAAGGCATTACGAACTGAAGAACACGTTTGCCGTGGCACTGCTTGAAGGATTCAACAAGTGGGCAAAAGCCGGATTGAAAGCATTCGTAACATCTGACATGAGGCACTTCGTGTTGCCAAATGAAGAGGCAAGAGACTGTGTTTACAACGAACACACACTGAGCATAGGAGGACAACTGAGCAAGACTGCTGGCCGTGCTCTGCACTATAACGTTACTGCCGAGACATGGTTGATGGGCGAGGATGCCGGTCAGTTGCGCCTTGATGCAGCGGCTGATTTCAATTTCCCGTTGCTGGGAGATACAGTAAGAGTGGCGGCACTGGCTTATTTCCATCGGCTTAATCCCACTTTCTACTTCCGTCACTATCATGCACGACATCTGTGGTGGGACAACGACGACCTGTCACAGGAAATCCGTACGCGAATAGAGGGTAGGCTATCGTTGAGAAAAACCAAGACAACACTGCGCGTAGTGGCAGAAACACTGAAGAATTACACATATTTCGGACAGAAATACACCGTAACTGATGATTTCTTGAGAACGGGGAACGATGTGGCAGTAAGGCAACACAGCGGCAACATAAGCCTACTGACAGCGCAACTGAGTCAGGACTTCAAGGTGGGACCGCTCTGCTGGGAGACCGTCTTGACCTATCAGAAGTCGAGCAACACAGATGTTCTGCCTGTGCCGGCACTTAACATTTACACCAATCTGTATCTTAACTTCAGGATAGCGCGTGTGTTGCGATGCGATCTTGGCGCCGACCTCCGTTATTTCACGAAATACTATGCTCCCGACTACTGCCCGTCGCTAGGACAGTTTACGGTACAGGAGAACGAGGAAAGTCGTGTTGAACTGGGCAATTACCCGATTGTAAATGTTTACGCAAACCTTCACCTGAAACACACGAGGTTCTTTGTGATGATGAGCCATGTGAATGCAGGAACGGGTAAGACCAATTATTTCCTCACACCACATTACCCTCTGAACGAGCGAATACTGCGATTTGGTGTTTCTTGGAATTTCTTCAATTGACCTTTATGTTAGCAGAATGCCTATTGAAACAAGCAGGCCATAGATGAACATGTTGCGTGCTGTGTCGCCGAGGACTCTGTTAAGTTCCGCGCCATGGTCTATACTTACCATCTTTCTATATGCAAAATAGTGCAGAACAACGTACAATGCAGGCAAGGCAACGGCCAAGAAATGACCGCCAACTGCGTAAATCGTGCCCATAAGAAATGCTATTATGCCGAGTGCGAGATAGAAATATCGGCTGAGGTTAGCGCCCATGTGAACGCATAGAGTCATCTTTTTTGCGCGGCGGTCGTTGTCAATGTCGCGGTAGTTGTTCACAACAAGCAGTGTGTCGATTACCAAACCGCAGGCGAGGGAGGCAACAAACACCAGCAAAGTCACTGTTCTTGTTTCAATGTAATAAGGTATGCACACGGGAACGATGCCGAAAAAAACTATCACAAGAATGTCGCCCATTCCGAGATAACTGAGGCTGGTGGTGTATAGGAAACAGAAAACGACGCACACCAGTCCGATAAGAATCATTTCAAGACCGCCGTAGAAAATCAGAGGCAGACCGATAATGCATGCGAGAGTGGTGGTGAGAATGATTGCCAGGCGCATCGCCTCGCTGCTCACCCATCCTTGTGCGCAGGCGCGTTTCGGTCCCAGACGTGTGTCATCGTCATTGCCGCGGATATAATCGAAATAGTCGTTAATGAAATTTGCATCTATCTGCATAATGAAGGCAAAAAGCATGCAGAGCATCGCAGGCAGCCATGCGAAGGTGCCGCATGTACGCAGGTCGGCATAAGCGAGCGACAAACCAATCATCACGGGGACTGCAGCGCCAGTCAGGGTCTTAGGTCGGGCAGCGAGCAGCCATGCCTTTGGCGAGTTCTTTTTAACTGTATCTTCCATAATCTTTGCGAAAAACGTTGCAAAATTAAACATAAATATGTACATTTGCAAGCAATAAACCAATTTTGTATGGACAACAGTGTCAGTCTCGATTTGATGGAGTTTATAGAGAAGAACATACTTCCACGATACAGTGAGTTCGACAAGGCTCACAACATGGAGCATGTGACGCGCGTCGTAAGGCGTTCGCTCGAAATTGCGCGCAAGTTGGGCGCCGACCTAAACATGGCATACACCGTTGCCGCATACCACGACCTCGGGCTTTCAGGCCCGCGTGCTGTACATCATATCACCAGCGGTAAAATTCTCATTGCGGATGCCCGGCTTAAGCGTTGGTTCTCGCAGGAACAGATGAAGATAATGAAAGAGGCTGTCGAGGACCATCGTGCATCGGCGAGTCATGCTCCCCGCAGCATTTACGGAAAGATAGTTGCCGAGGCTGACCGTGACCTGGAGCCAGAGAAAGTGTTTCGCCGTACGGTGCAGTTCGGGCTTTCCAACTATGCAGAAATGGACAAGGAGCAACAGTGGAGACGCTTCTGCGAGCACATGGAGAACAAGTACTCGCAGAACGGATATATCAAACTGTGGATTTCTGGCTCGCCAAACGAACAGAGCCTGCGGGTAATACGCAAGACAATAGAGGACAAGAGAATGTTGCGTGAGGTGTTCGACAGGATTTACGATGAGGAAAAAACCATTTAAATTATCAAAGATATGAAAAAGATTCTAGGCATTTTATCACTTTCTGCGACAATGCTTCTGAGCGGTTGTGGCGGACTTACGGGAATGGGAACAACTACTGGCCAAAGCGGCACCGGTGTGCTGGGCAGCATTCTTGGGGCTGCCACCGATGGCGAGACGTTGTCAAACATCATCTACAATGTTATCGGATTGTCGAAACTGAACGAGCAAGACCTCTACGGCACGTGGGTATATGAGTCGCCGGGATGTGCCTTTACAAGTGACAAACTGCTGGCTCAGGCTGGCGGTGAGGTGGCTTCGAAGCGTATTGAAGACGAACTGCAGCAGACATACACCAAACTTGGCATCAACAGCGGCAACACCTCGTTCACATTTAATCAGGACAAGACGTTCAGCGCAAATATAGGCGGCAAGAAAATCAACGGCACCTATGTTTACAACAAGGCTGACAGTTCAATCAAGTTTAAGACTCTGTTGCTCTCTACTACGGGCTATGTCACCCGCAATGCACAAGGAGTGAGCGTTGTCTTTGAGTCAAAGAAACTGCTCAACGTGCTGCAACTGATTGCCTCGATGAGCGGCAACAGCACACTTTCAACCATTGGCGACCTCAGCAAGAACTACGATGGCGTTCGCCTGGGCTTTGACTTGAGAAAGTAGAGTTTGAGAAAAGAGGAAGGAGAACACTTTTAGAGATATGCTGTATGGCATGCTCTTGAAGGTGTTCTCCTTCCTCTTTTCTGTCTCTTCTCTTTCTATGACATGAAGTAGATGTAGTAAACCACGCCGAGTATTGCCATTATGACAAGCATCACAATGCTCTTTATCAGACAACTGGCCACCTTCTTCATTAGCAGGAACACTGCCACCAATACTACTATTCCAAACAGATAGTAAAGGAAATCACTATATATAAAATTCTCCATAATCGTTATTTGCTAATAATTTCAACACTAATCACTTCACAAAGAAACATTGCGGCACTGGCGTCGAGAACTCCATGCGCTCGCCTGTCACTGGATGATAGAAGCACAGAACGTAGGCGTGAAGGCACAGCCGGCCTGCTGGATTGTCGCCGTTGCCGTATTTCACGTCGCCACATACGGGATGGCCCATGTCGGCAGCATGTACGCGTATCTGGTTTTTCCTGCCTGTCTCCAGACGAAACTCCACCAGCGACCTCTCGCCCAGCGTCTCGATAGTTCTGAAATGAGTCACGGCATACTTACCGCCGTTGTCAACAGGCGAAGAATAGGTGATATATGCAGCATTGTCCTTAAGCCAGTTGGCAATGGTGCCTTCTTCATGTTCCATCTTGCCCGACAGCAGTGCAACATAACGGCGGTCGTAAACGCTGCCGTGCCAGTCGCGTTCCAGTGCTTGCTCTGTCTGCATGTCCTTTGTGTATATCATCAGTCCGCTGGTGTCGCGGTCCAGGCGGTGAACAACATGAGCATGACACCGCTGGCGCGACTTGTGGAAATAGTCGTCGAGTACAGTCTTGACGTTGAGCGACGAATGGCCCGCAGCCATAGACAGTATGCCCACAGCCTTGTCAACGACAACGAGATACTGGTCTTCATAAACAATCTTGACATAGCGGCTGCGCAGAATGTTCAGGTTGCGCTTGGTCTTGCTCACCGCCACGCGCATGCCTGGCACAAGCGGAAAGTCGTGGCGTGTCTGGCATGTCTTGCCGACAAGAACGCCGTGACCTTGCAGTGTGGCCTTTATCTTCGAACGGCTCTGTCCCTGGAGGCGCTCGAGCAGAAATTCAAGCAGCGGCTGCTCCTTTGTAACATCGAAGTACTGGTAGTCACCGCCTTGTTTTATAACATTTCTCTTCATTGCGGTGCAAAATTACAGAAAAATGAGTTAACAACAAAATAAAATGTGAAACAATGCCGCAGAACGTGTCAAAGGAAATGCCGTTGGGCAACAACATGCCATTTTCTTGAATGTTGCTGCGCCAGTACGTGACGTTCGGACTCCCAGTACGTGGCGTTCGGACTCCCAGTACGTGATGTTCGGACTGGCAGTCCGAAGCGTTAGTACTGAATCGCGTACTCATTGCCGCGATGCATAAAAGAAAGGGCATCGAGAATCCCCGATGCCCTTTTGTATGTTTAAATGAAGATGAAAGTGCGGGAAAAAGAAATCTCTATGCCCCTTCACTCTCTCGCTTCAGTACTTCTCATTAGAGTCCCAGACCCTTAACTGCTTTGCTTGCAGCCTTGTCAGCAGCCTCGTTAATCTTGTCGGCAGCCTTCTGCTTAGCGGCGTCAACAGCCTCGTTTGTCTTCTGCTTGGCAGCGTCAACAGCAGCATCAGCCTTCTCCTGTGCAGCGTTAGCAGCATCCTGGATGCCAGCCTTTGCGCCTTCTACAGCCTCCTCGCCAGCGCCAAGAGCGTCAACAGGGATAGCCTTAACACCGTCAACGAGTTTGTTCAGAGCCTCATTCTCGCCTACAACGCTCTTTACGGTCTCTGCATTGTTGGTAAGCCAGTCTTGAACCTGCTTTACAAGAGACTTAGCCTCTTCGAGTTTGCCCTCTTTCTTCAGAGTCTCAATCTTCTCGTTGATAGTAGCAAGAGCAGCCTGCATACCGTTAGCATCCTTAGCGTCGAGTTTCGACTGGAGGTCTTTAGTTACGTCCTCGGCAACATTCTCAACGGCTGGAGTAGCGGTAGAGTCGGCAGCATTGGCGTCACCCTTTGCTGAGTTAGTACAACTTGCAAATGAAATTGCAGCGGCAGCAACTGCCATAAACAATACTTTCTTCATAATCATGTTTGTTTTAAAGGTTTGAATAAGTTTTAAATCGGGTGCAAATATAAATCAAATTAGTGTTCGTTGTGATTTTTGTTTAGAACGTTTAACATTTAATTTTTGAAGAGAAGACGGTGACATGGCGGCGACAGTCAATCTGCTCAAGGACGAACTAATGTTTTCTGTTTGTACAGTCTTTGCGATGCAATCGTGAATATAGGCTGTGCCTCGGAAATAAAAAAGAATAAATTCATTTTGTATTTCGCTCGGTTTGCACTAACATTGCCACTTCGTGACGAACTTAGGCTGCACCTCAACAATAAAAATAAATAATATTATTTTGTATTGTGTTCGGTTTGCACTAACTTTGCAGCATGAAACAAATCAGATGGGGCTTTATTGGATGCGGTGAGGTCACTGAAAAGAAGTCGGGACCTGCATTCCGCGATGTGGAAGGTTCGGATGTCGTTGCCGTCATGGGGCGCAATGCGGTCAAAACCCGCATGTATGCCGAGAGACACAAGATACCGAAGTGGTACACCGATGCGTCGGAGTTGATTGAAGACACGGATGTCAATGCCATATACATAGCGACTCCTCCCTCGAGCCATGCCACATATGCTATAATGTCAATGCGTGCCGGCAAGCCTGTCTATGTGGAGAAACCGCTGGCTGCAAGTTATGACGACTGCGCACGCATAAATAGGGTGAGCGAACAGACGGGCGTTCCTTGTTTCGTGGCTTATTACAGGCGCTATCTTCCTTATTTCATCAAGGTGATGGATATTGTCAATTCTGGCAAGATAGGCAAGATAATGGATGTCCAGATTAGTTTCTCTTGTCCCCCTCGCGAACTTGACTATTCTTCTCAGGAAAATCTTCCATGGCGCCTTCAGCCCGATATTGCAGGAGGCGGCTATTTCTATGACCTGGCTCCCCATCAACTAGACCTGCTACAGTATATGTTCGGTGTCATTGTCAAGGCAGAAGGAATCTGCAGCAATCGCGGCGGTCTCTATAAGGCAGAGGACAATATCAGCGCATGCTTCCAGTTCGAGTCGGGCATCTGTGGCAGCGGTTCATGGTGCTTCGTTGGACATGAGTCATCTCGCGATGACCGTATAAAAGTCATCGGCGATGCAGGAATGCTGTCGTTCTCGGTGTTCGATTATGCTCCTATTGACCTTATCACCAGCGAGGGACGCTCGAGCATCGTGGTGCCTAATCCGCCTTACGTCCAGTTGCCTATCATTAAGAGCGTCATAGAACATCTTCAAGGTTTGGGCGTCTGTGAGTGCACCAGCGTTTCGGGTACGCCTGTTAACTGGGTGATGGACAGAATACTGGGTAAATTCTAACAAATACCATTGAGAACGTTTCCTAAACATATAAAGTTTGTTGCCGTTTTAATCTATGCGGCTTTGTTGCCTGCCTGCGTTTTGGCGAGTGACATGGCGGGTGCGAACGACTCTGTGGACGTTTCTCAGCCAAAGAAAGCGAAGACGGGCAGACGGCTGGTCGAACTCGTGAGAGAATTCAACAGAATAGATACCTCTTACATTGAGCCTCAACATTACAATTTCACCGTCATGGCTCAGAACACCACCACTTACGAGATTTATCGTCTGGTGAGCAAGGGTGGACAGGAGATAACGTTCGCGCCAAAGCCATCGATGAAGGTGGGGCCGTATTTCGGATGGCGATGGGTGTTCCTCGGATACACCTTCGACATAAACCATCTCTCCAACAGCAACCGTAAGAAGGAGATAGACATTAGCCTTTACAGTTCGCAGATAGGCATAGACCTATTCTATCGCAACACTGGCGACGACTATAAGATACGCTCGGTGACGTTCGGCAAAGAGACGGTTCGCCCGAAAGACCTCTCTTTCTCGGGCATCGAGGTGGGCATTAAGGGCTTCAACCTTTACTATATTTTCAACCATCACAAGTTCTCCTATCCTGCCGCATTCAGTCAGAGCACAATACAGAAGAGGAGTTGCGGCTCTCCGCTGCTCGGAATTAGTTACACCAACCACTCGCTGAAACTCGACTACGACATGCTTCACGATGCTATGGAGCATGTGTATGATGACTACGACAAGGAGAAAGTGGATTCTGGGTTGATGTTCAACCATGTAGAATATGACGATTATTCCATTTCTGGCGGATATGCATATAATTATGTCGTCACTCGAAATCTGCTCCTGGCAGCCTCTCTTTCGGTGGCGCTGGCGTATAAGAAGACAGTAGGAGAGATGCAGAGCCGCGCGTTCCACTTACGCGACTTCCGCTTCTCCAACTTTAATGTTGATGCCATAGGGCGCTTCGGCATTGTGTATAACAATATGAAATGGTACTGCGGAGCAAGTGTCATCGTAAAGGCTTACAATTATCACAAGCCTCAGTTCTCCACGAATAACGTCTTTGGCTCGCTGAACATCTATGCGGGAATAAACTTCGGAAAGATGAAAAAGTACAGGAAATCTAAAAAATAAGACATACATATATGAAATACATCATTATTATTATGATGCTCATAGCATCGCTGGAGTCGGGTGCGGCAAATCGTGTCACGTACACCCAGATAGACAGTATTCTGGTTGTTAACCTGCTTGAGGAGGCGAAGAACATGTATAAGGGAGACAACCTGGTGATGCACTTTGCACGCAAGTTCACAGATATTCCTTATGTCGCCCATACGCTTGAGGTGAACGAGAAAGAGCAACTGGTGGTGAACCTCCGCGAACTCGACTGCACCACATACGTCGAGACCGTGCTGGCGCTGGCATTGACAGCAAAGGAAGGGAAAACCTCTTTCGCCGACTATTGCAACAACCTGACAAAGATAAGATATCGAGAAGGAAGACTTGTTGACTATTCCTCGCGTCTGCACTATTTCACTATGTGGATAGAGGACAATGTGGAGATGGGAATAGTAAGCGAGATTGCGAGCGACAAGGCTCTCTTCAGTGCAGAGCAAACCGTTAGTGCCACATATATGACCACCCATAGCGACAAGTACAAGATGCTGGCTGGCGACACCGCGATGATTAGCAAGATTGCGCTGATGGAGAAACACATAAACGGCAAGAAGCACGCTTATCTGCCCATCAATAACATTCGCAACACATGGAGTCTTAAAAATGCCATTCACGACGGTGATGTAATAGCCATCGTCACAAGCAAGAAAGGACTTGAAATCTCACATCTCGGCTTTGCCGTGTGGCGTTGGGACGGTCTGCACCTGCTGGATGCATCGTCTATACACCACAAGGTGATAGAGGAGCCTGTGACGTTGCGGAAGTATCTTGTTGGCCGCAAGACGGCATTAGGCGTCAGGGTGTTGCGGCTTTCTCTGTAGCGGGCTGCTCCTTCTTCTGTTCTTTTTTCTCTTCTGCCTTCTCTTCTCTTGTGAACTTTGACATGTTCATCTCAGAGATGAGACCGTCAGGATTTACCCTTGCCGTGATGTTATAACTATTCTTCTCGCTTGCCGACTCGCTATGAACAACGTCCTGGTCGGCAGTAAACCTTACCGAATACTCGAACTTTCCGTCGCCTACCTCGCGCTTGGTTATGCGGTAGTCGTTCTTCAGTCGCCATACTATTGATGATACGCCATCCTTGTAGGAGCGGTTCATATAGTCGATGACATCGCCTTTAGAGGCATTTTCCCTGCCGAGGAAGTTAGACATCACCTCTGCCACGCTTGATGTGAGGCCACCCTCGTTCTTTGAGTTTATGCTCACGAAGAAGTTGTGGAACACGCGGCTCACCATTTGCCTGTCTTCAGGACTCAGTTCCTTAGCCTTTTGCTTGTTCAGAGCCAGTTGAGCCTCGTCGTAATGCTCGCCGGTGGCATGTTCGTCAATGTATTTCTGGTATGAAGCCTGAGTGTTCTCTTTCGAGGCAGCATCCCAGTCGAGCGAGTCGATGCGGTGTGTCAGTTCTGTCTTGTTGGGCGAGTTGGGGTTCTCTTCAAGGTATTTCAAGATTTCCTCCCTGTTTGTGCTCTTTGCCACCTTTGCCCATGCCTCATCTATCTTCTTGTACTTTTCGAGGTGAGCCATGATGCTGTCGCGGTGTGCCTTTGGTGCATCGAGGAAGTTGTCGAGATACTGCTGCAGCACCACTGGGTCATTGCTCTTCATGGCGAAGGTATATTCGTCGTTCTCTGTGCGTTCCTTGGCGTTGCTGTATGTGTAGATGAGCACTCCGCAGGCAAGCACTGCCAGAATAAACGATATGATGAGTGCGGTGAGGTTTCTTTTCTTCTTTTTGCTGTCTTCTGTTTTCACTTGTGCAGAGTCGCCTTCTTTCTTCACCTCGTTCTTTCTCTCTTCTTCCTTCCTTGTCGGGGTGGGAACAGGCGATACTGCTATCGGCTGTCGTCTTTCTTCCCTCTGCTGCTCAGGCTCTGGAGCAGCCGTCTGCTTAGTTTCTTTTTCAGTGGGCGATTCCTTGGTTGCCGTTGCAGTCTCATTGGTTTCTTCCCTGTTCGGCGTTTTGCCTTCTACTGGCTGATGACAGTTGGGGCAGAAATGCTCGTCGCGGAAAAACACTTCTCCGCATCGTGTGCATTTGTTGATGTTCCCTGCTATTTCCACTCCGCAACTGGGGCATACTGGCGCCCTGTCGCTTACCTGGTGTCCACATTCTGGACATTTTATTATTGCCATTGTTATGTTAACGTTAAGTCTCTATAAATGATGTTTTTCGTTTCTTAGTCTGTCGCCTCGCGTCATCGGTGCCGGAATCTTATCTCCCTCATGCTGTGAAGTCCCATAAACCGGTCTTTGTCAACATATCCGTTCACACCGTTGATGTGCCCTTTGCCTGTATATTGCCACAACACGTAGTCGCGCTCGTCGGCCAGCACAGGTTCCCTTTCAGAGTACTGTGCTATCCATAGTTTGTAGTCGTTGAGTTCTCCCACGAGATACCTGTTGTAGAAGTTTGTATAGGTATAGACGATAGGTTTCTGTTTGTAGGCTTTCTCCACAAGATAAAGGAACTTGAGCAGCGAGTCGCACAGTTCCTCAGGCCCCATGCCCGCATTGTTCTCCACGTCTATCATCGGTATGAGGTCTTGGTCGCCCGGGCGGCATTGCACCATGAAGTTCTCCAGTTGTTGCTGCTGTGGCGCGCGTGCCCTGTAGAAGTGATATGAGCCCACTTTAAGTCCATAGCGGTGGGCCATGTCTATGTTCTCCTTGTATCTCTGGTCTATTCTTGTGTCGCCCTCGGTGGCTTTGATATACACGAAGGTCATCTTGCTGTTTTCTCCCACGGCCTCCCAGAATATGTCTCCTTGATAATGGCTTATGTCTATGCCGTGGATGTGCGAGCAAGTGTCTTCACACATTACGTCATATCCATACTGTGCGTATGCCTTGGTGATGGAAAGCGTAAGGATTGTTACTACGGAAAGTAAATATGTTGTTATTGTATGCTGTTTCATAGGTGCAAAGATAATAGAAAAAAAACACACGACAAAATATATAGCCCCATTTTTGTTTTATTTTTAGTTGTGTATGGATAATTTACATTTCGATGGTGCGGGGCTTGTGTTGTGAGGCTAATGAGAAGTGAGCAGCAATAAACACGGTTCGGTACGTGGCGTTCGGACTGGTAGTCCGAACATCATGTACTGGCAGTACGTGACGTGAGTACTGTTTTGTTTTGTGTCTTATTGCGCTCTGCTGTATCGTCTGGGATACCTGAAAATGATGGAAAGCGTGCCGGCAATGAATATTGCCATGGGGTAGTAGAGCCGCGGCACTATCTCTATGGGGTTAAGCGCAGCGAGTCCTGCCGCCATCAGTATCTGTGCGCCGTATGGTATCAGTCCCTGCATAGAGCATGAGAACACATCGAGAATGGATGCACTCTTGCGCGGGTCTATGCCGAAGCGGTCGGCTATGTTCTTGGAAATGCCTCCTACGGTGAGTATGGCAACGGTATTGTTGGCTGTGCACAGATCAACCACACTTACAAGTGCTGCGATGGAAAACTCGGCTCCACGCTTGCCGTTAATCTTCTTCGTCAATCGACTGATAATGAAGTCGATACCGCCATTCTCTTTAACAATCTCTAAAAGTCCTCCTGCCATCATCGTAATGATGATTAATTCGCCCATTCCGACAATGCCTTCGCCCATCGAACCGAACCATCCGTAGAGGTCGTATGAGCCCATGCACATTCCGATGATGCCCGTTAGGATGATGCCTATGGTTAGCACGGTCATCACGTTGACGCCAAGCACGGCCGTGACAAGGACGGCGAGATAGGGTAGCACCTTTACGATGCTCACCTCTCCCACGTCTGTGGGTTTGCTGATGTCTGCTCCGATAAAGAAGTAGATGACAAGAATCACGATGGCGGCAGGCACCACGATGAACGAGTTTGCCTTGAACTTGTCGTTCATCTTGCATCCCTGCGTCTGTGTTGCCACGATGGTGGTGTCGGAGATGAACGAGAGGTTGTCGCCGAAGAACGAGCCTCCCACCACCACAGCCGTTATCATTGCCACGTCGGTGCCCGTCTGTTGAGCCACTCCGGCGGCGATGGGCACCAGCGCCACTATGGTTCCGACGCTTGTTCCGATGGAAAGCGAGATGAAACATGCTGCAATGAAGAGTCCCGCCAGAATCATGTTGCCTGGCAGTATGCTGAGAGTGAGGTTGACGGTGGCGTCGATGCTGCCAATAGTTTTTGCGGAATTGGCAAAAGCCCCGGCAAGCACGAAAATCCAAAGCATCAATATCAGGTTGCCAGTGCTGGCTCCTCGGCTGAACACCTCGATGCGGCGCTTGAGGGGAATGCCGTGAAGCACTGCGACGGCATAGATACTTGCTATCATGAACGCCACGGTGATGGGCACCTTGTAGAAGTCCATAGCCACGATGCTTGTAACAAGATAGATGAGCACAAACACAAGGAGAGGCGACAATGCCAGCATGCCCCTCTTCTTGCTTATTCTTTTTTCTCCTTCCTGTCTGGCCTTATCGTTTTCCATCGTGCCGTCCTGCTTTTTGTTAATTATTGTCTCTCGCATGCCAAACACCATCTTTCGGCATGCGAAAGAGCATCTTTGAGAGTGTCAAAAGGCATCTCTGAGAGTCCCAAAGATGCCCTTTGGCAAGTCGTTTTATATACCTTTTACAGCGTCACTCCATTCTTGAAGATGGAGATTTCGCTATATCCATTCTTCTCGTTTTGTGCCTTTTCTCCGTTGGCAACGCTTATTATCTTGTCTATGAAACGTGCAAGGAGGTCTTTCATCGGCGTTCCCTCTACCAGTTCTCCTGCGTTGAAGTCAATCCAGTTGGGCTTGTTCTTCGCTAGGTTGCTGTTGGTTGAGATTTTCATTGTGGGGATGAAAGTGCCGAAAGGCGTTCCGCGTCCTGTTGTGAAGAGCACTATCTGGCAGCCAGCCGATGCAAGCGCAGTGGCGGCCACGAGGTCGTTGCCTGGTGCCGAAAGCAGGTTCAGACCGTTAGTCTGGAGTCTGTCGCCGTACTCAAGCACTCCGCTCACCTGTGCGCGTCCGCACTTTTGTGTGCATCCCAGAGCCTTGTCCTCGAGCGTGGAGATGCCTCCCGCCTTGTTGCCTGGCGACGGATTTTCTCCCACTGGCTCGCCGTGGCTTAGGAAATACTCCTTGAAGTTGTTTATGAGGCTCACCGTCTGATTGAACAGTTCTGGTGTCTTGCATCGGTTCATGAGTATTGTCTCTGCTCCGAACATCTCAGGCACCTCGGTGAGAATAGTCGTTCCGCCCTGTGCTACCAGATAGTCGGAGAACTCGCCCACGAGCGGATTGGCTGTAATGCCGCTGAAGCCGTCGCTACCTCCACATTTCAGTCCTATGCGGAGTTTGTCGAGTGGGCACTCGGAGCGCTTGTCCTGACGTGCGATGGCATAGAGTTCGCGTAGAATCTTCATGCCTTCCTCCACTTCGTCGCCTACAACTTTCTGAGTGATAAGGAATTTTATGCGGTCTTTGTCGTAGTCGCCCAGCAGTTGTTCGAACTGGTCGGGCTGGTTGTTCTCGCATCCAAGGCTGAGCACGAGCACCGCTCCAGCATTAGGATGAAGCACTATGTCGCGCAGCACCTTGCGGGTGTTCTCGTGGTCGCCCGATAGTTGTGAGCATCCGTAGTTGTGGTGCCATGCGTGTACGGCGTCGATTCCTTCGAGCCCTGTCTCTTTCTCGAGCAATGATGCCAAGCGTTCAGCAATGCCGTTGACGCATCCCACGGTGGGCACAATCCATATCTCGTTGCGTACGCCCACCTCTCCGTTTTTGCGGACATAGCCGTTGAAGGTGCGGTTTTCTTTGGGAATGTTGAGAGCGTCGTCAACAGGGTTATACTCATAGTTGAGTGTTCCCGCGAGATTAGTCTTCAGGTTGTTCTCGTTCACCCATTCGCCGCTCTTGAGGTCGGTCTTTGCGTGTCCGATGGGGTAGCCGTACTTGATGATGTTCTGTCCCTGCTGAGCGTCATCGATAAGAATCTTGTGACCGGCAGGAGTGTCTTGTCTCACTTCGATAGTCTTGCCGTCGATGCAGATTGTTTCTCCCTTTGTGATAGGACGGAGGCAAACAACGACCGAATCGAGCGGGTTGATTTTGATAAATGCTGATTGTTCCATAGATGTCTGAGTTTTTAAGTATGTTTGTTAGTTTGTTGTTTTCTCTTTACCACTTTCGCTCAATGCTCAACGTTCAACGCAACACCTACACCATTGCCCTGTGATAGAAGTCAACGTTCTCTTTCGTGAGGAGTTCGATGGGCATATAGTTCACCGGTGCCACCGGCTGCTTCAGCACTATAGCGCGGAAGAGCGTGTCGATGCAGTTGTAGCCTTGGACATAAGCGTGCTGTGCAATGAGGAACGATATGGAGCCTTCTCTGAGGCAATGGGCGTTCTTGCTCACCATGTCGTATCCCATTATCTGCATGTCTTTTCTGCCCTTGCGCAATAGATAGTCGCCCACGATGTGTGCCTTGGAGCACATCGTGATTCCGTGCCTGATGCCAGGATTTGCCTCGAAGAACTTATCGAGCAGGGCGTCGTACCCCTTCTTGTCCTTGTCCATTGGCAGTTCCAGATTGACAATCTTGATAGCGGGGTAGTGCTCGCTCATGTAGTGGCGGAATCCCACTTCTCTGTTCTCCTGCTGCTTGCTTGCCACCTTGCCGTTCTTGACAAGCCTCATCAGCATTATCTCCTTCTCCTCCTTTGCTATGAGCATCAGCATGCGTGCGGCAAAATATCCGCTCTTGAAAGAATCTTGTCCGTAGAAACTCAACGGCTCAAGATCGGGCATATATGAGTCTAATAGCACAAAGGGTATGTCTCGCTCATGCAGCAGGTCGGTGTATCTCTTTGTTGTCTCGAGGTTGCTGGGTATGACAATCACTCCGCTTGGCTCGCTCTCAAGCACGTTTGTGAAGATAGAGGAGAACGACTCGTCGTCGAATCGCGTGTAATAGTTGAACGCCACTTCAACATGGAAGTCTCGTCTTTGCTCGCAAGCCTCCCTTGCTCCTTCCTCTATCTCCTGCCAGTAGGCTTCGCTTTCGTGCTTTGGCATGATGATGTGGAAAGTGTACGACTTGTTGTAAGCAAGTGCACTGGCATACATGTTTGGCTGATAGTTAATCTCTTCCAAAACCTTTTCCACCTTTTCTCTTGCGGCAGCCGAGACATTGGGGCGGTTGTGGATAATCCTGTCAACAGTACCCACCGAAACGCCTGCTCTTTCAGCAATGTCCTTAATCCTAATCTTTTGAGACATCAGATTCTTTTTTATGCAGTTTGTTGTTAAAAACTATAGTTATACATGCGCTGTTTGCGCACACAAGTGCAAAAATTTGTTGCAAAAGTACAAATAAAAAGTTAATTGTGCGAATGCACAGCGCTTTTTTTTGACTTTTTCTTAATTTTTTATCTATTTATTTGTTTATTTCCCCTTAATACCTTAATTTTGTGCTCGCAAACAAATATTAAATACAATCTACAAACAAAATCAAAACAAAACAATTATGGCAAAAATCGTAACATTAGGCGAGATAATGCTTCGCCTTTCTCCTCAGGGGAATGACCGTTTCATACAGAGTGAGAGTTTCCGCATTATTCCTGGAGGCGGCGAGGCTAACGTGGCAATCTCTGTTGCCAACTATGGCCACGATGCTTATTTCGTGTCAAAGTTGCCAAAACACGAGATTGGACAGATTGCTGTCAATGCTCTGCGCCGATATGGCGTGAACACTCAGTTCGTTGCCCGCGGCGGTGACCGTGTAGGTCTCTATTATGCAGAGACTGGTGCCAGCATGCGCCCCTCAAAGGTGATTTATGACCGCGCTCATAGTGCTATCGCAGAGGCAGAGCCTTCAGATTTCGACTTCGATGCTATCATGGAAGGCGCACAATGGTTCCATTGGTCAGGCATCACTCCTGCAATATCAGACAAGGCTGCTGAACTTACACGTCTTGCTTGCGAGGCCGCAAAGCGCCACGGCGTTACCGTCAGCGTTGACCTCAACTTCCGCAAGAAACTATGGACAAGCGAGAAGGCCATATCTATCATGCGCCCTCTGATGAAGTATGTTGACGTATGCATTGGAAACGAGGAGGATGCAGAACTCTGTCTTGGATTCAAGCCTGATGCCGACGTTGAGGGCGGCAAGACAGATGCCAGCGGATACGAGAAGATATTCAAGCAGATGAAGGAGGAGTTCGGCTTCAAGTATGTTGTATCAACACTCCGTGAGTCGTTCTCTGCTACATTCAACGGATGGAAGGCTCTCATCTATAATGGCGAGGAGTTCTATCAGAGCAAGCGCTACGAAATCAATCCTATCATCGACCGTGTCGGTGGTGGTGACTCGTTCTCTGGCGGTCTTATCCACGGCCTTCTCACTAAAGAGACACAGAGCGAGGCACTCGAGTTTGCCGTTGCGGCATCTGCTTTGAAGCATACTATCAATGGCGACTTCAACCTTGTATCTGTTGACGAAGTGGAGTCACTCGCTGGTGGAAATGCCAACGGACGCGTACAACGATAGTCCGATTTGACAAATTGACGATTTCACAATTTGACAATTGAATACTGCCATGACAGAACAGGAACTGAAGGAAAGGTTCAAACAATTCTCATTGAGAATAATAAAAATGGTGGATTCAATGCCAAATACAATATCTGGTAGGGCTATAGCCGCTCAGGTGGTTCGCTCTGGAACTTCTCCTGCGGCGAATTACCGTGCTGCTTGTATCGGAAAGTCTGAAAAAGACTTTTTGAACAAACTTAAAATGGTGGAAGAAGAACTTGATGAAACATCCCATTGGTTGGAAGTAATTATGGATTCAGAAATTCTTTCACGAAAGAGGGTGGAGCCGTTATATGAAGAATGTGTTGAGTTGTTGAGAATAATTGTAAGTTCAATTATATCAACGCGTAAACATCTTTCCCAAATGCCAGACTGATGAAAATCGTTGACGCGATAATTACAGTAAAATAGAAAAATAGTAAAATTGTAAAATATAACTATGGCAAAGTTTGATAAAATCGCTGTACTGAAGAAGATAGGCGATACAGGTATGGTACCTGTGTTTTATAATAAAGACGTTGAAGTCTGCAAGAACGTTGTTAAGGCTTGCTACGAGGGCGGTGTGCGCGCTTTCGAATTCACCAATCGTGGCGACTTCGCTCAAGAGGTGTTTGGCGAACTGGTAAAGTGGGCAGACAAAGAGTGCCCCGAACTCGCTCTTGGTATAGGAAGCGTTGTTGATGCTCCCACGGCTGCACTCTACATACAATTGGGAGCAAACTTCGTTGTAGGTCCGTTGTTCAATCCTGACATTGCACCTGTATGCAACCGTCGTCTCGTTCCTTACTGCCCTGGATGCGGTACACCATCGGAGATAGGCAAGGCTCAGGAGTTGGGCTGCGACCTTACGAAACTCTTCCCCGGAGATGTTTACACACCGAAGATGGTGAAGGGACTAATGGCACCAATGAAGTGGTCGAAGATTATGGTCACTGGTGGCGTTGCTCCCGAGAAGGAGAATCTTGAGGCATGGTTCAAGGCTGGCGTCTTCTGCGTGGGCATGGGCTCCAAACTCTTCCCCAAAGACAAGGTGGCAGCAGGCGACTGGCAGTATGTAACAGACAAATGCAAGGAGGCATTAGGTTACGTTGCTGAGGCACGCTAGTAAAAACTCATTTACAAAGGGCTTGGTATGGCTTGTCGCCATATTGAGCCTTTTGTGCTTTTCGGCTTGTCATGACAATCCCAACAGGACCGAGGTGGACAGGCTGAATGCCATTTCTTATGCCTACCATTACAAAAACATAGACTCGACGATTCATTATGCCAACGCTGCTTTGCGCCTTTCAGACCGCTATGGCGGCGGTAAGGCAGAGGCACTTAACAACCTTGCATTTGCGAGCATAGCGAAAATGGATTACCAAGATGCCTCCCGACGTCTTGACAGCATCGAGGGCATTACCAACAACCAGGTGGAACTTCTAGTCGCCAACATTCAGCAAATGCGACTGTGCCAGCGTGAGTCGCGCAACAAGGACTTCTATGACTATCTTGAGAAAGCGCGGCAATGCCAGAAGCGCATTAATGAGTCGCGCGACATGCTGACGGAGAGGCAACTCCAGCGAATGGTTTATGCCGAGAGCGAACTGGCGATAGTCACTTCTACATATTATTATTATGTGGGTCTTGAGAACGAGTCGAAGGCAGCGCTTCTCGAGATTGATGCCAACGGCGAGATACAGAAAGACTCTGCGCAACTCATGAACTATCTCTACCAGATAGGTGCTGGCGGAATAATCACCGAAGGCACGCAGGAGGAAATTTACCAGGCAGAGTGGGACCGCCTTGTGAGATGCTACATGCTTGCCAAGCAGAGTGGAAGCGTGTATTGGGAGGCCAACTCACTACAGGCAATGAGCGAGCACTTGCAAGAGAAGGCGAGCCGCGACAAACTGATAGCCGATAACCTCGCGTCGATAAAATATATCAATGATGACAATATGCCCGACAGCCTTTTGGCAGGCAACCTTGCCCAGAGGTCGCTTCTGCTATTCCAGGGTCTTGGCGATGTTTATCAGACGGCGGGTTCCTATCGTACACTTGCCTCGTGCTATTGGGGCGTGGGCGACTACCACTCGGCCATGATATGCCTTGAGGATGCGCTGAACAAAGACAAACGCATAGAGCAGGCACCCGACCTTGTAGCCAGCATTCGCGAGCAGTTGTCGCTTGTGTGCTCTGCGATGGACGACAAACCCAATAGCGACTTTAACAGGAACATATATCTCGACCTCCAGGACATGACACGACAAGATCGTCATTTGGAGGCACGCGCCGAGCAACTCGACCGTTCTTCAAGCCAACTGAACATGATGATTGCGGCTGTGCTCTTTATGATTCTTTTCTGCATGGTGCTCATGTTCCTCTTTTATTATTTGGGACGGACAAAGCAAAAGAAGAACAATCTTGAATCGCTGCTCATGCCATTAGAGCAATGGAGAGCCGACAACCTGCTGGCATACAATGCTTTAGACGAGAAATATGAAGAAATAAACGAGGCGTATGCCCTGAACGTAATCCACATTGCAAACAACAAGAAGCAGAACCTGGAGAACCGTGCGAAGATATTCCTCGTGAACAGCATCATGCCTTTCATCGACCGTATGATTCATGAGGTGAGTAGGCTCAAGAATGCCGACGAACCTGCCAACGTGAGGACGGAGAGATATAACTATGTGGCGGAACTTACCGACAAGATAAACGACTATAACAATGTGCTAACGCAATGGATTCAGTTGCGCAAGGGCGACCTCAGCATGCACGTTGAGAGTTTTCCGCTTCAGGAGATTTTCAATGTGGTTCAGAAGGGCAGGATGTCGTTCCAGTTGAAGGGCATAAACCTCGTTGTTGAGCCTACAGAGAATACCGTTAAGGCCGACCGTGTGCTCACTCTCTTCATGCTGAACACCCTTGCCGACAATGCGAGGAAATTCACGCCAGAAGGCGGCACCGTCACGATAAGTTCAACCTCTACTGATGAGTTTGTAGAGATTTCGGTCAAGGACACTGGCAAGGGTTTGTCGGCAGAGGCACTCTCAGGCATCTTCGATCATAAGGTGTATAACGGTCATGGCTTCGGTCTTATGAACTGTAAGGGAATCATTGAGAAGTACCGGAAGATGAGCCAGATATTCAGCGTATGCAAATTGTCGGCGGAGAGCGAGGAGGGCAAGGGCAGCCGCTTCTTCTTCCGTCTGCCTCGTGGTGTGGTGCGCATGGCGGTGGCGCTCATTGTGGCTTTCTCCGCCCAGTATGTATGTGCCGCTGAAATGCCACAAAAGACGGCCTCTGCCTATGCTGACAGTGCATACTATTCTAATGTCAATGGCCAATATGCTAAGGCTCTGCAGTACTCCGACAGCGTGCGCAAGTACCTTAATATTAGATATAGACAGTTGAAGCCTGCAGGAAAGGTACTTATGGCAAGAAGCGGCGACACCAAGACCGAACCCGCCGAGATTACATGGTTCCGCGAGGGCATAGATATCGATTACGATGTGATTCTTGACATCCGCAACGAGAGTGCGGTCGCTGCACTTGCCTTACACGACTGGTCGCTTTATAGATACAACAACCGCATCTATACCATGCTCTTCAAGGAAAAGTCGGCAGACAAGAGTCTTGCAGAGTATTGCCGCGCCATGCAGACGTCAGAGTCGAACAAGTCGATAGCCGTGGCAATGCTTGTGCTGATTCTTATACTCATTCTGCTGGCTTACTATTTCCTCTATTACCGCCATCGCATCAACTACGGTTATTGCATGGAACAGGTGGGATATATAAACGACATCTTGCTAAGCGAGCGTAGCGACGAGGAGAAACTGGCGCTCGTCGAGCCAATATCAACAAGCAAGTATCCCGAGGCTCTGCGCGAAATTGTCGGCAACGTGAAGGCCGCTCTCAAGTCGTCGGTCAAGAACTCCCGCGAGAAGCGTGACATCATAGAGTTGGCGGAGGACGAGCGACGTCGTGCCGAACTCGAGGACGGTAAACTCCATGTGAGCAACAATGTGCTCGACAACTGCCTAAGTACCTTGAAGCACGAAACGATGTACTATCCCTCGCGCATACGCCAGATTGTTGACGAGATGAGCGACGGCAATGCACAGGAGGAGCCGAAACGTCTGCAGGCGATTGACGAACTGCTGGCTTATTACAAAGAACTTTATGGCATACTTAGCGCTCAGGCCATGAGACAGGTGAACGCCGTGAAGAACAAGTGCCAGGCTGTAAGTGTGAGCGAGATTCTGGACACTAATGAGAAGGACATTTATGCTATGGGCGACGCGTTCATGCTGAAACATCTCTTCGATACCTTGCAGAAGCAGAACGGTGCGCCTCCCGCCAGTGTGAGCATCACTCCGAGGGATGGCGGCTACCTCGTGTTCCGCCTCGGAATGGAGAACCTCAGGTTCCGCGATTTCTTCGTGCCCTCGATGCAGAACATTCCTTTCATGATTTGCCGCCAGATAGTGAGAGAGAACAGCGAGAGCACCAACCGGAGGGGATGCGGCATCGTGGCTCAGCCGTCAGAAACAGGTGGCTCGATAGTAACCGTCACCCTGGCGGCCGCAAAGGGCAAACCTCACGTGGAAAGAACAGAAAACTTGAAGAATCAATAAACTAATATATCTATGGAAAATTTTAAAGTGATAATCGTCGAGGATGTGGCACTCGAACTTAAAGGCACCGAAGGAATATTCCGCAACGACATTCCCGAGGCTGAGATAATTGGAACTGCCGACAGCGAGACGGCTTACTGGAGACTCATGAAGCAGCAGAAGCCAGACATGGTGCTGCTCGACCTTGGACTTGGAGGCTCAACCACCGTGGGTGTGGAGATTTGCCGGCAGACAAAGGAGATGTATCCTGCAATCAAGATACTGATATTCACGGGCGAGATTCTCAACGAGAAACTATGGGTTGACGTGCTCGATGCCGGTTGCGACGGCATCTGCCTGAAGAGTGGCGAACTGCTCACGCGCGGCGATGTGGTCAGCGTGATGTCAGGCAAGAAAATGGTGTTCAACCAGCCTATTCTTGAGAAAATCATCGAGCGATTCAAGCATAGCGTGAGCAACCAGTTGATGAGGCAGGAGGCCCTTGTCGATTACGAGATTGACGAGTATGACGAGCGTTTCCTTCGCCATCTTGCTCTTGGCTATACAAAGGAGCAGATAACAAATCTCAGGGGAATGCCTTTCGGAGTGAAAAGCCTGGAGAAACGTCAGAACGAACTGGTGCAGAAACTGTTCCCATCGGGGCGCGGTGTCAACGGGGCGGGAATCAACGCCACACGTCTTGTCGTAAGGGCTCTCGAACTGCGCATCATAGACCTTGACAACCTCCAGCCAGACGAAGAATGACACTTAAAAGGACCATAACCATTGCATGCGTGGCAATACTCATTGCAAACCTGCTGCTCGTGCTCCTCTCGTGGATAGTGAGTGCCACGGGGGTGGCAGGCGTGCGCTCTTTGATAAGCAGCGAGGGTCTCAGATGGTTTCTCAGCCGCTACATCGACAACATCTCCACACCCTTGCTGGCATGGCTTTTGTTGCTTGCCATTGCCTATAGTTGCTATGAGGGCAGCGGTCTGTCGATGGCGGTGAGCAGAGTGCTGAAGGGAGAGAAACTGGAGTTCAAGCAGAGGCTCGGCATCAGGGTGGCGCTGATAGTGCTTGCTGTAGTCATCGCCGTCACGTTGCTTCTGCTGCTCACTCCGCATGCCGTGCTGCTCAGTCCTTCGGGAGATGTCTTCCCCTCGCCGTTCAGCAGAAGCATTGTCCCGATTGTTGCGGGTGCCGTTACTCTGTTCTCTTTTGCATACGGTCTTGCAGGGGGCACCATAAATAATATCGACACCGCCTTCAATATGCTCTATTGCAAGATACCGACATTGTTGCCGGTGCTCATTCTTTATATCTTTGCCGCGCAGTTGTACGCCTGTCTATGCTTCGTGTTCTGAACTATCTTATCCTGTAGAACACGCCGATGGTGCCGTAGATGGGGTAGAGGGTTTGCTCAACGGTCTTAAAGTCTTTCTTGAAAATGCCGTTGAGTCCCCAGTTGAGGTCGGCCGATACGCCGATGCGCTGGCCTATCTGCCAGTCAACGCCTGCTGCAATGCCGAAGTGAAGGCTGCGCATGTCGTCGCTGAAGTCGTAGGTGGCACGCTCGTCGTCCTTGCTTCCCATGGTCACCTTGGGGCCTGTAGGGTCGCCCTGGCGCAGATATCCGTCATAGACATATCCCTCGAAACTCTTGTCGAGAAGGACCGACATGTATGGGCCAGCCTTCAGCATCACCTTGTCGCCCAGGCTGTATGTGGCCTCTACGGGTATCGTAATCATCCATTCCCTTACTCTTTGGCGCACGCGTCCTGTGTACATGCCTTCGAGCATGCTCTCGCCCTTCTTCACCTCCATGTGATACATCTTGGTGGTTATCTCGGCGTTCAGACCCTTGTTTTCGACGCGCAGGCCAGCCATTATGCCGAAGTCGTTCTTCACGGGCAGCCATGCGTCGGCGCCAGCCATAAACGATGGTGTGAGGCAGAATTTGTCGAGGCTTCTGATTGAGGCAGGCATTCCCAGCGGGGTGGTGCCTCCGAGGTTATAGCCGAAGCGCAGTTTCAGCGCGAGGTTGTCGCCGATGTTTCCCGCCATGGTGAGGCATTGCCATTGCATAGCGAGCAGGGCTGATAATAATAGTATGGTCTTCTTCATTGTTGCTTCTCCTCCTCTCCATCATTCTTTTCCAAAGAAATCTCTACCTTGTCTATGTAAAGCGTGCTGCCGATGGCTCCGCAGAACAGCGCACCGTCCTTGCTCGACGAGAACACCAGTGCCAGATTGTATCCGAATTGCCCGAGCAACTCGTCGTCGATGGGCTTAATCTCCTCAAAGAACATCTCGAACGGCTGCCAAGTGTCTGTGGGCGGAAGCGACTTCACGCGCGCCTTGCTCACCACATACTCGCTTGTCAGCACGTTGCCGCCATCGAGAACTACGGCGTTGCCGTCTTTGTCCTTGTTGCGGTATAGCACGGCATAGATGTCTGCCTCGTCGGTCTTTCCCGGCACCACTTTGTTCTCCCCGTTGCGATACTCCGCGCCAGGCGTGTATTTATAGTAGCCCGTAACCCTGAGCGGATTTGCGGGGAAAGCGAAGTCCTTGCCCATGAGCGTCGATTCGAGAGCGCTCGACAGGGCCTTGTTAACGTCAAAGGCTCCGATGAAGAGGTTGCCGGCAGCCATGTATTTTTTCATGGCCTCTGCCAGCGGTCCAGCCGAAAGTGTCCTCATTCGCACGCAATTGCCTTCATATCCGTCTGCTATAGGCACTGTGGGGTGCTCGTCGGGCGACAGGTTACTGTTGCCCATTCCGAATCCCTGGTTTCCTGTTGCCCACACGTTGCGTTTGTTGCCGCTGCGGTCATACTCGAACCATGAGTAGTATTTGTAACTGAAGAAGAGCATGTTGCCGTCAGTTATCTCGTAGTTCTCGAAGTCGAACTCCAGTTTCGGCATGTCTGCCTCGCGGAACTCCACGGTGTAGGTTCTTGTCCACGCGCCGTCTTCCGATGTCACCTTATATGTCACGGGCCCGTTTCTGAAGTTCTGCGCCGTGCCGTTGGCAGGCTCAATGGTGGCACCCGGCGTTAGCGTGAACTGAAGGGGGATGTCGGGCAGAGACAATAGCGACTTCACGTTGAAAACGATGTGGCTGTTGCTGGCCAGCACATTGTCCTGGCGCATGTCTGTCTCGGGCTGGTAGAAGCAGTCCTTGTAGTCGTCGCCTTCAACCCAGACGCTAAGGATGTCGCATTCTGCATTCTTCGCCTCGTCCTTGAAGCAGGACGTGAGAAGAAGCACCGTCATAAGTAGTGTAGCCGATATGTATTTCATTATATCAATTTTTTTAACGCTTGCAAAGATAGCAATTATTGTTTAACTATGCAATTTGATTTAAGATTTTTTTTGTTTGTATGCACTTCCGTTGATGTATGTTTCGCATCGCTGTATGCATACCGGTGAGATTGCGAAAGATGCCTAATGGGGAGGTCATATGACATCAGTGGGATTGCGTTTTCTACGTCTCCTGTGTGCGCTAAGTGCTGCTTCGTTGGTGCCAAGGTTCAATCTTATTTCTCAGTTGCCAAATAACGGGCAGCCGCAACCTGCAAAAATCTGTTAACAAAATCCGCCTTTCCTGTTAAAATTCGTAAACAACACCTTTCCGCCGCGGAACGCAGGCGAGTCAACCAAGACAGTACGAAGTAAACGAAAACAGTATGAAGAGTCAACAATATCCGT
>DGTS01000035.1:50388-92506 GCA_002394385.1 Prevotella sp. UBA4330
AACGTTCTTAGCAAAAGAGTCAACCTGCTCAGGGAAGGTCGTCAACTTCTTCCAGTAGGGCGAGTCAACTTTTTCCGTATGGATAGGCAAATGTTAAAAAACAAGGGGTGAAAGGAGTCAACCATATTCAGGAAAGACAAAAATGTGACTTTGTGACTTGTGACTTTGTGACATTAAGCACCTTGCCTAATTGCAAAAATGCCCTTATTATAAGTTATTATTATATATATTATATATAATATATATAATAATAAAAATCTACTCCGACTATTTCCGCACCTAATGAACCTCCTTAATGTCACAAAGTCACATGTCACAAAGTCACATGTCACAAAGTATCATTTCACATTTACTCAACTTCTTGTAGTTCGGGAGTTCGGGAGTTTCAGGAGTTCAGAATTATCAGAAGTTTCAGACAATAGTTCTCTTTTTTCTGAGGCAGAACAGGGCTTCGGAGTATTGTCTGCAACTCCCGAACTCCTTCAAACTTGAGAAAGTTGAGCGACTTCATTCCACAAGCGAGAAGAGAAAACATTCTTCCCGGTAAGTCCACTCGGCAATGCCAAACCGGACGAAGCGGGCCAGCAACCTGATTGCCTTGTGGCGGGGCAGGCGGGCGAGCCTCACAATCTGGTTGAGCGTCGTCGAAGGGTGCTCGCGGAGCGTGGCCAGCAGGAGCGACTCGTCGTCGCTGTAGTGCATCAGGGTGCCCTGTCGCGATGATTCCTGCCGCCAGATGTCGAGATGCACTGGCGATGCCAGGATGTTCTCGTCGTTGATGCGGATATATGCGCGGCGCTTGCCGTCTGTGGTCAGGGCGAAGATGGGCTTGTGGGGCGACGGTGGCACGGTGGCTATCACCACGTTGCGTCCCTCGGCATGCATGGTGTCGAAGTGGATTGAAGGTTGCGGCTCGCAATATTTGAAGGCTGCGGAGTGCATCATGAAGATTTCCTCCTCCGAACGGATGCCTGAGATGTGGCCGTCGTCGCGCACGCCTATGAGAAGCCTTCCGCCGTTGGTATTGGCAAAGGCCGAGACGGAACGGGCCAGTTTCTCGGCGTCAGTCACCTTATATTTGAAGTCCTGCTGCTGGTGCTCGCCCTGTGCTATCAGTTGTCGCAGGTATTGTTGGTCGCTTGGAGTCTTCATTATTTACTTCATTTCCGTCTGCAAAATTACCATAAACTTTTGAAATTTGGATAACTTTACCGCCTCTCCACATAAAAAAGAATCGAGTTTCTTTTGTTCTGCTCTCGATTTTTCGTAACTTTTGCTTCGCCGAAGTTACAGGCACTCGGAACTGCTAAAGAAAAGTAAACATTCCTTTTGCAGTTCTCTCGTTTTTTCGTAACTTTGCACTTGATATGAGAGAAGGACGCCTCAAAGGATGCTCACAACTGGTTGTTGCTCTGGTCATTGCATTGATGACAGTTGCCTGCTCGACACAAAAGTTTGTGCCGGACAGGGAGTACCTGCTCTCGAAAGTGGAGGTGAAGAGCGATGTTGACGAACTGGATGCCAGCATGCTGCACCAGTATGTGCGCCAAAAGGCCAACTCGAAGTGGTTTTCCATGTTCAACGTGCCCCTCGGAACCTATTCGCTTGCCGGACGCGACACCACGAAGTGGATAAACCGCACGCTGAAGAACATCGGTGAGAAGCCAGTGCTGTACGACAGTGTCCAGGCCAGGCTCTCATGTCAGGACCTTATCACGGCGATGCACAACATGGGTTACATGCATGCCTCGGTGACGCTGAGCAAGAAGATTAAGGGAAAGAAACTCGCGCTGCGCTATGACGTGCATCCGGGCGAGCCTTTTTATATTAGGAATGTGAACTATGAGATTGACGACCCCGTGATAGAGAAACTTCTCGGCCTCCGCGACTCTGCCAACTGGGGGCTGCACAAGGGTATGAAGTTCACCGTGGCTCATCTCGACAACGAGCGAAAGCGCATCACCAACCTGCTGCAGAACGAAGGCTACTACAGGTTCAACAAAGACTTCATACGCTTCACGGCCGACTCCACGTCGTCTCTGCGCGAGGTGGACGTGACGCTGCATCTGCTCAGGTATAAGTCGCACAGCAATGCCGAGGACACTCTCCATACAAGATATTTCATCGGCTCGGTGAAGCACACGGCGATAGGCGAGGACAGGGTGCACCTGCGGCAGAGTGTGCTCAACGACATCACGATGATAGAGGTGGGGAAGCCATATAGCGCCAGAAACCTGCAGCGAACCTACAATAACTTCGGCAGCATGGCGGCTTTGGGATACACCAACATCAGTTTCACAGAGCGCAAAGACACGGCTCTGCTCGACTGCGTCATAAACACCAGCCGCAAGAAGCCTAACACCATCAGTTTCCAGCCAGAGGGAACCAACACCGCAGGCAATCTGGGAGCCGCCGCATCAATTACATGGACCAACAGAAACCTCTTCCGAGGCTCTGAGCAACTGAGCATTGAGGTGAGAGGGGCATTCGAGGCAATAACAGGACTTGAGGGCTACCAGAATCAGAACTACACCGAGTTCGGTGCCGAGGCACGTTTGGAGTTCCCACGTTTCGTGGCACCGTTCCTCTCGCGCTCCTTCCGCCGCAACTCGAGGGCGACAAGCGAACTCTCGGTGAGTTACGACATGCAGAACCGACCAGAGTTCCACCGCCGAGTGTTCTCTGCCGCTTGGAGGTATAAGTGGAGCGATGCCCATCACTTCACAACCTACCGCTTCGACCTGCTCGACCTTAACTATATCTATATGCCGTGGATTTCGCCCACGTTCAAGACCGAGTATCTCGACAACTCAAGCAGCCGAAACGCAATATTGAGGTATAACTATGAAGACCTGTTCATCACAAAGATAGGTTTCGGACTGAACTATAACAACGGCATACGGGCATTCCGGGCCAACATAGAGACATCGGGCAATGTGCTGAGCGCATTCTCCCACCTCTCAAAGGGCAAGAAGAACGCTGAAGGACAATACACCTTATTTAATATAGCGTACGCGCAATACGTAAAATTCGACGTGGACTACTCGCGTGTGTGGCGCTTCGACAAGCACAACTCACTGGCCGTTCACGGCGCGCTGGGCATTGCCTATCCCTATGGCAACAGCACCGTGCTTCCGTTTGAGAAGCGCTATTTCAGCGGCGGTGCCAACTCTGTGAGAGGATGGAATGTGCGCGGGCTCGGGCCTGGCAAGTTCAAGGGCACCAACGGAGCCATCGACTTCATCAACCAGACGGGTGACCTGAAACTAGACCTCAGCGCCGAATACCGCACTTATCTGTTCTGGAAAATAGACGGAGCCGTGTTTGTCGATGCAGGCAACATCTGGACGCTTCGTGAATATGAGGAGCAGCCGGGTGGACAGTTCTCCTTCGATGAATTTTACAAGCAGATAGCAGTTGCGTATGGGGTAGGGTTCCGTCTAAACTTCGGTTATTTCATAGTGCGTTTCGACATGGGCATGAAGGCAATAAATCCTGCATACGATACAACTGAGGAGCACTACGCCATCATTCACCCGAAACTCAGTCGCGACTTTGCCTTTCACTTCGCGGTAGGCCTTCCATTCTGACCTTCCAAGCCTTACCTTCTTTCACCAGCATGATGTCGAAGACACCCTCGTCAACAACGTGTCCCGTCTTGCCTATGGTGTCGGTCTCAAAGTAGTTGTTCACCCTTATCGTGGCATGGCACTGGGCATCGTCGCCGCTTACACTCTCAACCTCTACCGAAGCCTCATCCTCAAGCCCCCTCAGACTCTTGATGTCGTCCTCGCCTATTTGACTTGCCGCGAAACTAATCCATTGTTCGCTCTCCTTGGTGCAGTACTTCAGCGAGTTCTTGTACCTCAGGTTGAAATAACTCTCGGCGAAAGCCTCTGCCACATCCTCGGCATTGCTGGGATTTATCGATGAAACGAAGTCGCATGATGAACACACGAGCATTAACAATAGTGTTGCGATATGAAATTTGACGAGTCTAAGCATGGTTTTTAGTCTTTGAATGTTTAAAAAACTTATATTTAGAACAAATTCAGTGCAAAGATAGTGAAAATCTTTTGTACATTCTCTTTTTTTGAGTACTTTTGTATCAAAATACACACATTAATGTTGAAATTCATCTCTTTTGGCAGCGGGAGCAGCGGCAATTGCTATTACCTGTTCACCGAGAATGACGGCATTCTCATAGATGCCGGCGTGGGTGTTCGCGCCCTCAAGAAATGGTTCTCGGACTTTGGCCTCTCAATGTCAAACATCCATAACATACTCGTTACGCACGACCATGCCGACCATGTGAAATGCGTGGGGAGCCTGAGCAACGACCTGAAGGTGCCCGTATATGCCACACAACTCGTTCATGCCGGCATCGAGAAAAACTATTGCGTTAGGCAGAAGGTAAACGGTGCCAACGTAAAGTATGTGGAGAAACAAAAAACATTTGAACTAGGCGATTTCAGAGTAACACCCTTCGGCATACCTCACGACAGTTCCGACAATGTGGGATATATGATAGAGAACAATGGAGTGACGTTCTGCCTGATGACTGATGCCGGTTGCGTGACAGACGAAATGAAAGAGTACATCATGCGTGCCAACTACCTCGTAATTGAGGCGAACCACGACGACGAGATGCTCATGTCGGGACCTTATCCCGAACATCTGAAGGAGAGGGTGGCAAGCGATAATGGGCACCTCTCAAACAAGTCGTGCGCCGTAGCGTTGGCAGAGAATGCCACAGAGAGACTTAGGCATGTCTGGCTGTGCCATTTGAGCGAGGAGAACAATCATCCCGAACTAGCACGCAAGACGGTCGAGATGATTCTCGCTGGTTATGGCATTGTGGCAGGCAAGGATTTCGTGCTCGAGGTGTTAAAGCGCAAAACACCAAGTGTGGTGTTCGATTTGACCTGAAAAAACGGTTTTTGTCATGTTCCGAATCGCTTAAACTCAAAAAAAAACTTAATTGCCAATATTAATAAAAGAAATATTTTGTTAATTCGGGAAAAGTTTGTAATTTTGCACCCTGTTTGGAATAAGTATCAAAAAATCAGAAAAAAGTAGATAGAAATGTCGAAGATTTGTCAGATTACGGGAAAGAAAGCGCAGATTGGCAACAACGTTTCCCACTCAAAGCATCGCACAAAGCGTAGTTTTGATGTAAACCTGTTCAGCAAGAAGTTCTACTATGTAGAGGAGAGTTGCTGGATAAGCCTTAAGATAAGCGCAGCAGGCTTGCGCCTAATTAACAAAATTGGTCTCGATGCCGCTCTTAAGCAGGCAGTTGCCAAAGGATACTGTGACTGGAAGGACATTAAAGTTATAGGAGAATAATCATCATGGCAAAGAAAGCAAAAGGCAATAGAGTACAGGTTATACTTGAATGCACTGAGATGAAGAATAGCGGTCTGCCAGGTACAAGCCGCTATATCACCACAAAGAACCGCAAGAATACACCTGAGCGCATGGAGTTGAAGAAATACAACCCCATTCTCAAGCGTATGACTGTACATAAGGAAATTAAATAATAAATAAAGAAAAGAAATGGCAAAGAAAACTGTCGCAACCCTCCATGAAGGTTCTAAGGACGGGCGTGCATACACAAAGGTTATAAAGATGGAGAGAAGCCCCAAGACAGGCGCTTACATCTTTAACGAGCAGATGGTTCCTAACGAGGCTGTTAAGGATTTCTTTAAGAACTAATTTTCTTATACTCACTATAGAATTAAGCCGCAATACATTCATGTGTTGCGGCTTGTTTTTATGCCCGTTTGCTAATAAAAACAATTCATAGATTTGCTATTGTGAAAGATTTGATGTAATTTTGTACGCAAAATAGATATTATGGGTATTTTCGGATTATTTAATAAAAAGAAGAAAGAGACGCTCGACAAGGGGCTGGAAAAGACAAAGGAGAGCGTGTTCTCAAAATTGGCGCGTGCCGTAGCAGGCAAGTCGAAGGTTGACGACGACGTTCTCGATAATCTTGAGGAGGTGCTTATTACAAGTGATGTCGGCGTTGACACCACGTTGAAGATAATTGAGAAAATAGAGACCAGGGTGGCGCGAGACAAATATGTCTCGACATCCGAACTGAACGGCATATTGCGTGAGGAAATAGCCGACCTCTTGGCGGAGAACAACACCGAGGACAACGACAACTGGGACCTGCCTGCCGACCATAAACCATACGTTATACTGGTCGTGGGAGTGAATGGAGTGGGCAAGACCACCACCATTGGCAAACTTGCCTATCAGTTCAAGAATGCCGGCAAGAAAGTGTATCTCGGTGCAGCCGATACCTTCAGGGCGGCGGCAGTAGAGCAGTTGTGCATCTGGGGAGAGCGCGTGGGATGCCCCGTAATAAAGCAAAAGATGGGAAGCGACCCTGCTTCTGTTGCCTTCGACACACTGAGTTCCGCTAAGGCAAACGGTGCAGATGTGGTACTCATCGACACCGCGGGCCGTCTTCACAACAAGGTGGGGCTCATGAACGAGTTGAAGAAGATAAAGGATGTCATGAAAAAGGTGGTGCCCGATGCGCCCGACGAGGTGATGCTCGTCCTTGATGGCAGTACTGGTCAGAACGCTTTTGAGCAGGCGAAACAGTTTGCTGCCGTGACACAAATAACGAGTCTCGCTATAACCAAACTCGACGGCACGGCTAAAGGCGGTGTGGTTATAGGCATCAGCGACCAACTAAAGGTGCCGGTGAAGTACATCGGCCTTGGTGAGGGCATGGAAGACCTCCAACTTTTCAACAGACGCCAGTTCGTTGATTCTCTTTTCAGCAACAATTAAATCGGAGTGCTTGCTTTGAAACACAATCACGTTGACATAATTACACTTGGCTGCTCGAAGAATCTTGTTGATAGTGAGATTCTTATGAAGCAGTTTGAAACCAATGGATACTCGTGTTCACACGACAGCGAGAATCCTCAGGGCGAGATAGCCATTATCAATACCTGCGGCTTCATAGGAGATGCAAAGGAGGAGAGCATCAACACGATACTGGAGTTTGCCGAACGTAAAAAGAGAGGCAAACTAAAGAAGTTGTTCGTCATGGGTTGTTTGTCGCAGCGTTATAAGGAAGAACTTGAGAAGGAACTGCCTGAGGTGGACAAATACTACGGGAAGTTCGACTACAAGCAGGTTCTTGTTGACCTCGGAGTGGTTGAGTCGGTGCCTCAAAGTGTAAGCCGTGTGATTACCACTCCCCAACATTACGCCTATATAAAAATAAGTGAGGGATGCGACAGGCATTGTGCCTATTGCGCCATTCCTATCATTACCGGCAAGCACATAAGCCGACCGAAGGAGGAAATCCTATGCGAGATAAAAGAACTTGTTGGCCAGGGCGTTAAGGAGTTCCAGATAATTGCCCAGGAACTGACGTTCTATGGACGTGATTTCGACGGCAAGTCGCACATTGCTGAACTTGTCAGCGACATTTCGGACATAGAGGGTGTTGAGTGGATAAGGCTCCACTATGCTTATCCAGCCCAGTTCCCACTCGAACTTCTCGATGTCATTCGCGAGAAGAAGAATGTTTGCAAGTATCTCGACATCGCGTTGCAACACATCTCAGACCACATGCTTTCGGCGATGCACAGGCATATAACAAAGGAGGAAACATATAAACTCATTGAGGAAATACGCCGCAGAGTGCCCGGAATAACCCTAAGAACTACGCTCATGGTGGGATTTCCTGGCGAGACGGAGCAGGACTATGAGGAACTGAAGGAGTTCACCCGATGGGCACGGTTCGAAAGAATGGGCGCATTCGCCTATTCCGAAGAGGATGGCACTTATAGTGAGCAGCATTATAAAGACGATGTACCTGAAGACGTAAAGGAGACAAGGCTTTCAAAACTGATGATGATACAGCAGAAGATAAGCGCCGAACTCGAGGAGAAACGTGTTGGCTCCATTATGAAAGTCATCATCGACAGGAAAGAGGGCGACTACTATGTTGGAAGAACGGAGTACTCCTCGCCAGAGGTAGATCCCGAAGTGCTCATTCCCGCAGAAGAAAAACCGTTGGTCACAGGGCGGTTCTACGATGCCAAAATCGTGGGTTCAGAGGAGTTCGACCTATATGCAACAACTATATTCTAAAGTAGAAATCACTAAGAGATATGAACAATAAGGACTTCATACACCAATTGTCATTGAGGCTGGGCGTCACTCACGAAGAGGCGCAGGCAACAATGAACAAGACAATAGACATCATGGGCGATGTCTTTCAGGAAGGTGACTCAATACAGATGCCTAACTTTGGCACTTTCGAGGTGAAGAAGAGGCTTGAGCGTATAGTTGTTAACCCTGGCACGAAACAACGCATGCTCGTTCCGCCAAAACTCGTTTTGGGCTTCAAGCCTGTTGCTTCATTAAAAGAGAAACTAAAGAATGGAGGAACAGAAAATGAGTAAGATAACCATACAAGAGTTCGCCGAAAGACTCGCCGAGAGAAAAGGCATGAGCGTCTCTGATGCCCAGCGATTCCTTACGGCTATGCTCGACACCATAAACGATGGTCTCAAGGACGAGAAAATCGTTAAGGTGAAGGGGCTCGGAACATTCAAGGTGATTGACGTTAAGCAGCGCAAGAGCGTGGATGTAAACACCGGCGAGGAGATTATAATAGAAGGCAGAGGGAAAATCACGTTCACCCCTGATTCAATAATGAAAGACCTGGTGAACAAACCATTTTCCCAATTCGAGACCGTGGTGCTCAACGAGGGTGTTGACTTTTCTGAGATTGACTCCGTTTCTGACGTGGAGATAGAATCTTCTGACGTTGAAGATGTCGTAGAGAATGAAGAGGAGAAGGACGAAATCGTTGAACCACTAGCAGAGACAGTGCCTCCAATAAGCAGGATTGTTGGCAACGAGATGCCCGAAACCGAACCCGAAAGCATGGAGGAGGCAAGCAACAATGCTGCTGACTATGTTTCAGAGGAATCGTTCAGCGAGGCATTGCTCGTTCTGGATTATATCAACGGAAAGGAGTTGCCGAAAGAAACACCTGCCCAAGAGCCCGAAGCAAAAAGCCTTGACGCGACAGATGAGGCCATTGCCGATGCCTTGTTTGTGGTGCATTCGCTTGATGAGGGAACGCCTGAAGAAGTTCCCGTAGATGACATTGAAGAACCTTCTGCCGATAAAGAACCAGAACCTGTTGTGGAGGAGAAGGCAGAACCTGTCGTTGAAGACATCGTAAACGAGAATAAGCAGGAAGAACCGGTCAAGGCAGCAGCGGTAGAGGAGGAAAAGCACGATGAGCAAGCAGCGACACCAACGGAACAACTCTATGATACAATCGAAGAAGAGGAACCGTCGAGCACGTGGAAACGTTGGCTTATAGCCATAGCACTGATAGCCGTTGTTGGCCTCTTGTCGTACTATTGCATCAACTTCTTCCATCATAAGGATGCAATTGCCAACGAGGAACTTAACGCTAACACGGTGGCTGTTGACAGTCAGGAGGTTGCAAACGAGCATCCCGCCGATTCGGTCGCCGCCGCCGACTCTCTGGCAATGCTGAAACGAGAGAAGGAAATAGAAGACTCCATCACGGCAATAGCGATGAAGAACAAGGCCGAGAGTGCTAAAAAAGAGCAACAGGCAAAGGCGGAGCAAAAGCCACTGAACGTCACTCCCGCACCAATCAAGCCACAACCGGCAACTCCTTCTACGAACAAGGAACTGGAATACGCTAAAAGGCTTGTGCAATATGGCGCATACAACATCGTGGGAACCGACAAGGTAATCACGATAAAGAAAGGACAAACCATGACCTCTGTCGCTAAGGCTTATCTCGGACGTGATATGGCGTGCTATATAGAGGTGCATAACGGCACCACAACCTTGATAGAGGGACAAAAACTCAAGATACCTAAACTTCAAACAAAAAAGAAGTCAAAAAGATAAAAATACGCCTTGAGGGTGCAAGAGATGCTCTTTTGCACCCTCATTTATGCCCTTTTGCACCCTGATTGATGCCTTTTGGGGTGCCGAAATATATACAAATGAGCGCCGAAAGATATGCTTTCGGCCTCTTGTTTCAAACCACTTTAAGGGTATTAAACATAAAGTTTCTTAAAAGTAAGTTTTGAGAAACTTTTTTAATACTTTTTAGTCGCGTTTTTTCGGTTATCAAATGTGAAAGTATTACTTTTGCATCTGATTAAAGAACATAACTATATAAAAGACAAAAATATGGCAGAAGCGTTTGATATACGTGAGTTGAACAACCGTATAGAGCAGCAGAGTTCGTTTATTGGTACCCTTACCGCGGGTATGGATCGTGTGATTGTGGGACAGAAGCACTTGGTGGATTCTCTCCTGATAGGACTTCTTAGTGACGGACACATACTCCTTGAGGGTGTGCCTGGTCTGGCTAAGACTCTTGCTATCAAAACTTTAGCACAACTGATTGATGCCGATTACAGCCGCATACAATTCACTCCAGACTTGTTGCCGGCAGACGTTATCGGAACATTGATATACTCTCAGAAAGACGAGAACTTCCATGTAAAGAAAGGTCCTGTGTTTGCCAACTTCGTATTGGCAGACGAAATCAACCGCGCTCCAGCCAAGGTGCAGAGCGCTTTGCTTGAGGCGATGCAGGAACACATGGTCACCATAGGTAGCGAGACGTTCAAACTTCCCAATCCGTTCCTTGTTATGGCAACGCAGAACCCGATAGAGCAGGAGGGTACTTATCCGCTCCCGGAGGCACAGGTTGACCGTTTCATGCTGAAGGTGATCATCGACTATCCTTCAATTGAGGAGGAAAAACTGATTATTCGCGAGAATCTTCAGAGTTCGTTGCCTACAGTTACGCCGGTAATCACTTCAGAGGAAATCCTTAGTGCCCGTGATGTTGTTCGTCAGGTTTACATAGATGAGAAGATTGAGCAGTATATTGCCGACATCGTTTTTGCTACACGTTATCCCGAAAAGTACAACCTTACATCGCTGAAGGACATGATTACGTTTGGCGGTTCTCCACGTGCGTCTATCAACCTTGCGAAAGCCGCCCGCGCCTTTGCTTTCATCAAGCGCAGAGGCTATGTTGTGCCCGAGGATGTTCGTGCCGTTGCTCATGATGTTCTTCGCCATCGCATCGGATTGAGTTATGAGGCGGAAGCAAGCAATGTCACCAGCGAGGAAATCGTAAGCAAGATTATCAACAAGGTTGAGGTGCCCTGATGATTCCTGTTGTTGGCACTATGGTTTGTTTATATAGTAAAATAGAAATTAGATGGAGACATCGGATATACTGAAGAAGGTTCGTAAGATTGAGATAAAGACACGAGGCTTGAGTCGCAACATCTTTGCCGGCCAGTATCACTCTGCCTTTAAAGGCCGTGGTATGGCGTTCAGCGAGGTGCGCGAGTATCAGTTTGGTGACGATGTCCGCGATATCGACTGGAATGTCACCGCACGTTTCCATCGCCCATACGTCAAGGTTTACGAAGAGGAACGCGAACTGACGGTGATGCTCCTCATTGATGTCAGTGGCTCGCTTGATTTCGGAACGAAGAAGCAAATGAAGCGTGACATGGTTACGGAGATAGCCGCCACGCTTGCCTTCAGCGCCATTCAGAACAACGACAAGATTGGAGTGGTGTTCTTCTCGGACAAAGTTGAGAAGTATATACCGCCCAAGAAGGGCAGGAAGCACATATTGTACATCATACGAGAGATGCTCGACTTTCAGGCTTCAAGCAAGAAGACCAACCTCAAGATTGCCGTGGAGTTTCTCACAGGTGTCACCAAGAGGCGTTGCACCGCTTTCATCTTGAGCGACTTCTACGACCAGAGCGACTACGAGAATGCTCTTACTATATGCAACAGAAAGCATGATGTAGTGGCTATCCAGGTGTACGACCAAAGGGCAAAGGAACTTCCCGACGTGGGCATAATGAAGGTGCTGGATGCAGAAACGGGGCATGAGATGTATATCGACACCAGTAGCAAGAGGCTACGTGCCGCCCATCACAACTACTGGCTGAAACGTCAGAGGCTCCTGAATGACACTTTCGTGAAGAGCAGAGTGGACAATGTTTCAATCTCTACCACCGATGACTACGTGAAATCTCTTATGCAATTGTTTGCAATGAGAGGCTGAAATAAATGAAAGATAATAGAAGTGAACGTTGATTGTAAATGATTGTTGATTTGAAGAAAATATCATTCGTAATACTCCTGATTGTGAGTGCGTTGCCGGTAAAGGCTCAAGTGGAGGTCAAAACACAAATTGACTCTACCGAGATACTTATCGGACAGCAGGCACACATCACTCTTGACGTTACGCTCAAGTCTGGAATGAAACTTGTTCTTCCTGAATTTAAACCCCAGCAGGAAATCACTCCAGGCGTGGAGGTGGTGGAGCAGAATGTTGCAGACACCTCTTCGTTGGGCGACGACAAACTAAAGATAACGCGGGTGTACACTCTCACTTCGTTCGACGAGAACATCTACTATATACCGGCAATGAACGTGAAAGTGGATGGCAAGGACTATAAGAGTAAGGAACTTGCGCTGAAGGTGCTCACCGTAGAGGTTGACACTCTGCATCCTGAAAAGTTCTTCCCGCCAAAAGATGTTCAGAACAACCCATTCAAGTGGGAAGACTGGAGCACCATATTCTGGATGGGCTTGCTTCTTACCGCTCTCGTCATACTTGTTTATTATCTCTACACCAGATACAAGGAAAACAAGCCTATCATTGCTAAGGTTAAGTTCGTGAAACGATTGCTGCCGCATCAGAAGGCAATGAACGAGATTGAGCGCATAAAGGCAGACAACCTTGTCGCTTCTGACAATCAGAAAGAGTATTACACGCAACTTACAGATACCTTGCGTAAATACATCGAGGAACGCTTTGGTTTCAACGCTATGGAAATGACGAGTTCTGAGATTATCTCCAGTCTTAGGTCTCGTGGTGACAACGAAATGATAAGCGAACTCAATCAACTGTTCGAGACGGCAGACCTCGTAAAGTTTGCCAAGTACTCAACGTTGATTAACGAGAACGACAATAATCTTGTGAACGCCATACAGTACATCAACTCCACCAAGATGGAAGACCAGCCACAGGTGGAAAGGGTAGAGCCCGTGCTGACCAACCAGGAGAAACAGGATATTCGTTATCGAGCCATCCTGAAATGGGTAATAGGCATCTTGGCTGTCGTATGTCTGGCGTTGTTGGTATATATAATATATAACTCGGCAGTACTTCTGTCGTACGAACTTGAAACATGGACTTTCTAAATAAAGAGTGCTTCCTATTGTTGTTGCTGCTTGTGCCGTATTTCTTATGGTACATGCTCTATCGTAAGAAGAGCGAGCCGACAATGAAGATGAGCGACACCAACGTCTATCGCTTTGCTCCAAAGAGCATGAAGATGCGTTTGATGTGGCTCCCTGATATGCTTCGGGTGCTCACTTTCATACTCATCGTTATCATTCTTGCGCGTCCGCAGACTCATACGTCATGGGGAAGCCGCACCGTTGAGGGCATTGACATCATGCTTGCAATGGACGTGTCCACCAGTATGCTTGCCGAGGACCTTAAGCCCAACCGTATTGAAGCCGCAAAGGATGTTGCCACGGAGTTCATCTCCGACCGTCCTGACGACAATATCGGACTAACGGTTTTTGCAGGCGAGGCATTCACGCAATGCCCAATGACTACCGACCATGCGTCACTTCTTAATCTGCTCAAGAATGTGCGTACAGACATTGCCGCAAGAGGACTCATAGAAGACGGAACGGCAATAGGTATGGGATTGGCAAATGCAGTCAGCCGCCTCAAGGAAAGCAAAACCAAGAGCAAGGTTGTAATCTTGCTCACCGACGGAAGTAATAACATGGGTGACATCTCACCATTGACGGCCGCCAATATTGCCAAGAGTTTGGGTATTCGTGTATATACCGTTGCCGTTGGCTCGAAAACCGTTGCTCCTTATCCGGTACAGATAGGCGGAACCACTCAATATGTAAATGCCCGCGCCGACATTGACACTAAGACACTTAGTGAAATTGCCGCTACGGCAGATGGTCATTTCTATCGCGCCACAAACAATACGGAGTTGAAACAGATATATAAAGATATTGACCAATTGGAAAAGACAAGGCTCGACGTAAAGAAGTTCTCGCGTCATTATGATGCTTACCAGCCGTTTGCATTGGCTGCTTTAGTGTCATTGTTGCTTGAAATATTCTTGCGACTTGTGGTCTTCCGTCGCATACCATAAATAAAGAAAGCAAATGTTCAGATTCGAGAATCCTATATATTTGTACCTGTTGGTGCTTATTCCGATGCTGGTTCTTCTTCGAAGAGTCATGCAGAAGAATAGGAAGAAGAAACTTAAGAAATTCGGCGACCTCGAACTTCTTGAGTCATTGATGCCCGATGTCTCAAATACTCGGCGCATTGTAAAGTTCTGGTTGTTGATGGCGGCGCTCGCTCTGATAATAGTAATGCTTGCAAGACCTCAGATGGGCTCTAAAATAAGCAATGAGACACGCAACGGAATAGAAGCGATTATCGCTCTTGATATTAGTAACTCGATGATGGCGGAAGACGTTGTTCCGTCGCGTTTGGACAAGAGTAAGATGCTCATTGAGAACATGGTGGACAACTTCACCAATGATAAGGTGGGACTCGTCGTGTTCGCAGGTGATGCATTCATTCAACTCCCTATAACCAGCGATTATGTTTCTGCCAAGATGTTCATGCAGAATACCACTCCTTCTCTTATCGCTTCCCAAGGTACAAACATTGCAGAGGCAATAAGAATGGCATCAAGCAGTTTCACGAAAGCGGATAATATAGGGCGTGCCATCATAGTGATTACCGACGGAGAAGACCATGAGGGTGGGGCGGAAGAGGCTGCCGCCGCCGCAAAGAAGAAAGGAATTAATGTCTTCGTTCTTGGCGTTGGCTCGACGAAGGGCTCTCTTATACCTGATGGACAAGGCGGGTATATGAAAGACAATACAGGCACCGAGGTGATGTCTTCGCTCAACGAGAACATGTGTAAGCAGATAGCCGAAGCGGGAGGTGGCGGCTATATTCATGTTGACAACACTAATGTGGCGCAGGAAAAACTTAATGCGGCATTGGCAAAACTTCAAAAGGGAGAAATTGATAGCGTGGTATATAGCGAGTATGACGAGCAGTTCCGTGCTGTCGCTATCATCGTTCTGATATTGCTGATTGTTGAGATATGCATATTGGAAAGCCGCAATCCGTTGCTGAAGAATGTAAAACTCTTCAAGGGCAGGAACAAAGTAAAGGAGAATTTGCAATGAGAAATATAATTGTACTGATACTCTTGACAATCGCATCTGTGGCTTACGCCCAGAACGACCGCGACTATATAAGAAGCGGAAACAGACTCTATCGAAATAAGAGTTTTGACAAGGCTGAGGTGGAGTACCGCAAAGCCGTTTCGGCAAATGCCGAGAATCCGCAGGCCGTATATAACCTCGGATGCTCTATGATGATGCAACAGAAAGACTCTGTTGCCATACAACATTTTGAGCGCGCGTCAAAGTTGGAAACAAACAAACTCCGTCGTGCCAAGTCGAATCATAACATCGGCGTGATATTCCAGAACCATAAGATGTATGACAAGGCAATAGAAGCATATAAGCAGGCGCTTCGCGACAACCCTAACGATGACGAAACACGTTACAATCTCGCTCTTTGCAAGAAACTGATGAAGAACAATCCTGATAACAACAAGCAAAACAAAAATAATCAGGACAAAGACAAAAACCAGGATAAGAATAAGGATGAGAATAAAGACAACAACAAGGATAAAGACAATAACAAAGATAAGAAAGACAAGCAGAATCCTCCACCTCAGGAACAAATGAGCAAGGATAATGCCGAACAACTGCTCAACGCGGCAATGCAGAACGAGAAAGAGACTCAGCAGAGACTTCAGAAAGCGATGCAGCAGCCGAGAAAGAATCGTAGTCAGAAGAATTGGTAAACATGAAAATAAGTTATATGAGGAGACTATATACACTTTTATTATGTACTGTTTTGTTTGTGGCAGCCCAGTCACAGACACTTACCGTTAATGCTCCTTCGCATGTGACCACCGGCGAGAATTTCCGCTTGACATATACTATCAACACTCAGAATGTGGGAGATTTGAGTATAGGAAATCTTCCTGAAGGTCTTGAACTTATAGCAGGGCCTTACAGGTCTTCTCAATCAAGTTTCCAGATGGTCAACGGGCATACCAGCAGTAGCAGTTCGGTAACTTTCACGTTCATCGTAAGTGCCAACAAGGCGGGCAACTACACCATCCCTGCTGCCCATTTGAACACAGGTGGAAAAACTATAAGTTCTTCCGCCGCAAGAGTCTCGGTGTCAGGAACCGCTGCTAACACGGGAGGCGCTCCGCGCATGCATGAAGATAGCCAGCCCTCTAATGGCGTCCGCAATGCAGGAACCCCAATTTCTGGCAGCGACTTGTTTATAAAGGTAAGTGCTAACAAGACACGAGTATATGAGCAAGAACCCGTATTGTTGACATATAAAGTTTACACTCTGGTAGAACTTACACAACTTGAGGGAAAAATGCCCGATCTTACGGGCTTCCACACACAAGAGGTGAAACTGCCGCAACAGAAGTCTTTCCATATCGAAAACGTGAACGGGAAGAATTACCGTTGCGTTACATGGAGCCAATACGTGATGTACCCGCAAATGACTGGAAAACTCGAGATTCCGAGTATCACGTTCAACGGAACCGTAGTTCAGCAGAACCGCAACGTCGATCCTTTTGAGGCATTCCTCAATGGCGGTTCTGGATATGTGGAAGTGAAGCGAAGCATTAACGCTCCAGGCGTTACCATTCAGGTGGAACCATTGCCCGAAAAGCCTGAAAACTTCTCGGGTGGAGTGGGAACATTCAATATCTCGGCCCAGTTGGATAACAAAGAGATAAAGGCGGGCACACCATTGGCATTGCGAATCATTGTTAGTGGAAATGGCAACCTTAAACTCTTGAAGCAGCCTGTGGTGTCTTTCCCGAAGGATTTCGACAAATACGACCCGAAGGTAACAGACAAGACATCGCTCACGAGCAACGGTCTTGAGGGCAGCATGATATACGATTATCTTGCCGTTCCTCGCAATCAAGGCAACTACACTATCCAACCTGTGGAGTTTACTTATTTCGACACTACGTCAAAGTCGTATAAAACGATAAAGACTCAGCCTATTAACATAACGGTAGAGAAGGGAGATGGCACCAGCGATTCTGATGAATTCTTTGACTTGAAGAATCAGGACATTCATCAGATAAAGACTGGCGACACAAAGGTTTCTGCCCCCGATGCGTTCTTCTTTGGCTCTCTCAAGTATTTGATGATTATCGGTATCATCTTCATTTTGTTCCTTGCACTCCTGTTAGTGTTCCGAAAGAGAGCGATAGACAATGCCAATGTCGTAATGATGAAGGGCAAGAAGGCTAACAAGGTGGCAACAAAGAGACTCCAGTTGGCCAAGTCGATGATGATGAACAACCGTTCTTCAGAGTTCTATGATGAAGTCTTGAGGGCGTTGTATGGTTATGTCGGCGATAAGTTTAACCTTCCTGTTGAGCATCTGTCGCGTGAGAATATCAGCGAACTCCTTACCGCTAAGGGCGTGGAAGAGTCAACCATTAGCCAATTTGTCGGCGCTATTGACGAATGTGAGTTTGAGAGATACGCTCCAGGTGATGCTAAAGGAAATATGAATAAGACATTTGAGTCGGCTATGACTGCCATTATGAATATCGAGGAAACCGTGAAGAAGGGCAAGAAGTCGTTAACGGTAGTACTCCTGATGTTGCTCGTTCTGGTGCCCTCTACGTCATTTGCGCAGAAGTCATTGAAGGTTTCTGGCGATGAGGCTTACGGCAAGGGCAACTATCAGCAGGCAATAAACGATTATGAACAACTGCTCAAACAAGGTGTAAACGCCGATGTTTATTACAATCTGGGCAATGCATATTATCGTTCGGAGAACATTACCAAGGCGATAATCAATTATGAGAGAGCATTGCTCTTGTCACCTGGTGACGATGACATTCGCTTCAATCTTCAACTTGCCCGTTCAAAGACGATAGACAAGATAACCCCAGAGAGCGAGATGTTCTTTGTGACCTGGTATCGCTCTTTGGTAAACATGACGAGCGTGGATGGCTGGGCTTACATTGCACTTGTTAGTCTTTTGCTGGCTCTGTGCCTTGCACTTGTCTATCTCTTTGCTGATAAGGTGTGGCTCCGCAAGATAGGTTTCTTTGGCGGAATACTGATGATTGCGCTATTCATTGTGTCTAATGTCTTTGCATTCCACCAGAGGAGAATACTTGACAACCGCACAAGTGCCATTGTCATTGCGCCTTCCGTGAATGTTAAGACCACACCAGAGGCGGCTGCAAAAGACGCTTTCCTCATTCATGAAGGCACGAAGGTGGAGATTACCGACGACTCGATGAACGACTGGAAGTGCATACATCTCGCCAACGGTAAGGAGGGATGGGTTTCAACTAAGGTGCTCGAAAGAATATAAAGCGTATGAACGAAATAATAAATATAGACCAGATTATACTGCTATTTCTCAACGGAAGCCATTCGCTTTACGCTGACACACTTATGACGGTGTTAACAAACGCCTTCACATGGGTGCCGTTATATCTGGCGCTGATATTTGTTATTATCAAGAACAACGAGACAATGCCTCAGATATTGCTTGCCATTGGCGGTGCTCTCTTATGCATCTTGATTACCGACCTGATAGCAGATGTCATAGTGAAGCCTTATGTTGAGCGTTGGAGGCCCACACAAGACCCCTTTATTAAGTATTCCGTTGATGTGGTGAATGGCATGAGAGAGACAAAGTATGGCTTCTTCTCTGCCCATGCCGCCAACACTTTCGGCATTGCGGTCTTCGTTTCTTTGCTCGTCAGGAGCAAGATACTGACGTGGATGATGTTTCTCTGGTCGCTCCTCAACTGCTACACACGCATCTATCTTGGCGTTCATTATCCTGGTGACATACTCGTCGGGTTGTTGTGCGGGGCTGTAGTTGGAGTGCTCGTTTATTTGGCTTATTTCAAGATTTATAAGAAGATTTCTCCGAACCTTAATTATATCTCAACCCAATACACATCGACAGGATATAGTCATAACGACATCCATCTTGTCTTTAACGTCATGATGTACACATTGGTAGTCGTTTCTATATGTGCCGTCTTTGTGTGATTTAACGATAAATGATGAATACCAAAAATATAAGAATAGAGGATTACAACTACGATTTACCCGACAATCGCATCGCTAAGTTTCCTTTGGCGCGCCGCGACAACAGTAAGTTGCTCATCGACGACAAAGGAACCATTGGCGAGGATGTGTTTTATAATCTGCCAAAACACATCCCGAGCGGTTCGTTGATGATATTCAACAATACGAAAGTTATCCAAGCGAGACTTCATTTCCGCAAGGCTACGGGTGCTTTGATTGAGGTTTTCTTGCTCGAACCATATATCCCTGCCGACTATGAGCGTATTTTCCAGCAGACAAAAACATGTTCTTGGTTATGCATGATTGGCAACTTGAAGAAGTGGAAGGGCGAGACGTTAGAGCGACAGATAACCATTGGCGACAAGGTGGTCACTCTTACCGCAGAGAAAAAGGATAAACCGCAGTCGTCACAATATGAGAACGTGTGCTTCACATGGGACGACGAGACACTTTCTTTTAGCGAATTGCTTGAGGCGGTGGGTGAACTACCAATCCCGCCATATCTCAACCGCGAAACAGAAGAAAGCGACAAGACCACATATCAAACCGTTTATAGCAAGATAAAGGGTAGTGTAGCGGCGCCAACCGCAGGCTTGCACTTCAGCGAGGATGTGCTTCGGGCGCTCGATGAGAATAATGTGGAACGACAGGAGGTAACCCTTCATGTTGGCGCTGGCACTTTCAAGCCTGTCAAGTCGGAAGAGATTGGCGACCACGACATGCACACCGAGTATATATGTGTTAAGCGAGAGGTGCTTGAGAGCATAGTGAAACACAATGCAGACGTTGTTGCCGTGGGAACAACAAGTGTCCGAACACTCGAAAGCCTCTACTACATGGGTTGCAAACTGGCGGAGAATCCGGATGCCACAGAAGAACAACTGCACGTAAACCAATGGGAACCATACGACAAGACGTATTCACTCTCGCCAATAGAGGCTATCAATAACATCATCGACTATCTTGACCGAAACAATCTCACGTCGTTGCATACAAGCACGCAGATAATCATAGCGCCGGGCTATAAATATAAATATGTGAAAAAACTCATAACAAACTTCCACCAGCCTCAAAGCACTCTGCTCCTGCTTGTTAGTGCTTTCCTCAAGGGACATTGGCGCGAGGTTTACGATTATGCACTCTCTCACGATTTCAGATTCTTGAGTTATGGCGACAGTAGCCTCTTAATTCCACCAACAGACGATAAATAATAAAGCATACTTCTATGGAATACGGTTTTATAACAGTAGCATCCGCGATACCTTCAGTAAAGGTTGCCGATTGCAGATACAATACAGAGGAGATAATACGCCTTATCGACGATGCCGACGGTAAGGGTGCCGAGATAGTGGTGTTCCCTGAACTGAGCATCACGTCTTATACTTGTCAGGACCTTTTCCATCAGAACATACTGCTCGAAGAGGCCGAAAAGTCGGTGGAGAAGATTATTGGTCATAGTCTGACATCAGATATTATCGCCATCGTGGGAGTGCCGGTGGTGGTGGGCTCGCTCACGCTTAATTGTGCCGCCGTTATCCAGAGGGGCAAACTCTTGGGCATAGTGCCAAAGACATTCCTTCCTAATTACTCTGAGTTTTACGAGAAACGGTGGTTCTCATCGGCACGCGATATACCTTACGACACGACGATTAGATATGCAGGTCAAGAGGTCGTGATAACCAGAAAACCCACCTTGTTCCGCACGAGCCAAGGGGCAACGTTCGGAATAGAGATTTGCGAAGACCTCTGGGCACCCGTCCCGCCAAGCAATACGCTTACGGTTCAGGGCGCAGACATCATATTCAATCTCTCGGCATCTGACGAGTTGATAGATAAACACAAGTACCTGCTGAACCTCATCTCGCAACAAAGCGCCCGAAACATGAGCGGCTATGTCTATAGTTCGTGCGGTTTCGGCGAGAGCACACAAGATGTGGTATATGCGGGTAATGCATTGGTGTTTGAGAATGGCAAGATGATAGCCCAGAACAAACGTTTTTCTCTTGAACCGCAACTTGTTGTCGCGCAGATAGATATTGAGCGTCTGCGTGCAGAAAGACGACTCAACAGCACTTTCGCCACCGCCGAAGCACTTGCCAAGGATGAGCCGAGAGTTATCGATTGCGTTGAGCCTGCGTTTGATAATAAGCCTTTCGAGTTGCTTAGGGAAATCAATCCTGCGCCTTTTGTGCCGTCAACGCAGATAATGCAAGACAGGTGTGAGGAGATATTCAACATCCAGGTGATGGGTCTTGCCAAGCGTTTGGTACACACAAGAAGCAAGCGTGTGGTGATAGGAATTAGTGGAGGGCTCGACAGCACATTGGCTTTGCTTGTATGTGTCAAGACTTTCGACAAACTTGGAATGCCCCGCAAAGGCATACTCGGAGTGACTATGCCAGGATTCGGAACTACCGACAGAACTTATAACAATGCTCTGTCGCTGATGGAGTCGCTCGGAATAGACATGCAGGAGATAAGCATTGCCGATGCCGTAAGACAACACTTTAAGGATATTGGGCATGATATTGATAACCACGATGTTACATACGAGAATTCACAAGCACGCGAGCGCACCCAGATACTCATGGACCTGAGCAACAAGGTGGGCGCACTTGTGGTCGGCACTGGCGACCTTTCGGAACTTGCACTCGGCTGGGCAACATATAATGGAGACCACATGTCGATGTACGGAGTTAACGCAAGCATACCCAAAACGCTTATCCGCTATCTCGTAAGGAGTGTGGCAGAGAGCGAGGGAATAGACAAGAAGTCGCACGACACGTTGCTCGACATCATCGACACTCCTATAAGTCCCGAACTGACTCCTGCCGATGAGCAGGGCAACATCAAGCAGAAGACTGAGGACCTCGTTGGACCTTACGAACTCCACGACTTCTTCTTATATTATATGTTGCGTCACGGCTTCACGCCAGAGAAGATTCTTTTCCTCGCGAAACATGCCTTTAAAACGGGTACAAAGGAAGAACGGTATGACGAGGAAACCATAAAGCGCTGGCTTGGAGTGTTCATGCGCCGGTTCTTCTCGCAACAGTTCAAACGCTCGTGTCTGCCAGATGGACCTAAAGTGGGTAGCGTGAGCCTCAGTCCAAGAGGCGACTGGCGCATGCCGTCGGATGCCTCTGGCGAATTGTGGAAAATCGAGTAGCATCATTGAAGATGATGTACGCAATTCCGGCTAATCTTCTTCAATACTCCCAAACTCCTGTACTTCTATATTCCTTAATAAAAAACCAGAATGATATGCGCCATTTCATAAGAATAGTATTACTGCTTCTCATCTCCCTGCAATGCCACTCTCAGGCGTTGAGGAAGAACGCTGCCTACGAGAGATATATAGGAAGGTATGCAGGAATAGCCGTAGAGCAGATGAAACTTCATGGCATTCCGGCGAGCATCACACTTGCCCAGGGACTCATAGAGAGTGGGGCGGGGCAGAGTGAACTGGCGCGTAAGGGCAACAATCATTTCGGAATAAAGTGTCACGGATGGCAAGGGCGCAAGGTCTATCATGATGACGACCTTCAAGGTGAGTGTTTCAGGGCGTATGCCAACGCTCGCCAGAGTTACGAAGACCATAGCCAGTTCTTGCTGAACGGACGCAGATACCAGAGTCTGTTCTCGCTTTCACCACGCGATTACAAAGGTTGGGCACGCGGACTTAAGGCTGCCGGATATGCCACAAACCCCACCTATGCCGATGCCCTGATAAGAATCATCGAACTGTACGAACTTTATAAGTACGATGGAGGAAAGGTGATAAGGCAAGAGCCTAAGCCTGTTCAAGATGAAAGGTTTGGCATCTTCGTGCGCAACAAGACTCCTTATGTCATCGTAAGGCAAGGGGAGACTCTCTCTTCAATAAGCCGCATGACTGGCATCTCGGTTAGGCGACTCGCCAAGTATAACGAAATACCAAAGAATGCCGTGCTCGTTCAGGGCTCTCCTATCTATCTTGACAAGAAGCAGAAGAAAGCATCTAAGGAATATAAGGGCAAATATCATGTGGTGAAACCAGGCGAGAGCATACACTCTATATCGCAACTCTATGCGATAAGAGTAGAGACACTCTACAAGGTTAACCACCTCTCGGGCGACTACTCTTTGCAGGTTGGCGATCGTTTGCGCATTCGCTGATTCCCAATGATATATCATTCGGGTAGCGAAAAGGCATCTTTGGGAGTGCCAAAAGCCACATCTGGCATCCTCAGATGTATATATCTGAGCACCTCAGGAAGCACTCCTGACGACCTCAGGTGATATTCCTGACGACCTCAGGTGATATACCTGGCAACCTTAGGTGATATACCTGACAAAATCAGTAACCACATCTCTCCCGTTAACTTCATAAATCCCATTTTCAGAAATGGACACGATGACTCCTGAACAAAGGCACAGATGCATGGCGGCAATCAAGGCGAAGAACACCAAGCCCGAACTGATTGTCAGGCGATACCTGCATGCCCGGGGTTTCAGGTTTCGTCTCAACCACAAGCGTCTGCCTGGTCATCCCGACATAGTGCTAAGGAAATACCGCACATGCATATTCGTAAACGGGTGCTTCTGGCACGGACACGGAACGACGGTTGAAGGTGGCGAACTGAGGGAAACAAGCATTCAACCATCTACATGCACTTTCTTTAGGTTGCCAAAGAGCAGGACCGACTATTGGAGAGAAAAGATAATCGCCAATAAAAGGCGTGACATCAGCACCCAGAAGCAACTGGCGGCAATGGGATGGCACACGATAACGGTGTGGGAATGTGAACTGAAACCCGCTCGCCGACAAGAAACGCTGGAGTCGCTTGCCTTCACTCTGAACCGTATATTCCTAAATGACCATGAGGTGAAATATGCGGATATCGTGCAACTCGATAACGACAGAAGTATGGCAGCAGAAGAAAGGAATGAACGATAGCGGCAAACCTTTTTCTTGGAAATGCTATTTTTTACCCTCAAATGTTTTCTTATGTCGAAAATTATTAGTAACTTTGCCATGTTTTTTGAGGCATTAAAAACGCACAGAGGGCGTTTAAAGTGGCTCTAATGACATTTTAAAGGAAATTAACAATATAAAATAAGATGGACGAAAATCAAACATTTGACCAGGACAGGATTATAAAAATCAACATCGAGGAGGAGATGAAAACCTCCTATATCGACTATTCTATGTCGGTAATCGTGGCTCGTGCGCTCCCAGATGTGCGTGACGGATTCAAGCCAGTGCATCGACGCATACTCTACGGAATGAAAGGCATCAACAACGTCAGCAGTCAGCCGTACAAGAAGTGTGCACGTGTGGTAGGAGAGGTGCTCGGTAAGTACCACCCACATGGCGACAGTTCGGTTTACGGAGCGTTGGTTCGCATGGGACAAGAGTGGAACATGCGCTACACACTTGTTGACGGACAAGGAAACTTCGGTTCTGTCGATGGCGACTCTCCAGCCGCCATGCGTTATACAGAGTGCCGCCTCTCGAAGATGGGTGAGCACATCATGGACGACCTGGAGAAGGATACTGTTGATATGGTAAACAACTTCGACGACTCACTTACTGAGCCGAGCGTGATGCCAACGAAAGTTCCTAACCTGCTGGTAAATGGTGGTAACGGTATTGCTGTGGGTATGGCAACCAACATGCCGACGCATAATCTGGGCGAAGTGATTGACGGTTGCTGCGCGTTCATCGATAATCCAGACATCGATACAGAAGGACTGATGCAGTATATCCCTGCTCCAGACTTCCCTACAGGTGCTTACATCTACGGACTCCAGGGTGTTAAGGAGGCTTACGAGACTGGTCGCGGACGCATATTGATGCGTGCCAAGGCCGAGATTGAGAGCGACGAAAGCCACGACAAGATAGTTATCACCGAAATACCATACGGTGTTAACAAGGCGCAACTTATTGAGTACATCGCCGACCTTGTAAAAGAAGGTAAACTTGAAGGCATCTCTAACGCCAACGATGAAACCGGTCGTCAGGGTATGCGCATTGTTATCGATGTGAAGAAAGATGCCAATGCCAATGTCATATTGAATAAATTGTTCAAGATGACGGCTCTACAGAGTTCATTCTCAGTGAATAACATCGCGTTGGTTCCAAGCAAGAACGACCACTCTAAACTCTATCCGCGACTCCTAACCCTGCGCGAGTGCATCAGTTACTTTGTTGAGCACCGCCGCGAGGTGACCATCCGTCGCACCAAGTTCGACTTGAAGAAAGCACAGGAACGTGCTCACATCCTGGAAGGACTTATCATAGCCTGCGACAATATAGATGAGGTGGTTCACATCATACGTGCTTCTAAGACTCCAACCGATGCCCAGCGCAACCTCGAAGAGCGTTTCAATCTCGACGAGTTGCAGTCAAAGGCTATCGTTGACATGCGTCTTTCTCAACTCACAGGTCTTCGCATGGATCAGTTGCATGCCGAGTATGAAGACTTGATGAAGCAGATAGACTACTTGCAGAGCATACTTGACGACCCAGAACTTTGCAAGAAGGTGATGAAAGACGAACTCCAGGAGGTTAAAGAAAGATATGGAGACCCGCGTCGCACGCAAATCGTGCCAGACGAGCATGAGTTTAATGCGGAAGACTTCTATCCCAACGACCCGGTTGTTATTACCGTAAGTCATCTCGGATACATCAAGCGCACTCCGCTGTCGGAGTTCCGCGAGCAGTCGAGAGGTGGCGTGGGAAGCAAGGGAGCACGTAGCCGTGAGCAAGACTTCACCGAGTATATCTATCCGGCAACGATGCACCAGACTATGATGTTCTTCACCCGCAAGGGCCGCTGCTACTGGCTGAAGTGCTATGAGATACCCGAGGGCGACAAGAACTCAAAGGGCAGGGCCATCCAGAATATGCTCAACATCGAGCCGGACGACCAGGTCAACGCTTTCATGCGTCTGCGTAACAAGGGGCTTGACGACCAGGAGTTCATCAACTCACACTATGTTGTGTTCGCAACGAAGAACGGTATTGTTAAGAAAACATCTCTCGAGGCGTACTCAAGACCACGTGCCAACGGTGTGATAGCCATCAATATACTGGAAGGCGACGAGGTGGTAGATGTTCGTCTGACTAATGGACGCAACGAACTCATCATTGCCAATCGTAACGGCCGTGCCGTACGTTTCCACGAAAGTGCAATCCGCGCAATGGGACGTGTGGCAACAGGTGTCATCGGCATGCGTCTTGATGGAGGCGACGATGCTGTTGTGGGCATGGTTGTTGTCAACAAACCTGAAGAGGAAACTATCATGGTGGTCAGCGAGAACGGATATGGCAAGCGCTCACAGGTGGAGGATTATCGTAAGACTAACCGTGGAGCGAAAGGTGTGAAGACGCTGAATGTCACCGAAAAGACTGGCCGTCTTGTTGCCATAAAGAATGTTACCGACCAGAACGACCTTATGATAATCAACAAGAGCGGTATCGTCATAAGGCTCGCTGTTAGCGAGTGCCGTGTGATGGGACGAAACACTCAAGGCGTACGTCTGATTAATCTTTCGAAGAAAAATGACGTCATAGCAAGTGTATGTAAAGTGATGAGTTCCGAACTGGAGGCTATCGTTGAGCAGAAGAGCCGTGAGGCGTTTGCCCAGAGCAACGAGGCATTCAAGAGCGAAATAGGCCAGACACAAGAGTCTTCGGCTACTTCAGACAACGAAGCAGAAGAAGTTGACGAGGACAACAACGACAATACTCCTCTCGTTGACTTTGACGAGCCTACAGAGGATAATCAATAAGAAAACAATATCAAACCTTTTAAAACTTTAGAATTATGAAGAAATTAATGATGATGGCTGTTGCTGTTCTTTTTGCTGCATCGGCCAATGCACAGGGTGACATCGTTAAGTTGATTAAGAAGGCTAAAACCTACAGCGATGCCATGCAACTTGTTAATCAGGGTGTTTCAGCCTTGAGCAACGAAGACAAGGCAAAGGTCTATACTAAGGTATGCGACCTCGCCGCTAAGGAGTTCTCTAACGAGCAGGACAACTACATCAAGAAAGACCTGAATCCCGCTGGTTACGACGTGAATAACGCCTATACCGCTGCTCAGAACTTAGTTAAGTCAACCATTTCGCTTCGTGATGCTGACCCGAAGGCCGCACTCAAGTACATAGACCCTCTGAACAAGGCTCGCGAGATGCTGCTTAACGCAGGTCAGGATGGTCTTGATACAAAGGATTTCACTAAGATTCTGTCAAATCTTGGCCTTTATGTTGATGCTGCAAATGTCGTTTATGACGGTAAGGTTGCTATGGACCCCAATGTTCCACAGATTTCTTACTTCGCAACATGGGGCGCTTCTGAACTCAACGACGCAGAAAGCGTGATGAAGTATTCGCAGTATGCTCTTAACGATTCAGCATATGGTGCACCTGCTATGGCACTCATGCTCAACACTATGGAGAAGAAAGTTGCTTCTAAGCAAGACTCTGTTGAGTTCGTTAATAAGATGAAGGGCATGATTGGAAAGTATCCTGGCGGTCAGGCTGATGGCGCTATCCTCGGCAAGATTACCACTTTCTATGGTGCTCCTCAGTATGCAAACGAGGTTAACACTCTGCTTGACGAGACTATCGCCGCTAATCCTAACAACAAGATGGCTTGGGCTTTGAAGGGACAGACTGCACTCAACAACATGGATTATGAGACTGCAATTACAGCAAACAAGAAAGCAATAGAACTCGATCCTAAGTTCACACAGGTGCGTTTCAACCTTGCCACAGGTCAAAGAGAGAAAGCAATGGCCATGATAGATGCTGCTAACGGTAACGTAACACCAGAGGCTAAGGCTCTTGTTGACGAGGCAATTGCAAATCTTAATCAGATTCGCGAGGAGGATCCTAACCACGAACTCGTTCAGTGGAAGTATCCTTTGGCACAGTGCTATTACATCCTTGGCGAGCAGGCTAAGTATGACGAAATCATGGCTCTGCCATAATATTTGACTAGAACATATTTTTAAGAATGACATTTAAGAAGCAACTGATATTTTCATTGCTTCTCTTGATAACCTTAAGTCCGTGCGTGAACGCTCAAAAAAAAGAGATTGCTCAGGCACGGACTTATATTAAGAGCGGCAAAAACCTTGATAAGGCAGAACAGTCGATGAGAAAACTCCTCCTCGACAGTGCCAACGTGAGGAATATCCGGATATATACCACGCTTGCAGAGGTCGTAAGAAAACAGTACGAACAAGTGAACGAGAAGGTATATCTGAAGCAACCTTACGACACCGCCGCGTTCTTTAATACCGCAAAAAAACTCTTCGACACATACTATAAACTAGACAGTGCCCTCACAAACTATGGTGTTAAGCCTGATGCTAACGAGAGGATAAGGACAAGAAACTCAGAGTATCTGAACACATATCGTATCAACCTTTATAACGGAGGCTTATATTGGCTAAGGAAGAATGACTTCAAGAAGAGCATTGTTATGCTCGACTCATATCTCGACTGCCATAACCAGCCGTTGTTCTCTAGCCTTAACCTTGCTGAAAGCGATAGCGTTGCTCCGCTGGCTGCATCACGCAACCTCTATTGTGGGTACAGGATGCAAAATACGAGTGTGGTGCTGCGCAATAAGGAATATGCCCTTAAAGACACTGTTATGTTAGAGCGTACTCTTCAGTATTTGGCAGAAACGTACTCTTTGATGAAAGATAATACGGGATATGTAAGTACTTTAACAGATGGCATAGAACAGTTCCCGCGTTCAAATTATTTCTTCACTCATCTTATTGATTATTATAACAAAGTGAGTGATTACGAGAAGGCAATCAAGGTGGCAGACAACGCCTTGGCACTTGATAGTTGCGAGACGTTGTATCTTTATGCCAAGAGCAACATCTTACTTAACATCGGAAAGAATGACGATTGCATTGCTTTGTGCGAAAAGATTATTTCAATTAACGACTCTTTGCCCGAAGCATACTATAATGCTGGCGTGGCATATATCAACAAGGCCTTTTCGATGGAGAAGGGCAGGGTGAACAATAAGAAAAGACAGCAAGTGAAAGGCTTCTATTCTAAGTCTTTGAAATACATGGAGAAGTATAGGGCAATGCGGCCAGACGACAAAGACAGGTGGGCTGCTGCTCTCTACAATATCTATCTTAAGTTAAACATGGGCAAGGAGTTCGAGGAGATAGACAAGATGTTGCGCCACTCTTAGCCGTTATCTATACTGAATGTTTTGGTATCCCACAAGACGGTCGTAGCGCTCTCCCATTCCTTTATAATAGATGTATGCTTGATAGGTGTTTTCTGTCTGATAGAAACTGCCTTCTGTGGGCATGATGCGCGACACTCCATTCTCGTCTAACATTATGTATTGGTAACTGTAGTATCCTTGTTTCTGCATTATTACCGCTTCGTAGCAGCCCTTTTCTTCATTATACTCCATTTTGTATTTGGGCAAGAAACGGTTGTTTGTCCACACTCCATTGATATACACATCGCCACTAACCTTTTGTGGACAATACAACGTATAGTGAACAAGCACATATTCCGACGTAATGTCGTTGTCAATGTTGTCGCTGTTTCTTATATAGAACGCGCCGTTGGCATCTTCGTCATATAGATAGTTAGGCCTTTCTTTTGACGAGAAAGGATAAACATTATAGTTTTCTCCGTCCCATTCAAGATAATCGATGCCCATAGTGGGGTGGTGAATGTCTAGTATTTCATATTTGTGGTATTCGTTGCCGGCATCGAAAATCAGTTCTCTGTTATGCTCCCATTTTAGTCCGTCAGACATGATATACTGAGGTTTGGCGTTTACCTTCGAGTTGTCCCACCGCTGGTTTTGTGTCACCACGGTTTTTATCTGGTCACGCGGGTCGTTTATTGTCATGCCGTTATAATTAACAATCATGTTCACTTGCTGATGGCTGTTGTTGATGTCGATGTCAGTATTGGTTGTTACTTCAAGTCCAACGCCCATTAGTGGCTCAAGAACCATGAAACATGCGGTGAACATTGGTTCCCTGTCTGTATTGTCATCGTAAACGGTGACCTTGTAGTTTCCACTCAGTTTCAATTTGCAATACTCGTTAGGTATGGTCAGCGAGTAGTGGTTATACAGGATGTTGGTGTTCAGCGATTCCTGAATATCGTCTATGGTGTTGCCTTCTGCGAATCCTTCCACATAGTCGCTCGTGAACAATTCGTCAGAAACGGTCCAGTCTGATTCGCAATGCTCAATGGTGTAAGTGTACCTGTGATAGACGTGCGTAAGGTCGTCAAAGGAAATGTGAATATAATTTGCATCGCTTATGCTATGCAACTTGATTACAGGAGGCAAGAGCCAGTTCTCACCGGCGACAACCTGAAGCGAGGCAATCCTGTCGTTATAAATCTCGTTTCTTTGTGCCAGTGTCTTTATTGGCAACAGTATTGCTAAGAGAAAGATGTAAACTATTTTATTCATATTTTTTCTTTATATAACGTAGTTATACCAATTTTTATTGTAACTTTGCGACAAAACTCGCGAAGTTAAGGCTCTCGGCATAAAAAGAAACAAGTTTTCTTTGTTCTGCACTCGATTTTCCGTAACTTTGCACGAGAATTGAAATAAGTCGTTATGATTCAGGTAGAAGTTAAAGACGTTGATCTTCAAAATGCAGCAGCAAAAGGGATGGATGAGTTTCTCCAGGTCTTTGTTGACGGCATATATAGTGCCATTGGAGGAGAAATTACCCAGGAATCATTAAGTAGCCTCAACTCAGACCAGATTACGTTGCTGGCATACATAACTCTCAGGGATGAGGTGATGGATGGCGGCTTTGTGCAGTTAATACATAATGGCTATGGAGGCTTCATCTTTAAGAACCCCTTTGCAAAGGCTATGAAGATGTGGGGACTCAAGGACTTAAGCAAGATGATATATGATGTTCACACTCTATATGCCAAGCATCATGAGGAAATAGAGAAAGAGTGTACTGACGATGAGTTTATGGCATTGTTTGAGCAGTTCCCCGATTTCGACGAATATGATGACGACTTCGTGGAGAACGAGGAGAAATGGACAAGCGATATTGCTCATTATGTTGACAGCAACATCGACAGTTTTGCAAAGATAGTGTAATAGAATATGAATAAGGAAGAAGAACTTTTAAGAAAGAAAAGTCCTATAAATATAAAAAACAAGAAAGCGTCGTTCGAGTATTTCTTTGTTGATGTACTTACGGCAGGCATTGTGCTTACGGGTACGGAAATAAAGTCTATCCGTATGGGAAAGGCATCTCTTGTTGACTCCTACTGCTACATCCATAACGGTGAAATATGGGTGAAGGGCATGAATGTGTCCCCCTATTTCTATGGCTCTTATAGCAACCACGAGAGTAAACGAGAGCGAAAATTGCTTCTGAACAGGCGAGAGATAAAGAAACTTGACGAGGCATCAAAACTCCCTGGTTATACCATTGTCCCTATACTGCTTTTCATCGACGACAAGGGGAGGGCTAAACTCGACATCGCATTGGCAAGAGGCAAGAAGGTGTACGACAAGAGACAGACGATGAAAGAGAAGGAAGACAGACGTGAGATGGACCGCGCGGTTAAACGATTCTGATAGACTTGCCTGTGCTTTCTGATAGTATTATATGAAAAAGATTCAGGATATAGTTAAAGAGAAGATTCTCATACTCGACGGTGCTATGGGAACGATGATTCAACAATATAATCTTGTTGAAAAGGATTTCCGTGGCGAAAGGTTTGCTGACAGCAAGTGCCTGTTGAAAGGTAATAATGACATATTAAATATTACCCGCCCAGACGTCGTGGAAGATATTCACAAAAAGTATCTTGTTGCTGGAGCGGACATTATAACGACAAATACTTTTAGCAGCCAACGCATCAGTCAGGCTGATTACTCCTTGCAGGACATCTGCGAGGAGATGGCTTTTGAAGGTGCAAGGATTGCTCGCATAACAGCAGACAAGTACTCAACAGAAGACAAACCGAGATATGTTGCCGGCAGTATAGGTCCCACCACCAAGACGTGTTCTATGAGTAGCGACATCAGCAGCCCTGCTGCTCGCGACCTTATATATGACGACCTCCGCGAAGCATATTGCGAGCAAGTTAGGGGAATGATAAGGGGTGGCGTCGATGCAGTACTTGTCGAGACAATCTTCGACACTCTTAACGCTAAATGCGCTATAGATGCCTCGATGTCTGTCATGAAGGAAACAGGTGTCCAATTGCCCATTATGCTTTCTGTTACAGTAAGCGATTTGGCTGGCCGAACGCTTAGCGGCCAGTCGCTCGATGCCTTTTTGGCAAGCATCAGTTCCTATCCTATATTCTCTGTCGGGTTGAACTGTTCTTTTGGAGCAAAGCAGATGTATCCCTACATAAAGGAAATCTCTCGTAAGGCACCTTATTATATCAGCGCCTATCCTAATGCGGGACTGCCCAACTCCTTAGGACTTTATGACGAGACCCCCGAAAGCATGGCTGGAGAGATTTCCCGCTTTATAGACGAAGGACTTGTCAATATCATCGGCGGGTGTTGCGGCACTACCGATGAGTTTATTGCGAAGTATGTGCAACTGGCTAAAGACAAGCCTACTCATGTTGTTGCAGAGAGAAGCAACAACATCGTACTAAGTGGTTTGGAGAAACTGGAACTCACCCCAGAAATATCGTTTGTGAATGTCGGCGAGCGTTGCAATGTTGCGGGCAGCCGTAAGTTCTTGCGTCTTATTAAGGAGAAGAACTACGACGAGGCTTTGCAGATAGCGCGCAAGCAGGTGGATGATGGCGCGCTGGTCATTGATGTCAATATGGACGACGGACTGCTTGATGCCGCTCGTGAGATGACTGTATTCCTTAATCTTATTGCGTCTGAACCCGACATCGCAAAGGTTCCTATAATGATTGACTCCAGCAAATGGGACGTGATACTTGCTGGCCTGAAATGCGCACAAGGCAAGTGCATCGTTAACTCCATCTCATTGAAAGAGGGCAAGGATGTCTTTATCAGTCATGCCCGTGATGTCATGCGCTTTGGTGCAGCCGTAGTGGTAATGTGTTTTGACGAGAAAGGGCAGGCAACCACATACGAGCGCAAGATAGAGATTGCTGAACGTTCATACAAGATACTTGTTGAAGAGGTGGGCATGCCCCCTTCGGATATCATCTTCGACCCCAATATCCTCTCCGTATCAACGGGCATCCCCGAGCATGACTCTTATAGCCTCGACTTTATAAGAGCAACCAAGTGGATAAGAGAAAACCTGCCCATGGCTAATGTTAGTGGGGGAGTGAGCAATCTTAGTTTCTCGTTCCGTGGCAACAACTACATCCGCGAGGCGATGCATGCTGTGTTCCTTTATCATGCCATCAACAATGGAATGAACTTCGGCATTGTCAATCCAGCCACAAGTGTCATATATGACGACATACCAAAGGAGCAACTTGAGATCATTGAAGGCGTAATCCTTAACAAGTCGGCTGATGCTTCAGAGCACCTCATAGAACTCGCACAGAAAATTAGCGAGCAACAGGAGCAGCAGAAGCAAGGCGCTGCAATCACCAATAGCAATTCGAAAGCAGCGGACGAGTGGCGAAGCCAGAGTCTTGAGGAGAGGCTGAAGCATGCTTTGGTAAAGGGTATAAGCAACTATCTTGAGGAGGATCTGCAGGAAGCAATAAAGGTTTACCCTCGCGCTATTGATATTATTGAAGGACCCCTTATGGCAGGTATGAATGTTGTGGGCACGTTGTTCGGCGAGGGCAAGATGTTTCTTCCGCAGGTGGTAAAGACTGCACGAACGATGAAGGAGGCGGTGGCCATACTCAATCCTTATATAGAAGCAGAGACGTCAGGCGACTCGGCAAAAGCCGGGAAAGTGTTGTTGGCTACCGTGAAAGGAGACGTTCACGATATCGGAAAGAATATCGTTGCAGTCATAATGGCATGCAACAATTACGAGGTGATAGACATGGGCGTTATGGTTCCGGCAGAGGAAATCGTAAAAAAGGCCATTGATGAGAAGGTGGATATTATCGGGCTTAGCGGTTTGATAACACCGAGTCTTGAGGAAATGGTCAATGTGGCCGAGTCGTTGCGTGCTGCTGGCCTGAACACTCCGATAATGATTGGCGGAGCAACAACGAGCAAATTGCACGTGGCTCTGAAGATTGCGCCTGTCTATAACGGTCCTGTGGTATGGCTGAAAGATGCTTCGCAGAATGTCCTCGTCGCCTCTAACTTGATGAGCAATGACGAGGAGAAGAAGTTTGAGCATTCTCTTGATGAGGAGTATCAGACGCTGAGGGAAAAGTATAACTCGGAACATCAGGAACAACTGGTAGATTTGGACAAGGCTCGCGAGGAAAAACTAAACCTTTTTAAGGAATAGTAGTCAAACAAGACGTAGCAAAAGATAATAAAACAAACGAAATAACGTAATATATAATATATGATAAAGAATATCCTCTTCGACCTGGGTGGTGTCATAATGACCATTGACCAGCCGCAGGCAGTAAGGCGTTTCAAGGAAATAGGACTGAAAGATGCCGAGACAAGGCTCGACCCCTATACTCAGAAAGGTATTTTCGGCGAACTCGAGGAGGGTAAGATAGATGCTGAAACGTTCCGTCTGGAACTAAGCAAGATGGTAGGGCACGAACTTGCTCACGAAGAGTGTCTATATGCGTGGCGTGGCTATTGCAAGGAAGTGCCGCTGAGGAATCTCAAGGCGTTGCGCCGGCTGAGGAGCGAAGGCTATCGTCTCATACTGCTCTCCAATACTAATCCTTATATGATGGAGTGGGCAATGAGCAGCAGTTTCGATGGTATGGGCAACTCCATTGACTCTTATTTCGACATGTCGTTCCGCAGTTACGAGTGCGGGATGATGAAGCCTTCAAGGGCATTTTTCAAACATGTGATAGACACGGTAGGGATAGCCCCAGACGAAACACTCTTCCTCGACGACGGGAAGGCAAACGTAGAGTCTGCTGCCGAACTCGGGATAAAACCGTTCCTCACTACGAACGGCGAAGACTGGACAACTGAAATATATAATTATTTACGATAAAACTTAAAACAACTTATTATGAAAAGAATTCTTCTTGCCCTGACGATGGCATTATTTATCGTTTCGTCTGGCTTCGCCAAGACGGCTTACAGGATTTTGTACAGCGCAGAACAGAATGTTCAGACTAAGGTATATACCAACAAACTTCATGAAGTGAACATTGTGATTCTTCGAGACGGCGACGACTCGATGGTCATCGACAGCAAATACTTCAAACTTTCTAATAAAGTGGTTACCGACAACGAGTTGTATCATGCCGTTCAGTATGATGCTACCGATCTCAGCGGACGCACTTTCGTCGTTAGTTTCAGACAAAACAAGGGCGTAGATCCCGCTATGGAGCATCAGGTGATATTCTTCTCTACATCTGACATATACACTTGGACATATTATATTTCGGAGAAACCAATAGAAGTAAACTAATCAAGAAATGAAAAGAAAGAGATGGCATCTGATGCCCGGACAACCCATTACCGAACTTGACAAACGCGTGATGTACTGGGAGAGTAAAGGGAAAGAGGTGCCAACTAGAGACCTTATAAAGACTCCCGAGCAGATAGAAGGTATCCGCGAGGCTGGCAAACTGAATACCGCCGTGCTCGACGAGGTGGCAAAGAACATACACGAGGGAATGTCAACACTCGAGATTGACGAGATAGTATATAACTACACCACAAGTCATGGCGGCACACCTGCGCCCCTCAACTATGAGGGATTCCCCAAGAGCGTGTGCACAAGCATCAATGAGGTGGTGTGTCACGGCATCCCTAAGGCAGAGGACATCCTTCAGGAAGGCGACATCATCAATGTTGATTGCACCACAATTCTTAACGGCTATTTTGCCGATGCTTCCCGTATGTTTATCATCGGAAAGACCACGCCAGAGAAAGAGCAACTGGTGCGCGTGGCAAAGGAGTGCCTTGAGATAGGCATGAATGCCGCCAAGCCTTATTGTTTCGTTGGCGACATTGGCAACGCCATACAGAAGCATGCCCATAAGTATAACTACGGCATCGTGCGTGACCTTTGCGGGCATGGTGTCGGAAATGCCTTCCATGAGGAACCTGATGTGGTTCACTATGGCCGCAAGGGTACAGGAATGTTGCTTGTGCCGGGAATGGTGTTTACCATCGAGCCAATGGTGAATATGGGCACATGGCGCGTCTTTGTTGATTCTGAAGACCCGTACGGATGGGAGGTAATCTCTGACGACGAGAAACCGAGCGCACAATGGGAGCACACCTTTCTTATGACTGAGGAGGGGTTAGAGATACTTACTTATTAATCATGCAGACAAAAGACATATTTATATTAGGCATCGAGAGCAGTTGCGACGACACATCAGCCGCCGTGCTACGCAACGGAGTGCTCTTGAGCAACGTTACGGCATCGCAGGATGTGCATAAGGCTTATGGTGGTGTGGTGCCCGAGTTGGCTTCGCGCGCCCATCAGCAGAATGTGGTTCCCGTGGTGGACCAGGCATTGAAGCGTGCAGGCATCGAGAAGGAACAACTGTCGGCCATCGCTTTTACACGCGGTCCCGGACTCATGGGCTCTCTGCTCGTGGGTGTCAGTTTTGCCAAGGGGCTGGCTCGTTCGCTCGAAATTCCGCTCATCGACGTTAATCACCTGCAAGGCCACGTCATGGCTCATTTCATCAAAGAGTCAGACGATGACTCTTCTATGCCGCCGTTGCCGTTTATCTGCCTTTTGGTAAGTGGAGGCAATTCGCAGATAGTCAAGGTGAATGCCTATAACGACATGCAAGTGCTGGGGCAGACGATAGACGATGCTGCGGGCGAAGCGATAGACAAGTGCTCCAAGGTGATGGGGCTGGGCTATCCTGGCGGTCCCATCATCGACCGTTTGGCACGTCAGGGTAATCCCGAGGCGTATAAGTTCAGTGAGCCGCATATCCCTGGTCTCGACTATAGTTTTAGCGGACTGAAGACCTCGTTCCTCTATAACCTCAGAGACTGGGTGAAAGAAGACCCCGACTTTGTGGAGCATCACAAGGAAGACCTTGCTGCCTCGCTCGAACATACTATTGTGAGCATACTGATGAAAAAACTGCGACTTGCGGTCAAGCAGACAGGCATCAAGCATGTAGCCCTTGCAGGGGGTGTGAGTGCCAACAATGGTCTCCGCAATGCCTTCCGCGACCATGCTGAGCGTTATGGATGGACAATATACATCCCCAAGTTCAGTTACACCACGGATAATGCTGCCATGATAGGCATCACGGGCTATTACAAGTATCTTGACAACGACTTCTGCAGCATTGACAAGCCTGCTTTCTCAAAAGTGACATTTAAATAAACAAATATCTTATGGAATTAGAAAACAGAATACTAAGCAAAGAGATTCATCGTCTTCTTTACGAAAAAGAGAATTCGTTAGGAACGGCAGAGAGTTGCACTGGTGGTCGCATAGCCGAGGCCATCATTGCTGCTCCGGGCTCTTCTCACTATTTTAAGGGCAGCATCGTCTCGTATGTTGACGAGATAAAAGAGAAGTTACTGCATGTCGATGCGAAACTTATAGAGGAGAAGAATGCGGTAAGCGAAGAGGTGGCGAAGGCTATGGTGGAAGGTGCGTGCGACGCGCTTAACGTTGATTATGCTATTGCTGCCACGGGCTTTGCCGGTCCTGGTGGCGGCACCCACGAGATACCCGTCGGCACTATATGGATAGCATGCGGCACAAAGGGTGATGTTGTGACAGAGAAAATCTTTGCTGACGAGGGGCGTGACCTTAACATAGCCAACGCTACAAATCGTGCCCTGCATTTGTTCCTCGGCTATCTTACCGAGAAATTGGGTGAATAACTGTCGGGGTGTCGAGTTGCGACTACTAAGTTAAAGTGGTCATGTGTTGGCTTATTTCTTGCCCGCTTGTGGCTTCTTGGACTGTAGGGAGGCACATATGGCAAGATGAATGATGTACAATTCGGACATCACTTGTGTATATCTTGTGTGGTAATAAGTATATTATTGACTATACGAAGAGAGGAGTTAAGATTCAGAAAGTATCTGTTGTCTTAACTCCTCTGTTTTGTTGTGTGTGGGGTGTTAGAATTTTGCCATCTTTATTGCATCTATAGCACATTCATCACCTTTGTTACCGAGTGTGCCTCCGGCACGGTCTTTTGCCTGTTGCAGGTCGTTAGTGGTCAGAAGACCATAGATTACGGGCACCTGACTTGTGGCATTGAGTTGTGCTATGCCTTGTGTCACTCCTTGGCAGATATAGTCGAAGTGTGGTGTCTCGCCTCTGATGACGCTTCCGAGTATTATCACGGCGTCGTAGCCGTCGTTGAGTGTCATCTGGTGGGCTCCGTAGATGAGTTCGAAACTGCCGGGCACGGTTTTCACATGTATGTTTTCTGGCAGTGCTCCGTGCTTTTCGAGTGTGGTGACGGCACCTTCGAGAAGTGCGCCGGTAATCTCAGGATTCCATTCTGCGACGACTATACCGAAACACATGTTGGATGCGTCGGGCACTTTGCTGCTGTCGTAGTCGGAGAGGTTGTGGAGTGCTGTAGCCATGTATTATTTAACTGAAGCGCGCTCAATGTATTTGTCAATCTCCTGCTGAATGTTAGAGTTGACATACTTCTGCTTTATCTCCTGGTAAATCTTGAGGGCGTCGTCTTTCTTGCCCTGCTGATTGAGGATGTCTGCGGCATAAAGGAGGAATTGTGGAGAGAGCGAGTTGTTGACTCCGTCCACAGCACGCTTGTCTGCAATGCTTGCAGCCTTCTTGTAAGTGTCAACAGCCTTGTCCAACTGGTTGGTGTTGGCGTATGCTGCTGCCAGTGCATTGATTGCTGCTGGTGCAACGAGGGCATCGTCTGCTGTAGAGTAAGCCTCGAAGCATTTCAGTGCTTCGTTCCATTTCTTCTGCTGAGCATAGCAGATTCCTGCATAGAGGTTAGCAAGATTGCCAGCGTCGGTGTTGCTGTACTCATCGGCAATCTTCAGGAAGCCGGCGAAACTTGCCTTGTCTCCGTTGAGTGCCTTGTCGTACTGCTCTGCATCGAGGTACTGCTGTCCCTTAGCGAGTTCGGTGCTTGCCTTCTGTGCGCGTGGCTCCAGATAGTAGTTCTTGAAGAGGAAAATGCCGAGCACTATCACGATAAGTGCTGCCAGAGCATAAAGAATAGGCTTGCGGTATTTCAGAAACAAAGCCTCTTTCTTGTTCAGAGCGTCGTCTTCAACAACACTCTTCTTAATGTCTTTTTTTGCCATTATTTTAATGTTTTGTTTAATCAAACAGAATTCGGGATGCAAAATTACTCAATTTATCTCACATAGTGAAAACTTTTGCTCGTTTTTTTTCCCTATCTCCAAAATAATTACGAAATTTGCAAGCGGAATGATACTAAAGAAACTCTCTATACTTAATTATAAGAACATTGGCGAGGCTGAACTTGAACTCTCGCCAAAACTGAATTGTCTTGTAGGGAATAACGGCGAGGGCAAGACAAACTTGCTCGATGCCGTGTATTACTTATCGTTCTGTCGCAGTGCAAGTACTAATATCGATTCGCAGGTGATACGCCACGACGAGGACTTCTTCATGCTGCAAGGCACATACGAGAGTGAAACGGGTGACGAGGAACTTGTTTATTGCGGCATGAAGCGCGGAACGAAGAAACACTTTAAACGCAATAAAAAGGAGTATCGACGTTTGTCGGAACACATTGGCTTGCTGCCTCTGATAATGGTGTCGCCAGCAGACACAGCATTGATAGAGGGCGGCAGCGAGGAACGCAGGAAACTGATGGATGTGGTAATATCGCAGTATGACCGCAACTATCTTGATTCTCTCAACCGTTACAACAAGGCGTTGCAGCAGCGCAACTCGCTTCTGAAACTTGAGGAAGAGCCCGACACGTCGTTACTTGAGATATGGGAAGAGCAGATGGCACGAGAAGGAGAGTTTCTTTACAGTAAACGTGACGAGTTTATTAATCTTTTGTCGCCGCTGTTCCAGCAAATATATCAGCGCATTTCCGAGGATAAGGAGAAGGTGAGCCTTCGCTACGTATCCCACTGCCAGCGTGGCCCGTTGCTCGATGTGATACAGCGCGACCGTGCCAAGGACCGTATCATGGGATTCTCGCTCCATGGTGTGCATCGTGATGACTTGGAAATGATGCTTGGCGACTATCCCATGAAGCGGGAGGGAAGCCAGGGACAGAACAAGACCTTTGTCGCTGCGCTGAAACTGGCTCAACTACAGTTCCTGAAGTCTAAAGTGGGTACGGCCCCATTGCTTTTGCTTGACGATATCTTTGACAAACTCGACGCCCATCGCGTAGAGCAGATAATACGTCTTGTGGGAACTGAGGACTTCGGACAGATTTTCATCACAGACACTAACCGTGCAAATATAGACAAGATACTGCAAGGCAGTGGTGCCGACTACCGCTTGTTTGAGGTTGAACAGGGAAAAGTGAGAGTATATGTTTAAGAAAGATGTGTTGCCTTTGTCAGACGTGCTGAACCGTGCTCTGCGGCAGGAGGGGCTTGAGACGCCCATGCTGCAATACCGTCTTATTGACTCTTGGGAGTCGGTGGTGGGGAAGACCGTGGCGCGCTATACTGGCGAAAAATATATCCGTAACCAGGTGCTTTTCGTTAAAATACTTAATCCTGCCCTCCGCTCAGACCTTAACATGATGCGTACTGATATAGTGAACCGCCTTAATCAAATTGTCGGCTCGCGTATTATCATAGATATCCGCATTTACTGAGATAATTGGAGTTTGGTTGTTTGGTTGTTTAGGAGTTTTAGAACTCGTAGTTGTACGAAACGAACAATCCCTTCATGCTTGGGTCAAGACGGCAAAGACCATCAACACAGATATATGCTTCACTCACCCGACCATATCCTACGCTTAATTCGTGACTGCCGGCAGAGAATTCCACCTCTCCGTACCAATAGTGAGTTTTAGTTTCCCCACAATTCCACTCATCGCTAACAAAGAATGTCCAGTGGGGAGACACAGTTAGCGATAGTTTTCCGTATAGCCAGTCGCCCTCGTAGTATGTTGATGTGAGATATTCAAGGTCGGCATTTAGCGAAAGCCGTTCGTTAAATTCGTATGTAGCATCTGTAATGAATATATTGTTATGTACCTTCTCATCACCGTCATCAAGTATCGTGGCGTTGTATATTTGGTTGATATAAAGGAACTTCAACGAAAACGCTTCATTTATTTTCTTGTCTATTATGGCGCTGATGTCCTGATAATAAGTGCCCCCTTCATCCTTGTGTAATGACCTTGCATGCGAGAAGTTCAACGTGAGTGATGTGCCGTATTTTCCTCCGAGCATGGTGCCTTCGGGGAAGTTGTATGTCATCTTCGCTTGATATGCCTGCTCACTTTCAGGTTGTGGTGCAGGAAAGGATGATGACAAGTCATAATCGGCGTAAAACTCAGAAAATGAAGGCATGAAATTTACTCTTGCGGCAAGTCCCGTCTGCGTACGTTCCGATCTGGCGAGAAGGTTCTCAGTACGTTTTGTGCGCAACAGTAAAGAGAAGTTGTCTTTCTCGTATTTTGCCGAGAAGATGTATGCTTTTCCACTTCCTCCTTGATAATCGTTGGTCGCCGAGGGGTCATTGCTTTTATGTGCATATTCGGGCTCAGCGGATTTACCCGGTTG
>DGTS01000006.1 GCA_002394385.1 Prevotella sp. UBA4330
CAGACGCTGAAGAACCTGGAGCAGAGCCATCTGGTGCATCGTGAGGTTTTCCCAGAGGTTCCCCCTCGGGTGGAGTATTCGCTGACGGAAACAGGCCGCTCATTGATGCCTGCCCTTTCAGCCCTCATCGAATGGGGAAAAGATCATTTTGATGAAGTTGTAACAGATTAAGACTATGACCATACAAGAGTTTCGTGACTATATGGCATCGGGCAAGCCTGTCATTGGCGGCTCGAATGTCCACATGATGTTCCATCAGTTGTCTCAGGAGGCATTGAAGATAACGGCTGAGATTAACTGCAGTTATCACTCCCCCGAGGAACTTCACACTTTGCTGGAGCAACTCTGGGGACGTGAAGTGCCCAAGACGGTAGGCATGTTCCCGCCGTTTCATACCGATTGCGGTAAGAACACCGTCGTTGGTGAACACGTGTTCATCAATATGGGCTGCAAGTTCCAGGATCAGGGAGGCATCACCATCGATGAGGGCGCACTCATTGGCCATAATGTAGTGCTTGCCACCATCAACCACGACCTTGACCCTTCCAAGCGCCAAAGCATGTCGTATGCCCCCATCCATATCGGTAAGAACGTGTGGATAGGAGCCAATTCGACTATTCTTTCAGGCGTGACCATCGGCGATGGGGCAGTAGTGGCCGCTGGTGCCGTGGTGACCAAAGATGTGGAGCCGAACACGATTGTTGGCGGTGTACCAGCCAAGTTGATTAAAAAGATAGAAGTGTAAATAGGTTGATTGGTATTAGTCTTCTGATTGTCAAATCATAACTATGCCTATTACTATTTCAAGGATTGATATATGACTTTAAGAAATAAACTTGTTGATGTTGCCTTACGATGGCAAGAAAGTTTTGGAGTAGCTCCTTCAATTACAAATGCAATTTCAGAATATGATGCTGCATTGTTAGTTGGAATGACAGAAAGCGAATATTCAGATTATATGCAGGATAAAACAGCCGTAAATAAAGGCTCTGATTTCGTTTTTAATCATCAAAGATACCAGGTAAAAGCGAATCGTCCTAGCGGTAAGCCTGGAAGCAAAGTGACGAAAGTTGCTAAGGCAACTAATTATCTGTGGGATAAACTCATCTGGATTTTATATGACAAAGAATTTATAATGCAAGAAGCGTGGGAATGGGATGTTAATGATTATATATTAGAATTTGATGGCAAAAATAGAATTTCTCCTGATGATTATAGAAAAGGGAAATGTTTATATCGAAAGGAATAATAATATATAAACTAAACTCTATTTTCGAGAATAATAAAATATAAGAAATGATGATTGAGATAAAGAATGCACGGAAAGAACAATCTCCTGACATTGCGCGGCTGATTATGACGGCAATGACCGATGATTGTTGCCTGCATTTTTGTGGAGAGGGGTATGTGCTGGAGGACTTCCGGGGGATGATGACTATGCTCGTGGAGCGTGAAGACTCGCAATATAGTTATCGTAACACACTGGTGGCCATGGATGGAGACCGATTGGTCGGGATTGCCGTCAGTTATGATGGCGGTCGCTTACACGAACTTCGACAGGCTTTCGTCGAAGCCGCAAAGACGTGCATCGGCAAGGATCATTCGGGAATGGACGATGAGACGCAGGCAGGCGAACTCTATCTCGACTCGCTGGCCGTGCTGCCCGACTATCGTCGTCAAGGCATTGCCCGGCGACTGCTGAAAGCCACTAAGGAGAAAGCAGACCGTATGGGGCTGCCCTGTGTGGGATTGCTGGTTGACAAGGGAAATCCGGCTGGCGAGGCTCTTTACGTCTCCGTCGGCTTCCGTTATGTGAACGACAACTTGTGGGGTGGCCACCCGATGAAACATTTGGTGATGTAATGATTGTCAGAGAATGAAGCATAAAGGAATTATCTGCGGCATACTGGCTGCAGTGTGTTATGGCACAAACCCGTTCGGGGCCTTGCCGCTTTACGAGGTGGGCGTGAATACGTCGTCCGTACTCTTTTACCGTTTCTCCATGGCGGTGCTGATGCTGGCCGTCATGCTGATCGCAGAGCGTAAGTCTTTCCGAGTCAGCAGCGGAGAAATGAAGACGCTCGGCTCACTCGGACTGCTCTTTGCCGCATCAAGCATTACTTATTATCAGAGTTTCCGATTTATGGATGCCGGCATTGCCTCCACCATCCTGTTTGTCTATCCCGTGATGGTGGCTGTCATTATGGCAACATGCTTCCGGGAGAAAGTAACGGCTTCAACGGTTACGGCCATCATCCTCGCTTTGGCGGGTATCGGCTTGCTATACAGGGGCGATGCAGGCGTATCACTCAGCACTTTAGGTATCCTCCTGGTCATGGTTTCGTCGTTGACTTACGCCATTTATATCGTAGTGGTCAACCAGTCGAGCATCTGCATGTCGTCGTTAAAGCTCACGTTCTATGTGCTGCTGATATGTATGCTGTGCTTGCTTGCCTATTCGTTCACCTCGCCTGACCTGCATTTGATGTTGCCCCCTTCACCCCGTGCATGGTTCTTTGCCTGTTGGCTGGGGTTGGTGCCGACGGTGCTCTCGCTTGTCTTGATGACCGTTGCCGTTCACGAAGTGGGAGCCACGCCTACAGCCATCATGGGAGCCTTGGAACCATTGACGGCGGTAGCCATAGGCGTGATGGTGTTTGGCGAATCGTTCACCCTGCGTCTTGCCGTTGGAATCGTACTCATCCTTTCAGCCTTCCTGCTGATTGTGCTGGGCAAAAATTTCCATCTGCGTACTATCGGTCATGCCATCACCTCGATCGTCAGAAAGACCTGGCGGTGGAAATCGTAAATAGAATATATATGTACAAGATATTGTTCCTCCACGGTTTCTTTGCCAGCGGCCAATGTGTGCCGTCTGTGGCATTGCGCGATGCTTTCAAGGGTCGTGCGGAGGTGATCACTCCCGATTTGCCCATCCACCCGAAGGAAGCCATCAGTTTTATCCGAGAGTTGATTGAAATAGAGAAACCCGACCTCTTGGTGGGCAACAGTTGCGGGGCGTTCTATGCACAGATGCTGGCATCTGAAACGGGCATCCCGGCCTTGCTCGGCAATCCCCATTTCAAGATGACGGAGTTCCTGCGTGAGCGTATCGGCAGGCACCAATACAAGTCGCCCAGGAAAGACGGTAAGCAAGACTTCATCATCGACGAAGCTTTGATAGAAGAATTTGCCGAAGTGGAAGCCACGCAATTCGAGTCTTGTAATCCGCTCTACAAAGACCGCATCTGGGGTTTGTTTGGCGAGCAGGACACTCTGGCGCATTTCGAACCGCTCTTTCTGGAGCATTACGAAAGGAGTTTTCATTTTCCAGGAAACCACACACCCACAGCAGAGGAGGTACGTATGTGGTATGTGCCGTTGGCAGAGAAGATGTTGATGGAATTTTATTGACAATAGGTCGATTCGGTGACTATTGTTTAGAATGCTAAACATAGGAGACAACGAGCAGATAAGAGTACTTCGTGAGACGGCTTCTCCCGAAGACGAGAAACGATTTGAATCTATTTTCCCTCGAAGGATCTACTTTCCCACGCAGTAATCATACGGTGCTGATTTACTGCACTTTATGATTTGAACCGTACAAATGGACTTTTGGAAAGTAGAATCTTGCGATTCTCATCCCTTTAGCCCATCGGCAGGTCTTCCACTGGACTCGCTCTTCTCACTCAGAAGAGTATCATCATCTGTTCTGCACGTATGCGGTGCAAAGATAGCTAAAAATTACCAGATGCAACATATTTTTGGCAAAAAAAGTTGTTGGTATCGAAAATAATTCCTATCTTTGCACTGTCATTATAAAATGAGATAGAGATATGCCAGAAGTATTTAGATTCTTTGGATTCTCCTTCTTCTTTTACAGTAAGGAGCATGAGCCTGTCCACGTTCACGTTGAAGGGAACGGTGGCATGGCTAAGTTCGTATGGAACGGAAGTGAGTTCACATTGCTTGTAAAGGAGAAGATAAAGGCAAATGACCTGAAGAAGATTAAGGCGGTCATCGATGAGAATGCCGACCTGATTATCAAGCGTTGGGAGGAGCATTTTAATAGTTAACATAGGGGGATACGTTATGAAGATTACAAAGATTTGGTTTAATGCTGATCATATATTCGGCATAGACGAAGAGGGAAAGGAGTACAGCCAGTCGTTGCTCTGGTACCCTAAGTTGAGGGCAGCATCCGATGAAGAACGTAGCCAATACACCTTTGGCTATGACGGCATCCATTGGCGTAGTCTTGATGAAGACATCAGTTTTGAGAGCTTTACCTATGAAGATTCAGAGCCATCAGCCCTACAGCGTTTCTTCCTGACCCACAAGGAAATCAACGTGGCAGAATTTGCCCGTTCCATTGGGATGAATGCCACACTACTGCGTAACTATATCAATGGCTTCAAGAAGCCTTCTGCTGAGAGGGAAAGTGAAATCCTTGCCCATATTCATAAACTGGGTAAGGAGATGATAGCTGCCTGCTTCTAAACTAAAGGGAAAGAAAAATGATGATGAACAATCAGCACCACACAGCCTCGTAATGTTTAATCGAGACGGCATGAGACAGCCATCCGTGTCGCCTCATAACATTTACGAGACAATGAGCAGAAGTAGAAAGCGAATGCCTGGCAGCACTTGGTGTTGCTGTAAGTCGCAGAAGAAAGGAAAGCAGGCAAGTAGCCGCAAGTTTCGCCGTAAGGCGCATGTTTTATTACATCAGGGAAAGGATCATCTTCTTCCCTTTAAGTCTTTCGAGGCGATGCGTTCTTGGGATTTAGGTGGTGATGGAAAAACTTTCTTCGGATTCCATCCGGACGAAGGGTGGTATGTCAAACTGATGAGAAAGTGATGATTGCCAAAGAATGATTGTTGGAAAGGCGGGAAGCCGAGGCCGAGGATGTCGGCGAGGTTTCCCGATCTGTGTATATGCAAGCAGAGTTTTAAGCTCCCTGTCTATAAATCCAAGTCGTACAATTCAGCACTCCACCTTCAAGTGCAACGTCGTTATAGTTGATAGTCTCGATACTCTTGTCAGGGAATATCTGCTTAAATGCTGCGATAGCCTCGGCATCCTTATTCCCCTCAACCTCAAATACAGGAAGAACGATCAGATTACCTACCGCAAGGTAATTAACGTAAACACCAATGGCATGATACGGATGTTTTGAATCCTTATAATCATAGAAGAACGGAACATCTATATACTTCAAGTTCTTTTCCTTCAAGACTTTTTCTATGCCATTCGTCCAATACTTATATTCGTCAGAGCGGTTGTTTCCCAATATCGTGTCACGGTCTACAAAGCGAACCATTCCATCTGCATGTCCAGTCATGTCACCGTTTTGGGCAGGAATGATTATTACTTCGGCTTCAAGCAATTTAGATAATTCCGTGACCAGTTTCTCTTTGTCCGTATATTCGGGATTCTCCTTAAAGATTCTGTCTGAAACGATTGCCCGACCAGAGCATAGCAAAACATTTCCTCCGTCAAGGTTTATATTCGAGAATACAGGCTCAAATCCATTCAGTCGACAAACCTCTCTAACGTCAGAGCGGGATTCTTCCCATTCCTTATTGCCTTTCAAATAAGATGGTTCATAGCGGAACTGTACGAGCTTGCCCGATTCAGTTTGGATTGGCATGTAGTCCCTGCACCAAATATCCTTCGTGCCTTTCAGCAAACGATAGCCCACATGATGCTTTTTGAGAATAGAAGTCAACCGTTTGAAGGACTCTGGATAACGCTCTTCAAGCAGTTCCGACAAATAAACAACCTCCGTGCCTTTTGGCTGTGCATGAACGGCTTCTGTTTTCACAACAGCATCAACAGGTGTTTCTTCTTTCTTCTGATTCGCCTTTTTCATGTCCCAATATTTATTCCTGATAGTCGGATAATCGCTATTCATAAACATCTCACATAGTTCCTTGGTTGGTTCCCAGTCATGTTGCAGACACAAATCCGTGAAGACAGCCTCTTTACCACGCTTTTTCAAAACGAAACTGTTGATATATTCAGAAGAAATACGCTTTCCAGAACGCAGAAGTGTCAGGTTCATCTTCTTAAGGACTTTCCTGTGAGCATTAGTCGACAAACTATTATCAACCAGCTTTTTCATCAAGTCACTAAGCTTGGGCTTCTTGACACATTTGACAACTTGGATAATGACGGGAATGATACCTATCACTCCAATAATTGTTCCGATGATAAATTCCGTACTCATGTGGCTATTTCTTTAATTTATTGTATTCTTCTTCAGATATTTCCTGAACATAATCTAAAGCATCCAACTTGGAGGAGGCCTTTTTCGTGCCATCCCAATCTACATAAGTAATAATACGACCATAATTACTTACCCAATAACTTGTTTCTATAATACGATGCTTCTCTTTTCCAACAATATAACTATTGTCTCTGGTTATTTTAATGGCTTTCATGAATAACGATTTATGATATATGGAAGCATTAATATACACATATTCGGATGTGCATTGATACTTATCTCCTCTGTCTGTTTCAGACCACTTAAAAGGTTTGTCCTTCTCAGGAAAAGCAAAAAGAATCAATTTGTCTTGATAGCGAGTACTCCCTGTTAATCTATTTTGCCGAAGTTGAACATCTGAAATTACTGCATTTTCTTCGGTGCGGTATCTATATGTAGTTTTGGCCGACATCATCCCAAGACCAATGTAGACTTCTTCTATAAGATAATTGTCAAAGGCCTGAGATTCAAAACTATACTGAGTTACAGACGAGAGATTTCCTTTACTGTCTGGCGAAGCGTATGTACGGCAGCCGAAAGGATAAATATAATCCTCAAAATTATACTTTTGTGCTTTGGTTGACATAACAAGTAGCATCATTGCCCCTAAAAGAAGAAAGGATTTTTTCATGCGCTGTTTTGTCCGTTTTATCCTGTTGACTCTTCAGTTTTAAATGATTATACAAATCATCCGTTTATAATAAAAAGAGGCGCAGACATTCGCCATACGCTTCACGGTTCACCACAAACCACAACTATATACGGGAATTCTGCGCCCATATTGGGGGCAGCTCCTATAATAGTTGTTGCTCTTTCGTTCGTGGTGGTGATTGTGAAGCTATAGAGCAATATGTCCTTGCACTCTTTGCGGAATGCGTCTGCAAAATTACACAAAAAGTTTTATATTTGAGTAAATAAAGCGCAAAAATCGTATAAAAGTGATTGTTTTGTTCACTTTTTCGCTTTCATTTTGCTCAGAATGAGAGTTCATTGTGTAAATATGCAACTGTAGGTTGAAGTGTTATCGTGACCTTCCTTTGCGTTCTTCTTCATTCATATCGTCAATGTCATCGTAGTTCTTTCGTCTATTAGGGGTGTTGTCACCATTAGATGACGGAATATAAGTGGAACTAGAGTAGAGTTTCATGTAACTAAAGATGGTCTTCTCTATGAGGGAAACAGTGGCAGAGCGTTTGTCGGGGCTTGAAAACTCTCTACGGATATAGGCTTCGATGCGTGGCTTGTGGTATTTTGCTATAACCTCTTCTTTCGTCAAACTACCGTTCTTGAAAGCCACAAAGTCTTCGTTGCTCATTTTCTCTTTATATTCCTTGGAGCCACCTATAAACTTCATCGTGATGTGGCACTGCCCCTGTTTGTCTTTATATGCATGTGTGGCTTCTACGTCGATGAAAGAGGGTAGGACATAACGTTCTGGATATGCCTTGCGCTTCAAATCGATATTCTCCTTACGTAAGTCGTCTATTTCCTTATGAGCCTTCTCGTTGAGGGCTGCACTCTGTTCATTGTTGTTACGCAATAGCTTGTTTTCATCCCTTAAAGCCGAAATGACTTTTTGATCCTGTTCGTGTAGTTGCTTCCGTCGCTCTATATCCGCCTGAAGTTGCAAGACTTTTTCAGTCATTTGTTCCACTTGTTGCTGAAGTTCGATGTTCAATGGGTCTGCCTTTAGATCCTCTACGAGTTGGTCGATTTTCTTGTAGAGTGCATTCTTAGCATCCTTGGAGAGGAAAGACTTGCGGACAAGCGACCTAAGGGAAGAGATATTTTCAAGAGCTTTTTTCTCCTTGTACTGTATGGCATTGAGGTGTTTTACGTTAGAACTGCTGCCACGTTCCATCTTGAGACATTCAGCCGCGACGGTCTGCATTCTTGAGGTATCCGGACGTCCCAGACGTAGTGAAGTGCCGTCATCGTGTGTCCAATCTGCCACAAAATGAGCATGCAGGTTCAACTTCGAAGGGTCAGGATTGGTTTTGTTGAAACCTTCATCCCTATGGATATGAATCTGAATACACTTGATGCCAAACTCTTTTTCAAGTTGCTTTGCCAACAGTTGCAGGTCAGCCATCGTAGTATCAGGCTTGATGACGACAGCTGCCTCACGGATAGGAGCTGCTTTTGCCTGCATTTTCTGTGCAACGGTGGCCTGATAGCGTTCTGCGATTTCTTTGCGAATATCTGATAAGGTCTTTCCTGCGTATCGAGGATCAACCCAGTGTTCGTTGTTTGGTGTAAGTTCCTTGATGACATAGTCAAGTTCCTTCATACGCCAATTGTGAATCTCACACCCTGGCTTAACAGGGTCGAAATGTATGCATGTCTTGTTTGCCATATTGTTTTTCTTGCTTTAGTGATTGATGTTTCAAAAGATGGGGTCAAGGGGTGAAGCCCTTGTGGAAAGGTTCTTAGGGAATGCTTCCCTGAGCCCATGTGCACTCTTTAGGGTGCTAGTGGGCTACCACCCTTCTAAGGAAGAGTGGCAGAGGACTCCTGCGGAGGGCTTCTGTCATCCGTATTTGTCGACAATGTTGCGAGGTTGCGGTCATTTCTTCTGTATCTCATTGATAATCAATTTGTAAGTTAGAAAACCTGCGCAACCTGTCAACTTGGGTCTTTCTTGTTGACCGCCTTGCTCACATATTGGCGAGAACAGCCCAGTGCATCAGCCAGTTTCTGTAGATTCACCTCACCGCCATAGGTGTTATAGATAATCTTCAGGCTTTGTTCCTTTGTGTAGCCCTGATACATTCCACCGCTAATCTCCTGATAGACCTTCTCGGCAGCACTCTCGAAATAGAGCATACACTGAACCGAGTGAATCATTTCATCACCAGAGATAATATCTTTCTGATAGTAATCAAAAGTTTTCTCCCATAACAGATGGGTGACGATAGTCCAACGGAGAATGATAATCTGCAACTTGCTATAGACATACTGCATGTAGTCATCGGCTGTGGATTTCTTGTCTTGCAACATGTTGTAGTAAGTGCAATAGAAATCTTTAGCCTCAGGGGAAAGGGTTAGTTCCGTTGGCTGTACCTTCAACAGTTCCCTTACGAAATCAGTCCAGTAAGGCATAATGCTTTCAGAGAGTTGTTTGTCTGAATAGTACGTGACGGGAACCTTATTGGGATAAACAAATAGAATACGCTGATTAAAGCCGCTGACCATCAGTTGTGGATTGCCGAATGTTGACTTCAACAGCCCAGGTTGGATGCCACCGAGAATATCCAGGAATGGCTCTCTGATGAAAACTGGGTCTTCGGTTTTACGGTCGATGCAGAAACTGGTACTATCCCAGATAGAGAGCATGTTGCTGATGATGCCACTACGGTTATAGCGGTCAAAGTCGTCTATCATCCCTTTGATTTCATCACGGTATATCATCTGTGGCATAAAGGATAGTGCTTTGTAGATAGCCTCAGGGGTGGTGTCAGTGAGTGACAGCTTCTTACAGATGGGTTTCGGTTTGTTGTTTCCATCGCCCCTGTCATTATTTCGTAGTTCTTCATAATATGCCATCACAGCTTCTTCGTTCAGCTCATTGATAGGCTTATATAACATCTTCACAGGGGCACTCTTGTTACTGCCGCTGGGAGCTACATGACATATCCACATAGAGGGATAGTTGGTGTATTTGCCGTCAAACAGTTTGATGGACTTGTTGACGGCAATACTCACAATGGCATAGATGGTTGTGATGACGATGTCTGCATCACACTGATAAACATCAACAAAGTTCTTGATGATGTCTTGAATCTCCACCTGTAAACACTCAAAGGGTAAACACTGCTGGTTAATCATAATACAGACGATTAGGGGTTATTACTGGGCAGATGATGAACTCGCTGCCGAATCTCTTTCAGCATCTCCTCGGAATTGATGCCATAGCAATCTTGTTTCCCTCCCTCAATCCATTTGTAGAGTTCATCCTCGTAGAAGTAGAGCTTGTTTCCTCTTTTGTAGTGGGGGATGATACCTTTACGGGCATTGGCATAGATGGTGGGCTTTGCCTTACGAGTGATACGCATGGCTCCTTGAATGTCGGTGAGGACATGGCGGTTAGATACTGATGATTGCTCAATAGGAGTAGTCATTTTAGACAACTCATAAACGAGTTGTGTAAGCTGATCGACTTTCTCTGTCAGATTCTGAATTTGTTGTTCTAACATGATATAACCTGTCCCTTTAGTGGAACATCGCTGCAAAGGAACAGGGTTTATCAACGGTATATCCAAATACCGCTATAAACTAGAATAAACTGGGAATAAACTATACTGTTGAGCTTATTCCCAGTGATTGTTGGTTATATTTGCTTGATAATTTCTTCTGTAATATGACCGCTGAATTTCTTCGATATACTGCGGTTGTCACCCCAACATACTTTAGGGATTGGAATAGATGGATTTTTTGACTCGCTTGAAGTCAACTTTGTTGTAACGGTACTGAATTCTACGTCTCTCAACTGGTAGGGGAATACTTCTTTTATGAAAGTCGCTCCGAAGACATTAGACTTTTTGAGGAAGAACTTCACAACAAAGCCAATGTGGTATATGTCTTCCGTTTTAAGAGAACTGAATTTTGATGTAGCCTTAACCTCAAAGGGAAGACACGTCTTATGTCCATCCACAATAAGATCCAATGCCCGATTATCAATAGCCAGGTAAATATCCTCCAATACTATCTGGGCATCCTCAACGGGCAGATACTTCCTTACGTATTTCTCCACGTAAGTATAGTAGAACTTCTTATACATCATAGTCTCTTTTTGGTTGGCTTTACTAATCGTATCAGGAACAGAAGGGGAAAGAATTGTTGGAGTTTCTTCCACCTTATTATATATATTAGGCTCCGCTGTATGATGTTCTTCTGAAGGCTTGCTTTCTTCTACGGAAGTAGTTGGTTGTGGGAGAAGAAGTATTTGTTTGGTTGGCTTTTTCTTTCCCTTTAGCCTTTTCAAGCTGTCTGGCATAACGTATAGGGCGAAGTACAACATTGCGGAAACACAGCCAGTTCCCGTCACATAGTAAAGGAAACTTGGGAAAAACAACATGTCTTTATACTGAACCCAGTACACCAATGGTAACGTCATTGCTAAAGCTGGCCCTATTATAATAGTGCTTACAAACAGTGTCTTGTGAAAATACTCGTCGATATTCATATCTCGTTATCCTAAAAAGTTGACTGCAAAGGTACTGCTTTTTAGTGATAACGAGTAATGATTTGTGCTAAAAATATACTTTTCATTCACAAAATCAAGTATTATCCTTCGTCTCATAATTACTTGAGACAAAGGATGATAGGACTTGATAGTTAATGATTTCGTATGCCCTGCTATTTCAGAGAAATGAGTTCAGAAGCCTTGCGCTTGTTTGCATCGTTTAAGTCTGCATATATCTGTGTCGTGGACACATTCTTATGACCGAGCATCTTCGAAACAGTATAGATGGGGGTACCCATGCTTACTTCAAGGGATGCAAAAGTTCGACGGAGACAGTGGAAAGTGATGTGCTTGTCGATGCCTGCGGCTTTTATCCATTCCTTCAGGTTGTAGCTGACAATACTGTAGCTTAGTCCTTTGAACACCGTTCCTGTACTACGTTCACCACAGAGTTCGTATGCTTCATCGCTAATTGGAAGAGTATCTTCGGTACCAGTTTTCTTGATGCGATATTGGATAACATAGCCTCCATCGTTGCCAATGCGAAGATTCTCCCATTTCAGTCTTAGTACGTCGCTGATACGTAAGCCTGTCAAACCCGCAAACAGTGTAGCCTGTTTTACTGCAGGAATCCTGCATGGTGTCTTATTCAATTTCTTCAACTCACCAAGAGTAAGCGATTCCTTATGGGTATCAAGAGTGTCAATCTTGTCAAGATACTCACTGATATTCTCGTTCAGCCACTTCTCCCTGTAGGCATAATACAATAGTTCTCTGAAGGTAGAATAGTAGCTGGCAGCGGAATTCTGACTAAGCATCTGTTTGGTGTGCTTCAGTTGATGGGCATTGAGAAGATACTCACGGAAACCACGACATAGTTCAATCGTGACCTCGCCAAAGGTGCATTTGCCGTTGACGTACTTTGAAAAATGCTTGTACACAATGCCCCATCTGTCATGTTTTACTCTACATTTCTCCTTGAAGTAGGTGAGGAAGTCAGCCTTTTGCTTTGTCTTGTCGAGGAATCCGAACTGCTCATTGATGAGCGACTGCACACGAATGCATCGAATACCTTCTGCCTTCATGCGCATGTCCTTATTAAACTCCATCTCCATCTGGTTCTTTGGGCTGGCATAGATGTAAATACCCAGATACTCGCGTCGAGACGGCTTCATGGTTTTGGGGTTACGGATTGCAGGATAGTAATCCAGATAGAGTGAAATCATTCCGTTTTTGAGCTTAGCCTGGCGAACGGTTACCTTGGTGCAAATGTTACTTGTGTTCATAATACTTTAATTTTTAATGCGTTATACTTCTGTTTTGAAAATCTGGCTGCAAAATTAGGGAGTGTATCGTCAGTATATCTTTATACCGCCATAAACTTACAATAAACTGGATTTTAGGATGGATCTGTTGGCAACTCATCACATTTAGCCGGTACAATACCTTGCTTCCGCTCCTCGATGATACGGTTGAAATCATGTAAACTGAGTTTGATGAACTTGCCACACCTCTTCTTTGGCACATGATAGAAGCGGATAACCTCTCTTACCTGATGGACTGTCATCTGATACATGTTCATCAGTTCCTCAACGGTCTTGAAATCATCCTCAGGTTGAAGGATGTTCTTCTCCTTGTCAACATGCAGTTTGGAGTAGTAGGGCTTTGTTCCGACATACTTTCGAGGGATATGATGCTTGCAGACGAAGGTTGTGACTTGCTTGTAAGTCATGTTGTATTTCGATTGGATTTCTTCGCTGGAGTACCATTCTGTCAGTTCTGGGGTAGGATTGTCCTTGATGAAATAGTTGTCGATGCCAGCTTTGGGGAAGCATTTCTTATCCCCAATAGTAAAGACATCTATGTTCAGCGCTTTGGCAATACGGTAGATGGTCGTTTCCTTGACCTTGTACTTCTCAATAATTTCATCAATGGTGTAGAAAGGATTGGGTTCTTGTGGCTTGGGTGCTTCAGAGAGATGGCTTGCCTGGTATCGTTTTACGAATGCATCCCAGTCAGTCCGCAGTATGAGCAACAGTCCGTTGACTCTCTTTACTTTCAGTTTCTCGTTCTTGACATAGTAACGAACTTGGGATGTTGAGAAACTGCTGTTTTTGACAATGTCCTGAACGGTGTAGTAGATGTCATCTGGTATTTTGGCAAGTCGTTTGAGGTTGTCAATATGGCTCTTAGAGAAGTAAGTGACGTTCTGAAACTGGATGCGTGGCACATTATGGCGAAGAGCATACTTGTTTAGAGCTGCACGCTTCATCCCATAAATGTCCTCTATCTGCTTGGCATTATACCAGTCTTTCAGGTCGTACTGCACGAGCAGTTCAGCGAAATGCACGTCAACGTCTTTCTTTTTCCAGAAAGTTCTTCTACCTTCAATGATTTGGGGAATACCGAACAGTTCGCATCTGCGGAATACCGTTCGCTTACTGATTTTGAATTTCTCCATCATCTCTTTAAGGGAATAATAGTCATTATGAGTTTTCTTTCCCTTTTGGATGCTGCCTCGCTTCTTATAGGATGGGGCATCATCGAAGAGTTTTTCAATGTCGCTCCTTCTGATGATGGTCTTTCCTCGAAACTGCTTTGCCTTCAGTTCTTGCAGCCCAAGATAATTGTAGATAGTACTTCGGCAAACGCCAAGAAGCTTTGCTGCCTCTAAGGGAGACAGAAACTGTTTGTCTTTCAGCGTGTCATTGAAGTGCTTCTTCTCATCAACTCTTCTTGATAAGGTGCTCAAATCGATAGTGCTGTCGGGAGGTGTGCACTTTCCTGATTGCACATTCCTCTTGTACCTATAGGCCTGATTGCAACATTTACTGCTGCAAAACCTTGCTGTGACCATCTGGCCAATGAAGGTTTTATGACACCATTCGCATTTCTTAACTATTTCCATATGTCCTATTTTGTATGTTATTATTCCTGTTTTCTGTCCAACTCTGTCCAAGTCTGTCTAAATGTGTCCAAATGTGTCCAATGTGTGCCACGCGAGGACATCGTTTAGCAATCCAATGGTGTCCAACGTGTGCCAGTCGGAGACATTGAGTGAGCATGTGCCAACGTTGGGATTTTCCCAAACGTACAAATAACGTACAAAAATGAGCGAAAAAAATATCATCAACGATTAACGCTGATGATATGACGAGTGTGGAATTGCCTGAAAATAAACGATTTAGTCATATCGAGTAATATCGAGTGATGACCGTTAATCGTATTCTATTTTCCCACGCAGAAGTGCTGGAAGATGTTGGCGAGGACTTCGTTAGGGGTGATGATGCCTTTGCCGGTTATTTCGGCAAGTTGGGAGAGTATAATGCGCAGGTCTTCTGCTATTAGGTCGCCGCTGAGATTGTTTTTAATAGAGTCTATCACACGAATGAATGATTCGTGGGAGCGTTGCAGGGCTTCGTAGTGGCGTGCGCTTGTGATTATGGTGTCGTTTTCGGTTATTTCGGGGATGTTTGCTGCCTTGTATATGGTTTCTTCGAGTTCGGTTATGCCGGTACCATTCTTCGCGCTTATGTGAAGCGTAGGAATGTCCTTTATTGTGTCTGGGAATAATGATTGCAAAATGTCAATCTTGTTTTGTACGATGATGAGCGATTTGTCTTTTGTGAGAGTCGCCATCTTGTCTATTTCTTCTGTGCTTGGCAGTTCGTCCATGAGCCATAATATGACCGTTGCCTCTTGAATTTTCTTGTATGTACGCTCTATTCCCAGTTGTTCTATCTCGTCATCAGTGTTGCGTATTCCAGCGGTGTCGATGAATCTGAATGTTACGCCCTTTATTGTTGTATTGTCTTCTATTACGTCGCGTGTGGTGCCGTGTATGTTGCTAACTATTGCCCTGTCGTCGTGTAGTAGTTGGTTCAGCAATGTTGACTTGCCAACGTTTGTTTTCCCGATGATTGCCACGGGTATTCCCTTTTTGATTGCGTTTCCTGCTTTGAAGGAATCGGCGAGTCTCACTATTTTGTTGTCGATAGTTGTTGCCTGCTTGAGCAGATCGGAACGGTCGGCGAACTCAATGTCTTCATGGTCAGAGAAATCGAGTTCAAGTTCGAGCAATGATGTAAGTTTCAGAAGGCCATCACGCAAGGTGGCGAGTTCTGAGGATATGTTTCCTCTAAGTTGTGACAATGCCATTCGGTGTGTGGCTGCATTTGTCGATGCTATGAGGTCTGCTACGGCCTCTGCCTGTTCGAGTGCGAGTTTACCGTTGAGGAATGCCCTTTGTGTGAACTCTCCTGGCATTGCTTGTCTGCACCCGTTGGATATCAACGTCTCTATGATTTTGCTTGCTATGTAGTGAGAGCCATGACATGTCACTTCTGCCGAGTCTTCTCCAGTATAACTATGTGGTGCACGGTATATGCTTACCATAACATCGTCGATGACATGGCCTTTGGTGTCGCATATCTCGGTATGTTTGATGGTATTGGCAGGTGTTTCCTCGTTTATTTTCTTGCACAAGGTAGTTATAGTCCTGATGCATTCAGGACCACTTATGCGTATTATGCTGAGGGCTCCTCCCGTAGGTGTTGCGAGTGCGCAGATGGTGTCGTCGTTGTGTGTTGTCATTTTTCGCTTATTGTGGCAATGGCGTTGGCAAGCGTCTCTATATCTTTCTCCGTGGTTGCCCAACTTGTGACGAAGCGGCACAGAGTGTTGCTTTCGTCTATTGGTTCCCATATCTCGAATGCGATAAGTCTTGCAAGGTGTTCTTTCTGGATGTTTGAGAGCACTATGAACTGCTGGTTTGTAGGAGTGTCATTCATGGTAAATCCCGACTTCTTGAAAACCTCTCTTAACTGCATCGCCTTCTCAATTGCATTGCGTGAGATTTTAAAGTAGAGATTATCGGTGAACAGAGCGTCGAATTGAACGCCTGCTATGCGGCTCTTAGCCAGCAAAGCGCCATGTTGTTTCACTATGGTAAAGAATTGTCGTGGCACGTTGTCCTTGGTGAACACAACCGCTTCTCCGCATAAAGCTCCTACCTTGGTGCCGCCGATGTAGAACACGTCGCAATGACGAGAAAGCCATGGGAGGTCGAAATCGCATTCGTCAGACATTAATCCATATCCGAGTCTTGCGCCGTCGATGAACAAGGGAATGGAGTATTCCTGACATATTTTTTCTATTTGCTCAATCTCGGAAGCCTTGTATATAGTACCAAGTTCAGTGGGGAATGTGATGTAAACCATTCCTGGCCACACCATGTGGTCGCAAGTGGGGTCTGCATGGAATGATTTAAGAAACGCTCTCAACTCTTCCGCATCCATTTTCCCGTTGTGAGAGGGTAGTGTAAGCACTTTGTGTCCGCTGGCTTCAATGGCTCCCGACTCGTGAACATTGATATGAGCGGTGGTAACAGCCACAACGCCTTCGTAACGTGAAAGCATAGAGTCAATGACCGTGGCATTTGTTTGAGTTCCTCCAACGAGGAAAAACACCTCCGCATCGTCAAGCATGCATGCTTCCCTTATCTTTTGGCGTGCGCTTTCGCTCCACTCGTCAAATCCGTATGATGCACTTTGACTATTGTTGGTGTCTATAAGATGTTGGAGCACACTTGGGTGTGCTCCGTTGTTGTAATCGCTCTCAAATGATATCATATACTTAATGTGATGTAGTGTGTGCTTTAAATTCTTTCAAGCACGAGTCTTATGAGGTCGTCGATGCTGCTCTTATATCCGGTATTAGCCTCTTTCGCAAGTCGGTTGGCTATTACCATGCAACATGTCATCGCCTTGTGCCCGAGCAGACGGCCGAGACCTGCCACTGCCGAACTCTCCATCTCAAAGTTGGTGATGCGAAGTCCTGCATGCTCGAAAGCCTCCACCTTCTCGTTCTGCTTTGGGTCGGCCAGCGGAATGCGCAACTCTCTTCCTTGTGGTCCGAAGAATCCGCCACATGCTATTGTCACTCCACGAACCATATCGGTGCCTGCAATTCTATCTATGAGTTCGGTATCCGCATCAATGACGTATGGCGCTGCCAGTTGTGGATTCCAGTTCATGTGTTTCCGGAATGCCTCTTCAAATTCCAGGTCGCACACATCGTTTCTTCCGGCATAGAAATTCAGCAGCCCGTCGAAACCGATGCTCTTTACAGACGCGATGAATGAGCCGACCGGGGTGTTGGGTTGCAATCCTCCGCATGTGCCAATTCTCACCAAGGTGAGTTGGCGATGTTTCTCATTCTCCTCTCTGGTGTTGAAGTTGATATTAGCGAGGGCGTCGAGTTCGTTTATCACGATGTCGATATTGTCGCACCCGATGCCAGTGCTTAGCACGGTGATTCGCTTGCCTTTATATGTACCTGTTATTGATTTGAATTCGCGGTTCTCAACCTCGCATTCTTTGTTGTCGAAGTGTGCGGCAACCGTCGCAACACGTCCAGGGTCGCCAACGAGTATCACTTTATCTGCCAGTTGCTCTGGCTTCAGATGCAGATGGAACACACTCCCGTCTGCATTAATTAGCAGTTCTGATTCTGCGAAATATTTTTTAGCCATAGACTTTAAAGATTATTTGGTTAACATATTCTCCGTGTTGCGTATAGAAATCTCCATTTTGGCAATGGATTCTTCTTGCTTTAGTATCTCCTTTTCGAGCGATAGAATCTCGTTAGAGATGTTTCTTTGAGCAGTCTTCCCCGAAGCGGAATAACGTTCCCGTAGTTCCGTAAGCGACTTGATGTTGTCCTCTTTCTCTTTCTTCAGGGACTGTAGTTTCTTGAAGTTGTCTCTATTAGATGGAGACTTGAATTGCGATGCAGAAGTGTATGATATATTGTCGTTTACAACAAAGTCGATTTCGTCAATGCCCTTTGTTTTGGCACCGCCTTTCCGCAAGGCGTATAGTCGCTTAAGGGCATTGTTCTTCTGATGCTGGTCGTACCAAGTATTCTTGATTTCGGATATCTTTGCCAATCCGCGAAGTTGCTCGTTCGTCATCTCGGATACGTCGTACGACTGATGACCGTCGGGCACAAGCGTATAGATGCATACCATGCTGTCGGGTTGGTTTCTATCGGTTACGAGCCAGGCGAGCGAGTCTATCTCGTCTTCCACATAAAGATAATCGTTGGCAAGAGAATTGAATGGCAATCCCATGTTTTGTGGTTCGAGGAATGTTCCGTCGTCACCGTCATAGCGGGTGACAAATATGTCGTACCCTCCGAGTGATGCCTCACCCTTGCCAGCGAAGTAAAGAGTGGTGCCGTCAGCCATTAGGAAAGGATAGTCTGCCTTTCCTAATGCTGAGAGTTCTTGTGGCGTTGACCATTGTCCGGCAAGTCTGTCGGACGTGTAGATTCTGGAAACGCCAGAAGTGTCGCGTTTTGAGAAATACTTTTTATTGATGAAATCGTTCTGGAACGACGCTCCCTGTTTGTCGTCGGCAAGAGTTCCGCACTCTGATGGCAGCGGAATGTGACTCAAGAATTCACTCTTACTTACCACCATGCTGTCTATAAACATCACTTTGCGGGTGGAAGGCAGCATGTTCTCGAACATCAGTTCAGATGCCGAAGGCTGTCTTTTCTCTACATTCGCCTTGCGACTTGGCTGGCGTTTCTTGTTTCGCTGAGCCATCGCAGACATTGTGACGAGCAGAGAGAGCACAACAATCAATAGTCTCATAACGCAGTCTTTTTATAGTTATGACAAGAGTTTCTCTGCCATCGATGCCGCGGCACGTCGTCCGTCGCCCATTGCAAGGATAACGGTGGCACCTCCGCGCACGATGTCTCCACCGGCGAAGACATCAGGGCGAGAACTCTGCATCTCCTCGTTGACAACGATAGTGTTCTTCCTTCCAAGTTCAAGTCCCTCGATTGACTTCGGAACGAGAGGGTTGGGAGAAACGCCAACAGCCACAACCACTTGGTCGATGTCGAGAGTGACCGTCTTTCCCTCCACTGGTATTGGTGAGCGACGACCGCTTGCGTCTGGCTCGCCAAGTTCCATTACCTGGAGTACTGCCTGTTTCACGGCACCATTCTCGTCGGCAATATACTCGATGGGGTTGTGCAGGGTGAGGAAGTTGATGCCCTCTTCCTTCGCATGCTTAACCTCTTCGAGACGTGCCGGCATCTCTGCCTCGGAACGACGATAGACGAGAGTGACATTAGCCCCGAGACGCTTTGCCGTACGGCATGAGTCCATCGCGGTGTTTCCTCCGCCTACGACGAGCACGTTCTTAGCAGGGTTAAGAGGCGTGTCAGTGGTAGGATTAGCAGCATCCATGAGGTTCACACGAGTGAGATATTCGTTAGACGACATGATGTTAATGGCATTCTCGCCAGGTATGTTCATGAAGTTTGGCAGACCAGCGCCAGAGCCGACGAATATTCCCTTGAATCCCTGTGCCTCAAGTTCCTCTATAGATATTGTCTTGCCAACGATAACGTCTGTCTGGAAATGAACGCCCATCTTGGCGAGGTTCTCTATTTCTACATCCACGATACGGTTGGGGAGACGGAACTCAGGAATGCCATATTTCAATACACCGCCGATTTCGTGAAGTGCCTCGAACACATAAACATCAAATCCCTTCTTCACCATGTCACCCGCAAAACTCAATCCTGAAGGACCAGAGCCAACAACAGCAATCTTGATGCCATTAGAAGGTGCTATTTCTGGCAACGAGATGTTGCCGCTTTCACGTTCATAGTCGGCCGCGAAACGCTCCAGATAGCCTATTGCAACAGCCTTTCCGCCACTCTTCAGATGGATACAACGGCTCTCGCACTGCTTCTCCTGCGGACACACACGACCGCAGACGGCGGGTAGGGCAGAGGTGTTCTTCAGCACCTTGGCGGCGGCAAGGAACTCTCCTCTCTCGATGTTCTTGACAAATGAAGGTATGTCTATGTTCACCGGGCATCCCTCAACGCATGACGGCTTGGGGCAGTCGAGACATCTCTTGGCTTCGGTAAGCGCCATCTCCTCGGTGAGTCCGATGTTCACCTCCTCGGTTCTTGTGGTTGCACGGTAAACAGGGTCAAGTTCGGGCATGATGACACGCTCTATGGCCATGCGCTCCTTTGGCTTCATGCTCTTGCGGAGTTCTGTTCTCCATTCAGACTTGTTGTCTGTAAGCATCTCTATGGGGTCGTTCTCTGCATGCAAAGTGTTAGCCACGCTTGAGTCAACGCTTTGCTTCTCGGCGTCGTGCGAGCCTTCTGCTTGTTCTGATGCCTTCTCCAGATGCTCCTCGAAGTGTGCCAGTTCTTCCTGCTCCTCGCGCTTGAATGTTCCCATGCGCTTGAACATCTCGTCCCAGTCAACAAGAGCACCGTCGAACTCAGGGCCATCAATACATACGAACTTCGTCTTGCCACCGATGGTCAGACGGCATGCGCCGCACATGCCTGTTCCGTCAACCATAATCGTGTTGAGTGAAACCTCGCACGGGATGTTATGTTTCTGAGCGGTGAGGTTAGAGAACTTCATCATTATTGGAGGTCCAATAGCAAACACCTTGTCGACATGCTCCTGTTCGATGAATTTCTCGATACCAACGGTAACGACGCCTTTTTCACCATACGAACCGTCATCAGTCATAATAATGACCTCGTCGCTTGACTCACGAACCTTGTTCTCGAGGATGATGAGGTCTTTTGAACGGCCAGCCATAACACTAAGCACGCGGTTGCCGGCAGCCTTTAATGCCTGTATTATTGGCAGCATTGGAGCAACTCCGAGACCACCTCCAGCACATACTACAGTACCAAAATTCTCAATGTGCGTGGGGTTGCCAAGAGGACCTACAACATCGGTAACGTAGTCGTCTTCGTTCAGCATGCATAGCTTCTTCGACGAAAGTCCCACTTGCTGTACCACAATCGTGATAGTTCCTTTCTGAATGTCTGCGCCGGCAATGGTGAGAGGCATTCTCTCGCCTTTCTTTCCTACGCGGACGATGACGAAGTTGCCCGCTTTTCTGCTCTTTGCAATCAGCGGAGCCTCAATCTCGAAGAGGAAAACCTTTTCTGAGAATTGTTCTTTCCTTATAATCTTGTTCATATTGCCAATATGTTATTTATTTCATTCTTTGTTTTTGTGAACTCAGTCGTCCTTTGGCATCTTGTATGAGGGCCAACATGACATGAGAGCTTAGTCAATCATGTCGCATCCCATGTAAGGAACGAGAGCCTTAGGCACGCGAATGCCGTTCTCTGTCTGGTTGTTCTCCAGCAGGGCGGCGACGATGCGCGGCAGGGCAAGTGCAGAACCGTTGAGCGTGTGGCAAAGTTCCGTCTTCTTTGTCTCGGCATTGCGGTAGCGGCACTTCAAGCGGTTTGCCTGATAGTTGTCGAAGTTGGATACTGACGACACTTCAAGCCAACGTTTCTGAGCCTCTGAGTAAACCTCGAAATCGTAGCAAATGGAAGAAGTGAACGACTGGTCGCCGCCGCAAAGGAGCAGTATGCGGTAGGGCAACTCGAGTTTCTTCAGCAGCCCTTCCACGTGTTCCAGCATCTCCTTGTGGCTCTCCTTTGAATGTTCGGGCTTGTCGATGCGTACAATCTCTATCTTTGAGAACTCGTGCAGACGGTTCAGTCCGCGCACGTCCTTGCCGTAAGAACCTGCCTCGCGGCGGAAACACTCGGTGTATGCACAGTTCTTTATTGGCAGGTCCTTCTCGTCGAGAATGACATCGCGATAGATGTTCGTTACGGGAACCTCTGCCGTGGGGATGAGATAGAAGTCGTCAACCTCGCAATGGTACATCTGGCCTTCCTTGTCGGGCAACTGTCCTGTTCCGTATCCTGAAGCGGCGTTTACCACTGTGGGAGGCATTATCTCGGTGTATCCAGCCTTGCGTGCCTCGTCGAGGAAGAAGTTGATCAGTGCTCGTTGCAGACGTGCTCCCTTCCCGATATACACGGGGAAGCCTGCACCGGTTATCTTTACTCCCAGGTCGAAGTCGATAAGATTGTATTTCTTTGCCAGTTCCCAGTGGGGCAGCGGATTGTCTATTCCCAATGACGGGTTCACGTCCCAGTTGCCAACGGTGTCGCCCTCATGGCATTCGCGCAGGTTCGATTTTACCACATGGTTGTCCTCGGCGCAAGAGCCCTCAGGCACTTCGTCGTAAGGTATGTTGGGGATGGTGCAGAGCAGCGCCGTCAGGTCTTCCTCGGCCTTTTTCATCTGCTCTTCCAGTTGCTTGTTGGTCTCTTTCATTTGCGAAACTTTCTGCTTGATGGCTTCTGCTTCGTCTTTCTGGCCCTGTTTCATGAGTCCGCCTATTTGGGCAGCCATTTTCTTTGCCTCGGAGAGGTTTGCGTCCAGTTGTTGTTGCGATTCGCGGCGCTGCTTGTCGATGGCGAGTACCTGGTTGATTGCTTCTTCTGCACCGTTGAAGTGCTTCTTGTTCAGGCCGTTTATGACACGGTCGCGTTGTTCCTTGATGAGTTGTAAAGTCAGCATTGTTGTATTTTGTTTGTTCTTGTTTATTTTTTTTATAACGAATGCAAAGGTACAAAAACTTTCTGAACCGTGCAAGAGTTATCGCAAAATGATGTACGCGTGCGCGCACTTGTGAATTGTCGCGTTCGGGGTGTGAGTCAAACCGCGAAAGAGTCAGTAACTCTATTTTGCCACATAGCCACATTGCCACATTAAGGATATTGAACATATTTATTTCGTCCATAACCAGGTAAGGGGGGGGCAAAGATATGTTTAAAAATAGTATAATTATATTTATATTCTTAAGGGGGCAGGAGCGCACTCTGAATAACCTTAATGTGGCAATGTGGCAAAACCATGTTCGCAGGTGCGCAATGTCCTCCCCTCAGACATCTCTGCAATGCTGACTTCCAGCAGGTTAAGTCTTATTAAGCAGAAAACCTCCACCCGGATAGGGCAGAGGTCTCTGTTGTTTGTTTGGAATAAGTTTGCTTGTTTGTTGTTATGCTTCAGCCTCTGGAATAACTGAAACTGTACTCTTGTTTTTGCGGCCTTTCTTGAAGTTCACAACACCGTCAACCAGAGCGTAAAGAGTGTCATCCTTACCGATGCCTACATTCTCGCCTGGATTATGGTGAGTACCACGCTGGCGAACGATGATGTTGCCTGCGATAACCTTTTGTCCGCCCCAGATTTTCACGCCGAGTCTTTGTGCAGCACTCTCGCGTCCGTTCTTAGAACTACCAACACCTTTCTTATGTGCCATTTCTTGTTCCTCCTCTGTTTTAAGCGTTAACTGATTTGATTTCTACCTCAGTGTACTGCTGGCGATGACCGTTCTTCTTGCGATAGTCCTTGCGGCGCTTCATCTTGAAGACAATCACCTTGTCGCCCTTTACGAGCGGCTTCTTCACTTCGGCTACTACTTTGGCACCCTCTACGGTTGGTGCACCTACCGTCACGGCTCCGTCCACATCTACGAGCAGAACCTTGTCAAACTCTACGGTCTGACCTTCTTCAGCGTCCTTTATATGGTTGACATAGAGTTTCTTTCCCTGCTCAACCTTGAACTGCTGACCGTTAATTTCTACAATTGCGTACATTTATTTATTTGTAAAACGGGTTTTTCCGCAAGGCGGACATGCTTAGTGCTGCCTCTTTACCGAGCCTCCACGGACTATATAAAATATCAAAATTCAGTCGATAATTTGCAAATCGGCTGCAAAGGTACTACTTTTTTTTCTTTCTTCCAAATATTTTTCGGTAATTATACAATTAAAACTTTCGCACGCTTCGCATGCTTAAGGAGTAGAGGAGTTCAGTGGTTTGGGAGTATAGACGACACATTTCAGGTTGTCCGCCACCGACACATGGTATCGCGTAAGAACTGACCGATGGTGGGTTATATACCTTCCGGGTTGTAAAAGGTGTCTTTTCGGGTAGCGAAAGATATGCTTTCGAGGTGAGAAAGATGTGCTTTCGGGGTGTGAAAGGTATGCTTTCGGAACGTGAAAGGTGCTATTTGTTAACGCCGTAGCCGAAGAGTGCGAAATCGCCCTTCAGCGGGTCATCTGGGAAAATGTCCCTCATTCGGGCTGTAAGGCGAAGGGCAGATGACATGGAGGTGCTTTTCGTGTTGAGCAGCCCCATTGCGCAAGCCTCCTGCAAGACATGCGTGTCCATCGGCATTATAAGCGTGCGCTTGTCTATGAAATCCCATAGTCCGAGGTCAACGGGCGAATTGTCTCTCACCATCCATCTTAGGAACATGCAAATGCGCTTGCATGATGATTTCGCATCTTTAGGAACAATGACCTCGATGCCGTGACTGGAGAAATATGACGTTATGGTTTCGATGGCTTCCATGCCAGTTCTCACACCGTTGCCGAACAAATATCTGCCCAAGGAACCATGTTTATGTATTAGTTCGCGATATGCTTTTAAGAATCTGTTCATCAGGGAGTTGGAATAAAGACGATAATAGCAGTCGCCGTTGTCTGGTATGTCGTCTTCAAAGCGTCCGCCTTTGAGCCAATCATATACATTTCCCTTTGAGCAATCAAGGATGTATTGTATCTTCGGAAAGAACTGCTTGCGCGAGCCATAACTAAGGCATGAGGCGATGAATGCCAACGTCTCTTGGTTCGGTTCGCCTTTCACTTGATGCATAAACCATGAAGGGTCGCCGTTAAGGAATTCCTTCGTCTCATATTTTTCTGCCAGTTCTTTCAGTCTTTCCATGCCACACTATGTTATAAAGAGAAAAGGGAGATAAAAGTAAATCCCCCTTTAACTCCCTTTCTCAATTTATTATATTACAGGATGCTCTTTACTGTCTCGAGCATGCCCTTTGCCTGTATGTCGTTGAGGAAACCTGTAACCATGTCTGTGAGTCCAGGTATCTCGTTCAGGTCGCCATGCTCGCCCCAGATGAGGTCTTTTGCTGCCAGTACGCCTTCTGCCACCTTGCGGGTGTCGCCTGTTGCCCAGAGGTTCTTCAGCAGGTCCATAATCTCCTGTGCGTCGTTTGGTACTATCTCTGCGCCGTCGGCACGCTTGCCACCTTTATAATATGTAATGATGGCTGCAAGTCCGAGAACGAGTCCCTTGGGCAGTTCGCCCTTGCGCTCCAGATAAATCTTCAGACCGGGCAGGTCGCGAGTCTGGTACTTCGGGAATGAGTTCAGCATGATGCTGGTCACCTGGTGGTCAACGTATGGGTTGTTGAAGCGCTCCAGCACGTCGCTGGCAAACTGCTGCAACTCGTCCATAGGCAGGTTGAGCGTCTGCATCAGTTCGTCGAACTGAACCTTGTGGATGTACTTTCCTATCACCTCGTGGTTGCATGCGTCACGAACGATGTCAACTCCTGAGAGATAAGCCACAGGCGAGAGAACGGTGTGAGGACCGTTGAGCAGTGTCACCTTGCGCTCGTGGTAAGGCTTCTCGCTCTCTGCTATGAGCACGTGCAGGCCAGCCTTCTCTGCTGGGAATTCAGCACGCAGTTCCTCGATGCTCATGTTTGTGGGTTTCTCAATTACCCAAAGGTGGAATATCTCTGCCTGAACAACGAGGTTGTCCTTATAACTGATTTTCTGTTGTATGTCGGCAATCTCCTTGCGTGGGAATCCGGGAACGATGCGGTCAACGAGAGTAGCGCAAACATAGTTGTATTTCTCAAACCACTCCTTGAATCCTTCGTAGTCACTTCCTAAATCTTCTTTCCAGAGTTCGATGTACTTCTCGATGCACTCCTTCAGGTGATGTCCATTGAGGAATATGAGTTCGCACGGCATGATGATGAGTCCCTTCTTCGGGTCGCCGTTGAATGTCTGATAGCGGCGATAGAGCAACTGAACGAGTTTGCCGGGATAACTGCTTGCCGGTGCGTCAGACAGTTTGCATGCAGGGTCGAAAGCGATGCCTGCCTCAGTGGTGTTAGAGATGACGAACCTTATCTCTGGCTGGTCGGCAAGCGCCATGTAAGCCCAGTTCTGTGAATATGGGTTCAGCGCGCGGCTGATAACGTCGATGCGAGTGAGAGAGTTCACTGCCTCGCCGTTCTGACGTCCCTGAAGGTTGACGTGATAGAGGCAGTCCTGACCATTGAGCCAGTCAACCATGCCTTTTTCGATAGGTTGTACTACTACAACAGAGCCGTTGAAGTCGGTCTTCTGGTCCATGTTCCACACAATCCAGTCAACGAAAGCGCGGAGGAAATTACCTTCACCAAACTGGATAATCTTCTCGGGCATAACGCTCTTCGGAGCAGTACGCTTGTTTAGTTCTTTAAGTCTTGTCATGATTTGTCTTAGTAATTTAATATTAGATGTTTGTTAATTCTGATTGCAAAGGTAGTAAATTCCCCTTTAAGTTGATGCAACTTTATGCGTTAAAATAACGTAAACCTTTGCGCTGCTTTCAAAATGCGCAAAAAACGAACTTCTTTTTTTGTCAATTGAATATAAAATAGTAATTTTGCAAACGAAATTATCATAATCATCTTATGGCACATAATATATTCAAAGGCCTTGGCATTGCGCTTGTCACACCTTTTACCAGTGATGGACAAGTGGATTATACCGCGCTGAAAAGGCTTGTTGACTATCAGATAAACAACGGAGCAGACTTCTTTTGCATTCTCGCCACTACGGGCGAGACACCCACACTGACCGCCGACGAGAAGGCTCGTATCAAGGAACTTGTTGTTGACACCGTCCAGGGACGCGTGCCCATTCTGATGGGTTGTGGCGGAAATAACACCGCGTCGGTTGTTGAAGAATTGCGTACGGGCGATTTTAAGGGCATCGACGGTGTGCTTAGCGTCTGCCCTTATTATAACAAGCCGTCGCAAGAGGGGCTTTATCAGCACTTCAAGACGATAGCCGAAGCAACGAAGTTGCCCGTGGTGCTTTATAATGTTCCTGGCAGGACAGGCGTTAACCTTAAGGCGGAAACCACTGTCCGCTTGGCTCGCGACTGTCAGAACATCGTGGCCATCAAGGAAGCGGGTGGCAGTCTGGAACAGGTTGACGAGATTATAAAGAACAAGCCTCGCGACTTTGATGTCATTAGCGGCGACGATGCGCTCACTTATCCCATGGTGGCATGCGGAGCCGTGGGCGTTATCAGCGTGATAGGCAACGCTTTGCCGCGCGAGTTCTCGAAGATGCTCCGTCTTGAGATGAGGGGTGAGTTTGAAGGTGCGCTGAAGATACATCACCACTTCACCGATTTGTTCTGCCTTCTTTTCGTCGATGGCAATCCCGCGGGAGTCAAGGCGATGCTCTCGGAGATGGGCTTTATCGAGAATGTGCTTCGTCTGCCTCTCGTGCCTACGCGCCTTACAACGCTTCAGAGGATATCGGTAAAAATAAAGGAATTATTATAAAACTTACCAATGGTGATAGACAGAAGGGTGATACATGAGATAACGCCGCTGATGAGCAAGGATGTCCTGTATATTGCTGACAGGCGTAAGAAAGAATTCACTTATCCTATACACAACCATGAGGTTTTCGAACTAAACTTCGTGGAGCATGCTCCTGGCGTGAGACGCATTGTGGGCGACAGTTCTGAAGTTATTGGCGAGTACGACCTTGTTCTCATCACAAGTCCCGACCTCGAGCATGTCTGGGAGCAGAACACATGCAAAAGCGAAGACATACGCGAGGTGACCGTACAGTTTGATTTCGGAATGACAGACGACACCATCTTCTGTCGCAATCCCTTTATAAGTGTTCGCCGAATGATGAGCGAGGCGCGCAAGGGACTTAGTTTCCCGCTCAGCGCCATTATGAAGGTTTACAACAAGATAGACACCCTGAGCCAGGTAAAGGATGGCTTCTACGCCTTTATACAGTTCATGGAGATTCTTTACGAACTGTCTCTTTGTGACGGCGCTCGCACCCTTGCCTCTACGAGTTATGCCAAGATTGCCGTCGAGGACGATAGCCGCAGAGTGCTAAAGGTGAAGAACTTTATCGCTAATAACTATATGGACGAACTGAGACTGGCACAACTTGCCGACATTGCTGGCATGAGTTCCAGCGCCTTCAGCCGTTTCTTCAAGTCTCACACGGGACATAAACTCTCCGACTATATCATTGATATCCGTCTCGGGTATGCTGCCCGCATGCTCGTCGATACCAATCGTACAATTTCTGAGATATGCTATGACTGTGGTTTCAACAACCTCAGCAACTTCAACCGTATATTCAAACGCAAGAAAGGATGTGCTCCCAGCGAGTTCCGCGAGAACTATCACAAGACAAGAATTATTGTGTGATGTTCTGAATGCAAGTTCAGAAAGAGCATTGATGTCTCTGCTTGATATAAGAAAAGAAAGGTTGATAATACTAAAAAAATATTCTTTCAGTTGCCGTTATTTAATAAAATTTCGGTAACTTTGCGACCTCTAAAAACATACGATAATACAATGGGCGGTTTTTTTGGAACAATTTCGGTAAAAGATTGTGTTAACGATCTGTTCTACGGAACAGACTACAATTCTCATCTTGGCACTAAGCGTGCCGGTATTGCAACCTTCAACAAGGAGCATGGCTTCTCTCGCTCCATTCACTCGCTCGAACGCGACTATTTCCGTTCACGCTTTGAGAAAGAACTTGACGGCTTCTCGGGTAATGCCGGCATAGGAGTCATCAGCGACACCGACCCGCAACCAATTCTCATCAACTCTCATCTTGGACGATATGCGGTAGTAACGGTTGCTAAAGTGAACAATCTTCGAGAGATTGCACAAGAACTTCTGGAGAAAAGAATGCACCTCAGCGAGATGAGCGCAAACAACATCAATCAGACCGAACTTATCGCATTGCTCATCAATATGGGTGACACCTTCGAGGACGGCATCCGTTTGGTGTATGAGAAGGTGAAAGGCTCGTGCTCTATGCTCTTGCTTACCGAGAACGGAATAATCGCCGCCCGTGACGCTCTGGGACGCACCCCCATAGTAATAGGGCAGAAAGATGGGGCTTACGCCGCCACAAGCGAGACAACAGCACTGCCCAATCTTGAATATAAACCGATAAAAGATGTCGGGCCAGGAGAGATTGTCCGAATCACAACCGACGGAATAGAGGTTTTGAAGAAACCCTATAGCAAGTGCCAGATATGCTCTTTCCTTTGGGTGTATTATGGATTTCCGGCAAGCGACTTCGAAGGAGTGAACACCGAGTATGTGCGCGAGTGCAACGGAAAGGCCATGGGAGAGGAAGACGATACCGAAGCAGATTGTGTCTGCGGAATACCCGATAGCGGTGTGGGAACTGCGATCGGATATGCGGAAGGACACAAAATACCGTACAAACGCGCTGTACTGAAATACACACCTACATGGCCTAGAAGTTTCACACCAGGCAACCAGAGCCGCCGCGCACTTGTAGCAAAGATGAAACTTATACCTAATCGCTCGCTTCTTAAAGACCAACGCATCGTGATGTGTGACGACTCTATCGTTCGCGGAACCCAGTTGCGCGACAATGTTCGCACCTTCTTCGAATATGGAGCAAAAGAAGTGCATGCCCGCATTTCGTGCCCGCCCCTTGTATATGCTTGCCCGTTCATCGGGTTCACGGCATCAAAGAGTGAATTGGAACTCATTACACGCCGTGTAATAAAAGATTTCGAAGGAGACGAAAACAAAGACTTGGAGAAATATGCAACCACCGATTCTCCACAATACAAACGTATGGTTGAGGAGATAGGCAAGCGTCTGGGACTCTCAAGCGTTAAGTTTAACAAGATAGAGACGCTGATAAAGGCGATAGGAATGCCTAAGGAGCGTGTCTGCACGCATTGTTTCGACGGCTCAAGTTATTTCTTTGAGAAAGAATAAACATAAAATGTAATATGGATCTTGTGTTGCGCATTTTCATAGCAGGTGTACTCGGCGGCCTGATAGGTCTCGAACGCGAGTACAGAGGCAAGGCTGCTGGTTTCCGAACCCATTTTCTCGTGGCTTTGGGAAGTGCCTTGTTTATGGTGCTTTCAATGTATGGATTTGAGGAGGTGCGCACGTTGCCAAACATGTCGGTCGATCCATCGCGTGTCGCTTCACAAATTGTGTCTGGCATAGGTTTTATCGGTGCGGGCGCAATTATTTTCCAAAAGAAGATACACGGACTGACAACGGCTGCCGGAGTATGGGTTACGGCAGCGGTGGGAATGACATGTGGCTCGTCCCTTTATTTGTTGGCGGTTTCTACAACGGTCATCGTGCTCATCTGTCTTGAGGCTGAGTGGTTCCTGCTTAGGAACACTAAACGGAAAAAAGAAGATGAGGACAGTTTAGAAGAAGGGGAATAACACCTTGCGCCGTTCTCTTCCTTTTCTTGAGAGGTTGAAACTTCACCCTCTGTTCATCGTTGCCTTGGCGCTTATTGCTGGTGTCTTGGTCGGCGGTTGCGTCGATTTGCCATGTAATGTGTTGTTATATGCGTTTACTGCTTTTGTCGTTTGTGCCCTTGCTTCGTATAAATACTTGTATCTGAGATACATATTGATATATGTCTCAGTGTTCCTTTTGGGCGTGATGATACACGAAAGCGCCGTTGAAGAATATACCGTAAAGCAAGAGTCTTGGCAGATTATTGAGGCTATTGTCACGTCCGCCCCAGGCAAACATGGCAAGATTGTGCGTTGCGACATAGTGGTAACGTCTGGCAAGATGACGGGAAAGAAGTTGCGTGCAAATATAATGCGAGACACCATAGGGAACAGATACCTTATGCTGAAGGTGGGTTCAGGAATTAGGTGCAATGCTTTAGTCGCACCGGCAAAGGAGTTTTCTGATGGCCATTTCAGTTATTCACGTTACCTTATGTGCAATGGCATTTCGGGCACCGCATTCATCCCGGTGTCTCATTGGCGGCAAGCAAGAATCCCGCTTTCGTCGTTGTCTGCCTCAGACAGGCTTCGTCTTGTTGCGTCCAAATATCGAGAGAAACTTGTTGAGCGCTACAACAGTTCAGGACTGAGTGACCTTAGTCTTTCTCTTGTTTCTGCAATGACGTTGGGAGAGCGCTCGATGCTTAGCAAGGAAGTGCGTGAAGAATTCTCAATGACAGGAACATCTCATGTGCTGGCGATGTCTGGACTTCATCTGAGCATATTATACTTGTTCTTGACTTTTGCGTGGGGAAAGCGCAAAAGATGGGTGCTCGTCTCTTTCGTAAATATCATTCTGATATGGACTTTTGTGTTTATTGCCGGTCTTCCGTTATCACTCGTTCGCTCGGCAATAATGTTAACCACCCATTGCGTGCTTGGTGTTGCCCGGCGCGACTCACTTCCGTTGAACACATTGTCGTTAGCCGCCCTTATTATAGTCATAGGCAATCCCGTGAGTGTTTATGATGTGGGCTTCCAGATGTCGTTTGCTGCCGTGCTTTCCATTCTCTTGCTCGTTCCTTGGACAATGAGAATACTTGGCAGAAGCGCCTTGCTCGGTTTGCCTGCTTCTCGTCTTTGCTTGAGTTTCGTCATTGTTTCGTGTGTTGCACAGATGGCAGTTGCTCCGCTCATTGCGTACTATTTCGGACGCGTTTCGTGCTATTTCCTGCTTGCAAATGTTGTTGCCGTGCCTTGTACATACGTCATACTTGTGTCTGGCATGTTGCTTCTACTGGTGCCTATAACGTCACTTCAAGCCCTTCTCTCAGGCATATTGAATGGCACTGTGAGTTTTATGGATAGTTCGCTTGCGTTCATATCATCGCTTCCTGGTGCTAGTTTCGGTATTGAGATAAGTGGTTGGGCAGTTGTGTGTGTATATATTGCCCTCGTCGCAATTATTGTTTTAGTTTACAAGAGGTATGGAGTGGGGCGGTCAAAGATGCTCTTTTAGAGTCTCAAAGATGGCTTTTGGGAGTCTAAAAGATATACTTTTGGGAGTCTAAAAGATATACTTCTGGTGGACAAAGATATGCATTAATAAAAAAGAAAGGTGGAACTTATGCGAGTTCCACCTTGTTTATGTCTTGCTCCTTGTCGCAATAATGGCATTTAATAATGCCGTTCGATTTGTCAACCACATGGAATATTGTTTGCATGGGTTCGTTGTTTGTTATACACTTGGGGTTGTTGCACTTGACTATTCCCTTCAACTCGTCGGGCGTCTCAACGGTTTTCTTCTCCACCACCTCGTAGTCTTTAATGATGTTGAGCACCACATTTGGAGCAACCACGGAAAGCCGGGATATTTCTTCGTCAGAGAAGAACTTGTTCTCCACCTTTATAATTCCCTTCTTTCCCACCTTGTTCGAAGCATAGTTGTTTCCGATGGTTACGATAGACCTCAGTTCGAGAAGTCCAAGAAGGTTTGCCACTTGGAACGTTTTAGCGGCTGGTATGTGGTCGATAACGGTGCCGTTCTCTATCGCGGCCACCAGTCTTTCTTTTTTGTTCATTATATTAATAATGTATTATGGTTACTCTATTATAGTGTTGTCTGCCTTAACCTCGTCTAGAGTTATTCCGAGCACGTCGCAGATGATGGCCTCTCGGGCATAAAGTCCGTTCTGGGCTTGCTGGATGTAGTATGCGTATGGTGTCTCGTCAACATCGTATGCTATCTCGTTCACTCGTGGAAGCGGGTGCAGAATCTTCATGTTTTGTTTCACGCCTTTCAGCATATCTGCTTTTAGAATATACACGTTCTTCACTCTCTCATACTCCATAAGGTCGCTGAATCTTTCCTTTTGCACGCGCGTCATATATATAATGTCGGCATCGGCAATGATTTTCTCGTTGAAAGCCGTGTGCTCAACAAATTTAATTCCATTTTCCTTGCAATATATCTTGTATTCGTTGGGCATTGCAAGTTCTTTAGGCGCCACGAAATGGAATGTGGGGTTGAAATGCCTCATGGCCATTATCAGCGAATGAACTGTTCTTCCGTATTTCAGGTCTCCAACGAGGAAGATGTTCAGATTGTCAAGGGTGCCCTGGGTCTGATAGATGGTGTAGAGGTCGAGCATACATTGTGAAGGATGCTGATGGGCACCGTCGCCGGCGTTGATAATAGGTATTGGCGCTATCTCGCTTGCGTATTGGGCCGCGCCCTCAATATAATGCCTCATGGCAATAACGTCAGCATAGTTGCTCACCATGAGTATAGTGTCTTTCAGTGTCTCGCCCTTTGTACCGCTGGTAATCTTCGGGTCGGCAAAACCAATCACTCTTGCGCCAAGCCTGTTGGCAGCAGTTTCAAAACTAAGTCGTGTGCGAGTGGAAGGTTCGAAGAACAATGTGGCAACGACCTTTCCCTTTAGAATCTCACGATTTGGGTGCTTTTCAAATTCTTGTGCCATCTCAATGAGATAGTTGATTTTCTCTTTTGAGAGGTCGGCAATGGTAACAAAATTACGTTTTTTCATCACGATGGTTGATGTTTTTTGTTTTTCGTGCGCTAAGTTACACATAATTTTTGATTTAATGATGATAATTTCAAAGAAAAGTTGTATTTTTGCCTTCGAAAACAGAAATTACTATAAATTGATGAGAAAGAAATTCGTTCTGTCGCTTTGGTTTATACTCCTTTCCGTGTTAGGTTGCGGGCTTCTCGGCTTCTTCGCCATCTGGTTCGGATTGATAGGATATATGCCCGATATGGAAGATTTGCAAAACCCTATCAGTAGATATGCTTCGCAGGTGTATTCTGCCGACGGGAAAATCATTGGTACATGGAACATTAACCGTGAGAACAGAATCATGGTTGACTATAATGAACTATCGCCCGACCTGGTTCATGCATTGGTGTCAACAGAAGATGAGCGTTTTTATGAGCACTCGGGAATCGACTTCATCGCTCTTGGCCGCGCTATCATCAAGAGAGGATTCATGCGCCAGACAAGTGCAGGTGGAGGTTCTACCATAACACAGCAGTTGGCTAAGCAGTTGTATAGCGAGGTGGCACACAACTCTGTTGAGCGTCTTATCCAAAAGCCAATAGAGTGGGTTATTGCCGTTAAACTAGAGCGTAATTTCACAAAAGAAGAAATTATCGCCATGTACCTCAATTATTTCGACTTCCTGCATAGTGCGGTCGGAATTAAACGTGCCGCCAATACCTATTTTAATAAAGAGCCCAACAAACTCACTCTTGCTGAGTCGGCAACTCTGATTGGCTTGTGCAAAAACCCGTCATTCTTCAATCCGGTTAGATATCCTGACCGTTGCAAGGAAAGACGTGATGTTGTGTTGGGACAGATGTTAAAGGCTGCTTACATCACTCGCTCACAATATAATGATGCATGTGCAGAAGAGTTGAAACTCGACTTCCATCGTTCAAGTCATAAGGACGGTGAGGCTCCTTATTTCCGTGAGTTCCTACGTCAGTACATGATGGCAAAGAAGCCTGACTTGAAGGATTACCCCTCGTGGAACAGAAATCAGTATTCAATAGACTCTCTCTATTGGGAAACCGATCCTCTATATGGTTGGTGTAACAAGAATTTCAAGAAGAATGGCGAACCGTATAATGTTTATACCGACGGCTTAAAAATATACACCACCGTTAATACAACAATGCAGAAATATGCCGAAGAGGCAGTTAGAGAACACCTCTCAATGACTCTACAACCGGCATTCAATAAAGAAAATGCCTTTAAGAAGAATGCACCTTATAGTTCTACCGCTTCAGCAGACAAGGTGAAGAGAAACTATGAGCGTTCGATGAGGCAGACTGATAGATATCGCTATTTGAAAAAATCGGGAGCATCAGACGAAGAAATACGTGCATCCTTCAATACTCCCGTAGAGATGAGCGTGTTCACATATCACGGAGTGGTTGACACAACAATGACTCCGCTTGATTCCATAAAGTACTACAAACGGTTCCTCCGTGCGGGATTCATGTGCGTTGATGCACACACGGGTGCCGTAAAAGCGTATGTGGGAGGACTCGATTTCAACCATTTCAAATACGACATGGTTAGCCTTGGTCGTCGCCAGGTGGGTTCTACGGCAAAGCCATATCTCTATGCTTTGTCGTTAGAGCATGGCTACACCCCATGCAACACGGTGCCATGTGTCCATCACAACTATGGCAACTGGTCGCCACGAGGAAGCGCACATGGAATGGTGACATTGAAGTGGGGATTGCAGAACTCTAATAACCTTGTGTCCGCTTACCTTATGAGCCGCCTTGTGCCAAGCGACTATCGCCAGTGTGGTTTGGTTTATATGGAAATGCTCAATAAATTTGGAGTGTGCACACCGGGCATTCAGCCTTCATTGGCATTGTGTCTTGGTGCATACGAGGCAAGTGTTCGCGAGATGGTATGCGCATACACGGCTTTTGCCAATCACGGCATTCGGGCAGGTGCTATGTTTGTTACTAAGATAGAGGATAGCAATGGCGACGTTATTGCTAACTTCCAGCCCCAGATGAGTGAGGTAATCAGTGAGGAAAATTCATATCGTATGATAGATATGCTCAGAGCCGTAGTTGATCGGGGTACAGGTTCGCGTATGCGCAACAGATATAATATTAAATGCGATATGGGTGGAAAGACTGGTACCACAAACGACAACTCTGACGGATGGTTCATAGGCTTCACTCCGAGACTCGTTTGCGGTGCATGGGTCGGAGGCGAAGATCGCGACATACATTTCGATTCAGGAGGTATAGGACAAGGTGCCAGCATGGCATTGCCAATATGGGCATATTTCATGAAACGAATATTCGCAGACAAAACTCTTGGCTATAATCCGGAAGACAAGTTTGATATTCCAGAAGATTTCGACCCATGTGCTTCTGAAGATATGGGATTAAACGGAATAGACGAAGTTTACGAATAATACATTATATAATAATATAGAATGTAAGGGGAACACACCAAGTTCCCCTTTTTTTGATTGTTCCAAACGAAATGTTTTGACAAATGCTATTGATTTAAGTCAAAATCGTTTGTTCTTAGTGTTTTCTTTCAAAAAATATTCCAAAAATATTTGGAGCGTTAAAATATTAAGCGTACCTTTGCACTCGCTTTTC
>DGTS01000030.1 GCA_002394385.1 Prevotella sp. UBA4330
TACTAAACAATCGTAAAAACTGTAGTAAGATGAATGAGCGTATTGAAAATACTTATACTCGAAGCGGTCGGATTGCAAATCCGACCGAGCAGGAGCATCTCAAAAACCTGTTTGTTGAAATGTTGATTTGTTGAAAGGTTGATTTGTTGAAATGTTGAATTTATTAAAAGCGTACCAAATAGTGTTTTTCAGATGTATTGTAGAAAAAAAAGAGTAATTTTCAAAAATCTTCCGACCTGTTTCCGACCATTTCCGACCTTGGCTGAAATGCCCTGAAACAAAGGGTTTCGCCACTTTGAGGACAAAATTTTCCGACCTTAAAATGGTCGGAAGATTTCCTACGATTATCTTGCAAAACGCTCCTCAATTTAGTATCTTTGCATTGTTCTCAGATAATAACGCGCTACACATAGTCAAGACAATCGCTCCCCCATGGCGCAGCAGCGATGCTCCGCCACAACCCAAGACTCAGGAAAAGCCCAGGGAAGTCAGTCTTTCACGCCCTCCGTGGCCTCCCTGCTCCAGTTCATAAAGAAGCGCATAACCTTCTGCTTGTCGTAACTGCTGCCCTCCTCAAGATAACTGGAGTCCTGAATGTGCAAAACGGTGCCGTCTGCAGCGAGCACCACAAGCACGGGAAACCCGAAACGCACAGGATTGCCCAGCCTTCCGAGCATACGTTGAGTATCCTCGCCCTGCGCAGGCTTCGAGGGGTCGTAGTTGATGTGGGCATATACGAAATGGTCGTTAACGAAGGTACTGATGTCGGCATCGTCGGTGATGAATCGGGCAAAGCGAAGACACCACACACACCAGTTTCCTCCCACTTGACACACCACGTTCTTTCCCTCTCTGCCAGCCTTTGCCAAGGCTTCGTCGATGAGTGTATTGGGGTTTGCCGTCTCGTCATATACCCTCGGCAGCGCTCCCGCAGATGGTGTTTTGACTTGCGAAAAGCCATCAGTCGCCGGCCAAACAAGCATCAACGAGGCGACGAAAGCAATCAGAATCGTTCTCATTCTCATAGGCGGTTATAAATGTTTGCTGAAAAAACGGGAGGCGCAACCGTTGACAACAACACGTTACGCCTCTGTTCTGTGCGGAAGGTGAGGGATTCAAACCCCCGATACCCGAAAGGGGTATACCGGATTTCGAGTCCAGCGCGATCGATCACTCTGCCAACCTTCCTGATAAGTGGTAGCCAACGAACTTGCCCGTTTGGCTTAATGCAAGGGAGGAACATTAAATGAGACCTCCCGAAATGCGAGTGCAAAGGTAATGCATAAAATTGACAACTCAAAACATTTTGCTGTTTTTTTACTCAAAAGAGAGTTTCTCGAGTCGCGACCGCAACTGTTCTGCCTGCGACCGTCGGACCGACAGCGAGATGGTGCAGGTGTTGTCGAAGTTCTGCGACACGATGCGCGCCTGCATCTCTTTCACCACACGCATCACCTGGTTCATCATGACATAGGGGAACTCAAAGTCAATGCGTTCCTCCACGATTTTGTCTATTATCTCCGAGTTGGCAATGGCATCTGCCGCAGCCTCTCGATAGGCAACGATAAGTCCGCCTGTGCCCAGATTTACGCCTCCGTAGTATCTCACCACCACGATGAGAGTCTCTGCGAGCATATTGCTGTTTATCTGCCCCAGTATGGGTTTGCCAGCGGTGCTGCTGGGCTCTCCGTCGTCATTGGCACGGAAATCCTTGCGGTCGGCTCCAAGCATATATGCGTAGCACACATGCCGTGCGTCGAAGTATTTCTTGCGGTAACCGGCCACAATTTCTTTCACTTCGTCAGCGCTTTCCACATGGTGAGTGAAGGCGAGAAACTTGCTCCGCTTCTCGGAGTAGTATCCCTCTCCCCCACTGCCAATAGTCTTGAAACTGTCTTCCATCGCGACGAACGTCCTATAAGGAGATTATGACAGTTTGTGAATAACCAGTCCTGAGCGCAGTTTCGGCTCGAACCATGTAGCCTTTGGCGGCATTATCTTTCCGCTGTCGGCGATATCCATTATCTGCTTCATGCTGACTGGATAGAGGGCAAGAGCCATGCGCATCTCGCCACTATCCACTCTTCGTTTCAGTTCGCCAAGACCGCGAAGTCCGCCCACGAAGTCAATTCTGTTGCTCGAGCGCAGGTCCTTGATGTCAAGTATCTCGTCGAGGATGAGTCGGCTTGAGATGTCCACATCGAGCACACCTATCGGGTCATTGTTGTCGTAGGTTCCTTCTTTAGCCACAAGCGACCACCACTTGCCGTCGAGATAGAGCGAGAACTCATGCAGGCGCGCGGGTTTGTATATGTCTTCTCCCTTCTGCTCCACTTCAAAGTTCTTCTTCAGCGCCTCGATGAACTGCTCTGACGTTAAGCCATTTAGGTCTTTCACCACACGGTTATAGTCGAGTATGGTAAGTTGTGATGCCTGGAAGCAGACAGCCATAAAATAGTTGTACTCCTCGTCGCCCTTGTGGTTGGGGTTCTGCTTTTGCTTCTCCGCTCCCACGAGTGCCGCAGCCGCCGAGCGGTGATGGCCGTCGGCAATATAGAGTGAAGGCATCTTTCTGAACTCCTCGGTTATCAGAGCGATGTCGTTATCGTCTGCCACCGTCCAGAACTGATGGCGGAATCCGTCGATGGGCGCTATGAAGTCATAGACTGGCTCTGTGGCAGCATACTTGCAGAGCAGTGCGTCGAGCACCTTGTTGTCGGGATATGCGAAGAACACTGGCTCGATGTTAGCGTTGTTTACCCGCACATGCTTCATACGGTCTTCCTCCTTGTCGCGTCGTGTCAGTTCGTGCTTCTTTATCACCCCTTTGGCATAGTCGTCGCAGTGGGCGCACACCACAAGGCCATACTGTGTCTTGCCGTTCATGGTCTGGGCGTAGATGTAGTATTGCTCCTTCTCGTCCTGCACCAGCCACCCTTTGTCTTGGAACTTCTTGAAGTTCTCTGCCGCCTTCTCGTAAACGCGCGGGTCGTACTCGCTTGTTCCCTCGGGGAAGTCAATCTCTGGTTTTATGATATGGTAGAGGCTCTTCTCGTTATCGCCAGCCTCTGCCCTCGCCTCTTCAGAGTTGAGAACATCGTATGGACGGCTCTCCACTTGCTCCACCAACTCCTTAGGCGGACGCACTCCCTTAAATGGTTTTATAACTGCCATGATTAATTATATGATTTTATAGATTCGACTTTATTTTCTCAATCATCTCGTTGTATTCCGCATCGGAGAGATAAACCTTACCGGGATTCATCTGGAACGTGCCGCCATAATCGGGACCATCAATGTACTTTGGCGCGAGATGGAAATGAAGATGCGACAGTTTGTCACTGTATGCTCCGTAGTTTATCTTCTCGGGGTTGAACGCCTTCTGCATTGCACGAGTAACACGAGCCACATCAGCCATGAATGCGTTGTGTTCCTCGTCGGAGAGTTCGTTGAGGTCGTTCACATGTCCGTTATAAGCCACGAGGCAACGGCCGCGATAGGTTTGCTCCTTGAAAAGGAAAGCACGGGAAACCGACAATGGACATATCTCTATCATCAGGTCGTGCAGTGTTTGGTTGTTAGTGCAGTAAAGGCACTCTTTAGGGTCACTATGCATAATATAAATAGGTTATAATATCATGCAAAAGTACACATTTCTTTCTAATATTCAAAAACTTTACTAAATAATTTGCCCATAACTTGCATTACATCGTAATAATCGTTACATTTGTACTCGAATAAGAAAACCGCAGACGATATGAGATTATTTTCTACACTATTATTTGTGTTAGTTGTTGTGTTCTGCAACAAGGTGCAGGCACAAGATTTCGAGACGGCAACTCAAGCTGTACAGAACATGGGGTTGGGATGGAATCTGGGCAACACACTAGATGCCAACAACCAGAGCGTCACAAACATCACATCGACCTCTTATTGGGGACAACAAGGACTGGAGTCGGAGAACTGCTGGGGACAGCCCACAACAAAGCCCGAACTGATTACGATGATGAAAAATGCCGGTTTCGGGGCAATCAGAGTGCCTGTAACATGGTATAACCACATGGACGCGAACGGGAACGTCGATGCCGCATGGATGGCGAGAGTGAAGGAAGTTGTGAATTACGTCATAGATGCCGGACTCTACTGCATCATCAACGTACACCATGATACCGGTGCCGATTCCAACAGTTCAAAACATTGGATTCATGCCAGCACAACCTCTTATAACAACAACAAGACACGATTCGAGGGACTGTGGAGGCAGATAGCTAACGAATTCAAAGACTATGGCGAGAAACTGCTGTTCGAGGGCTACAATGAGATGCTCGACGAGTACAACTCATGGTGCTGGGCTTCCAGAAGCTACAACAGCAACATAGAGAACGGTTACTCTGAATCAATTGCCACAGCCGCATACAATGCGGTAAACAACTATGCACAGAGTTTTGTCAAGGCGGTAAGAGGCACAGGCGGGAACAACACGAAACGCAACCTCATCGTGAACACTTATGCGGCAGCAAGTGGAGAAGGAACATGGAACGCTCACCTAAAGGATCCGCTGACACAGATGAAGAAACCGTCAGGAGAGACCAACCATATCATTTTCGAGGTGCACTCATACCCCAACATCTCTAATCTTTCAAGTGCGAAATCTGCTGTCAACGATATGCTCACCACGCTGAATAACAACTTCGCGTCTAAAGGTCCAGTAATAATCGGAGAATGGGGAACCAGCAACGTCGACAACGGAAGCGACTATAACAACAACAGGGCTAACATGATAAGTTTTCTCGACCACTTCGTAAAGAAAGCAAAAGAGAAAAATATCGCAACATTCTATTGGATGGGACTCTCTGACGGCGCTAACAGGTCACTACCTGCATTTAACCAGGCTGACCTTGCAGAGACGTTGGCTAAAGCATATCATGGAAGCAGTTCTGGCTTTGCTTTCCCGACACCTGACGACTTCCAAATAGTATATACGGTCAACTACAATAGTGAATGGGGAGAATTGTTCCTATATGGTGACTGGAATAATTCCACCTCGTTCCTATTAACTGATTATAAAGGCATTCGCGTTGAGTTAGACGATGACTATTCTGGAATATTACAGGTAAAGGTGTATGGTGACAAAGTTAGCGGCGACACTTACAAGGAGCAATACATGCCTTTGACCTCTGGTTCGAACACATCAACGCTATACTTTAACGCCTCTACGCTTGGCTCCAGAGTCTATCGTATCACTCTACAGAACATTACGAAATCATCACCGACTGCAAAAGTGAAAGAAGCCACGCTGATTAAAACAGACGGAACTGAGGTTCCTGGTAAGATTACTGTCGCCTGGGGATGTACAGTCACTACTGAGTCTACGCCTATCAATACCGGCATTCAACTCGTCACGCCAACAATTACCGATGGCGATGATGCCATCTACAACCTCGCAGGTCAACGCGTCAGCACACCAAGCAAGGGAAGCATATATATCAAGAACGGAAAGAAGTTCATCGCGAGATAACAACTTTTGTAATATACAACAAAACAAATCCCCCAGACGCCTTGCGCATCTGGGGGATTGTTATTTATCTGAAGGATACGAATTACTTGTTCACCTGGAACTTTGTGTCGCCATCCTTGAAGAATGCGTTGATTTGCTTTGCTGCTGCAATACCGGCATTGATGTTTGCCTCTGCCGTCTGAGCGCCCATCTTCTTAGGAGTGCTGAAATAGCGACCCTCAAACTTCTGGAACTCCTCGTCAGCATCTGGCTTGATGTCGGTGACGAACTTCAGATCTTCGCGCTCGGTCATCAACTTGATGAGTTCTGGCTCGTTGACAACCTCCTTGCGGGCAGTGTTTACGAGAATGCCACCCTTGTGCAGTTTGCTTACAAGTGCATAGTTGATGCTCTCCTTTGTCTCAGGAGTAGCAGGAATGTGAAGCGAAACGATGTCGCAAGTCTCAAAGAGAGCGTCCTGAGAATCGACAGCCTTAACGCCCGACTTCTCGATAACCTCCTTAGGACAGTATGCATCGTAAGCGTAAACCTCCATTCCGAAGCCCTCTGCTATGCGAGCAACATTGCGGCCAACATTACCGAAGGCGAGAATACCAAGTTTCTTTCCCTTCAACTCTGAACCGCTCTTGCCGTTGTAGAAGTTGCGAACGGCAAACACCAGAAGTCCGAAAACGAGTTCGGCAACGGCGTTAGAGTTCTGTCCCGGTGTGTTCTCTGCAACAACATTGTGTGCGGTGGCGGCAGCAAGGTCGATATTGTCGTAACCAGCACCAGCGCGAACCACAATCTTCAACTGCTTTGCAGCGTCAAGAACCTCAGCATCAACCTTATCCGAACGGATGATCATTGCGTCGGCATCCTTAACAGCGTCGAGCAACTGAGCCTTCTCTGTGTATTTCTCGAGCAGGACGAGTTCGTTGCCTGCTGCCTCAATCTCTTCCTTAATGCCATTGACAGCAGCGGCTGCGAATGGTTTTTCTGTAGCAACCAATACTTTCATATCGCGAGTGTATTAATGATTTGCCTCAAATTCCTTCATTGCATCGATAAGTGCCTGAACGCCCTCTATTGTCTGAGCGTTGTAGCAACTTGCGCGGAAACCACCTACCGAACGGTGACCCTTGATGCCTACCATTCCCTTAGATGTAGCGAACTCGAAGAATGGCTTCTCAAGTTCTGCATACTCCTCGTTCATCACGAAGCAAATGTTCATTACCGAACGGTCTTCCTCAGCAACGGTACCCTTGAAGAGTTTGTTGCGGTCAATCTCGCTATAGAGCATGTCGGCACGCTGGAGAGCGCGGCGGTCCATTTCCTTAACACCACCCTGAGCCTTAATCCAACGGAGGTTCTCGAGTGCTGTATAGATAGGCACTACTGGAGGAGTGTTGAACATTGAGCCCTTCTCGGTATGTGTGCGGTAGTCGAGCATTGTAGGGATTGGGCGCTCTGCCTTGCCTAGTGCGTCTTCGCGCACGATAACGATGGTCACACCTGCCATAGAAAGGTTCTTCTGAGCACCAGCATATATAATGTCGTATTTAGAAACGTCAACCGGACGGCTGAAGATGTCTGAAGACATGTCGGCAACCTGACGAACGTTTACATCGAGGTCTTTGCGCATCTCTGTACCATAGATGGTGTTGTTTGTGGTGATGTGCAGATAGTCAACATCCTCAGGAACAGTCCAGCCCTTTGGAATATAAGTGAAGTTGTCGGCAGCAGACGAAGCGACCTCAACGACCTCACCAAAGAGTTTTGCCTCCTTGAGGGCTTTCTTTGCCCATGTACCTGTGTTCAGATATGCAGCCTTCTTTATCAGAAGGTTGTAAGGCACCATGCAGAACTGGAGCGAAGCACCGCCGCCGAGGAAGATTGTCTTGTAGCCCTCTGGCACGTCAAGGAGTTCTTTTACCAATGCTTCTGCTTCGTCAACCACTGGTTGGAAGTCTTTTGCACGATGGCTGATTTCAGCAAGCGACAAACCGCTGCCATTGAAGTCTAAAATCTGCTTAGCAGTATTTTCAATCACCTCGCGTGGAAGCATTGAAGGACCTGCATTAAAATTGTACTTCTTCATTTGTATTTTATGTTTATTGTTAAGTTTATAATTAACGGCGCAAAGTTACATAAATTCAGTAAGATGACCAAATATTTTATCACAATTTACGAATAATATGGGGTTTAGATGTCTATTTGACAACTTCAATTAGCGTTTTCACTCCTTTTACTTTTTCACCCTGCACGTTTCTGAGCACTTCGCGCACTCTCTTACGGGCTACAGCAACGTAGCAATAACGCTCCTTGATGTCTATCTTGCCTATCTCTTGTTTCTCCAACCCTCCTTTCTTGCAAAGGAAGCCTACGATGTCAACCTTTGAGATTTTGTCCTTCTTGCCTTTCCCTATATATAGAGTGACCATCTTGGGAGGTGCCGGCGAAGGAAGCCGCTCGGGGATGGCATACTCTTGCGGCTCACCCACAATATATTCGGGCAGATATTCATCTGGTCCTAATATAAAATAGGTAGTGCCCATAGCGTCCCAACGGGCGGTGCGCCCCACTCTGTGTATGTAGGCGTCTTCGCCAAGCGGCAAGTGATAATGCACAATGTTCTCCACGTCGGGTATGTCGAGCCCTCGGGAGGCGAGGTCGGTGGCTATCAGCACATTTGCCGAGCCGTTGCTGAACTTATAGAGTGCCGCCTCGCGCTGTGCCTGCTCAAGTCCGCCGTGAAAGGCGCTTGTAGAGAAACCGAGAGAGTTGAGGTATTCCTCTGTGCGTTCCACACTCTCACGGAAGTTGAGGAACACTATGGTGCTCTGGTCGGCGAAACTTCTCAATAGCCTCTGCAGCGTGTCGAGTTTGTCTTTCACAGGACTCTTCACGATGTTTATGCCCACGCGCTCCGGCACTTGTTCGTCTTCTATGAGGAAATCCACACGCGACACCCTGCCCATGTTGACGAACGACGGTATCTCTTCTGCCTCGGTAGCCGAGAGAAGCACACGCCTCTTGGCGTTATAGAACTTCTCCATGGCACGGCTCATCTCGTCGCGGAAGCCCATTTCGAGACATTTGTCGAACTCGTCAATAACGACCCACTCTACGTTTTCCACGTTTAGGTTGCCCTTGTCGATGTGGTCGTTAAGCCTTCCGGGCGTTGCAAAGACTATCTGGGGACGCGTCTTCATCATCAGCCGATGCTCGTCCATCGTGGGACGGCCGCCATAGAGTGCCTGCGAGCGCAGTCCGCTGCCCATGTTTGCAAGCACCTGTTGCGACTGCAGCGCCAACTCACGGCCTGGAACAATCACCACCGCCTGCACATCATCGATGCCAGCATCCATCCGCTCGGCCAGAGGGAGCAAATAAGCAAGCGTCTTTCCGCTTCCCGTGGGCGACAGCACCAGCACGTCGTTCGACGTATGCAGCATAGCGTCTGACGTCTCCTGCTGCATCAGGTTGAGTTCCTCGATGCCCAGTTTGTTTAATACCTTATTTATATCCATAGTTGCAAAATTACAAAAATTAGTTTAATAATTTGCGTTTATGGGCAATCTTTCGTTTATTTTTCATATTTTTGCATGTCATTATCAATAATTTGACCTCAAAAAGGAATAATGGAAAAGAAAAAGATATTGTTCGCCATCGGGACCAACTCTCCCTTGGCAAGTGACAGGGTGATATGGATGAAGGCGCGCGTCTTCGGACTTTTCGGCGACGACGTTCGCTTCACGTTCCTCGTCGAGACCGACCCTATAGGCATAGTGTCGCCCAAATTCACCAATTGTGTCGGCATAGCATTCACCACCCTGCCGCTGGAGGAAATCAAAACGATATTCAAGGAGATTGAGAAAGAATGTGAGGACACCAAAGAGAAACGCCGGAACAACCTCATTGAGATGGACATCGACATTCTGGAATACGACGGTGTGCGCTATCACGAGAAAGACTGGAGCAGACCGTATATCATCGATATGGTTGAAGAAGCAGAAATACTAAAGAACGAAATGATATGAGAACACTCGCCATAATACTGATGTGCATCGTTGCAAAGGCAGCAACGGCGCAGGTCTTTGATAACTACTTCGAGGACAAGACGTTGAGAATAGACTATATCTTCTCGGGGAACACCTCGAGGCAAGACATCTCCCTCGACCAACTGAACCAGTCGCCACGATGGTACGGCAAAAGAAAGAATCTCGCGGAGGTGCCCGTAGAGGGCAACGGAGCAGTCATCGTGAGAGCACACTCCAGCGGAGACATTATCTACAAGAACTCTTTCTCCACCCTGTTTCAGGAGTGGCTGACCACCGACGAGGCAAAAACCACGACCAAGGCATTCGAGAATGTTTTCCTCGTGCCAATGCCGAAGGACACCGTTGACATAACGGTGGAACTGAGAAACAACCGACGGGAGGTGGTTGCAAGCATGACCCACGTTGTGAATCCTAAAGACATCCTCATAAGACATATAGGCGAGCACAAGACTCCTTACGAGACAATGCTCCAGGCGGCAGACACGGCGCATTGCATAAACATAGCGTTCGTGGCTGAAGGCTACACCCGCGAGGAAATGCCTATATATATAGAAGATGTGAAGAGGTCTATCGACGCCCTGTTCAGCCACGAACCGTTCAAGAGCCGGAAAGAGGTGTTCAACATAATTGCCGTTGAGCCCGCTTCGGAAGAGAGCGGAACAAGCGTGCCGCGCAAAGGTATATGGAAGCGAACGCCACTCGAATCGCATTTCGACACGTTCTACAACAACCGCTATCTCACAACTCTGCATCTGAAGAAACTCCACGACGTGCTGGCGGGATTGCCCTACGAGCACATCATAGTGCTTGTGAACACCGAGGTGTATGGCGGTGGCGGCATATTAAACTCATATAATCTCTCTGCCGCGCATCATGCAAAGACATTGCCCGTTGTGGTGCACGAGTTCGGGCATAGTTTCGCAGGCCTTGCCGACGAGTATGCTTACGAGAACGAGCCGATACCGATGTATCCCGCAGACATAGAACCCTGGGAGCCCAACATCACCACGTTGAAGGACTTTCACGGCAAGTGGGAGCAGATGATTGGCAAGAAGACGCCCGTACCGACGCCTGAAGACAAGAAGTATGCAGATGCTGTAGGAGTGTACGAGGGTGCTGGCTATAGCCTCAACGGTGTTTACCGCCCGATGCAGGACTGCCGTATGCGCACCAACGAGAACCCCACGTTCTGCCCAGTATGCCAGAAGGCAATAAACGACCTTATTGATTTCTACGTCAAATGAAACGCCCGCTGCTCATAGTGTTGCTCCTGATGGTATTCGCATTCGCCGCAAATGCCCAGCCTCGCCAGCGCCAGAAGAGCGAGGCATCAGAACAACTGGGCATGGCTCTCGACTATTTCTCATCGGGTAAATATCACGAGGCGCTGCTCATATTCAGCCGTCTCGACAAGCAGTACAACCTGAATCCCCGCTTTCACGCCTACATGGGGGTGTGCCATTATTATGAGTGGAACTACGAGGAGGCATGCAAACTGCTCAGCGAGGCTATACCCCAACTCGAGGGCCTTGCCCCGCACGAGCGCAGCGTCTATTACTTCACATGCGCAGAGAGTTACTTCATCCGCGAGAAATATGCCGAAGCGATACCATATTACGAGCAGCACCTGAACGTTTGCTACGATAACGAGAAGGCTGACGCTCTCTATCGCATAGCCTTTTGCAATATGTTCAACGGCAACAAGCCTTTGGCATTAGAGTATTTCACCTCTGCCCTCTCCTACTACGAGAAGCACCCGAACAACGCTACGGCAAGAATAGCACAACTGAAAAACATGATTAAGGGGCTGGAAGAGGAACTCAAGGAAACTCAGGAATAACCTTTCGCATTCCCATTGATATCCTTTCGCATCCCAAAGGATATACCTCTTGCACTCCCATTGATGCCCTTTCGCACCCCGAAGGATATACCTCTTGCACTCCCATTGATGCCCTTTCGCACCCCGAAGGATATGCTTTCGAGTCCTCAAAGATATGCTTGGGGAATGATAGACGTATGCTTTAAGATAAGGTAATTATATACTATTTACCCCCTTTGCTATTGACTCCCCGCCCCTGTAGGGGAGGGGCAGGGGTGGGGTCAGCGTTTTTGCCCGCACACAATATCTTCCATGTCCCTCTATATTCTTACTTTATATTACTGACCCCACCCCTATCCCCTCCCCTACAGGGGCGGGGAAACATTGCTTACGACATCTATCGAAACAGCATTTCATTTATAGGGTCAAATAGTATATAGTTGCCTAAGATAAACATTGATTAACTGTTAAGCGAAGACACTTAACAAAAGGGCAAAAAAAAAGCGACAGGCTTCACAGCTGATCGCTCCATATCTCCAATAGGTATTAGTTTTTTTAAGGTAAAAAGATTGTTTTCAGGATAACGATTGCAAAAGTAATCCATTTTTTTTAACAATCCAAATTATTTTCTTTTTATTTTTTTGCATTTCACGCTGTGTGCCCACACAGTCAAATATTTTATAATATTTTAACTTAAATGATTGTGCAAACGATTGACAAAAGCAATTATAACGGGAACGAAACGACCCTCTCTACTTTCAGTTTTTGAGGTATATCTATGTCAGGAATGTCTCCTAAGGTGGTCAGGAGATAAAGGTGAGGTGGTCAGGAATGTCTCCTGAGATGGTCAGGAGATGCAAGTGAGAGGGTCAGGAGACACAAGCGAGTTACTCGGCAGACATGTCTGCCACCATCTGACGATACTGGTTGTAGAGATGGGCACGTGCCACATAGCCTTTCAGATGACCAACAGAGTCGATGACAGGAAGCATCGAGGCGTCGGTGGAGTCGAATTTCTCCATTACCTCGTCCATCGGGTCGTTGTCTCCGAGCACGGCATGCGGCTGAGTCATCAGTTGCGACACGCGGAAATGAGTGTAGAGTTCGGTGCGGAACACGATGTGGCGAAGTTTAGTGACGTCTATCTCGCCCAGCAACTGCCCAGCATCATCTACAACAGGGATGATGTTGATACGGCTGCGGCTTATGAAGTGGATTAGTTTTCCAAGTTCCATATCGGGCGAAACGGGTGTCACGTCACGCTCAATGACGCTGTCAAGACTCATCAGAGTGAGCACGGCGCGGTCGGTGTGATGGGTAATGAGTTGTCCCTGACGGGCAAGTCGCATTCCGTAGATACTGTGCGGCTCGAAGATAATGATGGTAAGATAAGAGCAGATGCACACAATTATCAACGGCACAAACAACTGATAACCGCCCGTAAGTTCGGCAATGAGGAATATGCCCGTGAGAGGTGCGTGCATCACACCAGCCATCACGCCAGCCATTCCGAGAAGAGAGAAGTTCTTTTCGGGCACATAAACGCCTATCTGATACATGTTCCAAAGGCGAGAGAAGAAGAAACCGCCAAAGGCACCGACAAACAACGAGGGCGCAAACGTACCGCCGCAACCGCCGCCGCCATTTGTGGCCGTAGTGGCAAACACCTTCGAGAACACAACAAGTCCTACATATAATATAAGGAGGTCGCTGTGCCCGTAGAACAGCGAGTTGTTCATTATCGTCTCCCAGTCGGCTTCTGTCTTGCCGTTGAGCAGTATGCTGATGCTGTCGTAGCCTTCACCAAAGAGCGAAGGGAAAAGGAAAATAAGCGACGAAAGCACCACTCCGCCAAGCGCAAGTTTCGCCCAGTGGTTTTTGCCCAAACGCTCGAACACCCACTCGAAGGTGCTTGAGGCACGGATAAACCAAAGACTGAGAAGTCCGCAACATACACCAAGCAGTATCGTTGCCGGCACTCGCTCCAGCAGCCAGTCGTTATCGAGTTGGAAAGAGAATAGCGACGACGAGCCGACAAAGATATATGTGAAGCATGTGGCCGTTACACTCGAGATGAGAATGGGCAGAAGTGAAGCCATAGTAAGGTCAATCATTAGCACCTCAAGAGTGAACACAAGACCTGCTATAGGTGCCTTGAACACGCCCGCTATGGCTGCAGATGCGCCACAACCGACGAGCAGCATCATCGTCTTGTTGTCCATGTGGAACAACTTGCCCAGGTTGCTTCCGATGGCAGAACCCGTGAGAACGATAGGCGCCTCGGCTCCCACACTACCTCCGAAACCGATAGTTATGGCCGACGCCACCACCGAACTCCAGCAGTTATGGCCCTTTATGCGGCTCCGTTTGCGGCTGATGGCATATAGTATTCTCGTTATTCCGTGCCCTATATCATCCCGAACGATATACCTCACGAAAAGAGACGTGAGATAGATGCCCACGACGGGGAGCACCAGATAGAGCCAGTTGAACGACGTGATATCAAAACCTGCGGTGAGCAAGAGTTGTATCTCGGAGATAATCCAGTGAAGAACATAACCCGCTACGGCAGCAAGCACTCCCACCACGAAACTGAGTAGGAGTGTGAGTTGGCGGTCGCTGACGTGCCGCTCGCGCCATGCTATGATGTTCTTCATTACTGACATGTCACTTTCTTATAAAAGTAATCTCTCCGTCTTCTTTTATCTTTATGATGCACGATGGTGTGTGGGGCTTGTGCTCCTGTCGGCGCGAAAAGCACACATAGTCGGCAGCCTCGATTAGTTCGGGCACAATGTCGGCATAATTCTGTGCTGGAGGCATTCCGCTGATGTTGACGCTCGTAGAGACAATAGGTTTCTGAAAACGGTAGCACAACTCCTTTGAGAACTCCTCGCGCGTGATACGCATAGCGATGCTTCCATCTTCTGCAATAAGGTTGGGCGCAAGATTGACCGCATTGTCAAGAATCACCGTTGTGGGTTTTGTGGCAAACTCCATCACCTGCCAAGCAACCTCTGGCACATTCCTGACATATCGCTCAAGGCGGACATCCGAATCAACAAGGCATATCAGCGCTTTAGAATCGTCGCGTTGCTTCATCTTGAACACCTTTGCTACGGCCTCCTCGTTTGTTGCATCGCAACCAATGCCCCAAACGGTGTCGGTGGGATAAAGAATCACACCACCCTGCCGCATCACATTTACGGCATTCTTAATATCTTCCTTCTGTGTCACGTTATCTTATATCTATAATTTACGGGCTAACACAAGGGTTCGCCCCTACAACTTGAAACAATCGGCAAAGTTATACGAAAAAAACGGGATAACAAAACAAAAAGCAACTTTTTTAAGTTGAGGGTTGAGAGTTGAAGGTTGAGAGTTGAGGGTTGAGCGTTGAGCGAAAATAGTTGAGTGTTGAAGGTTGAGCGTTGAGCGACATTAGATTAACTAATACACAAAACTAACATCGCTCAACGCTCAACCTTCAACACTCAACGCTCAACACTCAACGCTCAACGCTCAACGTTCAACAAATTTCGCGTTCGATAATCTCAAGGCACATGCGGCTGTTGTGATAAGGACATTTCCAGAAGCCTGCCTTGTCATCCTTGCGGTTGATGTTGCGCTCAGGGTCGCGGCTCCAGAACCACTCGCCACCTTCACGGTCGATGAGATTGTCCTTGATGTATTGCCATCCGCTAAGTGCTTTCTGAAGAGCCGACTCGTCACCAAAGTACTGATAGATGTTTATCCATCCCACAACGTTCTCTGCCTGAACCCACCAGTGGCGGTCGGTGTCAACATAACCAGTGTCGAGATTTGCCTCATGCACCATTGAGCCATCGGCATTGAGTCCTTTCTCAGATGCCTTAGCCACAAGTTGAACTATAGGCTCCACCTTCTTGAGTACAGCCTCGTCGCCAAGAACAAGAGCGGCTTCGTGCATCAGCCACGAGCACTCTATGTCGTGTCCGTAACTCTCAAGGGCTCCTGCCTCACGTGTCCAATCCATATCGAAGAAAAGGTCGAGATGATGGGTCTCAGGATTGAGTATCTTATCGGTGAAGATGTTGATAAGATTGCGAAGAGCCGACTCCACTCTGAGCACAATCTCATTATCGACAACCGTACCTATAGGAAGCACCGAGCCTATTGCCGGCACATAGTTGCACGACTCCGACTCCTGCATCTCCTTCAGGCATCTATAGAGATTGGTGTAAGGCTCTATGATATGCAAGTGTGTGTTCTGCGACTTGGGGAAATTGGCATCAAGTTCCGAGAGGCGCATGTCTGCTATCTCTCCCCATTCGCGGGTGCAAGCCTCAATGTAGCCGTTATACTTTGTGTCAAGCGAATGTTCTTCGATACAATCGAAAAGTTGCAAAGCATACTCCAACGCCTCGCGGTCGCCTGTAGCACGGGCATATTCAGTCAACCCATATATCATGAACCCGATGGCATAGAACTGCTTCTTGGTGTCCTTGGGATTGCCCTTGTAGTCAAGACTCCAATAGGTGCCGCCAAACTCCTTGTCGATGAAGTTCTCAAGTATATAGTCCTTGGCGCGTGTGGCAGCCTCAAGATACTTCTGTGCCCTATCAGACGCATGGGGTTTCTTTGACAACACACGATAGGCAGCAGAGAACGACCACAGTATGCGGGCGTTAAGGATGCCGCCCTTGTCTGCCATTGGCTTGAGTATTCCGTCACCAGTCATCTGACCATAGAAGCCGCCATTGTCATTATCGACCATGTTGTCAAGCCAGAAACTGAGGATATTGTTCTCGAGAACATCGAGCACCTCGGCCTTTAAGGTTCTTATTGCCTCGTTCATTGCTTACTTCTTTATAGGATAAAGTTTGGTGAGGAATACTATGAGCAAAGCAAAGATAGCGGGGAAGATGGAGAACAGCAGCCATACCATTGTTCTAACCGAGTCCATTTTCTCTATCGTTATCACCGTGTTGTTGCCGCTCTTGTCCATTTCTACTGTTGTCAGTTGTGTTTCGCCAGACAATGAGGCGATGCGGTTTCTCAGTTTGTTCAGACCGTCAGCGTTCACCTCCACCTTGCCATCAGCGTTGGAAATGATTTCGTCGTTGGAAAGAGTTGACCACTCCATGAACTTAGCAGCCTCGTCGCCCTTAATGGAAATCATAGACTGCTTTTGCTCCTTTTGGTCAACATAGGTCACGTTTACAGCACCTTCTTCTGGCACAATCTTGTCATTAACAGACATCGTACCAGAACTGAAGCCTGCAATACCCATCAGCAGTACTACAAGCGAACCAGAGATGGCGGTGCCGAACTTCTGAGCCATCGTACCCGACGAGAAAATAAGACCTGTCGAAGAGGTGCCGTTCTTCTCTGTGGCATAGTCGGCAACATCGGCATACATCGACCAAAGCAGCGGAGAATAGAGACCAATGCCCACAGAGGTGAGCACCACAATGGCGATGAGCACCCAAATGTATGACGGGTCTCTTGGAATGAAGAAGAACAATACAGAGAAGAACACGCATATCAAAGCAGCCCAAATGAATGCCTTACGCTTAGAGCCTACCCATTGGGTGAACTTTGGAGACAGTCCGCCGAAAATCATACACGTCACCTCACCAAAGGTCATAAACACGGTGTAGTTGATGATAAGGCTGCTGATGGTGATTTCCTTACCCAGCACATAATCGAACATGTAGCCAGCAGCCGCATAGCGGAATCCATTAAAGAAGTTAGTACATATACCTATCAGCGTAAGGTAAATCCAAGGCTTGTTCTTAAACAGGTCTTTAAACGGCTTGAAAGAGAATTTCTCTGCTCTGACTGGTTTCAGACGCTCCTTGGTGAGCAAACCACAGGCAAGCGTGCCAAGAGCGGCAATGGCGCCAAACACAATACCAATAACCGCGTACTGGTGCTGTTCGCTGCCACCCACTATTTTCTGAACGTATGGGAAGGCGAAGAGTGTGATGAATCCCATCGCATAAGCGCCCACCATACGGAATGAAGAGAACTGGTTCTTCTCGTTGTCATCGTCGGTCATCACGCCAAGCAACGAGCCGTAAGGCACATTAACTGCCGTGTACATGGCCATCATCACCAGATAGAATGTATATGCCCAAATGCGCTTGCCCACAGGACCGAAGTCTGGCGTATAAAGCAGAAGGGCGAATATCAGTCCGAAGGGGATGGCTCCGAAAATAAGCCAAGGCCTGTATGTTCCAAATTTCGACCGTGTTCTGTCTGCCAAGGCGCCCATGAGCGGGTCGGTAACCACGTCAAACATACGGGCGATGAGCATCAATGCAGCAGTATCTGCAACAGTAAGACCAAACACGCTGGTAAAGAACAGAGGGAAAGCGATGGACATTATTTTCCATGTAATACCACCAGCCGCAGCGTCACCAAGCGCGTATCCAATTTTTTCTTTTAAACTTGCCATAAATAAAATAAATGTTTTGTGTTAATATGATATTAATTATTTGTTACTTAATGTTCTTGTTTTTTCTTACAAGTGCCTTGATTGTTTCTACTGAAGCACCTGTGGCAAGACCGTCCTGAGGTGTGTTCATACAGTAGTCAATCAACTGGTCGATTGTTGATGTGGCTACATGCATGCGAGTGTCTGACGAAGCATAATATATGAACACCTTGCCATCCTCATCTGCTATCCAACCATTGGCAAACACCACATTCATCACATCACCGATGTACTCCCATCCCTCAGGAACAAGGAAGTAACCTCCCGGCTGGGCAATCACACGTGTGGGGTCGTCGAGTGCTGTCATATACATATATAATACATAGCGGAGACCGCTGGCACATCCACGCACGCCATGAGCAAGATGCAGCCATCCCTTAGGTGTCTTTATCGGGTGAGGACCCTCGCCGTTCTTCACCTCCATAATGGTGTGATAGTGACGGGCATTGATAATCTTCTCTTCCTTTACCTCAGCATTGGTAATGTCATCAACGAGTGCCCAGCCGATGCCGCCACCGCTGCCGGTATCGATGAAACCATCCTGAGGACGTGTGTAGAGAGCATACTTGCCGTCAACAAACTCTGGGTGCAGAACAACGTTGCGCTGCTGACTCTTTGTCTTCAGGTCGGGCAGACGCTCCCATGTCTTCAGGTCTTTTGTTCGTGCTATAGCCGCTGTTGCTGTTGCCGCACTAAGGTCACCAGGCATCGAGTCGTCATGGCGCTCGGCGCAGAAGATTCCATAAATCCATCCATCCTCATGCGCCGTGATGCGCATGTCATAGATATTCGTTGCGGGAATGATGTCCTCCGGCATAGTTATCGGTTCTTCCCAGAAGCGGAAGTTGTCTATTCCGTTGGGGCTTTCGGCCACAGCGAAGAAACTCTTGCGGTCTGCACCCTCCACACGTACAACAAGAAGATACTTGCCGTTCCATTTTATTGCACCCGAGTTCAGCGTTGCATTCATCATGATGCGCTGCATTAGGTACGGATTGTCTTTCTCGTTAAAATCATAACGCCACTCCAGCGGCGTGTGTTCTGCTGTTATGATAGGGTTCTTGTATTTTGTGTAAATACCGTTGCCCCACTCCATTGGTTCATTCTTCTGTGTGAGCAGTTCCTCATGGCGAGCGCGCAATGCCTCAGCCCTCTTTGCAAAGTCTGTCATGATATAATAATGCTTATTTAATGTCGTTCAGGAATAATGTCGTGTCATCTGCATAGAAAACCTTGAAGTAAGGTGCAGTGGGATGTGAAGGATAAGGTCCGAAGAACTCTTCTTTGTAGTTACGCCACACAAGCATGTAACAGATGGGGAAACCCTTTACTGTTGGAAGCAAGGTAGATGTCCACCATGTTGGCTCTGTCAGATTCTTCATGCCGCACTCGGTAAGTGCAGGAATAAGGTTATGCTCTTTAGCAACCTCACAAAGAACGGTAAGGTTCTGCTTGCCACGCTCTATGAACTTGTCCTTCTCCTCTGGTTTCCACTGGTAGCCGTCAAGTCCTATCATCTGAACACGGTCGTCACCGGGATAACGCACCATCAAGCGTTCTGCTGTCAGGTTGTCCTGCATTCCTGGCGAGTAAGCCCACAGAAGGTTGTCAAAACCGTCGGCATTGAGTTTGTCTTGCAGCATATTCCACAATGCTTTGTACTCTTCAACTGAGCAGAGAGCCTCTCCCCACCAGAACCATGAGCCAGAGTTCTCGTGCCAAGGACGGAAAATAACAGGTATCTTCTTTCCGTCGGCAGTTTTCAGCGTGGCAAGGAAGTCAGACAAACGCTGCATCCATGTCTCAAATTTCTCATGGAATGCCCCGCCAGGGAGAATCTTTTTAACGACTGTAGAGTCGGTAACGTCCCATGCTGTTCCTTCGGGGAACTTCTGTCCTGCAGGACCGCCGCCGTCAATGGTTGTCACGGGGTTGCGTGGGTGCCAACTGATAGTGATGATGCCGCTACGGTTATAGTGATTGATTATCTCCTGTGTGATTTTGGTGAAAGGCACGCTGTCGAGACTCTTTGCATCGCCCATCTCGATGCCGCCAAGTTCAAAGCCCATCACGGCAGGATAGTCGCCACATACGTTCTTCACGTCGCTGCTGTCGTTCTGATACTCCCATGTAACGCCATAGAACGGATCGTCTTGATGTCCGAACATGATACCTTTCTTTTGAATAGAATCAAGACGTTCAGCCAGTTGCTGGGCACCTGTCTGCTCTGCCACATTTTGTTTTGCTGTGCATGCAACTATAGTTGCCACCACCATTGCAGTCATTAGTAATTTTTTCATATTTAGATTGTTATTTTATATTCATTTGTTTCAACATCCAGTCTTCCCATTCGTCCCACTGCTCCTGGTGCCAGAAATGCCATGTGGCCTGATATGGCGAAATCTCCTTCGGTCCTTTCACTGTGTTGTATGTTGCCCATGCCGTTGTTGGGGGCACCACGTCGTCGTTATATCCGAACGAGAACCATCCCTTCTGCTTATCGGTAATGAGTCGTGCGAAGTTCACGCCGTCGTAATAGCGAGAAACCTCTATTTGCTTCTCCATTCCCTTTCCCTTATTCCAATAGAAATAATGTGGCCATCCACATGCTATGCCCTTCAGGGAGTTTGTGTGGTCGCAAAGGGCTGCATGCACTGGCGCATAATATGTTATGCGTTTGTCAAGTCCTGCTGTTGCAAGCGTGAGGAAACCTCCCTGACTTGAGCCAGACACACCCAGTTCTTTACCATTCCATGGGGTGAATTGCTCTATATAGTCGAGTGCACGGATGCAGCCAATCACTACACGCTTGTAATAGTGCTTGTCGCGGTTGTCCATATTGAATTCCCAATATCCCGACAATGCCCCGCTATACACATCGTCATAGACTTTCTGCTCCATAGTAACAGGTATTCCATGAATACCGATTTCCAACGTCACAGCCCCTTGCGATGCTGTATATACATCGCCTCCATACGGGCGTACGCCGGCACCAGGCACCCTTAACAGAGCAGGATACTTACCTTCCTTCACAGGAACACAGAGGATGCCATACATGCGATAGTTGGGCAGAATGTTCTGGAACGACACTTCATACACATTCACGTCCTTGGTGCATCGCTCGGGCAACAGTCGTTTGGTGGGATTGAGGTCCGTCTTGCGTGCCTCGCTTATCGCATTCTGCCAGAACTCCTCAAAGTCTTTCGGCATCACCGTTGACGGTTGCAGTTGCTCCGGAGAGAAAGCCGCTCCGCACGCGCCTTTGTAATCTTTGCCTCCCACATGTGCCGTCACTTGCAGACGATAGAAACCTGGTTGCTTCATGGTGCCCGTCCATGTCATTGTGCCATCTTTAAGTGTCACGCCTGTTTTCTTTACTTCTGGGTACATCTCAGGACCAGCCTCATAGTCAATGACAGCATTGTCTAACAGAGTACCCGAACGGAGCACACAAACCTTAAATGTCACTTTCTCGCCCACCTTGTAAGTCCAGTCCTTATGGTCGGGCGTCACCGTGACTTCAATACAGTTTCCCCTTATCTGCGCACTTGCTGTGAGTGCTGCAAAGAGGTAAAGAAACAAAAATAAAACGTTCTTCATTTATGAGGTAGATTGTAGTATGATTTACTGCTTGCAAAGTTATAACAAATTACCTCAAATCCATAATACTTTATTGTCTTAAACTAACACTTTAGCAATTACATTTGTTAATTATTCATAATTCAGACCGCAAAAGAGCATTAATATGAATATCAATCACAATGGTATATGATGCCAGCAGAAAAGTAAAATAGCCTATTTTACTCACTAATATAGCCTATTTTACTTACTAATATAGCCTATTTTGGTTTCCCTACAATATAAATAACGTGAGTTCGACGAATTCAGAATAGGGTGAGTTGTGTGTCTATGGCTTTTTCGCAAGCGATGCTTGGCTTCTTTGGAAAGAAACAATACGCTGCTAA
>DGTS01000008.1 GCA_002394385.1 Prevotella sp. UBA4330
GAGCGGAACTTGGAACTTTGAACTTGGAACTTGGAACTTTGAACTTTGAACTTTGAATATTGTAACAAATAACGGAATATGTGTGGAATAGTAGGTTATCTGGGTGATAGGGATGCTTATCCTATCCTCATCAAAGGTTTAAGAAGACTGGAGTATCGTGGTTACGACAGTGCTGGAGTGGCGCTGCTTAATGCTGACGGCGACCTCAATGTGTATAAGACTAAAGGCAAGGTGAGCGACCTTGAGAACTATTGTGCCGAGAAGGACATCACGGGCACCATAGGTATAGCGCACACACGATGGGCAACGCATGGCGAGCCGTCGTCGCGTAATGCGCACCCGCACTACTCGGAGTCGAAGAACCTCGCGATAATTCACAACGGCATCATCGAGAACTATGCCGACCTGAAGAAGAAGTTGCAAGAGAAGGGCATCGCCTTCCGCAGCGACACCGACACCGAGGTGCTGGTCCAGTTCGTTGAGTATGTAATGCAGCGCAAGTCGGTGGATCTTCTCACCGCCGTGCAACTGGTTCTTCACGAGGTGATAGGTGCTTACGCCATAGCGATAGTTGACAAGAACGACCCCAACACCATCGTGGCGGCACGTAAGCAGAGCCCACTCGTGGTGGGCATCGGCGAGAATGAGTTCTTCCTTGGTTCTGATGCCAGTCCAATCATCGAATATACCGACCGTGTGGTTTATCTCGACGACGGCAACATCGCCGTGATGCGTCGTGGTGAAGACCTGCAGGTGGTGAACATGTACAACGTGAAACTGTCGCCAGAGGTGAAGACCGTAGATATCAGTCTCGGTCAGATAGAGAAGGGCGGCTATCCGCACTTCATGCTGAAGGAGATTTTCGAGCAGCCCGAGTGCCTTACCAACTGCATGCGCGGGCGCATCAACGTCGAGGCAGACAACGTCACGCTGAGTGCCGTCATCGACTATAAGGAGCAACTGCGGGCTGCCGAGCGCATCGTCATTGTGGCATGCGGAACGTCGTGGCATGCGGGACTGATAGGCAAGCAACTCATAGAGAACTTCTGCCGCATACCTGTTGAGGTGGAGTATGCTTCCGAGTTCCGCTACCGCAATCCCGTGGTTACCGATAAGGACGTGGTGATTGCCATCTCGCAGAGTGGCGAGACTGCCGACACTCTGGCTGCCGTGCAACTGGCAAAGGAGCGCGGCGCCTTCATCTACGGCATCTGTAACGCCATCGGTTCGAGCATACCGCGCGCCACGAACACAGGTTCGTACATCCACGTGGGACCCGAGATTGGTGTTGCTTCTACCAAGGCGTTCACCGGCCAGGTTACGGTGCTTGTCATGCTGGCTCTCGCATTGGGCAAGGAACGCGGCACCGTGGCGCCTGCCGACTATGCTAAGGTGGTGAAAGAACTGGCTGCCATGCCCGAGAAAATTGAAGAGGTGCTGAAGGTTAACGACCGTGTGAAAGACCTCAGCCGCACCTTCACATACGCGCGCAACTTCCTTTATCTCGGCCGCGGATTCAGTTATCCCGTCGCCTTGGAGGGTGCGTTGAAGTTAAAGGAAATCAGTTACATACACGCCGAGGGCTATCCCGCTGCCGAGATGAAGCACGGACCAATAGCACTCATCGACTCCGACATGCCTGTGGTGGTTATTGCCACCCACAATGCTATGTACGAGAAGGTGCTGAGCAACATTCAGGAGATAAAGGCGCGCAAGGGTAGGGTGATTGCCCTTGTCAGCAAAGGCGACGACACGATAAGCAAGATTGCCGACGAGGTAATCGAACTGCCCGACACCCTTGAGTGTCTGGAGCCTCTCATCGCCTCTATCCCTCTGCAACTGATGGCCTATCACATCGCCGTTTGCAAGGGCAAGAACGTTGACCAGCCCCGAAACCTCGCTAAGAGCGTTACGGTGGAATAGCAACGGAGTGTAAACAGACTGCCGGAACGGCATGTCTTTTTTACCAAAATAGCCTACATTGCTGAGTAAAATAGCCTATATTACTCACCAATATAGGCTATTTTAGTTTGCGAACCACTATTTCTGGCTTACATTCCTTGTTTTTCGTCTTTTCCTATATATCACTCCTTTAATTTAAACTTCACCACTATCTCCTTTCTTTATATCGCCGACCCCACCCCTATCCCCAAAGCCTCACCCCTAACCCCCAAGCCTCACCCCTAACCCCTCTCCAAGGGGCGAGGGGAACATAAAGGGGCGGGGGACTGTGGGTGGGCCGATTCTTGCAATGCTTATGTTGCGGTGAATGGCTACTCTATGCGGGTGGTGGGGTAGCCATTGGCGGTTACTTGCCGTTCCACCTCGCTGTGGTCATGCTGTCCGTGAACGTAGGCGATGCCTTTCACGAGGTCAACCTCCACGCTCTCCACTCCATCGATGGCACTGATGATTTTCTCGACGTTTGCCTTGCAGTGGTTGCATGCCATTTCCTTCACGTCGTAGGTGGTGATGTTGGTGTTGCTCTTGTTGTCTTCCTCTTGCTCGCTACTGCTTGCCATGCGATGAGAATGGCGCAGACGGTCGATGAAGGCATTGGCAAGGAGCAGCAAGAAGAGCGCCATCCACACCCAGTCCATTGTGCCGAGGCAGTGGGCGCAGTGCCCACCGCTCATTATCATGCCGCTCACCTGGAACCACTGTTGCGGCAACAGGTAGTCGATGCACAGTCCGAACACTATGGCACCCGTGATGATGGCGGTGAGATAGAGGCGCAACGTGCGTCGTCCGAACACCTTTCCCACAACAATCATCGAGGCGCTGTTCACGGCAGGACCAGCCATCAGCAGCACCAGTGCGGCACCTGGCGTTAGTCCCTTCGCCATGAGCGACACGGCGATGGGTATGCTTCCCGTGGCGCAGACGTACATAGGAATAGCCACGGCGAGCACTATGAGCATGTTCAGCAGTTTATAATCGTGGAGCGCGGCGAGCCATTCGTTGGGCACGGCGACGGTGATGAGTGCTGCTATGAGCAGTCCCATTACGAGCCACTTGCCCACATCTTGCAGCATCTCGACAAAGGCATAGCGCATGGCTCCTGTGAATCGTTGCCATAGGGTGGGCGACGGGTGATTGGCGCTTGGCGTTTGCTGGTGGTCGCAACTACATTCCGCGGTTTCCTTGGTAGTCTCTTCAGAGAGCGTTTCGTCCTCGCGGGCGAACTTGTTTACGAGCCATCCGCCGAACATCGAGGTGAAGAGTGCCGCGATGGGGCGCACAATGGCGAAGGGAAGTCCCATGAGCGAGTAGGTGGCAGCAATGGAATCGACACCCGTCTGCGGCGTGGCGATGAGGAAACTGGTGCATGCGCCGTGCGATGCACCTTCGCGGCGCAGTCCCACACTCGTCGGAATGACACCGCAGGAGCACAGAGGCAGAGGGATGCCGAGCAGTGACGCCTTCACCACACTCTTCATGTTGCGTGGCGCGAGGTGCTTGCGGTAGATGCTTTTAGGCACAAAGGCGTGCAGCAGTCCTGCGAAGAAGAATCCCAAAAGCAGGTAAGGAGCCATCTCGGCGAGCATCATTATCAGCGCGTCAAAGTATTTTTCGATATAATGTAGCATGGGTTTATTGGACAATTTTACGATTTCAAGATTCTCAATTACTTTGTTAAGTATAATAATTCATTTGCAAAGGTACGAAAAATAATTTGCAACAGGGTTGCAAATGGGGAAAATACTATTATTGGCAAATTATTTAGAGTATTTTCTCAAGAAATTCATTATGTTAGCACTTGTTATGGATGAACAATGATATTAATGTTTGACAGCAGACACATGTGACTAATATACAAATCACTTTTTTCATAATAATTCTCAAATGCTGGCATCAAAATAAGGATGTTTCATGAATTATCACTACTTTTGCAAATAGATTAATAAGATTTACATACTGCATACAATGCGGAAAATATAATTATAATAAAGATGGAAGTAATACAGAGTTTCACAATCGACCACACCCGGCTGAAGCCAGGCATCTATGTGTCGAGACAAGACAAAGGATTTACAACCTTTGACCTTCGAATAACAGAACCGAACAAAGAACCAGCAGTTGCCCCTGCTGCCATCCATAGCATAGAACACTTGATGGCTACCTGGTTCCGCAATTCTTCAGTTAAAGACGACGTGGTGTATGTGGGGCCTATGGGATGCCTTACGGGCATGTATATCATAATGACTGGCGACTACACGGTGCAGGACATGCGGGAGTTGACGATACAGTGCCTGGAGTGGATTATCACACAGGAGAAGGTGCCTGCTACGGAACCACAGACCTGCGGCAACTATTTGCTCCACGACCTCCCGATGTGCAAATGGGAGTGCAGACGTTATTTGGACCGTCTGAAGAATGATTTCCACTGTGAGTATGACAAACTTCAGGTTCGGTTAGATGACGGAAAAACATTTGCAGACGCATAACGATGCGCTAATTACAAATAACAGAATATGAATCGCAGCCAAGAAATCATACGCGAATAAACAAATAAAGACTACTATGCAAGGAAACTTTTCTTATTACAATCCCACTAAACTTTATTTTGGTGAAGAGTCCTTGAACTTCCTCAAGGACGAGTTAACCCATTACGGGCCTAATGTGCTGCTCAACTATGGTAGTGGCAGCGTGAAACGCAACGGTATCTACGACCAAGTTGTGGCTATTCTCAAGGAGGCCGGCAAGACCATCGTGGAGAATCCTGGCGTGATGACCAACCCCACGTTGGAGAAACTAAACGAGGGTGTGAAGATAGCCCGCGAGAACGATATCGACCTGATCCTCGCCTTGGGAGGTGGCAGCGTATGCGACTATTCGAAAGCCGTAGCGGCATCTGTCTTCTACAAGGGCGATTACTGGGATCAGTTCTGGTTGAAGCAGCAGAACCCTGCTGAAGATCAGCGCTTGCTGCCGGTGGGATGCATCCTTACGATGGCTGGAACAGGCTCAGAGATGAATGCTGGAACTGTGATTACCGATGCTGAACACACCTTTAAGGTGGGGCATGTGTTCGACGACCGTCTTATGCCGAAGTTCTCCATACTGAACCCGCGCTTCACAATGACCGTGCCAGGCAACCAGATGAAGGCTGGCATCTACGACATCATGAACCACATCATGGAACAATACTTTAGCGACTTCGACGATAACACCAGTGACTACCTTGCTGAGGGTTTGATGCGTTCAGTCATCCATAGCAGTCGCATCGCCGTGAAGGATCCTCAAGATTATGAAGCCCGCTCCAACATCATGTGGACAGCAACATGGGCGCTGAACACTCTCATTGGATTAGGCAAGAAACAAGACTGGATGGTACACATGATTGGCCACAGCGTGGGCGCATGGACACACGCCCCTCATGGCTATGCGTTGGCTTCAGTATCGATGGCCTACTATCATCGTGCCATGAAGAATGGTCTTCCCAAGTTTGTTCGTTTTGCCAAGAACGTGTGGAACATAAGTGGCGAGGGCATGACTGACGAGCAAGTCGCAGAAAAAGGTCTGCAGGCTCTTAAGGACTGGATGGTGGAGATAGGCCTTCCGCTGACCATCAGCGAACTTGGTGCTACTGCCGAAATGATTCCGGATATCACCAGCACCACCGTCATCTATCCCGCTGGTTATCTCGACCTCTCGCCTGAGGATGTGACGGAGATTCTGAAAGAGAGTCTTTAACCGTTGATTCCTTCGATTGAAGTCACCCAATCGTGGCTTTTGGTAAAAAAGAAATAATCCCCGCAACTATCATGACAAGAGTTACGGGGATTTGTTTTATTTTCTTATAACGGAACTTATAGCGTCCTAAATATATAGGAGATAATGCTGATTCTCACGATGCTGCTCTTGTGCAGTAATTATATCACTTGTAGGGATTGTTGAATGTTATAGGTAAAGTATATTTTGTACTTGCGGGAACCCCATTAATCATTCCAGGTGTCCATTTCTTCATCGATTTTATTACTCGTGCACCCTCTTTGGCAAACAAAAGGGCAAACTGCTCCTTCAACTTCTTTTGCTTTGCCTCTGGCTCTTGTGCGAACTTTGTGGTGATGAAGCGATTTATCTGACAGTCACTTGCCGTAATATTCGACAGCGAACCATCCTTTTCAACTATGAAATGCATAACAATCCTTCCCTCTACACCGTATTTATCTGCTAGTTCAGGATATTTAATGTTGTTTCCCAAATACTCAGTCAAGGCCTTCACTCCACCAGGATACTGGGCTGGAATATTCTTGTTTTCATCTGTTGATGACTTGTTGCACTTCGCGTCTTTATTACATGCACAGGTTTTCTCATGCTCTGGGCATTTTACACATGTGCTGTCTGCGCATTGTGCTGCTGCACTTATCGTAACCGAAGCGAACAGTATTGTTGCTATTGTTTTCTTCATGATGTGTGAAATATGAGTTTTCAATTAATTATATAATGCTTCGTAACTCGTTTTCTTACTGCAAAGATAAGAAATGAAAGAGCACGCTCCAAATAAAAAGTGTTAAAAAACGATGAAAAAACGAAGCACACTGTTGTGTATGCGCATCATCTATCATTACCAACAAGCCTAACAAAATCTTAACTTGAAGCATCATACAATACAATGCGTTTGCAAAGACTAGTAAATAAAAAGATTAGTATATAAACTGGAAAGATAGTATTCGCTTTGAACTTTTTCTTGTAATTCGTTGTGATAATCATTATTTTTTCGCTATCTTTGCCCCTGTTAAACCTTAAATCATTAATAATACTTCGGGAAGGACGGCTTTAGAGGTGCAAAACGTGTGCTGAAGAGAGCCTGAAAGCCCGCTAACTATTGAAAATACTATGGCAAAAGCAGAATTGATGATGAATGCCAACCCTGTTGTGGCATTCTTGCAGAAACCCGCAGAGGACTTCACTAAGGCCGACATCATAAGGTTCATCGAGAACAATGATGTCAAAATGGTGAATTTCATGTATCCCGGCGGTGACGGAAAACTGAAAACGCTCAACTTCGTAATCTCAAACAAGGCTTACCTGGAGACCATCCTGACATGCGGTGAGCGTGTTGACGGGTCGAGCCTCTTCTCGTTTATCGAGGCAGGAAGCAGTGACCTCTATGTGTTGCCGCGCTTCAGCACCGCCTTCCTCGACCCCTTTGCCGAGATTCCTACGCTCTGCATGCTGTGCAGTTACTTTGACAAGGACGGTCAGCCGCTGGCTTCCGCGCCTGAGCAAACATTGAAGAAGGCATGTCAGGCGTTCCGTGAGACGACGGGAATGGAGTTCCACGCAATGGGCGAACTGGAGTATTATGTCATCACAGAGGACAGCGCCCGTTTCCCCGCCATCGACCAGCACGGCTATCATGAGTCGTCGCCTTACGCCAAGATGAATGACTTCCGCCAGAAGTGCATGCTCTACATAGCGCAGACGGGAGGACAAATAAAGTACGGACATTCCGAGGTGGGCAACTTCACCGAGGACGGTCTGCTGTTCGAGCAGAACGAGATAGAGTTCCTGCCCGTCTATGCTGAGCGTGCTGCCGACCAACTGATGCTGGCTAAGTGGGTGATAAGGAACCTGGCATACAAGATGGACCTCAACGTCACCTTCGCCCCGAAGATTACTGTGGGCAAGGCAGGCAGCGGACTGCACATCCACATGCGCCTGATGAAGGGCGAGAAGAACCAGATGGTGGAGAACGGAGTGCTGAGCGAGGCAGCACGCAAGGCCATCGCGGGAATGATGGACCTGGCGGAGAGCATCACCGCCTTCGGCAACAAGAATCCCACATCCTACTTCCGTCTGGTGCCCCATCAGGAAGCGCCTACAAACGTTTGCTGGGGCGACCGCAACCGAAGTGTGCTCGTCAGAGTGCCTTTAGGATGGACTGCCGGCATCGACCTTTGCCATGCAGCCAACCCGTTGGAGCCAGAAACGAACATAGACACCAGTGCAAAGCAGACAGTGGAGATGCGCTCGCCCGACGGCAGTGCCGACCTCTATCAACTCATGGCAGGCCTTTGTGTGGCATGCCGTCACGGTTTTGAGATGGAGAACGCGCTCGAAGTGGCAGAGCGCACATACGTCAATGTGAACATCCACGACGTTGCCAACGCCGACAAACTGGAGAAACTGGCACAACTGCCCGACAGTTGTTGCGCCTCTGCCGACTGTCTTGAGCGCCAACGTGCTGTCTATGAGGCAAAAGGCGTGTTCAGCAAGGCCATGATTGACGGCATAATAAGTCAGTTGCGCGCCTATGACGACAGGACACTGCGCCGCGACATCGAGAACAACCACGATGCCATAAAACAACTTGTGCAAAACTACTTCCATTGCGGTTGATGTTTGACAGCATTTGCCAAGTAGAGATTGCAATATGGCAGACGCTGAAACAAATTAGCATACAATTGACACTAAAGATGTGAAAATAGAGTCGTTTTCATATCTTTGGTGTCTTTTTTTTAAGTATCTTTGCAGTCGTTTTTGGCAGAAGGGATTTTTATTGATAAGATATGTTTAAGATTTTTACAGGATTTCACCTTGTGGAGAGATACCACCAGGCGAAGAAAGAGAAAAGAAGCAGCGACTCGCATGTACTGAAGAAACTTATCCTTGCGCTCATCACGCTTGCCGTGACGCTGATAGTGTGGAACCTGCCTACCGAGAGTTTCGGCATACAGAACCTCACCGTGGTGCAGCAGCGCATCATTGCAATCTTCGTTTTCGCCACTCTGATGTGGATATTCGAGGTGGTGCCGTCGTGGGCAACATCAATAGCGGTAATCGTGGTGATGCTGCTCACCACATCCAACAGTGCCTTTAAGTTCTTCATGACGGGCGATGTGGGCGAGCCATTGCCCTACAAGTCGATTATGGCTTCGTTTGCCGACCCAATCATCATGCTGTTCATCGGTGGTTTCGTGCTTGCCATCGCCGCCACGAAAACAGGCCTTGACGCACAGTTGGCAAAGGTGTTGCTCAAGCCTTTCGGCACAAAGAGCAACAATGTTTTGTTAGGATTCATACTGATAACGGGCATCTTCTCGATGTTCATCAGCAACACCGCTACGGCAGCCATGATGCTGACGTTCCTCACGCCGGTGTTCAAGCAGTTGCCGCCAGAGGGCAAGGGGCGCATCGCCTTGGCACTCTCTATTCCCGTGGCAGCCAACCTTGGCGGTATGGCAACTCCTATCGGAACGCCCCCTAACACCATTGCACTGAAGTATCTCAACGACCCTGAGGGACTGAACATGAACCTCGGCTTCGGCGAGTGGGTGATGTTCATGCTCCCGCTGGTGCTTGTGCTGCTGTTCATAGGGTGGCTACTGCTGCGCTCACTGTTCCCCTTCACCCAGAAAACGGTGAAACTCGAGATTGAGGGAAAGATGAAGAAAGACTGGAAGACCTATGTTGTGATAGTGACATTCATCATCACCGTGCTGCTGTGGCTGTTCGACAAATACACTGGAGTGAACTCGAACACCGTGGCTATGATACCTTTCATGGTGTTTGCCCTTACTGGAATTATCAACAAGTACGACCTTGAGGAAATCAACTGGAGCGTGCTCTGGATGGTGGCTGGTGGTTTCGCGCTGGGCGACGCGCTCAATGCGTCAGGTCTGGCAGCCAATGCTGTTGAGAGCATTCCTTTCGGAATGTGGTCGCCGGTGCTCATTCTGGTGGTTTCGGGACTTATCTGCTACCTGCTCTCCAACTTCATCAGCAACTCCGCTACGGCAGCGCTGCTCATGCCGATACTGCTCGTTGTATGTACGGGAATGGGCGAGAAACTCGGTGCCATCGGTGGAACACCGACGGTGCTCATCGGCATTGCCGTTGCCTCTTCGAGTGCTATGATACTCCCGATATCAACACCGCCTAATGCGTTGGCATTCTCAACCAACCTCGTTAAGCAGAACGACATGGTGAAGATAGGCATCATAATGGGTGTGATAAGCATGGTTATGGGCTATCTGCTGCTCTATCTGCTTGGCACTAACGGACTGTTGTAGGGAAAGGAAAACAATACATCGCTTTACATAAAATGCAAACGCGGAACGAAACATTATGCTTCGTTCCGCGTTTTATGGTTATTGGCATTGCGAAAGGGCATCAATGGGAGTGCCAAAAGCCATCAATCGCATTGCGAAAAGCCATCTTTCGGATGCCGAAAGATATACCTTTGATTAGAAGCGATATACCGAGAAGGTCTTTGCAGGTATCTTGACACGCAGGATGTTGCCGCCGGCGCTTACCTTAGAGGTCTTCGGTGTCACCTTGTTTTTATCGGTGAGCGAGTTGAAGGCATCGGGATTGCCGTCGTGGATAGATGTCACTGTGCCCTCGCCAAGACTCTTAATGCCCTTGAATGTCACCTCGATGGTGCGCTCGGTGGCGTTGGTGTTGGCAATCTTCACGATGTAGTCGCCCGATGGCTTGTCAAAGACTGCCGAGGCATACATGCCGTCCTGTCCTTCGAGAGGCTTCTTGTTCTCCGTGATTTGCAGCACGTTGGTACCGGCGTTGGTGGCATAGAGTTGCTGCACATAGTAGTTTGGAGTGCGCACGGTGGTGAGGTTGTCCATCCAGATGAGGTCGGGACGCCACTGCCATCCATCGACATGAGAGAACAGCGGTGCGTAGGTGGCCATGTGAACAACATCAGCATTGCGCTCCAGTCCTGTCATGAACGCTGCCTCGCAGAGTGCTGCGTTGAACGTGTTTTTGCTCATTGGCTCGGCAGCGGGTGCCGGCTCTTCGCTTCCAGAGATGTGACACGCATACTCGCCGGCAAACACCTTCGGTCCCTTGCGGTCGTAGTTGTCGTAGCGTCCTGCCTGACTGAGGAACCACTCGGGGCTGCGATAGAAGTGCTCGTCAACGAGGTCGGCCTTCAGTCGGCGCATCTGCTCCCATCCGTAGGTAAACTCCTTGCCGTCCTTGTCGTCGGGTGATGGACCAGAAGAGCCCACAATCTTGATGTCAGGATATTTTGCGCGTATCGCCTTGATGAACTTCTCGAGTCTTACAGGGTACAGTTCGCCCCACTGCTCGTTGCCCACGCCAATCAGTTTCAGGTTGAACGGAGCGGGATGTCCCATCTCTGCGCGCAGTTTTCCCCACTTTGTGTCGGTAGAGCCGTTAGCGAACTCGATGAGGTCGAGTGCATCGTCGATGTAAGGTTGCAGTTCTTCGAGCGACACATGTGCGCAGATGTCGTCGTTCTGGAACTGACATGCAAGTCCCACGCTTACTACTGGCAGCGGTTCAGCACCTATCTTCTCCGACAAGAGGAAGAACTCATAGAAACCAAGTCCGTAACTCTGGTAGTAGTTAGGATAGAGGCGGTGCGGGAAGGTGTAGTTCCAGCGGTTCTCGTTGAGTGGTCTGTTCTCAACAGGGCCTACGGAGTTCTTCCATTGGTAGCGTGAAGCGAGGTCGGTACCCTCGACGATGCAACCGCCCGGGAAGCGGAAAATGCCAGGATGGAGGTCGGCAAGGTCTTTCACAAGGTCGGCTCTCAGGTTGTTCCAGTTGTCCGCCGGGAAGAGCGATACGTGGTCGATGTCAACGCCCTGCGGTGTCTCGAGGAATATGCGGAGCATTCCCTTCTGGTCTGTCTTGTTTGACTTCAGCGTGGCGGTGTATTTCTTCCACTCGTCGGAAGCAATAGTAATGGTCTTGCGGTTGATTACCTCGTTGTCGCTACCCACCAGTTCCACGCGGATGCGAGCATCGGGCGACTCGGAGTAGTGACGGCGTGCGGTGACGGTAAAATTATACTCCATACCCTCTTTGAACCCCATTCCGAAGTGTCCGCGGTTCTCAATGCCCGTCTGCTTGTGCAGATGTCCGTCGTCGGTAAGTGCCACATAGTGAGGGTTGCGGTCGTAGGCGGGTTTCTCGTCCATAACCTCAACGCTGCCGAACGACTCCCATCCCATCAGGTGCTGGGGGAACTCGAACGAGCGATTCTCCACCAGGTCGGCATAGAGTCCGCCGTCGGCGCCGAAGTTAATGTCTTCAAAGAAGATGCCGTACATCGTGGGTTGTACTGTGGCTCCTGGCTTGCTGGCCTGCACCAGAATCTTGTGCTCGCCCTGAGCCGTCACTGTCTGTGCCAGCATGAGCATCGCTCCTGCCAGCAAAGTGCTAAATAAGTGTTTTGCTTTCATCAGATGTGATATGTTATTTGTTAGTAATATCGTTTTTAGCAGTTCCCGTACCCTTTCTGCGGAGAAGCCACATCACGACCCCTCTGCTTATGACTGCAAAGATAGTAATTTTTTTTCATAAATTATTCTTATAACAAAAAAAATGAGTACTTTTGCAACACATAACTTAAAACACACACATAATGGCAAAGTTAATAGTCAAATCCTATGATGAATTTGCATCTTACTTAGGTAAAGAACTTGGAAAATCTGAATGGCTTACAATCGACCAGGAACGCATCAACCTTTTTGCTGATGCCACACTCGACCACCAGTGGATACACGTTGACACCGAGAGGGCTGCCAAGGAGAGCCCTTACAAGACGACCATAGCCCACGGTTATCTCACACTGTCGCTGCTGCCGCACCTTTGGGAGGAGGTTATCGAGGCTCAGAACATCAAGTTGCTCGTCAACTACGGCATGGACAAGATGCGCTTCGGACAGCCCGTGAAGAGCGGTTCGCGCGTTCGTCTCAATGCCTCTCTCCACAACATAACGAACCTTCGCGGTGTTTGCAAGGCTGAGGTGGCGTTCAAACTTGAGATAGAGAACGAGCGCAAGCCAGCCATCGAGGGAATCGCAACATTCCTGTACTATTTCAACAACTGACCTCTCCGTGCTTAAAAGGGTGGAAGACATCACGTCTGACACCCCCAATGGCGGAAGGCAACACTTAGAACTACAAACTCTTAACCTCCATCACATAACCCGCAACACCTTTACTATTATGTTATCCCTGCTTTTGGAAACATATCCGGGATTGCAAACGGAACACAGCCTGCCTATGAAGGTGTGGCTTTTTATCCTTAACAACCCCAATGTGACACTCTTATTGCTGCATGTAGTGGTGATAATACTGGCTTGTATATTATATAAAGTGGTTAAGTATCATGGATAAGAAAGCCAACACCTCAATCATTACACGTCACCTGTCACCCGCTATGGTGCTTCTTGTCTTGCTGTTGTGCCTCGCCGCATCAAAGGCTTATGGCAGCAGGACACTCAAAGTGAATATTGGTATCGAACTGTTAGACAACGGTGATGCTATAGTCACAGAGGAACGCATAGCGGATATCAGTTCTGTGGGTACTGAAGGTTACATCGCCCAGTATAACCTCAGGCCAGGAATGAGAATCGCTGACTTGCAAGTCAGCGATGAGACAGGCATTGAATATGAAGTGGAAGAAAAGTGGGATGTTGACCGAAGCAGAAAACAGAAGACCAACAAGTGCGGCTATAACATGACCGATAAGGGCGTTGAACTGTGTTGGGGCATTGGTGAGCCTGGCATGAGGACATATTATATAAGGTATCGTGTTGTGGGCTTGCTGATGGGATATAAGGAAAGCGACGGCTTCAACCATTGTTTTTTCTCTACAAGTGAGGCTGGTGTTGACTCCGTCTCGTTGACATTCTACAGCAAGGACAAGGCCTTCGAGCAGTACAAACCTAAGGTGTGGATGTTTGGATGCTATGGAAATATTAATGTGGTGGACGGAAAAGCCGTGGCAAATCTTACTGATTTCATAACCAGCGGTGAAGAAATGGTTGTCATGATGGAATTTCCGAAGGGCATGTTCCACCCTAGTGTAAATGTCGATAGCGACTTCAAGACACAGGTAAAGGATATAGCACTGGCGGGGAGTTCATACGCTGAGGTGGCATTGGAGAACAATCCGTCACCTTTCGCGCACATTGCAAACGACCCAGACCAATGGATGTTCGCTTTGGGTGGCCTCTTCTCACTATTGTTAACAACTTTTTTTGGTGGAATGGTAGTGTCTGATGAGAATAAAAAGAAGCAAATGCTGGTAAATCTTTTCGGCAAGAAGAAAAACATATTGTGGTATCGCGATGTGCCGGTTAATGGCAATTTGCTGCGTGCACGTGCCATATATCACGCCACGGAGGGTGAACTGTTCAAAACCGATGACACTATTGCTGCCTACACCCTGCGTCTCATGTTGCAAAAGAAGATAGAAATCCGCAGGCGCACAAATACCGACGGTACTTATGAGGACCTGCTTTTGGTTAACGATCCCCAACAGTTTAACGACACAAGGGAAGACCAGCGGGAAACCAAAATACAGAAGAGCATACACCAACTCTATTATGATGCTGCGGGAACAGACCACTTGTTGGAGCCGAAAGAGATAAAGAAATACTTCAATGATAATCCTGTGATGTACAGAAAGAACGTGCGTGAGATAGACGGCATACTGACATCGTCAGGAAACATGCAACTGAAGAGTGTGAAAAGGGAAGAGGCTCACGCTGTGCTGGGATTTGAGAAATTCCTCAGAGAGTTCACTCTGTTGAGCGAGCGCGGCACTATGGAGGCAACGCTTTGGAAGGAGTATATGACCTTTGCCACGATGTTCGGCATCTCAAAGCGTGTTGCAAAAGAACTTCGTGCTATGCTTCCTGAGATGCCTGTCAGCGATGTCGAACTCTATAACTCCATCTCCGAGGCTCCGCTCTTTTATTACGCGGCATCTTCTCTCAATTCAGGTATGCAGCATGTACGCACTTATAAGACACCGGAGGAAAGGGCTTACGAGAGTTCAAGTTCACGTTCAAGTGGCGGTGGAGGTCACTCTTCGTATAGCGGCGGTGGCGGCTTCTCTGGTGGCGGCGGCAGCGGCTTCAGATAATTACTGTGTTTTTCTTTTAATGTAAAATGCAGAATGGAGAATGTAGAATTATGATTACCATTAGGAACTTGTCCTATTTGCCTAAAGTTCAGTTGTAATCATAATTCTACATTCTCCATTCTACACTCTACAATATTATTGTTTCGGTGTTATACAGAACTGGAATGACAGTTCTTTGTCGAGTTTCACTCGGTACTGAGGCAGTGCCTCTGCCCATCCGCTCCAACTGTCAACGCCGCCAACTCCGGCGTGATAGCCGTCGATGAAGAGATTGGTGTATTTCGACTTCGTGAGTTGCTCGGGATGGCGCTGTTCCTTGTTGTCGCCCTCGTCCAGTTCGCTTATGTCATAGTGTAGCGCCGAGGCATACATCAGCGACGGGTTTGCGGGTGCTATCTCTACGCCGAAACCACTGGCGTCGGTCTGGCTCCAGATGCTGATATCGCTCTTTGTGCCCGTCTCCTGCGGACGAATGTAGGGATAGAACTGCTCGTCAGCGGTCTGTGAGTACCATCCCAGCAGTTGCGACTCCTTGCGGTCGTTGTAGTTCTCTATCGGACCACGACCGAAGAAACGGCTCTTGTCCATGGTGTATGGCAACTGCATCACCATACCGAAGCGGAACATTCCTGCCACCTCTTTATTAGTGTCGGCAGGAACCATCTGCTCGGTGACGTTGAGGCTAACGCCATCATAGAGGTAGGTGATGCGCATCTTCGTGCCCGCCTCGCCAAGGTCGTAGTATGCAATAACCTCCACACCGTCGCCACTTGCAGCCTTCTCTGCATTGATGTCGGCAAGCACCAGTTGTGGGTTGCGCCACATCTTGTATTTGTGTTGCAGTCTGGCACCCATGTCGTTGTCCGTCACTGCGCGCCAGAAGTTGGGCTTCAGTGTGCCTCCCTCGCCGAGAACCGACTTGCCGTTAACAATCCATGAGGTGATGAATCCAGAGATTTTCGAGAACACCATTTCGCTGTTGCCAGCCTTGAGGATGATGTCTGTCATCTTGCGGTCTATCTTCACCTTATGGGTGTTATGCTTTGCGCTTTGAACATTGATTATTGAACTTTGAACTTTTAATTGCTGGTAGGCAACTGTCTGTCCTTTCTTCATCAGCGGTTCATTGCGCAACAGGCGGTAGAAGACGTTCACGAATGCTGTTTCTGTCTCGCTTCCGCTGTACGGTATGTTGATTGTCGCGGTCTGTTGTGGCATAAGTTTCAGTTCCTCTATGGTGCCGTGCTTAGCCACATTGCCGTCGGTGCCGATGGTTTCCCAGTCGAGTTGCACATAGTCGAGTGGCCTGAAGAAGTTCTCGTTCTTCACTTCGAGGATGATGTTTCCGTTCTTTATTCCTTTGTATTCAGTCCAGATGTTCTGGTAGAAATATCCCACCTCGTACATCTGCGGGTTGGGTACACGGTCGGGCGATACCAGTCCGTTGCAGTTGAAGTTATTGTCTGACGGGTCGTAGTCGTTATAGTCGCCACCGTAAGTGTATTCTTTTAGTGAAGAGTTGGGAGTGAGGAGAGAGTAGTTAATGCTGGCTCGTTCTGAAAGGTAATCATAGTTCTCCATTCTTATCTCTCCGTTCGCTGTTGGAGTGCGGTGCAATGCCTGGTCAACGAAGTCCCAGATGAAGCCGCCCTGGAACTTGGGGTATTTGCGAATGAGGTCCCAATACTCCTTGAAGCCGCCGCTGGAATTGCCCATAGCATGACTGTACTCGCACTGTATGAGTGGTTTCTGGTCCTCGGGAGCAGTAGATTTAGAGTATCCCTCACTCCATTGCTGTGAGAAATACATCGGGCAGAAGATGTCGGTGTTGTCGCCTTTGCCAGCCTGTTCGAACTGTATCGGACGGCTGGGGTCCTGCTCCCTTATCCACTTGTAGGCTGCGGTGAAGTTGTCGCCGTTTATGGTCTCGTTGCCCATACTCCAGATGATGACACTCGGGCGGTTGCGGTTTACGCTCACGTTGTGCTGGTTGCGTTCCAGAATCTGTCGTCCGAACATCGGCTTGAAGGTTGGAGCGTCGGCGGGATTATAACCGAATCCGTGACTCTCCTGATTGGCTTCAGCCACGAGGTAGATGCCCAGTTCGTCGCACATATGATACCACTGCGGGTCGTCGGGATAGTGGCTGGTGCGCACGGCGTTCACGTTGAAGCGTTTCATCAGCATGATGTCTTGCAGCATTCGCTCGCTACTTACGACATAACCTCCGTCGGGGTCCATCTCGTGTCGGTCAACACCTTTTATTAATATGGGCTTTCCGTTCAGCAGCAACTGCGCATTCTTTATCTCCACATGGCGGAATCCGACGCGCTCGGTCACTGTTTCCATCTCCTCCCCGGGCTCGTGTCGGTTGCCCTTACGGCAAATCTTGGCAGTCAGGGTGTATAGCACGGGAGTCTCGGCAGTCCATGGACGCACATTCTCCACGGTGATAACGTTGCCGTTCTGTGTGCCCACCTGTTTCCCCTCGTCGTCGCGCAGGGTATATACGATATCGACATCGCCTGTTGTCTTGGCGTCAATGGTCAGTTTGCCGTCACGGTAGTTGTTCACCAGGTCGGCAGTGACGCGGAGGTCGTCAACATGAACGTCCTTGTCGCGAGCATACAGATAACTGTCGCGAGCCACGCCAGAGAGACGCCAGAAGTCCTGATCCTCGCAGTAACTGCCATCGCACCAGCGGAACACTTGGAATGCAATTAGGTTTTTGCCTGTCTTGACGTAAGGTGTGATGTCGAACTCTGTTGCCACCTTTGAGTCCTCGCTGTAACCCACGAACGAGCCATTGACATAAAGGTAGATGCACGAGGTGACGCTGCCGAAGTGGGCTATCACCTGCTTGCCCTGCCAATTCTCTGGCATCTCAATCTCGCGGCGGTATGTGCCAACGTGATTATCCTTTGTTGGTGCTTCGGGCGGATTGTTCTTGAAGTGGCCGCGCCATCCGAAGCCTATGTTCACATATTCTGGGTCGCCGTAGCCGTTTAGTTCCCACATTCCAGGCACAGGCATCTTGCCCCAACTGCTGTCGTCGAGGTCGGTGCGGTAGAAATCGGTGGGTCGCTGGTCGGCATTCTCTACCCATTTGAACTTCCAGTCACCATGCAGCGACACTGTTCCGGCATGCTCCTTGGGGTTGCTTGAGATAACGAGCGATGGTGTTTCGTACTTGAAATATGCCGCGTGCATGGGCATGCGGTTCACTTCGTTCACCTGCAAGTCGCGCCATTCTGTCCACGTCTGTGCGTTGACAGCAGTGCAGGTCGATGTCAACAATGCAACCGCAGTTGCCTTCATAATATTTATCTTCATGTTCAGTTTGTTTAGGTTTGATGCGACAAAGTTAAAAAAATATTGCGAAACATGCAAACATGTTTTGCAAAAACCAAGTGTGTAGCGCATAAAAACAAAAGTTTGCGATCATATCCTCGTCGTTGGCAGTCTCTCCCGAAGTGCTAAATAACTCTGCATTAAGCCGTAGTGTCGATTTGCAGCACAGTCTTTTACTTTTGGAAAGAAACACTTGCCAGATAACATAAATTTAGTATCTTTGCAAATGGTTTAAGAATGGCACATGACGATATGGCAGATTATATGCAGAGGAATAACTATGTCATTATGTTGGGAACGGGCGACGCACTTGTTACCCGATGCTATAACACTTGTTTCACTCTTCACGGCGAGAGCGGAGAGTTGCTGCTTGTCGATGCTGGCGGCGGCAACGGCATTCTGACTCAGTTGGAACGGGCGGGCATAGCCTATGACAGTATTCATGACCTTTTTGTGACGCATGCGCACACCGACCATCTGCTGGGATGTATATGGATGATGCGCATGGCATTGCAGTTTCGTTATCACTTGCGTGTGTGGAGTCACAGGAAAGTGCTTGAAGTGCTGAACGATGTGTGTCGTCGGATTTTGCCTCCTGGCGATGAGAAGGGCATGGGAAGTATTGTCACGATGCACTGTCTTAGCGATGGGGACTGCTTCAATGTGGGTGCCATCAACCTGAAGTGTTTCGACATTCATTCAGCAAAGGAACGTCAGTATGGCTTTGCGGCTCAGTTGCCTGACGGTCAGCGGCTATGCTGTCTCGGTGACGAACCGTACAATCCGATGTGCAGACAGTATGCCGAGGGTGCCGACTGGCTGATGAGCGAGGCGTTTTGCCTTTATGAAGACCGCGACCGCTTCTTGCCATACGAGAAAAGCCACAGCACCGTTCTTGATGCGGCACGTCTGGCAGAGAGCCTTAATGTCAGAAATCTTATACTCTACCATACAGAAGACCGCACCCTCAACACCCGACGACAACGCTACACAGCAGAGGCAAAAACCGCATTCAGCGGGCAGGTAATAGTCCCCGACGATTTAGAGCGGATAATCCTGTGAGGCTTGTTGCAAATATTTTTTTAAAGCGAACCGCTTCATTGCTTGCCGTTTTTAATAAAATAGTGTACCTTTGCAGGCGATTAAATGAGATAGTGAGTTGACAAGTTGTCAAGAATGAAATAAATATAGAGTTGTATGGCAAACCTGAGATTCCAAGTAGTAGAAGAGGCTTTCAAGAAAAAGCCCGTTGAAGTGATTGCTCCAGTGGAACGTCCGTCGGAGTATTTCGGTAAATATGTGTTCAACCGCGAGAAGATGTACAAGTACTTGCAGAAAGACACTTACGAGAAACTTATAGACGTGATAGACAACGGCGCACGGCTCGACCGCTCCATCGCCGACGAGGTGGCGAAAGGAATGAAGCAATGGGCAAACGAGAACGGCGTGACACACTACACCCACTGGTTCCAGCCTCTGACGGAGGGCACTGCCGAGAAGCACGATGCATTCATAGAGCACGACGGGAAGGGTGGTATGATAGAGGAGTTCTCGGGTAAACTGCTCATGCAACAGGAGCCCGATGCCTCGTCGTTCCCCAATGGCGGCATACGAGCCACATTCGAGGCACGTGGCTACTCGGCATGGGACCCCACATCGCCAGTGTTTATCATCGACGACACTCTGTGTATCCCTACAATCTTCATCTCATATACCGGTGAGGCTCTTGACTATAAAGCCCCCCTGAAACGTGCTATACGCGCTGTCGATGAGGCTGCAACGGCAGTGGCAAAATACTTCGACCCCGCAGTGAAGAAGGTGCAGACAAATCTCGGATGGGAGCAGGAGTACTTCCTCGTTGACGAGGGACTCTACTCGGCTCGTCCCGACCTGATGCTCACAGGGCGCACGCTGATGGGCCACGACTCGGCGAAAAACCAGCAGATGGACGACCATTACTTCGGAACCATACCCGACCGTGTGCAGGCATTCATGAAAGACCTTGAGATTCAGGCGCTCGAACTCGCCATCCCCTGCAAGACACGCCATAACGAGGTGGCACCCAACCAGTTCGAGTTGGCGCCCATCTACGAGGAGATGAACCTCGCCATTGACCATAACATGCTGCTGATGTCGCTGATGAAAAAGGTGGCACGCAAGCATGGCTTCCGTGTGTTGCTTCATGAGAAGCCATTCGACGGCATCAACGGTAGCGGCAAACATAACAACTGGAGCCTCTCAACCGACACGGGAGTGCTGCTGCATGCACCTGGCAAGAATGCCGAGCAGAACTTGCGCTTCGTGACATTCCTCGTGGAGACACTGATGGGAGTGTATCGTCACAACGGACTGCTGAAGGCAAGCATCATGAGTGCCACCAACGCACACCGACTGGGAGCCAACGAGGCACCGCCGGCAATCATCTCCAGTTTCCTCGGAAAACAAGTGAGCGAACTGCTCGAGCACATTGAGAAAGCCGACAAGGAAGACCTATTCTCCATGCAGGGCAAGCAGGGAATGAAACTTGACATACCAGAGATTCCCGAACTGCTGATAGACAATACCGACCGCAACCGCACCTCGCCTTTCGCCTTCACCGGCAACCGTTTCGAGTTCCGTGCCGTGGGTAGCGAGGCCAACTGTGCATCGGCGATGATTGCATTGAACGCCGCCGTTGCCGAGGCTTTGGTTGATTTCAAGAAACGGGTGGATGAAAGGATAAAGAACGGTTCAAGCACCGAAGAAGCGATTGTCGATGTTCTTCGCGAGGATATTAAGACATGTGCTCCTATACGTTTCGACGGTAACGGCTACTCCGATGAGTGGGTGGAAGAGGCTAAGCGCCGTGGACTCGATGTAGAGAAGTCGTGCCCTGTCATCTTCGACCGCTATCTCGACCCCGAGAGCATCGAGATGTTCGAGAGTCTGAACATCATGAACCGCAAGGAACTGCTCGCCCGCAACGAGGTGAAGTGGGAGACATACACCAAGAAGATACAGATAGAAGCACGTGTGTTGGGTGACCTCTCGCTGAACCATATCATTCCTGTTGCCGTTCACTATCAGACACGTCTGGCGAAGAACGTGGGGTCTATGATTGAAGTCTTCGGCAAGGAAGAGGCAAATGCTCTCACCGCGCGTAGCATAATGATAATTAAGGAGATTGCCGAGCGCACGCAGGCTATAGAGACAAAGGTTGAGGAACTGGTGGACGCACGCAAGGTGGCGAACCGCATCGACAGCGAGCGCGAGAAAGCCATAGCCTATCACGACACCGTGGAACCAAAGATGGATGAGATACGTTATCACATTGATAAACTGGAACTCATCGTGGCCGACGAACTGTGGACTCTCCCGAAGTATCGCGAACTGCTGTTCATCAGGTAAAGTGGGTTTGTGAGTTTGAGAGTTTGTGAGTTTTGGGGTATTCTTTCTCCGCTTTGCTTTGAAAGCGGCCCTTTGGGTTGAGCGAGGTGTTGGGTGTTGACTATTCAGCCAGTCTTAGGCCAAGATTGAAATTTCGGAAGTCCCGGGTACGGTTACGGCGGTTACATACTCGTGCACTTTTGGCTACATAGTCCCAACTGCCGCCTCTGTTACAGCGGAAACTTCCGTGGACTTTATCATGCAGGGCTGGGTCAACCTTGGGTTTCTTGTCGTAGCGTTCATAACTACCATGGCACCATTCCCACACATTGCCGGACATGTCATAAATCCCTAATTCGTTTGGTTTCTTCATCCCCACGGCATGGTTGCCGAAATCTTTGCTCTCGCGCCCTTTGTTCCAGGCGTTGTCGGCGTGCCATGCGACCTCATCGATGTTGTTGCTTCCCGAGAAACTGGTGTGGCGGCTTTCGTTGCCCCCTTTTGCAGCGAATTCCCATTGTGCTTCTGTAGGTAGGTGGAAGTGTCGTCCGGTGAGTTTGTTGAGTTTGTTGATGAAATCGACGCACTCGTCGTAACTTACCTCTTTCATAGGGTGGTTGTCTCCGTCGGGTGAGATTGGTCGAACGCCCATCACGGCGTACCAGAGTCCTTGTGTTACCTCGGTTTCTCCGATGGAGAAGTCGGAGACGGTGACTTGGTGTGCGGGAAGTTCATCGTTGTCATAATCTTCTTTGTCGTTTGTGGGGCCCATTGTGAAGGTTCCTCCTTTGACTTTGACCATATTGAATTTATAGCCATTTACATTTATTGTTTCGTAATGTTTGGCTACGGTCACCAGGACGTGTTCCTCTTTTTTGTTTTTGAAAGAGTTTACCAGCAAATAGCCGCCGCCGACCAGCAGTGCGAGGGAGGCGAGCAGTATCAGCATTCGCTTGACGGGAAGGGTGAAGCGGCTTTTGCTTACGGTGTTGTCTTCAAGGTTGTCATCCTCTTCTTGCGCCCACTCTTCTTGTTCTTCCTGAGGGAGCACCTGTGCGGTGTCCATTACGGCAAGGCAACGGCTGAGCAGTGTGGCGTCGTCGGTAGATTCGATGCGACTGAGGAGTTGCTGTCTGAGTTTATGCAGGACCTCAGAATTGACATGCATATTATCGTTCATTGGGCAAGTACCTTTTTAAATTCCGAATATTCTTCATTAGTATAATAAATGGGGTATATCTCGCACTGGAACTTCCCTCTGAAGGGTTGTACTTCAAATGAAAGTATTGTCCACTTCTTTTTGCTGATGTCAAAGCGTGCCACTTTGACGGTCTTGTGCACATGTCCCAACATACTCCATTCTCTCTGTGCTGACGCGAGGGAGGGATTGGGCGTGTATTGCCAGTTGCCGGCCTTCAGGAGCAGGTCGCCATCACGGAACCCTATTTTCTGTGCTATGGAATTAGGTTTGAGCAAATGTACATAAACGACGGCTTGGGCATCTGTCGGTATATGGTCGGCATAAACTGTTATAAGTGTTTCTTTCTTCCAATTGCTGCCCAACGGGTCTGTAGTGAATTTCTGGTCACGTTGCTCCAGCATGCCCATGGGGTCGATGCCGTCATACGCCCATGAGTTAGATCCATACTCATTGATGGGCTTGACATACGAGATGACATTCTTGCCAGAGTGAACACTCTTCAACTTGTAATAGCACAGGCCGTCGCGCTCCCATTTCGCACAGCGTATAGGGGTGTTATTGACCCCTCTCGCATAACGCATAACCTCCACGCCGTCGGCATACTCATAGCACTGTGACAGCACAATCACGGTGTCACGGTTATAGCACACCTGGCAAAGCAACTGGTTGCTGGGACTGTACACGCATGAGTCAATGGCATATTCACGCTTTCCTGGCATCGAATAGAGCGTTCCATCAGTATCATAGTATCTATGCACGACAATGGTCTCCCCGTTGGGCATTCTTCTGCGCTCTATGATATGTTTATGGAAATTGTCGATGCTGTCGAACATGGGTTGGTCGTCGCGGCCATAGTGGGAGACAGACACTGGCTGCTCGTTTTCGTCATACTCAAGGCGCACCATGCTATACTCGTTATTCTCGAAGTTCTCGGTTGTCTTCTCAACCACACTGCCATAAAGTTCGGTCTCAAACCGGCGTACCTCCACCATTTTCTTTTTCCTTGCATCCCACCGGTAGTCCCTCTCATAGAGTTTTTCGATGGTGTTGCGGATATATTGATATTCCCTATGTGGGTAGAACTTGGGATTCTGAGTATAGGGCTCTCCATTGCCATCATAGTCGTAGGTGGATATCACGCGGTTCATATTGTCATATTCCATATTGGCGATGGCAGGACGAATTTTGTCGTCAACATATTTGCCATCAGGTCCATAGTAGAATTTCTTGATGATATTGCCTCTGTCGTCCATTTCGACAACGCGACGGTGATAGTTCAATGCGGGATTGTTGATGGGATTGCCCTGAAGGTCATAGCACCGATAGTCCACCGAATGGTCTCCATACTGTATGGCCACCTTGAACTGCTCTTCGCTGAAAGGGTCGACAATCCACATCGAATCCATACGGTTCAGATGGTCGTAGTGTGCCTTGTAACCGTAAAAGCCCAAAGTGTTCTGCTTGGGAGCGCGATTGCCATCAAAGAACATATATTTCACTTCCTGCCCCTTCTCGTTGAGGAAAACCTGCATACGGTCGGCGCCATTGCTCCTCACTTGTAGCGGCGAGCCCTTGGCGTCTGTAAATACAGCCCACACATACGACACCTCACTGGTGATTTCATCGTCTTCCTGGTCTTCCTCAGGACTGAAATAGGTCACCACATACAGCACACGGCCTTTTCTGTCTAATGCCTCGTACTTCGTGGCGAAAGCGGTGTCGCCTTGCTCGGTGGAACTGAATTTCATGTACTTGGTGTTGTCGAGCATTTCAAGAAATGCACGAGCCTCCCTGTCATCCGCGTCAACGATGGGTGTGTACTTGTTGTTATGGAGTAAGTTTCCATCAGGGCTCATCACCTCCAAAGCCTTGAATGGGATACTCTTCCTATGCCCCTGCTTGGTAAGTTTGAAACTCACAGACAGTTTTTTTGCTTCTTTCTCACTAAGTTCCTCACCCACTCCTATCGGCCATCCGTTGACAAAAGCATATGAAGGATAATATTCTGAACAAGTCCAGTTGTTCATGTACTGATCGTAAATCCAAAGCAGTGCGATGGCAAGAAATGCAATGGACCCCGCCACCATCCAGCGGCGATAGCGCTGCTTCTCCGCCTTGGCTTTTTCCATGATGGCATGACGCTTGTTGCGCTCCTGTTCCATCAATTTGCGGCGTTCGTCTTGTTGTAATTTCACGAGATGACGGGTATTGCGCCTTTCCATGACGACTGGGCACAGCATGTCGTGGATGAACTCCAAACGCATGTCGCCACTATAATCAAAGCGCCTGAGAAGTCTACGTTCCACGCAAAGCGTATGGATGTCATCATCTGTGAGGCCACCGATATGTTTCGCATTATATTCCGACACATTCTCGCGCCGTCCTTCGTTGTTCAGCAGATTGTCTTCCAGATACTCCACCTCTGTTGTGGGTATGTCTTTAATTGCCTCTAAATAGAAATCCTTTATGATGTCATCGCTCAACTTGCTTACCAGTTCGGCGGTGATTTCATGCTCTCCCTCTGGCATGCGGTCGTAGAGCCGACTCAGATAGAGTGAGAGAATGGCAGAGTCGACAAAAATTTCGGGATGACCGTCCAACTTGAAGTTTGTCTCTCCCGTTATTTTCTCTATTATAAACCTGGCCACATCAGTGCTTACCAACCCGGGCCGCGGGTCCATGATGACAGAAACGGCCTGCTCTTCGGTGATGGGAAGCAGACAATAACGGTTCATCTTCAACGAAGGGATGTGGGTAGTGTAACGCTCCAAGTATGACAGGTAGTCCTCGCGGAGGGTGAACACGACATGGAAGGAATCTTCCTGCAGATAATCCGCTCCATAATTCTTCACTCGTTCCTTCATGCTCTTGAAGATGTCCAACCGGGAATCCATTGATTTCGGCCCGACAACAACTTCTTTCTCGACATTCAGGTACTCCGGCTTGATACCGTTTAAAAGGTCTGCCACCTGTGCAAAGAAATCCACTATGCGGTCGATATTCTTTTCCAAGGTGAATATCTCCTCAAACTGATCGAAGACCAGCAGAGGCACAACCCGTTGCTCCATGCCTTCGGCATTCACATAAAAACGGAAGCGATGCAGGTACTCCCAAAGAGTTTCATCATGGCCTTCCCTATGTGGCAGTATTTCCTCTGCTCGTCCACCACACCGTGAAAGTTCTTCGCTGACAGCGTTCTTCACCTGTTCGATGTAGGGGGTCACCATCACGCCCTTTTTTGCACAGTGCTGCAACCTGATGCTTACGGGGAGCATCCCGGCCTTTCGGGCCTTTGGGAAAATACCGGCATTGATAAGCGACGACTTTCCTATGCCCGAACGGCTGTACACCACTGTTTGGATATTATATTCAATACGACTAAAGAGAACCTCTATCTCTTCGTCTCGTCCGAAAAGGCGGTCTGTTTCTCTATATGAGTCAAGTCCTTTCCATGGATTGTCATGTCTCCTTTCCATAACTGTATTCTTTATTCTTTACTCTTTCATTTCCCTCTTTCCTTAAATGTCGGCCAATAGTTTAGTCACCTCAATGACAAACTCATCGAAAGAAGGATTGTCCACGTCATAAAGGAAAGCATTGTAGTTCTTCAATGCCTGTGGAATGCTACTGCCATAGAAATCGAATCCTTTCTCGCTTACAGGAATGATGAATGAACGGCCAAAGCCAGAGGCCATTTCAATGGCGGTCTTCCATTCCGTGCGGTAGGGATGATACTCGTTGCGCTGTGCCTCGATATTCTTGGTGATGATAGGGATGAAAATCTTTGTTTGCTTGATGCCGCTAATAATGTCTTGCATGAAATCCGAGCCATAGTTGAGACTGTAGCGGTCGTACCACACTCGGATACCTGAGGCTGTCAGCGCGTCATAAAGACGGGAAGCCACCTTGGCATCGGCCCTAGAATAACTGATAAAGACATCGGTGCCGTTTTTAAGTGCCCCCAGAGAATCATCTTCCTCCTCTCCCTTAGACATCTCAGCCAGTATTTCCTCTATCTTGAGTATTACCTCTTCAGGATTTCTTTGGGTGAAGATGTCCATGCGTTTCATGAATTGCAACAATTCTTCTTCGGCCTGTGGCTCTACCACGAGTCCCATGGGCTGCCCGTTGAGACGGGACCGCAACGAGAAACAGACGAATCGGGTAAGCCAGTCCTTGTAATTGTTGCCCAGCATCATCAAATACTTGGACTGCAATTCGGAGGTCAAGTTCTGTGGACGTTCTGCCGAGTTGAGCCATGCCCTACAGAAATTGAGCATGTCATAGTCTGTCACCACATATTTCTTGTCGGAGCGGCATACTTTGCCAAACATGTAATAGACAGTAGGCTTGCTGATGTCTGAGCGGGTTATGATGTCGTCGTTGTGAGAAGGGTCGTTGCAGAAAGTCATCACTCTCAACTCATCGCCCCAAACCTCGCGCATGGCATCTTCCACAACAGGTGTGAATGACGTGGTAATGACAAAAGGGAATTTCTTTGTTCGAATGAGTTGCATGATGAGTTTCGACGGTTTGAACAGAGACTCTTCGAAAGCATCTCCCAGCATGACATATATATTCTTTCGGTCTTGGTCCGTGAAATTCTGGTCATACAGCAGTTCTGAAAACGACTTGGGACAAGAAGTCACCTCGTAAACCTCAGCCAAGTCATCTATCAGAATCTGGTGTGGATTTGTTCCCTTCTCATCATCGACAAGGATTTCAGGGCCTATTACAGGAATCACATTCCCATTCTTGATTTGGTCGGCTAAGATATCCCACTGTCTTGTTGATTCGAGATGTCTCTTATTTATCTTGTTAAAAATGGCCATAGGCTTAAACCGTTTTTGTTTGCAAATATATCAAGAAATTAGCGGATTAGCAAAATGTTTTTATTTTTTTTTTGACTTGTGCGTAAAACTTTGTAACTCTCTCAGCCTTATGCCATTTGACAGAACCTGTCTTGAAACCATTTTACAGGAAAACACAAAGTAATGTCCACACCACATAGGTGTATCCGCCCACGCACCTCATCCGCGAGTTTCTCGGCGGTTCATCCCTCAAGTATTAGAACGTCATTCATGATAAAACCTCACAGGGAAATTCCCCTGTGAGGTTTTACTTTTCTATTTTCTTATTTTCCTACCTTTATAAATATAGATACCCTTCTGTGTCGGTTCGCCTTTCAGTTTCCTGCCGTCAAGTGAATACCAGCAGTCGTCTGTCATCAGTTCGTTCGTCACGGTTTCAATACCCGTGCTTCCGCTAACGGTCAGAGAGTAGGACACGTTGTCTGCGGGGAAGTAGTGGGGTCTGCCTTCATAACTTGCAGTAATCTTTGCCGTGCCACCGCCCACGAGCGTGACGGCACCCGTCGATGAATTTACCGTTGCCACTTTGGGGTTGCTGCTTGAATAGATGATGCCACTGATCCATTTGCTGTTCGGGTTGTTTAGTGTCGGAGCAGTGAATGGCTCGCCGAGCGTGGCGGTGGCTGTCGTGGCAGAGAACGAGAGTTCTGTCGAAGAAGCCAAACCTGGATAATCCTCTCCCCAGAAAGCGTTGTCATACACTTTATATTCCCTAATTTTGACGATGTCCACCTGATACGTCGTGATGACGTTCTGCTCGTTGGGATCTGCAGAATTGATGGGCACGAAATGACAATCGCTTATCGCCGTTTTAAGTGGTATTTTTTCCACAAGTTTCTGCATCAACTGATCTTTTATCCGGTTGCTGTAACAATAAAATTTTAAGAAACACATATTATTGACGTCAAGTTCTATCGAGGTCAACTTGTTATTATCACAATAGAGATACCCCATCTTTTTATTTTTCGTGATGTCGAGTGTGCCTAGTTGGTTATTGCTACAATGAAAATTCTGCAACTCAGAATTGTTCGTTACGTCGATTGAAGTAAGTTTATTGTTGCTGCAATCTAATGACCCCAATGATTTATGTACACTGACATCAAGATTGGTTAGTTGGTTAGCGCTACAGTTCAGTCCGTGTATCTTCGTGTTTGCCGACAGGTCTAGCGTGGTCAGATTGTTTTTGTCGCAAATCAGGTTTTCCAAGTTAGTGAAATATTCTATTCCTTTAAGGCTTGCAATTCCTTTGTTAGAGACGTTGAGTACAATCTCATTCTTTGCTTCGGATTTCATCAGGTAGTCCTTCTGGTATATTTCCCTCAGCGCATTACGGAAATTAGCATCGGGGATTTTCTCATTGGCCTGGTCTAACAGTATGACATCGTCGTTAATGACGATTGTTTGGTCGGTGATTGCAGTGCCGTTTTTCGTAGTGATGGTATATTTCGTGGCATCGAATATCGCATCTTCAGGATCATCAATATGCTGCTTGCCGTTAAATGTCATTGCCTTCACGTTATTCACCCTCTTGTCAGTGGATGAGGATGAATAGAGACCGAGCGTTGTGGCGCTGCTGCCGCTGAAGGTTACATTGGCAATGTCGCGCAGGCAGTTGTTTTTGGATTTGATAGTCAGCCCTATATTGTTAATCGTCAGTGTCTCCGTTGCATTCTTGCCCTCTATGCCCTTGCCGCTGCCCGAGGCAATGACATTAAGTACACCATTGCCCTGAATTGTCAGGTTGCCGCCCCACAGATAGATAACCCGATAACTGTTTCCTGTGTACCAAAGTTCCGTATTGGAACCAGTTGCGCACTCGATAATCGTATTCGTCTTACACTGGATGACGCTTGCGTCTTTGCATTGGAGTTCGTTTGTGCCTTTGAAGACAATTTTCAAGCCGTCACAGTCATAGTTGTCTATGCCGTTCTTGTCGTCACCGCTTCGTGACATTTTAACGTCTGTCAGCGTCAGCGTCTTCGTCGAGTGGCTGTACGTCACGGTACCGCTTGTAATATCGCTGCTTTTCTGCACGATTTGCGTGTAGTTGTCGCTGCTCACTTTCACTCCGCCCACGTAGAACCCGTAGTCGGTTGCTGCCTGAGCCGTCGTTGCCATCGCAATGAGTGCGAGCATGGAGTACATTACTTTCTTCATAATTGTGTTGTATTTAAATGGTTAATAATAACAATTTGACTACGTTGATGATTTCGAGTACAAAATTACGAAGAAACGGCTATGAGCAGTTGTTTAAATCTACCAAAAAAACATGGAAAGTTGTTTAAATCTACCAAAATGCAGGAAAACGGTTTGTTTTGTCCATTTTCCTGCATTTTTTTGCATTTATGATTAATCTGTCGAATCAGAAAGTAAGAGGTTCTGTCAGTCTTTCGGTGTAATGGTGAAGAATGACAAAGGGTCACCTTGGCAAAGAAGTTGAAATCATAGGGAACTGGCACTTGATTCCTTGAAATGTCAGCACGATAGGTGGTACCATCCAAGGTGCATTTATAAGGTGATATATCTAAACGGCCAATGACTGTAAGTGAGACGTAAATATCTGGGGTTGGCGTGTCAGGGGACTATTTCTGCATCTTCGATGTCATGCTCCATCCACTGGCGCAGTTGGTTGCGGTAGCCAGCGAGGTTGTCGCTCTGCTGCTGCATTTGCTGCAGTTCTTCCTCGCGTGTTGCTATGAGTTTGAGCATCTCGGGATAACTGGGGGCGAACGTTTTGTAGTAACTCTCATCGCTGTCGAACATCTTGAAGATGCCGGAGAATATCTCGTTGACGCTCTCTCGTAACGTGTGCTGCAGTTCGGCGACCTTTTCGTTGCGCTGTTTTGCCTCGTACCAGTCGTACAGTTCCATCGCAACGCCAAGTGCGACGCTGGCATTGCCTATCCAGCGACCTGCCTTTGTCTCGAACTTTGCTGCATGGCCTATGGCTGTGCGGTAGGTTTGTGAGAAGAGGCTGTAGGCGTGGCTGACGACTTCGAGTTTCGACTTAACATCGCGCAGCACCTTCTGTGACTCTTTAAGGCTGTTTCCGAGCATGTCGTTTTGTGCCTGGAAGCGGCTCTCGAACTCTATTTCCTTGCGTTCGAGCGATGTGTTGTTAGCCTCGGCGCACTCTGACATTATCTGGCTGATGTTTCGGTTGAGGATGTAGCAGGTGACTTTGCCGTGCTCCATTCCGAGTTGTTCCTCGACGACCTGCACGAGTTGGTCGGCTGTCTCGGCATGACGTATCTCGCTGAGGACGTGCTGCTTGAGGTCGTTCATGCGGTCGGTCATGGTGGCTCGGCTGCTGTTGAGTTCTTGTCGTAGTATGGTGCAGTCGCTCCGCATGTCGGCAATCTCCTCACGGCAGCGCATCAGCGGTGTTGCCATCTGACGGTTGACGACGTCGATGTTCTCGCCGATGTCCATGAGCACGTCGCGCACGACGGCGATGCTGGACCCTTCTGCGAGTTGCACGGCGGTGGTGGTGCCCACCAACTGTTCGACCTCGGCGCGGAGGAGGCTGATGTGTGAGCGTTGCTCATAGTCGTCTTTGTGCTGCATCCAGTAGTCGAGTCCGCGTCCTTTGGGGTCAGCGGCGATGCACGCTATGCGCAGGGCTGCGCGTTCGTGGCCGCTTAGTTGAAGGGTGTCGGTGAGCCGTTGCGCGAGTGTCTCTTGTTTGACGGCGGCATGCTCCTGATAGTCCTCCTCGTCGGTCATGTCTGTTCCCGCCTCGTCCATTTTGTTTATGACGAATATGGTGACAGGAAGTTTCTTGAAATCGCGCAGCACTAGTCGCAGGCTTTCCTTGTGTGAGTCCTTCAAGGGCAGCACTGCGTCGCATACATATACGACGACCTCTGCCTCGGAAATATACTTGCGGGTAATCTCGGAGCATCTTATCTGCTGTCCGTCGATTTCCTTTTCCTTTGTTCCGAAGAGTCCCGGAGTGTCCACAATCTCGTAATCGTGTCCGAGAGAGTCGAGGTGATAGACAGTTATTTCGTCTGAGGACTCTGCGACGTCAATCTTCATTGAGTCGTGCAGTTTGCCCAGCATGCCAGCCACAGCACTTGTCTTGCCGTCGCTGAAGGAGCCGAGCATTACGATGCGTGTTTTCCCAGCCCGTGCACTACGTATGGCGGAGTTGATTTTCTCTGCCACATCGCTGAGTTCGAGTCCCAGTTCCTGTCCTTGTTCGACTATGCTTTGCAGTTGTCGGAGCCGTTCGATATTGTTTTCAGATTGTGCCATATTCCTTAGATTTTATGTCCTCAATGAATGTTGTTATGCTCTGCTGGGTGTCGTCGATGATGCCCTCGATGGTCTGTAGGTTGCGTGTTTCCTCCTCGATGGCAGCCATCATGCGGTCGCGGTTTTCCGCTATCTGTTCGCAGATGCCCTTTGTGAGTTCTTTCAGTCGTATCTTGCTGTCAATGCGTGCCGCGTCTATCTGCCGTCGCGCCACCTGCTTTGCCTTGCTTCGCCGTTCGTCGCCGAATATCGTCTTGCGTGCTATGTGCGACAGTCCTCCGAGCACTGCGCCTGTTGCTGTTGCCACTCCTGGTGCTATGAAGGTGAAGAAACTTCCTATGGAAGCACCTCCCGCCACCGATATAGCGAAACTGCCGATGTCGCCCATGCCCAGATTGAGTGCCTGTTCTATGCGTTTTGTGCTTACGAAATAAGAGCCGAGTCGCTTCTGCGGGTCATCGATGCTCAGTTGTTCAGCCACGGGAATGTAGTCAATTTGCTGTTTCCGCTGTGTTATGTAGTCGTTCATCTCTCTGATGTCGCGTGCCACTGCCTCGTTGATGTCGCGTTCGAGACGTGACGGAAGAGTAGATTCCAGTTGCTCGATGGCGAACTTGCGCTGTCTTTCGTTCAGCACTTTGTTGTCGATGGCTGCGCACACCTTGTCTTTCAGTTGGTTGTAAGCGTTGTTGTTCACCTGCTTAATGTCGCGTTCGACAGCCGCCTGTGTCTTGACGGCAATGCTCCTTATGTCGCCGTGGAGGGTGTGCAGCAGCATCCGTGTTCGTCGCGTTGCCTCCTGTTGTCTGCTCAGTTCGTCGCTTATTCCGTGGTATGCGGTACGTGCGAGCGATATCATCTTCTGCTTGTTTGCTTCCACTATCTCCTCGATGAAGTGGTCGGCCATGTTGTCGATGAGTTCTATCAGCGAGTGCATACGGCTGAATCGGAACAGCGTGTCGCCGTCGCCGAAATATGTCTTCAGTTTGCGTTGCGCTCTGAGCAGGTCGGTTCTTGTCTCTGCGAACTCTGCCACCGAGCACATGGCGAGCAGTCCTTGCAGCGAGATGTTTCCCTTGTAACGCTCGCCGAGTATGTCGCGGAAGGTGTTGGTTATCAGCACTTCTGTCTTCACCGTTTTCTCCGTCATCAGCGTCTGGCGCTCTTCGGGCATGTCGTAGTCGCCGCTTCCGCCCCTTATATTATATATGGAATATACGCTCACCCAGTCTTTCAGGTAGCGTTTTATCTTCTCTGCCGTTGCCGTGTCGGGCTGTTTGTTGTGCCCCTGAACGTAGAATATGCAGTGGGCCTTGGCAAGTGCGCGTTTTATCTCTTCCGAATAGTCCTCTTCTCGCCCCTCTATGCCCGGCACGTCTATCAGTGTGAAGGGTTTGCCGTTAATCTTCAGGTGGTACTCGCAATAAACTTTAGTGAAGTCGGCGCGTCCGTCTCCCACAATCATTCCGTCCTGTGCGTTGCCCGTCTCGGCACGTGTCTGCGCCCTTGTTTCCTCGTTTGTCAGAATGCGCATTGTCTCTATGAGTGTGCTCTTGCCCGCATTCGTCTCTCCGAAGAAGGCAATCACCAGTTGGTCCCACACGGTGGAGTCTATCGTCTGCTCCGCCTGTGTGCTGTATTCGCTGATAAGTCGCTCGAGTGTTGTTGCCATAGCGTCGCGACTTTGCTCCAGCGCGGCATCTCGCCCGCTGGTTCCTCGCATGTCGCTTGCCGCCTGTTGCAGTTGTGCCACTATGCGCCTGTATTCGCGTTGCACTTTAAGTTTCGCGTCTTCGCTGCTTTTTCCCATAGAGTTTTCAAAGGCAAAAATAAGTAATTGTTGTGATATAGCATAGGGAACAATCGCTGTTTTATGCTTTATTAACCATGAATGTTGCTCAAAGAGCGGGAAAACTCGTAACTTTGAAGCAGTATTTTCGAGATATAAAAGCAATTATTTATGAGATGGTTCATAGGACACCGACCCCACCCCTGCCCCTCCCCTGCATGGGAGGGGAGTGCCTTGGGGTAGTAGCACAGCCGTTGTTCCCCCGCCAATGCAGGGGAGGCGCAGGGGTGGGGCAGGTGACCAATGCCATTTAAACGACCTAATAGAAAACGCTGAAATATGGAAAACCAGTATCAGAAGCAATTCCCCGACATCATGGAGGGCAAGAAGATAATGTATGTTCACGGCTTCGGCTCGTCGGCAAGCAGCGGAACGGTGACCAGAATACGCACGATGCTGCCTTCGGCAACTGTCGTTGCGGACGATATCCCCGTTGACCCGCACGAGGGAATTGCCATGTTGCGCGAGATGGCAGAGCGCGAACAGCCCGACCTCATCATAGGAACGTCGATGGGAGGAATGTATGCCGAGCAACTGTATGGCTACGACCGAATACTCGTGAACCCCGCCCTGCGCATCGCCGACACAATGGGCGCGCACGGCATGGTGGGCAAGCAGACCTTCCAGAACCCGCGAAAGGATGGCGTGCAGGAGTTCATCGTCACCAAGGCGATGGTAAAGGAGTATCGTGATGTGCAGGAGCAGTGCTTCAAGGACACATCGGAGCAGGAGCAAGAGCATGTGTGGGGACTCTTTGGCGACCAAGACCCGCTGGTGCACACCTATCCCCTGTTTGCCGAACACTACCGTCATGCGGTATGGTTCCACGGCGAGCACCGCATGAACGACGACATCTTCCTGAACAGTGTTATTCCCGTGATACGCTGGATAGACGACCGCCAGAACGGGAAAGAGCGCGAGGTGGTTTTCGTCAGCATCGATGCGCTGCGCGACAAGAACGGCGGCCAGCAACCGTCAGCACGCAAGGCATTCCGCCAACTGCTTGAGACATACAACATCTACATCGTTGCGCCGTCGCCAAACTATAGCGGCGACGAGTGCAAGAGCGTGCAGGAATGGCTGAAAGACATCATCAGCGTGCCGGCATACGACCACATCATCTTTGCCAACCAGCCCCAACTGCTGCTCGGCGACTTCCTTATACAGCCCTCACCGCTCAACGCTCACCCCTCAACGCTCAACGCTCAGCCCTCAACACTCAACTCCCAGCCCTCCTTCATGGGCACAGTAATCCCCTTGGGAAGCGACACTTTCAAGACCTGGGACGAGATAATGGAGTACTTCTCACGGCTAAACGGACGCTGAACAACGAGTACGCGGTTCAGTACGTGACGTTCGGACTGACAGTCCGAAGCATGCGTACTGGCAGTCCGAAGCGTACGTACTGACAGTCCGAACGTCACGTACTAAAACGAAATCAAACAAATGACAGCAGAAGAACTATTCGGAAGGGCGGCGGAAATTGCCCATGCGGTGCACAACAGCAGTGGGGCGGAGCATTATACAAGGCTCTGCCCTAAGTTGCTTCGCCACATGCACGAGACTCTGGTCATGGCTTGTGCGGCGGGAGTTGCCGACACCCGTCAGGCATACGGCAACCTCTTTGCCCAGGTGGATTATCTGTGCAAGCGCCACAACATTAAGATTAGCGATGTCGTTGACATTCAGGCGATGCGCCGCCACAGCAACAAGACCGAGCCAATAACACCCGAGCAGTTGCTCTATGACGTGCGAGCGCTCTGCATCTTCATATCGAAGGTGTTCAACGTTGACATCCCTGGCTCCATCATAGGCAGCGTGCCGCAGACCACAAGCGAGAAACTGGCGCGGCAGGAGGAGGCTCGCCGCGAGCGTTATCCTTACGTAAGGTGCATTGTGGGGGCTATAGAGAACGCCACCTTCGCAGCCACTGCCGACGGCATAGGCGGCGGGAGGTCGCTCATGGTGGACCTCTCGGCAGAGCATTTGCGCTACCTTCTCAAGATTCTTCGTCCCGGCATGCAGGTCAATCTGATTGACAGCCGCTCGTCGCGGGGCGACAAGGAGGGGCTCCACTATCTGCAACCGTCGCTCGTGGTGATAGAGCCCGACTTCCTCATCGACATCAGTACCATTGCCTCTTGCTTCATGCAGTATGGCAGAAGTCCGCTGAACTATCTCGTAAAGCGGCTCGGCGCACCAGCAAACTCGCAGGCGATACTGCTCGGAAACCTTGCAAGCGCCGTGCTCGACGACGCTATAAACGCGCCCGAAACCACCGTCAACGATACCATCCGCCACAACTTCCGCGACAAGGCGATGGGGTTCAGCACCTGCGAGACGTTCAATGCCACGCAGTTTGTCGATGATGCACGGCGACAGGCCGTAAACATCAGGCAGGCGATAGACGTGCTGAAGGAGGATAAAGTGGCTCCGTTGGATGTAGGCAAGGCACTGCTCGAGCCTTCGTTCGTGTGCGAACAACTGGGCATCTACGGCCGTGTTGACCTTATGAGCACCGACATGACGCTGCTGGTGGAGCAGAAGTCGGGCAAGAACTGGAACATCGAGTCGGGACGCAAGACACCTATCGGATGGCAACTGGAAGAACACTATGTGCAGATGCTGCTCTACTACGGCGTGCTTCAGCACAATTTCAACCTCAATAACAACCGTGTCAACATGCACCTGCTGTACTCCAAGTTCCCGCCAAGCCGCGGACTGTTGACCATGAACTACTATCAGAAACTGTTCCGCGACGCCATCATGATGCGCAACCGCATGGTGGCGATGGACATGACGATAGCAGAGCGCGGCTTCGAGACAGTGCTGCCGATGCTCACTCCAGAGCGACTGAACGAGAACAACTGCCAGAACACGCTGTATCTGAGGTACCAACTGCCGCAACTTCACAACCTCCTGGACCCCCTGCACAACCTTTCGACGGTGGAGAAAGACTACTTCTGCCGCATGATGACATTCGTCTTCCGCGAGCAGAGAGTGGCACGGCTGGGACTTCAGGAGGGCATCGGCTCGGCTGCTGCCGACCTCTGGAACATGCCGTTGTCAGAGAAACGCGAGACAGGCAACATATACACGCGCCTCACTATAATAAAGAAGGAGAAGAGCGAGCCCCACCGAGGCTACGACCTCATAACACTGGCGGTGCCCGAGCAGGGCGACGACTTCCTTCCAAACTTCCGTCGGGGCGACGCGGTGTTTCTTTACGAATACCAAGACGAACCGGATGTGCGCCGCAGCATACTCTTTAAAGGGGCGCTGAAGGACATCTCGACAACCTCGATAACCGTCGCTCTCGCCGACGGTCAGCAGAACCCGAACATCCTCCTTCCGCAACATGAAGGCTGCTATGCCGTAGAGCATGCCCCAGGCGACCTGTCCCAGCGTGCCAAGATACACTCTCTGCACTCCTTCATCACCTCACCCAAGCACTTCCGCGACCTGCTCCTGGCTCAGCGCGAGCCCCGTCGTGTATGCTGCGATGCCATCGCAGCCACTCCACAAATCACCGACGATATCACTGCCCGCGCCCTTGCGGCACAAGACTATTTCCTCATCGTGGGACCACCAGGCACGGGCAAGACATCAAGAACACTGCGCAGCCTCGTCGAGAACGAACTGGCACGCTCGCCCGAAACGTCGCTGCTGCTGATGGCTTACACCAACCGCGCCGTAGATGAGATATGCTCGATGCTCACCGATGCCGCCATCGGCTATCTGCGCATTGGCTCGCCGTACCGCTGCGACCCGCGGTTCCACAACCGTCTGTTCGCCAATGCCGTGGGCGAAAACGCCACTCTCGCTGGCATGAGGCAGTTGCTGACCGAGACGAGGGTCATCGTCGGTACCACCACCACTATGTCGTCGCAGGAAGAACTGTTCCGGCAGAAACACTTCTCGCTCGCCATCGTCGATGAGGCAAGCCAGATACTGGAGCCCGACATCGTGGGACTATTGAGCCAACTGCACACCCAGAATGCCCAAACCCTCAACCCTCAACCCTCAACTCTCAACGCTCAGCCCTCCCCCTCGGTGGAAATGGAGAGGGGTCTTGTCCGCTTCATCCTCATCGGCGACCATAAACAACTGCCAGCGGTGGTGCAACAGACGGTAGGCGACAGCAGGGTGGAGGAGCAGAGTCTGCGAGACATCTGTCTCGACAACTGCCGCAACAGCCTCTTTGAACGCCTGTTGAGAATAGAGCGGCGTGCAGTCAGGGAGCAGTTTGTTGGCATACTGAACAGGCAGGGACGCATGCATCCCGACATTGCGGCGTTCCCCTGCCGCATGTTCTATGCCCGCGAGCACATCAACGCTGTTCCGCTGCCACATCAGAGCGAGCCTTCCGACCCCCGCAAGCGACTCATCTACATTCCTTCTGACGACTGCCGCGAGCCGGGACGGTCGGACAAGGTGAACGTGAGCGAGGCAACTATAGTGAAGGAACAACTGCGCCGCATCTACGAAGAACATCAAGACGACTTCTCGCCGCAGCAGACGGTGGGCGTCATCGTGCCGTACCGTAACCAGATAGCGGTGATTCGGCGCGAGATAGAGTCGTTGGGAATAGCGCCACTGGAGCAGATTTCCATCGACACCGTTGAGCGTTATCAGGGCTCGCAGCGCGATGTCATAATCTACTCGTTCACCATACAGAACCCTTATCAACTCGACTTCCTCACCGCCAACTGCTTCGAGGAGGACGGGATGACCATCGATCGTAAGTTGAACGTGGCGCTGACAAGGGCGCGAAAGCAACTCATAATCACCGGAAACCGACAGGTGATATGCCGAAACCGAATTTTCCGTCTGTTGATAGAGAGCATCGAGGCCGCCGCGCAGTCACCTCTCGCCAACTGACATCGGGCCGCAAGCCTTGCGGAAAGTTGCCGCAAAGAAAAAACTTTCATATCTTTGCAAGCGCCTTTAAAGGTGAAAAAGAAAAAAGGTAAGAATGAAATTGAACTATATACAATTAGACCCGACAAACGGGATGGTATTCCTAAAGATGCTGTGAGCAATATTTCCCCTCCCCTACAGGGGCGGGGAGTCATTGGGAATGAGGTCAAATCGTGTATGATTACAAAAAAAGAGTAAAAGAAATAATAAAAATAAAAACCATAAAATGACCTAACTGCCCTCCCCCTCGGGGGAGTTGGAAGGGGGTCTTCCCATAAATGAATATGCCAGAACTGTTAGATTTTGGACCTATTGACGACCTTTCGCAGAACATAATAAAGGTGATTGGTGTCGGCGGAGGCGGACAAAACGCCGTCCGCAACATGTATAACGAAGGTGTGCAGGGCGTGACTTTTGCCGTGTGCAACACCGACAGTCAGTCGCTGTCGCGCTCGCCTATTCCCGTGAAGATACAACTCGGCGAGGGACTTGGTGCCGGAGCGAAACCTGAAGTGGGTCGTAAGGAGGCGGAACGCAACATAGAGGACATACGCCATCTGCTCGACGACGGCACCAAGATGGTGTTCATCACCGCCGGAATGGGCGGTGGCACGGGCACCGGTGCTGCCCCTGTGGTGGCAAAGGTGGCTCGGGAGGCTGGCATACTCACCGTAGGTGTGGTCACCATTCCTTTCTACTTCGAGCGCAAACGCAAGATAATAAAGGCCCTGCGCGGTGTTGAGGAAATGCGAAAATACGTCGATGCGCTGCTGATAGTGAACAACGAACGGCTCTGTGATGTCTATAGCGACTCGCGAATATCGCTGAAAGAGGCTTTCGAACGTGCTGACAATGTGCTGAAAGATGCTGTGAAGGGCATCTCGGAACTCATTACGGTGCACAGCGACGGCAACATCAACCTCGACTTTCGCGACGTGGAGACAACGCTGAGGAACGGAGGCGGCGCGATAATGGCTATGGGACGTGCCAGCGGAGAGCATCGTGTGGAGCGTGCTATCATCGATGCCCTCGACTCACCGTTGCTCTACGGCAACGACATAGGGCGTGCCAAGCGCATCCTCTTTAATATATATGGCAGCGAGACGAGCCCTATCATCATCAACGAAATGCAGGACATTGACGACTTCTTCGACCAACTGGACCCCAACATCGAGGTTATTTGGGGTACCAGCACCGACGATTCGCTGGGCGAAGACGCCAAGGTGACCATCCTGGCAACGGGCATGGACAGCGACGATGACGGCATGACGGGCGGTAAAGGGCACGGAAACGTGGCGGAAGAGAAGGACGATGAATACTTTGAAAGCCTCATCCCCCTGCTCTATAAGTCGCGAAAGAAAGATAAGAAGTCCACCTCTGAACCAGCAGAAACAGAGCAACAGCCCGTCCCGTCTGCTGAGATGTCATCGCAGCAAAGCGAGCAGCCAACACCTGATGACGAACCCCCATCATCCAGCCAAACGCCGCCCCCGCTTCCAATAGAGAAAGAGGAGACCCCAGAACCAATAGAGAGCGAGCCAGAACAGCCAGAACCAGAGCAGCCAAAGGCAGCGCCACAACCGTCTATCATCGACAAATGGAAGGCTTGGTTAGGTAAAAGAGCAGAGGAATTTCTACAAGAAGACGAATGAACAGAGATGTGATTAGTGTGGAACTCACTCCCGAAGAGAAGGCTGAAACACTCAGAAAACTTGTCGAGGAGTTGCAAATGGCAGGTCGCACCGACCTCCTGCTGCATGCCATCGGTGCGCCGTTGCTTGAGGAACTGCGCATCGAGGCAGCGCGACCGCGACTGAGCAGGCTGCGCATCACTGCCGACTTCCGCTTCTTCCTCATGGACTATGGCAACCGCGAGGTGGAGATACAGCCTGTGCATAAGGCGGTTTATCTGCTCTTCCTCGCACATCCAGAGGGCATAGAGTTCAAGTTCTTGCAGGACTATCGCGACGAACTGCGGTTCTACTACGCTGCCGTTGCGCCCAATCTCGACAGCGAACGACTGGAGGAGAGTGTCTCACGCCTTGTCAATCCGCTTGATAACGCCATCAGCGAGAAGTGCTCGCGCATCAAGAATACGTTCCTTCAGATGATGGACGAGTACTCCGCAAGTTATTACATCGTGTCGAGTCACACCAAGAAACAGGTGCAGTCGTCTGCCCGCATCTGGTATAAACGCCTGAAAGTCATCACTCTTCCACGCGAACTTGTGGTGTGGGAGTAGGATTATAAAAAAGGAGTTATGGAGTTAAGGAGTTAGGGAGTTAAGACAACACATAATGATTTGCACCATTAAAACAAGTCATTTGTCTTAACTCCTTTACTCCTTAACTCCCTAACTCCTAATAAATATATTCCGTTTTCTTAAGTGTTGAGTCGTCAGAACTGCCGCCGACGAGGATGTTGTACTTGCCTTTCAGCGGGCGAACAACATTATGGTCGCTGTCCCACCAGTTGAATGTCTCGTTGGTCAGGGTGAAAGTCACGGTGGCGGTCTTGCCTGCTGCAATCTTCACTCGCTTCGTGGCACGCAGTGTTTTCAGCGGTCCCTTGCTGTCGTCTGGGCGTTGCAGGTATAGTTGCACCACCTCTTCGCCGTCTCTCTTGCTTCTGTTCTTCACGTCGATGGAGAGCACATTGCCCTTCACTTGTGGCTTGCCATACTCGAAGCGTGAGTAACTTAGTCCGTGACCGAAGGGGAACAGCGGTTTCTCCTGCATGTAACGGTAGGTGCGTCCCTGCATGCTGTAGTCCTCGAAGTCGGGCAGTTGTTCTATGCCACGATAGAAGGTAACGGGCAAACGGCCAGCAGGGTTATACTTGCCTGCCAGCACCTCGGCGATGGCTGTTCCTCCAGCCTGTCCCGGGTACCATGCCTGAATGATGGCATCGCATGTCTCTGTCTCGGGCACCAGTGCTATTGCGGAACCAGAGAAGTTGACAAACACCACACGCTTGCCTGCTTTATGCAGTGCCGCAAGCATGTCGCGCTGCACGCGAGCCAACTGTATGTCGGTGCGGTCGCCGCCCTTGAAGCCCTCGATGTTTACCGCCATCTCCTCTCCTTCAAGACTCGGTGCTATGCCGCCGGCGAACACCACCACTGCGGCATCTCTCACTTTGCCGAGCAACTGCTCGGTGCTTGACGGCACGAACTCGCCCATGTTGAATGTCAGGCGGCTCACTCCGCGTTTGTTCTGATAGCGCAGTTCGATGTCATAGCGCTTGCCTTGCTCGGCATTCAGGGTGTAGAACGACTGCCGTCCGTTGTTGCGGCGCTCCTCTTTTGCCACTGTCTTGCCGTTGATGCGCAGTTCGGCAGCGCCCCATAGTGTAAGGAAGAAATCTACCTTGCACTGGTGGTCGGGCGTGAATGTCGTCTCATATATAGCCGAGAAATCGTCTATTGGCACTCCGGCGGTGAATGCCGTGCCGCCGTCTGTGGTCAACTGGAACGTGGTGGGGTAGTGGGCGATGGCCGAGGGAGTGCCTTCGAAGTCCTGATTATTAAAATATGTGGCTTTGAAACCATCCCCTAACGAGTTACGGCACTTGTCGAAAAGACTGCTGAAAATGTCCTTTGAAGTGCGGTCGCACGCGAAGTCGTATATTATATTCTGCTCTCCGAAGATGTTTTTCATGCCTTCCAGCAGTGTCACTGTGTGAGATGGGAACCCGTTGTAGTTGCCCCATTGCATCACTGAGTCGTTGGCATTAGGTCCGATTACGGCGATGCGGGCGTTGCCCTCGATGCCCAACTGCTTGTTAAGAGCCTGTAGTTTCTCGTTGGTTAGCGGCAACAGTCCCTCGCCTTTGCCCAGTGACGTCATCTCGTTGTTCTGCAACAACACGATGCTTTCGCGTGCCATCTGCAGCGACAGTTGCCGATGTGTGTTGCTGTCGAGCAGCGAGTCGGGCAGGAGGTCCCACTCCGAGGCATCGTCCATCTCGCCAAGTTCGAAGCGAGCCTTCAGCAGTCGCATCAGCGAACGGTCGATGTCGCTCTCCTTTATCATTCCTCTCTGCACCGCCTCTACCAGTCCGCGGTAACTCTGTCCACACTCCAGGTCGGTGCCGCTGAGCACTGCCATTGCCGAAGCCTCGACGTTCGATGGAGCCACTTCATGATGACCCTTGCGGTAGAAGTCGTCTATGGCACCGCAGTCTGACACCACCAGTCCGTCATATCCCCATTCGTTGCGCAGTATGTGGGTGAGAAGACGGTCGCTGCCGCAGCATGGGTCGCCCTCATATCGGTTGTATGCGCACATCACTTCCTGCACATGTGCCTTCTGCACAAGGTCTTTGAACGCAGGCAGATATGTCTCGTAGAGGTCGCGGGGGTTGATGTTCTCTGCGTTATATGTGTGGCGGTTCCACTCCGGTCCGCTGTGTACGGCAAAGTGTTTGGCACAGGCATGGGACTTTAAAGTCGGGTGAAGGAACCCCCTCTCTGCCCCTCCCCGAGGGGAGGAAATGGGGTGACTGGTGCTTGGAGTTAAGGGTTGGTCGTATGTTATATTGCGTTGCGTGTTGTAATCCCATTCCTCTTCGGGTGTGAGGAACGGTGTTCCCTGCAGACCGCAGACCACAGCCTGTCCCATGATGCTTGTCAGGAAGGGGTCTTCTCCGTATGTCTCCTGTCCACGTCCCCATCGAGGGTCGCGGAAGATATTTATGTTCGGAGTCCAGAATGTCAGTCCCTGATAGCGCAGACGCGAGCCGTTCTGCCTGGCGATGCGGTTCTTCACGCGGCCCTCATCGCTGACAGCGGAGAACACATTATATAATAATGGCGCGTCGAAACTGGCTGCCATGCCTATAGCCTGCGGGAAGACGGTGGCACGTCCGGCACGGGCAACACCGTGCAGTGCCTCGTTCCACCACTCGTAGCGCTTCACTCCGAGACGTTCCACGGCAGCAGAATTGTTCTGCATCAGTGCCACTTTCTCCTCGATGGTTAGTCGGCTGAGCAGATCTTGTGCCCTTCTCTCGGGCGATAAAGTACGGTCTTTGTAATCTTGTGCATTAGCACCGCAACAGCAAACTAGAGCAACGGCTAATAATAACTGTTTCATAACGGTTCTGTAGATGATGATTAATCATTATAAATAACGATTCTTTACAAATAATATTATATGCAGGCAGTTGCCTTTTGAAAATAAAGTGCTATCTTTGCAGCGTGAAATCTTCTGAACTCCAAACTCCTGAACTCCCAAACTCCTGAACTCCCAAACTCCTAAAATAATAAATATGACACTTGATGAAGTAATGATGAAACGCCGCAGCATCAGGAACTACGATGCAGCAGCGGAGGTGACAGAGGAGCAGTTGCGCCAGATAATACTGGCGGCACAAGAGGCTCCGTCGTGGAAAAACCAAGAGACGACGCGCTATCACATAGCGTTCAGCAACGAGAAGTTCAAGGCGGTGCAGCAATGCCTGTTAAGCACCAACCCCAGTCGTGTGGAAGGGGCGAAGGCTCTGGTAGTGGTGACCTTTGTGAAAGACATTGCCGGCTTCACTCTTGAGGGTGAGCCGAACAACGAACTGGGTAACGGATGGGGCATATACGATGCCGGACTGCACAACATGCTGCTGATGCTGAAGGCTGCCGAATTAGGACTCGACACGCTGGTGATGGGACTTCGCGATGCCGATGCTTTGCGCCGAGAACTCAACATCCCTGAAAACGAGACTATCGTTGATGTCATTGCCGTAGGCAAACGTGCCGCCGACCCTGCCCGTCCGCCACGAAAGGAACTCGACGACATCATGAAAATCTATTAGGAGACAATCTCTTAAAATACAATAAGGCATCTCTCGCATTGCGAAAGATGCCTTATTGCGTTCTCATTGATGCCCTTTGACATCCTCATTGATGCCCTTTTGCATCCTCATTCATATATAAATGGGAAATGACTTGTATGCTATTCATTTCCCAGATGATGCAACATCCTCTTACATATATCCCAGCCAGCGCAGGATGTCGTTAAGATTGGCAACGACCATGAGCAGGATGAGGATGCCGAAACCAATGTACTCGGCGTAGAGAAGGAACTTCTCCGACGGCTTGCGCCCCGTAATCATCTCGTAGATGAGGAAGAGAACGTGGCCTCCGTCGAGTGCGGGGATGGGCAGGATGTTCATGAAGGCGAGGATGATTGACAGGAATGCGGTCATCAGCCAGAACGAGTGCCAGTCCCATGTCGGCGGGAAGAGGCTTCCTATGGCACCGAAACCGCCGAGCGACTTGGCACCTTCTGCCGAGAAGACGTAGCGCAGGTCGCTGACATATCCTTTCAGAGTGTTCCATCCGTAGGCTATTCCTGCGGGGATGCTCTCAAAGAAACCGTACTTCACCTCGGTGGGTTTGTAGTATGTTGCTATGCTTGTCTGTGTCACGCCGAGCAGGAGTTCTGGGGTGAGAACAACCTGAAGGGAGTCTGTTGCCTTGGTGGCTGCGTGCTCGATGACCACACTGGCGTTTCTCACCTTCATCGAGTCGGCTGGCGATTGTGCTGTCGCGAGCATGTCGTTGAGCACTCCGCGCTGGTAGTTGAACTCGTTCCATGAGTCGATAGCCTTTCCGTTGATGGCAACGAGACGGTCGCCCTTCTTTATTCCAGCCTTCATGGCAGGAGAGTTGGGCAGCACGCTGTCTATCTCTGCAGGCACGAAGGGACGCGCAAAGACAGGTTCGTCCTTGAGCATCGTGAGCAGACTCATGTCGCCTGGCATCTTTATGTCAATCTTCTTGCTTGCAACAATCTTGCCGGTAGAGTCGGTCTGGTTGCGAACCACCTGCACCGTCTGTGCGTCGGCGATGTGTCGATAGACGTCAACATTGAATTTTCCGAAGTCGTTGTTGTCATATCCCACGAGGATGTCATGGTCTTGAAATCCCAGTTTCTTTGCCTCGGTGTTGAATTTCCAACCCATCGAGAGGTCGCTTGTCTTGAAATAGGAGTCTCCCCAGGTGAAAAGCACCATAGAGTAGATGAACAGTGCGAGGAGGAAATTGACGAGAACGCCGCCTATCATGATGAGCAGTCGCTGCCATGCGGGCTTCGTTCGGAACTCCCACGGCTGTGCCGGTTGCTTCATTTGTTCGGTGTCGAAACTCTCGTCTATCATTCCCGATATTTTGCAATAGCCTCCCAGAGGGAGCCATCCGATGCCGTAGGTGGTGTCAGACTTCTTCGGCTTGAATTCAAAAAGATGGAACCAAGGGTCGAAGAAGAGGTAGAACTTCTCTACTCTTACGCCGAAGAGTTTTGAAAAAAAGAAGTGTCCTCCCTCGTGAAGGAGCACTAAGAGCGAGATTGCCAGCATGAACTGCAGCAGTCTGATTAAGAATTCTTCCATTAAAATTACACGTTTTTATTAGTTGTAAATTATCCTTTTATCCGTTAATTAGTTCCCTTGCTATTGCCCTTGCCTCGCGATCGGTCTCGATGTAAACATCGTAGTCGGGGCTGGCACTGAACGTGGCGCGCTGCATGGTGCGCTCTATGGTCTCTGCTATCTGTGGGAACGAGCATCGGTCTTCGAGGAACGCACGGTTCACTATCTCGTTGGCGGCGTTCACGATACATGGCATGTTGCCTCCGCGATGTATCGCCTCGAATGCGAGTGCGAGGCAGCGGAACTTCTCAAGGTCGGGCTCGAAGAACTCCAGCGGGTGCTTGAAGAGGTCGAGACGGTCGCCGGTGAGCGTGAGACGGTCGGGGAACGAGAAGGCGTATTGTATCGGCAGGCGCATGTCGGGGACACCCAGTTGCGCCTTCACAGCACCGTCGCAGAACTGCACTGCACTGTGAACAATCGACTGTGGGTGGACAAGCACCTGTATCTGACTGGCTTCCACGCCGAAGAGCCATTTCGCCTCTATCACCTCGAAGCCCTTGTTCATCATTGTGGCAGAGTCTATTGTTATCTTCGCTCCCATGTCCCAAGTGGGGTGTTTCAGCGCATCCGCCTTGGTGACGTGCGCTATCTGCTCCCTTGTCATCAGTCGGAACGGTCCTCCCGAGGCAGTGAGCAGTATCTTGTCGATGGGGTTGTCGCCCTCGCCCACAATGCTTTGGAATATGGCGGAGTGCTCGCTATCGACGGGAAGTATCGGCGCATGGTTCTCCATCGCCAACTGCGTGATGAGTTCTCCAGCCACCACCAGGGTCTCCTTGTTGGCAAGGCATATCTTCTTCTTTGCCTTGATGGCATGGATAGTGGGCGAAAGACCGGCAAAGCCCACCATCGCCGTGAGCACCATGTCGATGGGGTCGGCCTCCACAATCTCGTCAATGGCACGTGCTCCGGCATACACCTTCACCTCGGGAACATCGCTGAGCAATGCCTTCAGTTCGTCGTAGCGCGACTCGTTGGCAATGACCACTGCTGCCGGACGGAACTTTCGTGCCTGCTCGGCCAGTTCGTTGACGCGGTTGTTTGCCGTGAGGCAATACACCTCATACAGGTCGCTGTGCTCCTCGATTACCTCCAGAGCCTGCGTCCCGATGCTTCCTGTTGAGCCTAATATGGCTATTTGCTTCTTCATGATTGTTGTTTTCTTTGTCAGATGTCGAGAAGCCCTTCGGGCAACTCCATCTCTATGGTTTGCTTTTCGGCATCGATATGTCTTATCAGTTCTGGCGATGCGGGTATCAGCAGTTCGCCGCCCTTCTCGGTTTTCACCTCGAAGAGAATGTTCTGTGTGCTGTCGTCGATGCCGCAGATGGTTCCTACCACCTTATTATATATATTGTCTATCAGACAGAATCCGTTGAGTTCGTTCAGCGAGAAGTCACCGTCGGTGCTGTCGGAAAGTTGTCGCGGGAAGAATACTTCGCAGTTGGTGAGTTCGCGAGCCTGCTCCTGGGTGTCGATGTCGCAGAACTTCACCAGTGCCGTCTCGTCGGTGCGGAAACGGTACTCCTCAAAGAAGAAAGGTACTAGGATGCCGTCGAGCAGCAGTACCACATATTCAGCATCGACGCGGTCGAACACATCGTCGCTGAACATCATGGTCACTTCGCCCTTCACTCCGTGCGGCTTGCCTATCTTTCCTATGCGATAAACGTCCTCTTCTCTTATCATTGTTTTCGTTGACTAATTACTTGTCAACTTGTCAACTTGTTTACTTGTCAACTTGTTTACTTGACAACTTGTTTACTTGACAACTTGTCAACTCTCCACACGTGTTATTCGTGCGCCGAGAGCATTGAGTCGTCTCTCAATGTTCTCATATCCGCGGTCTATCTGCCCTATGTTGTCAATGCGGCTGGTGCCGTTTGCGGTGAGTGCCGCTATGAGCAGTGCTATACCAGCACGTATGTCGGGACTCGTCATACGTCCTGCACGCAGGCGTTTCTGATGGTCGTGACCCACGACCACAGCCCTGTGGGGGTCGCAGAGTATTATCTGTGCACCCATGTCAATGAGTTTGTCAACGAAGAACAGGCGGCTCTCGAACATCTTCTGATGGATGAGTACTGAGCCGCGTGCCTGTGTTGCCACGACGAGAAGCACCGAGATGAGGTCAGGAGTCAATCCTGGCCACGGCGCGTCGGCAAGAGTCATTATCGAGCCGTCGATGAACGAATCGACAACATAATGCGGCTGACGTGGAATGAAAAGGTCGTCGCCTTCGGCGATAATCTCCACTCCCAATCGGCGGAAGGCATCGGGGATGATGCCAAGGTTGCGCAGCGACACGTCCTTGATGCGTATGCCGTCGCCAATCATCGCCGCCATGCCGATGAACGAGCCCACCTCAATCATGTCGGGCAGTATCTTGTGCTCTGCACCGCCAAGCGATGCCACACCATCAATGGTGAGCAGATTGCTGCCAATGCCCGAGATGTGTGCCCCCATCTTGTTCAGCATGGTGCACAGTTGCTGTATGTACGGTTCGCAAGCGGCGTTATATATCGTCGTTGTGCCCTCGGCGAGCACGGCAGCCATGATGATGTTTGCCGTTCCCGTCACGCTGGCCTCGTCAAGCAGCATATATGTGCCCTTGAGAGAGTTGCTGCGTTGCTTGTCGCCAGCATTCTCCTCGGGCAGTGCCTGTATCTCATAAACGTTGCGATTGTCGTTGAACTCGAAGCGCGCGCCAAGGTTCTTGAATCCCAGGAAGTGGGTGTCCAGACGGCGGCGTCCTATCTTGTCGCCGCCAGGTTCTGCCACCACCGCCTTGCCGAAACGAGCCAGCAGCGGACCAATCATGAGCACCGAGCCGCGCAGGGCAGAGCACTTGCGCACGAAAACATCGCTGCCAAGATAGTCGAGATTGAGGTTTGCCGAGCAGAACACATAGTCGCCCTCGCCCAGTTTCTCTACCTCCACGCCCATGTCGCGCAGCAGTTGTATGAGGTTGTTGACATCAAGGATGTCGGGAACATTGCATATCCTCACCTTCTCTGCCGTGAGCAGCGATGCGCAAATCACCTGCAGAGCCTCGTTCTTCGCTCCCTGCGGCACGATGGTGCCGCTAAGCATGTGACCACCTTCGATAATGAATGATTGCATATCAGATGGGTTTGGTTATTTTCTTTTTCTTTTCTTTGACTGCTGAGGTTGCACTGGCTGCTTCTGCTGATACTGTGTGTCGAACTTGAACGTGGCAAGGTCGAGTTGTATCACGCCGTCGGTGAACCGCGCCAGGTCGCTTGCTATCTTCTCGTCGTCGTTGGAGCCATGACCCCATTGCGACAGATTGTGCTTCATCTGGTTGGCTGTGAGACGTGTCAGTTGGTCGCGCTCCTTGCCTGCAGGCATAGTCTTCAGTTTCTCGAAGAGTTCGAACATCATCTTGCCGTAGTGCCTTACAGGAATCTTCTGCATGGGATACTCCATCGGTTCGGGCTTGGTGGCAATCTTGAGTGCCCCCGACACATCGTAAGGATAGTCGATGTCGAGTTTGAAACCGCTCATTATGGCGAGATGATCCCACAGTTTGCGCTCGTGGTCGATGCTCTCCTTGTTCTTCGGAACCATCTGTCCCATCACCTTGATGATGGTGTTGGCACAGCGCTGACGCTCCTGTTTCGACTCCAGAGTCATGGCATAGTCAACCATGTTCTGCACTTCCCGACCATACTCGGGCATCACCAGTTTCTCGCGTTGGGTGTTGTAGTCAAGTCCTTCAATATTCATATTTCGTCACAATTATTATTTTCCTATCAGTTCCTATCCCACCTCTCTCCCCCTCGGGGGAGTCGGAGAGGGGTTTCTTTCCTTAAATAAGTTTCTTCGGCATCTTCGCCACAAAGTCTTTCAGATAGAACGGGACGAAGTAGGCCACGTCCTCATATTCCTTCTGCACCCACTTTCTCTCGGCCAGCGGGAACATATACTTTGCCAACGGCTCAATACCTTCTATCAGGTGGGCATTGGGATGATTTATCGTCTCCATGCATTTCGCCGCCCCGTTGCCAAAGAAGTAAACAGGGTGGTTGTCGAGAAATTCGCGATAAGTATCGCCGTCAACAACATCGGCGCGGGTCTCGCGCAGAGGCTTCAGGGCACGGTCGTAGATGGCAGAATACACCTCCATGCGCCGAGCGTCTATCATAGGGCAGAGCAGGGCGTCCTTCTCAATCTCGTGGTTCAGCAACACAGGCACTGCCATCACCTCCAGAGTAGGCACCGCCAGCAAAGGCACATCCCTGCCATAGCAGATACCCTTAGCCATAGAAACACCGATGCGCAAGCCAGTGTAAGAACCGGGACCCTGACTCACTGCCACAGCACCAAGTGGAATGGCGTGGTTGTCAGTGAACGACAACGCCTCGTCAACGAAAACACCCAGGCTCACGGCATGGTTCGGACCGCTATGATCCTCCTCCTTGAAGATGCACTGACCGTTCTCGCTCATCGCTACAGAACATACATCGGTGCTCGTCTCTATGCTTAAAATACACGACATAAATCAATGATAGTCTTAATAATTTTGCAAAATTACGCATTTTTCCAGAAAAAATAGTACTTTTGCAAAAAATTAACGCGAAAGATACTTATGATACAGTCAATGACAGGTTACGGCAAAGCCGTTGTCACCTATAAGGAGAAGAAAATAAACGTAGAGATTAAGTCGCTCAACTCAAAGGCTCTCGACCTCTCTACACGCATCGCGCCGCTCTATCGCGAGAAGGAGATGGAGATGCGACAGATGGTATCAACAGCCCTCGTCAGAGGAAAAGTTGACCTCAATGTGTGGATTGAGAAAGACGCTGGGGCTGATGCCACGCCCATCAACAGCGCCCTCGTCGAGAACTATTACAGGCAGATAAAGGATATTGCAGAGAAAGTGGGATTCGAGGTGGCACCCGATATGCTGCTGCCTACACTCATGCGAATGCCCGACGTGCTCACCAAGACCGAGGTGGAAACACTTGCCGACGAGGAATGGGCAGCCGTGAAGCAGGCACTCATACAGGCCATCGAGGCTATTACTGAGTTCCGACGTCAGGAGGGAGCGGCATTGCAGAAAAAGTTCACCGAGAAAATTGACAACATCGCGGCACTCCTGGCAAGCATCGAGCCTTACGAGAAGTCTCGGGTAGAGAAGATACGTCAGCGCATCGTTGACGGACTGAGCACCATCCCCGAAGTGGAGTACGACAAAAACCGGCTAGAGCAGGAACTCATCTATTACATCGAGAAACTCGACATCAGCGAGGAGAAACAGCGACTCGCCAACCATCTGCGCTACTTCCGCGAGACAATGGAGCAAGACGACTGCCAGGGAAAGAAACTCGGATTCATCGCACAGGAAATGGGACGAGAGATAAACACCACTGGCTCGAAAAGCAACCTCGCCGAGATGCAGAACATCGTCGTCAAAATGAAAGACGAACTTGAGCAGATTAAAGAGCAAGTGCTGAACGCTTTGTAAGGTTGAAGGTTGAGGGTTGAAGGTTAGGCGACATTAGTATTCTTAGCAAACTTCGCTCAACCCTCAACCTTCAACCATCTTCTCAGCGCTCAACATCCAAGATTACTTTCCATGCCGAACGCTCACCCTCGGCACCAGGTATGAGTTTCATCTTACCGTTTGTCCATAAAGCACCAGAGAAGATATGGTCGCCAGCAGCATAAACGTTGCCATTATAAACGGCAATAGACGTGATGCGCCCCATCTCATTCATTTTGTCAATAGTCATAGGCTTGCCGTTTTTCCATATACGCGGCATATTTATAACGGTGTTGTTTTCACCCGTAAGCTTGTCTGCGGTTCCCCCCACATATACATCGTTGCCGTCAATGACGATGCATTCTGCCATCGGGATGTTGTTATTCTTCACAAGAACAGTCTCCATCTTGCCGTTTTTCCATAATGTGAGACTGTTGTCGTCTGTATCTTTGTTCTCGCGAGACACCATAGTGGTGTAAACGTCATTGCCGGAAACGCCAATGGCGGTGAAACCAAACATCGTGATGCCGCCGTCGGGAGCGGGATAGGTGGTCAGTTTCCCGTTCTTCCATACCGCACCAACACCCTGCCATATGTCGTCACCATAAATTCTGCCGCATGCATACACATCATTTCCTGACACAGCGATGTCTTCCAACGAGCAGTTGGTGTATTCTCCCATTTCCATTGAGGTCATGTTGCCGTCCTCATCCCATATAGCGGGATATTTCTCAATGCCTTGATCATTGCCCAAATTTTCCAGGCAGCCTACCACTTTCACCTGTTCTCCGACGCAACAGAGTTTCATGTCTTCTGCCAATTCACTATCCTGAAGTCTGGTGAATTTACCTTTGTTATAGATAAAAGGCATAAGAAAGAAATTTTCTTTTTTCTTTGCATATCCCCAGTACACACGTTCCCCGTTTACAATAATCATGTCCTGAGCATCGAAATCGTCGTATCCTTCGGGTATTCCTATCTCATCTGTGATAATCGTTGACTTTCCGTCCTTCCAGTAAACCGAGTTCGCCTTGCCGTCGGGATATTCCTCAAAGTTGACGTTGTCGCTCATATCTCTCTCATAACCAAGGATATAAACGCCACTTACTTTTTTGATGTTGCCATCGTTGCTCGTGTTGGCAAACACCTCTCCCTGATTGCCTATGTTGCAAGCAATAACCAATAAAGCAATAAGATACTTTTTCATATGTTTTTGTTTTTAGGTTTCAGTGGCAAAGATAGAAAAAAGAATTGAAAAACCTATAAAACATAAAACTTTTTTTCTCTGTGGTGTTTTCATGAGAATTAGTGCAGAACATGAAGCAGTCAGCCCCGTTGCTTAGCGGAGCCGACTGCATATAATGGTAGAATGGCGTTCTTCAACTTTTCATCTCCCGCCAGGACCACCACCCATATTGTCCGAACTCGTGGTCGAGGCAGTCACATTCGCCGATGACGAGCCAAGAGCCACAGTGTAGTTAGTGCCCGACGTCAGACCGCTGCAACTAATGAGGACACTAGTGCCCTGACCTCCCGGACCGCCACCTCCCGGACCGCCAGGTGCACTGGCAGGCGAAAACTGCGGACCACCCTGACCGCCATTAGAAGACGTGTATGTCGTGGGCACTGTGAACGACGCCAGTGTCGTACTGCCGCTCTTCACACTTACCGTGCTGCCCGCCGACACGCTGCCCTTGGTGCTCAGCACGCACTGTGAGCCCGTGGTGCTGCTCACCGCATTGTTCGACCCGCCTATTGCCAGCACGTCACCGCCAGTAATATACAGGTGATAACCCTCCGCGGCATCGAGACCACATTCAGCACCGCCCGCTCCGCAGGCAATGATGATGCCGCCAGAGATTCGCAGGTCGGCATTGCTGTCAATGGCGTCATTGTTGGCAGCCACCACAGTCACTGTGCCACCCTCGAGATACATTTCACGTGCCGAGTTGATACCGTCGTCATAACTGTTCACAGTGACGTTGCCGCCAGTAATGTGCAGCGTGTTCTTGCTCTCTATGCCCTCGGCATTGTTGCCGGTAGTGGTCACATTGACTGTTCCACCACTGATAATTATTCCGCCGCTATAGGTCGTCGTGTTGCCAGAAGTGTCTTTCACACCCGCCTTAATACCCTTGGCAGACGAGTAGTAGTCGCTGTTCACGAAATCGGTGTTTTCAGTATAGTTGGTGTTTTCCGTCGTGCCATCGTTATAGTACAGCCCGCCGCTTGTGCTTATGGTGATGTTGGGACTGGTGCTCTCGCCGTCGGCAATGGTGAGCACACCGTCGCACTTCATTCCCTTGCCGCCCGAGCCAGTGGCAGTCACGTTGATGGTTCCTCCCGTGATTTTCATATTGCCGTCGGCACTCAATCCGCATGCAGCCTTTGTCTCCAGGTCGTCGGTGTCCCAATCTCCGTCGCCTGTCGTAGTAACATCAATGGTTCCTCCTGTTATTATCATGTCTCCCTGTGCCTTGATGCCTTTGGCTGCTGTGGCATCGGCGGTGATGGTCAGTGTGCCGCCCTCGATATAGATGTTGCCAGTGTCCTCGTCCTCGTGGTCGGTGGTCTCACCCGTCGAAGTCGTGCCGCCAAGGTCGCACTGTATGCCGTCGTCACCCACGCCGCTAATGGTCACCGTGCCACTTTTCATCTGGACATATTCCTCACAGTTTATGCCGTCGCCAACAGCAGAAGTGATGTTCAGCGTGAGGTTCTTGATAGAGATATACGATGCCGACTTGATGCCGTGCTTGCAGTTGCCCGCAACGTTTAGCGTACCGTTTCCCTGCAACTGCAGTTGCCCCTTGGAGTAGATACATGCCTTTTGCGAACCCTTTCCGTCGGCAATGGTGTTCGTCGTCCCTTTCTTCGCGCTTAGTTGTATTCGCTTCGAGTTGGTGATGTTGATGGCTGCACCGCTGGGATTTGTCAGCGACACGCCGGCAAACGACACGGTACATTTGTAGGAACCGCTCATCGTCAGTGAGCCATCGGTGGTGATGCCCGTGAGTTTATAGGTTATCTCGTCACCATCTACGGCATCGGTGTTGGTCTGCTCTATGGTAACGTGGTTGCCATTAACGGTTGGCGTGACATACCGAGCCACATTGCCTGCCACCTCCACCGTAGCGTCGCCATCGGTGCTGTAATTTATGGACACCAGATTGTCGGTGACGCTTGTGTCGTCAATCACCATCTGGCTGATGTCGGCCAGAGAGAACGTCTTGCCCATGACGGTCAGCGATGTGCCGTCTTCGTATGTCATCTCGCCCGTTTGCGATGCAGGGAACTGGTATGTGACGTTGCCCGACTTAATGTTCAGAGTTTGCGCCCCGGCCGCTATCGTCAGCGCAAAGGCAGCAATGAGGAAAACACACTTTTTCATTTCACACTTACTTTACTGGTTCCGTTCTTATTCTTTATAATATAGATGCCGCGTCTCATCTGCGACATGCTGGTCTTGCGCCCCTGCAAGTCGTAGATTTCTGCAGCATCGTCGAGAGAGTCGATGCCCACTTCTTCAATGCCCGTAGAAGTAGATTCGTCGGAAGTAGAGAAGTACATCTTTGCGAGGTCCGAAAGTACAAACGTCTGCGAACCAGCCTTTAGTTTGCCGTCCTCCACAGTGATAATAAGCGACGCAGAGCCTACCGAGGTCTTCTCGCCGGTAGTCGTCACGAACGTAAGGTATGGGAAATCATCGGCGTATGTTGCCAATGTCCCCATCATCATTAAGAAAAATATAAATACTCTCTTCATGCCCTTTGTTATTTGGTTATTTGTTCTTTCCATTGGAGAATGAAGCCGCAGGTCTTACTCGCTACTTTATAACGACCAGACACCACGACTCTGGAGCGTTTTTTTACACCACAAAGATAAACATTAAAACAAAAACACTCAAAAAAAATCAACCAATATTGCGATTCTTTCAACAAAACTTTTATAAATCAACGTTAAAAACACAGGAAGAAAAGATTTTTTTACATTATAATTTAGTATATTTGCACCACTTATATTAAGACAATACGTATTCTGAACGACAAATCAATTCCCTATGAAAAAGTTCTTATTATTTATCGCCTTCTTCTCAGGCATGGTTACAGCAAATGCGGCAGAACCCGTGAAGAAATGGGGACAACTGCAAGTGAAGGGAGCGCAACTGTGCGACCAAAACGGAAATCCCGTCGTGCTGCGCGGTGTAAGTCTCGGATGGCACAACCTATGGCCGCGATTCTATAATAAGAAAGCAGTCAAGTGGCTCAAGCAAGACTGGAACCTAACAGTGGTTCGGGCTGCCATGGGAGTGATGATAGAGGATAACTATCTTGAGAATCCCGACTTCGCGCTCCAGTGCATCGAACCCGTTATTCAGGCGGCGATAAAAGAGAATCTCTACGTCATCGTCGATTGGCACAGCCATAAGATGCACACCGATGAGGCATGCAAGTTCTTCAGCATGATTGCTAAGAAATATGGCAAACATCCACACGTTATCTATGAACTGTACAACGAACCGGTGAACGACAGTTGGGACGACCTGAAGTCCTATGCCGACGCATGTATAAAGGCAATACGGCAATACGACCCCGACAACGTTATTCTGATGGGATGTCCCCACTGGGACCAGGACGTACACATCGTGGCGCAGGCACCGATGAAGGGGTATAACAATCTTATGTACACCCTCCATTTCTATGCCGCAACACACAAGCAGGAACTGCGCGACCGCATGACCGACGTCGTAAAGCGCGGCATCCCCATCTTTGTAAGCGAATGTGCTGGAATGGAAGCCTCGGGCGACGGACCGCTGAACGAAGCAGAGTGGCAGGCATGGATTGACTGCATGGAGCAGAACCGCATCAGTTATGCCTGCTGGTCGCTCTCCGATAAGAACGAGACCTGTTCGATGCTGCTTCCACGAGCCAAGGCAACGGGTCAGTGGACCGACGACCTCATCAAACCTTGGGGCAAAATGGTGCGCGAGACGTTGCGACGCTATAACCATTAATGAAGTAATGTTTTCATGCAGAAATGATAAAAAGTTATAGAAAAAGGCGCTTATTACAAACTTTTTTTGTACTTTCGCAGCCATGAATGACAAGAAACTAATCATATTCTCGGCTCCCAGCGGGAGCGGGAAGAGCACCATCATCAACTGGCTGATGGCAGAACATCCGGAATTGTCATTGGCCTTCAGTATCTCATGCACCAGTCGCCAGCCGCGCGGAACAGAGCAGAACGGCGTGGAATACTTCTTCCTTTCGCCCGAGGAGTTTCGCCAGCGCATCGCCAACGACGAGTTCCTGGAGTATGAAGAGGTTTATGAAGACCGTTTCTATGGCACGTTGAAGTCTCAGGTGGAGCGACAGTTGGAGGCAGGACAGAATGTTGTTTTCGATGTTGATGTCAAGGGCGGCTGTGCCATAAAGCAGTTCTACGGCGACCGTGCACTCAGCGTTTTCATCCAGCCACCCTCGATAGAGGCGCTCCGTAAGCGTCTTGAAGGTCGCGGAACAGATGCCCCCGAGGTGATAGAGCAGCGTCTGCAACGTGCCGAGTTCGAACTCTCGTTCGCAGAGAAGTTCGACCGCATAGTGGTTAATGACGACCTCAAGACAGCAAAGGAAGAAACCTTCCGCATCATCAACGATTTCCTCAATGGCTGATATCGGCATTTTCGGCGGTTCATTCAACCCCATACACAAAGGTCATGTGTCCCTTGCGCGCCAGTTGTTGCGCAAGGTGGCGCTCGACGAGGTATGGCTGCTTGTATCGCCGCAAAACCCGTTGAAGCCCCAGTCGTCGCTTCTCGACGACGGCATGCGACTCGAAATGGCACGACTCGCACTCGCCGAAGAGCCAGACATCAAGGCAAGCGACTACGAGTTCCACCTGCCCCGGCCGTCATACACATGGAACACGCTGCAGCATCTCAGTCAGGACTATCCACAGCACCGCTTCACGCTAATCATCGGTGCCGACAACTGGCATGTTTTTTCTCAGTGGCGCAACAGCAGTGACATAATCGCTAACTATCCCATCGTCATCTATCCCCGCAATGGCTATCCCGTTGACGCCGCCTTGCTGCCCCCCAGCGTGCGCCTCGTTAACACCCGTCTCTACAACATGAGCAGCACCCTCGTCCGCCGACTCATCGCAGAAGGTCGCGGTGTCCGTCGCTATCTCCACCCCGAAGTGATATCCTACATCCAGGCGAACCACCTCTATAATTCCCTTTAATATATTATACGCGTGGGCTCAGTGGCTGCATATTTATGCTGGTTTGGCACTAAGCAGTTAGAGGAAAAATATCAACAAAATTACGCTTTGTAACCAACTGGAAATCAAGAAGATACAAATCGGCTAACAAGGTTAATAACTTTGTTCGACAATCTTAATAACTTTGTTCAACGATCTTAATAACTTTGTTCGACAAAGTTAATAACATTGTTTTCTGGTTTGGCATCAATCGCAAAGCGGGTGGATATAGATGCGGATATGTTGTATGATTATTCTTTAGACATAAAGACATATTTGGGGTTAGACATAAAGACAAAAAGGGTATTCTGACATAAAGACAAAAAGATGTTTGGCACATAGACAAAAAGACAAAAGCATTTAGGTGGTTTTATTCTATTTGTGCCATTGCTAATGACTCATTTCGGACAGCGGGGCGGGACGTTTTGGCGTTTTGTCTGATTATTGGCACTTCGTCCGAACAACTTAGGAAGAAAAGTGGGAAAATGCTTGGAACATGGTTGAAAATGGCTCTATCTTTACATCGACGAAAGGACAGAACAACTGCCTTGAGTTAAGAATAAAACAGAGTATTAACCATTAAACTTACGATTATGAGGACTAAGAAATCTTTGGTACAGCAGATGCTCATGAGCATCCTTACCGCAGCAATCTTGGCAGTGGGCGTAACAGCATGCAGCGATGATATGACACTCGAAGAGAACGTCAACGACACTGAGATGACTGATAACCAATACTTCATTGGCGAAAAGCCTGATGAGCCTATGAATGACGTAATGTATGCAAGCGTAATGGCAAACGTTCCGGCTGCCGTGCTTAGCAGTTTTGACTATAACTCTATGGGAGCGGCTCTGGCACGAAGAATGCCGTCTGCTACTGCGTCTGTGAGCAAGGACACCCGTCTCATATTGGTGAAGGGTAGTGACATTGCCAACCATTCTGGTAACATGAAGGATTGGGCGTCGGTCTATCTGAAGGGTGGCAGCATTGCCATTGAAAATCCTACCGGCAAGAACCTGGAAGCGTTGGCAAATGCAATGGAGAACCAACTGGCAGCAGCCAAGACTGCACAACTGACTGCTGACGGTGACATCGCCATTAAGGCACATGGCAAGCGTCGCAACGGTAAAACCTATGAGGGAGAGTTGCTGAAACTGCGCGTGCGCAATGTAAAGAATTATGCCTCGGCATATTCAGGTGTGAACGACACTGAGAATGACATGGTGGCAGAACTCGTCATCTTCGGACCGAATAGTTACTACATGTACTCTACCAACAGCAAAGTAGGCGACGCCATGACAGACCAGGACGGCAACGCTGAAAATGTGAACGTCGAAGAAAGCCAGCAGGCAACGTCTTACACGAGCGGTCTGAAAGCGGACGGTGCGGCAATATGGCTGTCGGACAATGCTGAAAGCCCCATGCCAAGAATTCATCGCGCAAAGTCGAATAGTTCTGGAACGGCGGGCATTAACGAGTTGATGAGTTGCAGCGACCAGTTCACCGTGGAAGGTGCTCTCTATACCCGTGACTGGGAGAATAGCAGCGTGACGCGTCAGGGAACCTTTACCACGACATACAGGATCTGGGGCGTCAACGATCATAGCAACAATGCCAATACCGACTACTACTATGTGAAGCAGAATTCTACGCTGCGCATTGGTGGAAGCAGATATACTGGCGGCAATACTTACTATGACACTTTCTACTGGGGAAAATACGAGCCAAGATGGTACTTCCAAGCCTCGAACTTTAAAAACGGCGACAACTTGTATTACGGGTCGTGGCTCGACGAGTATAAGACGTATATGGATCTGTCAGGCGACGGTAACATCACGGTGGAGTATGCACTGCCAGGCACCGATAACAACAGCGGCAGCCAGTCTATCGCTATTGGCACCAGCCAGAGTGCATCCTTAAGCATCGGAGGCACATTCTCTGCCAGCCCTGGCGCTTCGCTCACCGGCGGATGGGCAGAGGGGTCGTCGTTCACGATGACAACCACTACTACGGCTAAAGAACTGAAGGTGGTTAAGAATACAGATGGTACCAAGGTGACCTGGTCGTACCAGAACAGCCAGAAACCAAAACTCTACTCCAAGAGCGGCAAGATATGCCATAGCATCGTTCCCGATGCTGTGACCAACGATGTGGACGTGGAGAACCAGGTATGTTGGTCGGTAAAGAACCCAAGCGGACGCTATAAAATAAATGTATATAATTTACGTACTATGGCATACTTGACAAAAACCAAGGACAATGGCAAAAGATGGACGAACCATGCATCCTGGCTTGAGGATACGAATAATTACACCCTTCTTGAGCCTAACCGCGCCGAGCAGACATGGCACTTCGACGTGACGCCGTCGACATTGGGAAAGGAAGGCCATAACGGTGACAAGCAGAAACTGGCGGAGGCGCTGATGACGCAGTTCCCCGAGGCTTTCCAGACACTTACCGTCGTAGCCGACCGCACCATTGACAGCGAGAACGCTATCCAGAACGTTGTGGCGTATGCCAAGCAGTTGATAAACGACAAAAACGGTGGACGCACAATGCGCGAGTATGCTCTTGACCTGGGATGCGACAGTTACGTCATACGCTGGTACTGCACGACCGGCACACACAATGACTACGAACTGACAATCTCTTTGAAGTAAACGGATGTCATTGTGATTCAGACACTGGCACGCAAGTGCGCAGTGTCTGACTAAAGACAGAAAATGGGCGAAGATTTTCTTTTCTTCGCTCATTTTAGTTATCTTTGCAACCGATAACCAAGAGGAGGCAATATATGACAAAACAAGAACAGGAGCAATTCGACTTCATGAAAGCCGAGGTGGAGCGCCTTACCGAACACAACAAACAACTGGCCGACACTTGTCAGCAGTTGCTCAGTTGTAACCTGGTGCTGGCGAAAAAGATGGACATCCATTATGAGATACGCCGTGGGGTGGAATATCTAAGGCACTATATTAATAAAAGGAAAGAACTGCTCGACAAATATGATGCCCGCACCGACGAGGAATTGCTCATAGTGATTGAGGGCAAGTTGGAAACGGGTGACATTGACCTGCCCCCGGAGTTCGGGCTGAAGGAGGTTGCCGAACTGGCTCATTGCACGCAGTCGCGTGTCGTTGAGGCTTTCAAGTCGATGACCATCTATGGCACTCTCGGAAACTATCTTGACTATCTGCGCCTTCTGAAGGCATTGCGCCTGCTGAAAACACATCCTAATTATAATGTTGAGGCGGTTGCCAAAGAGGCAGGTTTCGTCTCTGTACGCACCCTGAACCGCAAGATTCAGGATGTCATCGGCATGACGCCAAGACAGTTCCGCGACATGTGTACCATCGACGGGACGGAATGATTGGTTTTGTTAAATAAACATAAATCTTTTATTCCAAAACCTTTAGGTGTATATTATTAGGAATAAAAGAAGTAATTTTGCACCCACAAATTTTAGAGGGGCCTTAGAACCCCCAGAGTCACCGTGTAAATAGTGGTCACCAGAATGAAATTATGACGGTCATCGCGGTTTGTGAATCGGTGCTCACTGGCAGGCGGAGAGTCTGCTCGCTCCCAGGTGCGTGAAGCCAGGCGCAATCGGATGGCGACATATCCGGCAATATAAAACGTTTTAAGTAATAATTTCAAAATTACATGGACACTTTAAGTTACAAGACTGTCTCTGTGAACAAAGAGACAGCACAGAAAGAGTGGGTGATTGTCGATGCCACTGACCAGGTGGTGGGCCGTCTCTGCTCTAAGGTAGCGAAGTTGATTCGCGGTAAGTACAAGCCAACGTTCACTCCTCATGTTGACTGCGGCGACAATGTTATTATCATCAATGCCGAGAAGGTTGTCTTCACTGGTAAGAAGGAGACCGACAAGGTTTACACCCGTTACACTGGTTATCCTGGTGGTCAGCGTTTCAACACTCCAGCACAGTTGCGTCTTCGCAAGGGCGGTGTTGACAAGATTATCCGTCATGCCGTGAAGGGTATGCTTCCAAAGGGTCGTCTGGGCCGCGCTCTGCTCGACAATCTCTATGTTTATGAGGGCACTGAGCATCCACACGAGGCACAGAAGCCAAAGGCAATTGATATTAATCAGTACAAATAAAGAATAAGGAAAAATGGAAGTAATTAATGCAATAGGTCGCCGTAAGAGTGCTGTAGCACGTGTTTACGTAAGCGAAGGAACAGGCAAAATCACAATAAACAAGAAGGATCTCGAGGTTTATTTCCCGTCTGCAATACTCCAGTATGTGGTTAAGCAGCCGCTGAACCTGCTGGAAGTGGCAGAGAAGTATGACATCAAGGCTAACCTCGACGGTGGTGGTTTCACCGGTCAGAGCCAGGCTCTGCGTCTTGCCATCGCTCGTGCGCTGGTTAAGATTAATGCCGAGGACAAGAAGAACCTGAAGGATCACGGATTCCTGACACGCGACAGCCGTGCTGTTGAGCGTAAGAAGCCAGGTCAGCCAAAGGCTCGTCGTCGCTTCCAGTTCAGTAAGCGTTAATATTTTCTTTGAACTTTGAACTTTGAGGTTTGAACTTTATGAATGCCTCAAAGGCTGAAGTTCATTGAAGAAACTGAACAGTTTAGTATCTAAACCGCTGAGACTTGAATTGTCAATTCTTAATTGTCAATTATCAATTACCCAGTGGCTGATTCTAACAAGTAATCGCTTTGGCGCTTTTACCAAGCGTAGCGACTAAAAGAATTAAAAAAGAAAGTAAACAACAAAACAAAATTAAAGCAAAAATGGCAAGAACAAACTTTGACCAACTGCTTGAGGCAGGTTGCCACTTCGGTCACCTCAAGCGCAAATGGAATCCAGCAATGGCTCCTTACATCTTCATGGAGCGCAATGGCATTCATATCATCGACCTTAACAAGACTGTAGTGATGATTGACGAGGCTGCTGACGCACTGAAGCAAATCGCTAAGTCGGGCAAGAAGATTCTCTTCGTTGCTACTAAGAAGCAGGCTAAGGACATCGTGGCTGAGAAGGCTGCCAGCATCGGCATGCCTTACGTTATCGAGCGCTGGCCGGGCGGTATGCTCACCAACTTCCCAACCATCCGCAAGGCTGTGAAGAAGATGGCTACCATCGATAAGATGATTGGCGACGGCACTTTCTCTAACCTCTCAAAGCGTGAGATGCTGCAGATCACACGTCAGCGTGCAAAACTGGAGAAGAACCTCGGTTCTATCGCCGACCTTACACGTCTGCCTTCTGCACTCTTCGTTATCGACGTTATGAAGGAGCACATCGCAGTGAGCGAGGCAGTACGTCTCGGCATCCCTGTGTTCGCTATCGTTGACACCAACAGCGACCCAAAGAACATCGACTTCATGATTCCTGCTAACGACGATGCCAAGGACTCTATCGAGGTAATCCTCAACGCTTGCTGCGAGGCAATCAACGAGGGTCTCGCTGAGCGCAAGGCAGAGCGTGCCGACGAGAAGGCCGCTAAGGAGCAGAGCGAAGAGGCTGAGGACGCAAAGCCACGTCGTCAGCGCCGTCAGCGCAAGGACGAGCAGGCTGAGGCTCCAGCAGAAGAGGCTGAGGCACCTGTAGCAGAGGAAGCACCAGCAGCAGAAGAGGCTGAGGCACCTGCTGAAGAGGCTAAGAGTGAGGAGTAAACTGTAGAACAGTTCTATCGTAAAATTGTAAAATCAATAAAGTATAATCAATATGGCTATTTCTATAGAAGATATCAAGAAACTTCGCGCTATGACAGGTGCTGGTCTTGCTGACGTCAAGAAGGCTTTGACAGAGGCTGAGGGCGACTTCGACAAGGCGAAGGAACTGCTCCGCGAGCGCGGACTGGCTATCGCTGCTAAGCGTAGCGACCGTGAGACATCTAACGGTTGTGTTCTCGTGAAGAGTGTTGACGGCTTTGCCGCTACTCTGGCTCTGAAGTGCGAGACCGACTTCGTGGCTAACGGTGCTGACTTCATCGCCCTGACACAGTCAATCCTCGACGCTGCCATCGCAGCAAAGGCGAAGACTCTGGACGAGGTGAAGGAACTGGTGCTCGCTGACGGTCAGAAGGCTCAGGATGCTGTTACACAGCGTTCGGGTATCACCGGTGAGAAGATGGAACTCGACGGCTACCTCGTGCTCGAGGGTGAGAACGTTGAGGTTTACGACCACATGGGCAAGCACACCCTGTGCACCATGGTACAGACCAACAAACCCGCTGCCGATGCAGGTCACAAGGTGGCAATGCAGGTGGCTGCAATGAAGCCAGTGGCTCTCAACGCAGAGAGCGTTCCTCAGAAGATTCTCGACGAGGAGTACAAGGTGGCTGTTGAGAAGACCAAGGAAGAGCAGGTTGAGAAGGCTGTTGTGGCAGCACTGAAGAAGGCTGGTATCAACGCTAACCTCGTTGACAGTGACGACCACATCGAGTCGAACATCGCTAAGGGCTGGCTCACTCGTGAAGAGGCTGACAAGGCAAAGGAAATCCGTGAGAAGACCGCTGCCGAGAAGGCTGCAAACCTTCCTGCACAGATGGTAGAGAACATCGCCAAGGGTCGCGTTGCTAAGTTCTTGAAGGAGAACTGCCTCGTTGACCAGGAGTTCCAGTTCGGTGACGGCGACAAGTCTACTGTTTCTCAGTGGCTCGCTGCTCAGGACAAGGAACTGAAGGTGGTTGACTTCAAGCGCTTCACCCTCGTTGCTGACTAATTCTGCAGATTATTGCAATAGGCAATAACATTATATTAAAAGCCGAAATGCCTTGTGCGTTTCGGCTTTTTTGTATCTGCCGTATTCTTTTTTTTGACCTATAGTTCATTTTGAAGGATGCTCGTGTATTGCAGGTCACTGTTGCATTTTTTCGGTAATTCAATTTTTTTTGTTTACCAAAATATGTTGTTTTACTTTGTATTTTTATTTTTTTTATTAATTTTGCATTGTGAAAATGATGTTCGCATCAAAAAATAATGCAAATGGAGTGTTTTTGTCTATGAATAAACTCTTAATGATATTGCTGTCACTTGTTCTCTTTTCGTGTGCCGAACGCCATTCCTATAAGATAGGCGTGTCGCAGTGCAGCGAGGATATATGGCGCGAGAAACAGAACGAGGAACTGAAGATGTACACCTATCTTTATGACGATGTGGAACTGCTGTTCGCCTCTGCCGATGATGACGATAAGGTGCAGATAAGCCAGATAAACCATTTCATTGACGAGGGGGTTGACTTGCTTATTGTGTCGCCAAATCAGGTGAACACCATTTCGTCTGCTGTAGAGCGCGCTTACGACAAGGGCATTCCCGTGATACTCTTCGACCGCAAGACCGGCTCGGATAAATATACCGCTTTCATGGGTGCCGACAACATTGAGATGGGCAGCACCATAGGCAAGTACATCAACTCGATAAAGTCAAGTGGCAAGGTGCTTGAGATAAAGGGACTGAAGGGCTCGTCACCAGCGCAGGAACGACATGAGGGATTCGTCAAGGGCATTGGCGACGACAGCCGTCTGATTACGTGCGACGGCGACTGGACCCAGAAGAGCGGCTATCGCCTGATGGACTCGGTGCTGCAGCAGCGCAAGGACATCGTGTGTGTGTTCGGACAGAACGACCGTATGGCTGTGGGAGCCTATGAGGCTGCCAAGAAACATGGTGTGGAGAAGGGTATGACGTTTGCCGGCATTGATGCCTTGCCAACTGATGACGGCGGAATAGAACAGGTGAAGAGCGGTGTGCTCTCTACCTCTTATATATATCCCACTCGCGGCGACCTGCTGATGCAACTTGCCATGAACATTCTGGAGGGCAAACCATACGAGAAGGAGAACCTGCTGAAGTCGGCTCTCGTGACGCGAGACAATGCCGAGGTGATGTTGATGCAGGCGGAGGAAATAAGCGAGCAGAACAATCGTCTGTCCACTCTGCATGAGAAGGTTGACTGGTATCTGTCGCAGTACCGCCACCAGAAGATCTATCTGCTGTTGATGGCTATCATTGCGCTTCTTGCAATAGGTTTTCTGTGGTATAGAATCAACACCATGCATCGGCGCCATCAGATGGAGCGCGAGGCCTTTGCTCTGGTTGTTGGCACGCCGTCGTCACCAGTCCCGCAGCCAAATGCCGCGTCCGAAGATGTTTCTGAAGAAGGGAAACATGAGGAGAAGAATGCTGATGTGGTTGCCGATGTAACCGAGGTGAGCAAGGAGCAGCGTGAGACAATTGCAGAGGACGGTGACACAGACTCTAATTTCCTCGACCACCTGCGCCAGTTGGTGCAGGAGCAGATGGCCGATAGCGATTTCGGAGTGGAGTCGTTGGCAAGTGACATGAGTCTCAGCCGTGTCCAGTTATACCGCAAGGTGAAGGCGCTGACAGGCAGGACTCCTGTTGATATTATCCGTCTGAGCCGTTTGAACCGTGCCAAGGTGCTGCTCGCTCAGGGCAACAAGAACATTTCTGAGGTGGCATACGACGTGGGTTTCTCCTCTCCGAGTTACTTCACGAAGTGCTTCAAGGAGGAGTATGGAATGCTGCCTGGCGAGGTGAAATGACCACGATGGAAGTCGGGCGGTGTTATGCATGAAATAAAAAAAATCGTTCATTTGACATTAAAAATGTTACATGAACGATTTTTTTTGTCCTTTGAAACATCTGTTTCACCTTATTCTTGTAATTGAACATACCTTTGTGGCAGTTAAATCAAAGTACTAACCAAATAAAAATGCAAATGAAACAAATGAAAAGATTCATTTCAAGTCTTTTGGCCTTGATGTTATGTACTATAATGTACGCGCAAGAGGCAATCACTGGAAATGTCGTCGACCAGACAGGTGAGCCTGTTATTGGCGCCACAGTGATGGAGAAAGGCACGTCGAACGGAACGGTAACCGACTTCGACGGTAATTTCACGTTGAAGGTTGCTGCTGGGAAAACGTTGGTGTTCTCGTATGTCGGACTTCTTAATGTGGAGATGCCTGCTGCTAATGGCATGAGTGTTACGATGCAAGACGATGCTTTGTCGCTCAATGAGGTTGTGGTAACCGGTTACACCACACAGCGTAAAGCCGATCTTACGGGTGCTGTCAGCGTGGTGAGCGTGTCCGAACTGTCGAAGCAGAATGAGAACAACCCAATAAAGGCGATGCAGGGGCGCGTTCCTGGTATGAACATCTCTGCTGATGGTTCTCCCTCGGGTGCTGCGACAGTGCGCATCCGTGGTATCGGAACCTTAAACAACAACGACCCTCTTTACATTATCGATGGTGTGCCTACGAAAGCGGGCATGCATGAACTTAACGGCAACGACATCGAGTCTATCCAGGTGCTGAAGGATGCTGCCTCGGCATCTATCTATGGTAGCCGTGCAGCCAACGGTGTGATTATCATTACTACGAAGAAGGGCAAGGATGGTAATGTGAAGATTGATTTTGATGCCAGTCTGTCACTTCAGACTTACGCCCATAAGATGAAGGTGCTGAATGCAGAGGAATTCGGAAGGGTGATGTGGCAAGGTTATGTTAACGACGGTCTTGACCCTAACCAGAATGGTTTGGGTTATCGTTATGATTGGTCTTACACCCCACAGGGTGTTCCAGTGCTGAACAATATCATGATGAACAAGTATCTTGATGCTGCTGGCACTACTCCCGCTGCTGACACAGACTGGTTTAAGGAGACCACTCGCAAGGGCTTGGTTCAGCAGTACAATGTGTCTCTGAGCAATGGTTCGGAGAGAGGTTCTTCATTCTTTTCTTTGGGATACTATAACAATAAGGGTATTATCAAGCAATCGGACTTCAATCGTCTTTCTGCTCGTATGAACGGAGAGTATAAGTTGCTGAAGGTAGGCGAGAATCATATTGTCACGGTGGGTGAGCACTTCACCATCAACCGCACCACTGAGGTTCAGGCTCCTGGCGGTTTCCTTGAGAATGTTCTTCAGTTCAATCCGTCACTGCCTGTGCGTACTGTAAACGGTGATTATGCTGGTCCTGTGGGCGGTTATCCCGACCGTGAGAACCCTTTGGCACGTCTTGACCGCAATAGCGATAACCGCTATACATATTGGCGTATGTTCGGCGATGCTTATGTGAATGTTAATCCGTTCAAGAACTTCAATGTGAAGACCACTTTCGGTTTGGATTATAGTCAGAAGGAGCAGCGTATCTTTACCTATCCTATTACCGAGGGTACTGTTGCCAATTCTACGAACGCGGTTGAGGCTAAGCAGGAGCATTGGACGAAGTGGATGTGGAATGCCATTGCCACTTATAACTTGGAGAAAGGTAAGCATCGTGGTGATGCCATGATTGGTGTTGAGATAAACCGTGAGGACGACAAATGGTTTAGTGGGAAGCAGTACGACTATGCTGTTCTGAATCCTGACTATATGTGGCCTGATGCTGGCGTTGGCGAGTCGGAGGCTTATGGAAGGGGCGAGGGTTACACACTTGTGTCTTTCTTTGGCAAGATGAACTACACTTATGACGACCGATACATGGCAAGTCTCACATTGCGTCATGACGGTTCGAGTCGTTTTGGGCGCAACAGTCGCTACGGTACGTTCCCTTCGGTGAGTGTAGGATGGAGAATCAACCAGGAAAAGTTCATGCAGGACATCGCTTGGATTGATAACATTAAGTTGCGTGCATCTTGGGGTCAGACGGGTAACCAGGAGATTTCGAATATCGCGCGCTACACTTTGTATGAGAGCAATTATGGTGAGGCTGGCTTTGGCGGTCAGAGTTACGGCACGAGTTACGACATTGGCGGCACTAATGGCGGTCAGCAGTTGGCAAGTGGTTTCAAGCGCAACCAGTTGGGCAATGACGATTTGAAGTGGGAGACCACTACTCAGACGAACCTTGGTTTCGACTTTGGTTTTTTCCGTAACGCCCTCTATGGTTCTTTTGAATGGTATCACAAGAAGACCAAGGACATCTTGGTATATATGCCTGGTATCGGTGTCATGGGTGAGGGTAGCAGCCAGTGGATTAATGCTGGCGAGATGCTGAACAAGGGTATTGAGTTCAACATTGGCTATCGTGGTGAGGTAGGTGATTTCCAGTATGACATAGCCGGTAACATTGGAACCTACCGCAACAAGGTTACGAAGATTCCTGAGACTATTGCCGCAAATGGAACCTTTGGCGGTAACGGTGTGAAGAGTGTTGTTGGTCATCCAATGGGTGCCCAGGTGGGTTATGTCTATGACGGCATATTCAAGAGTCAGGCAGAGATTGACAATCATGCTTCTCAGGATGCAGCGGGTTTAGGCCGCATACGCTGGAAGGACCTTAACAACGACGGTGTTATCAATGAGTCTGACCAGGACTGGATTTACTCTCCTGTACCTGACTTTACTTGGGGCTTGAATATATACTTGCAGTATAAAAACTTTGACCTGACGATGTTCTGGCAGGGAGTGCAGGGTGTTGATGTTATCAGCGACCTGAAGAAGGAGACGGACCTTTGGAGCGGTCTGAACATTACGAACCTGAACAAGGGTCGTCGCCTGCTCGACGCATGGAGTCCTGTCAATATGGATTCGAATATTCCTGCTGTCAGCACTATGGACAACAACAATGAGAAGCGTGTATCAACCTATTTCGTTGAGAATGGTTCTTATGCGAAACTTCGCACAATACAGTTGGGCTACAACTTCCCGAAGAGCGTTTGCGACAAGATTCATATGTCTCGTCTGCGCATGTATCTTTCTGCCCAGAACTTGTTCACCATCAAGAGCAAGAATTTCACGGGCGTAGATCCTGAGAATGCCAACTTCGGCTATCCTATCCCCCTCAACATTACCTTTGGTCTCAATGTATCATTCTAAACATATGCAATCATGAAAAAGATATTATATATAATCTGTGCTATCAGTGCCATGTGTGGCTTTACGGCCTGTGACAGTTTCCTCGATGAGCACACACCGCAGGGAGTGCTTAGTGATGACCAGGTGAAAACTCCAGAGAATGCCGAGGCAATGGTAGTTTCTGCCTATGCCATCTTCACCTCTGCCGAGGACATTAACTCCTCTTTCTCTATGTGGAACTTCGATGTACGTTCCGATGATGCCTATAAAGGCGGTAACGGAACCAGCGACGGTGACGTGTTCCATCAACTGGAGGTACAGCAGGGTGTATTGACCACCAACTGGAACATCAATGACATGTGGGTGCGTCTGTACAACTGCATCTCGCGCGTCAACAGTGCAATATCACTGCTCAACGCCACTGGTGACGACTTCAGCATGAAGAGTCAGCGTCTGGCTGAGATGAAGTTCCTTCGTGCCTACGCGCATTTCCTTCTGAAACGCCTTTATAAGAACATTCCATTTGTAGTGAATGAAAATCTGACTTATCAGGAGTATAACGAACTTTCAAATACAGAATATACTAATGATGAGGGTTGGCAGAAAATTATCGACGATCTCTTGGAGGCTTACAACACATTGCCTGTTACTCAGCAGGATAAGGGCCGTCCCACGAAGGCAGCCGCTGCCGCATTCCTGGCCAAGGTATATCTTTACAAGGCTTACCGTCAAGACGATGCCAATTCCAACCAGGTCACTGGCATCAACCAGCAAGATCTTGAGAAGGTTATTGAATACACCGACCCTTCACTCTATGCCAACTATGGCCTTGAAACGGACATCCACAACAATTTCCGTCCCGAGGATCAGTATGAGAATGGCATTGAGAGCATCTGGGCAATCCAGTATTCCCGCAATGACGGTTCTACATACGGTAACCTCAATTGGAGTTATGGCCTGATTCCCCCCAACATCCCAGGCGCTACCGATGGCGGTTGTGATTTCTACAAGCCTTCGCAGAACCTTGTTAACGCCTTCCATACAGGAGCCGACGGTCTTCCTTTGCTCGACACCTTTAATCAAAAGAAATACGACAAGGCTGCCGACAATGCAGACCCACGTTTGTTCCTCACTGTCGGAATTCCCGGGCTGCCCTATATGTTCAACAAAAAATACATGATGGAAGAGAGTAGCATCTGGAGTCGTTCAAATGGTCTCTATGGTTACTATGTTTCCCTGAAGCAGAATGTTGACCCCGCCCTTATCGGTGAGTATCTCATTAAGGGCTCTTATTGGGCAAGTCCGATGAATCGCATCGTGTTCCGTTATGCTGATGTACTGTTGATGCGTGCTGAAGCCTATGCGCAGTTGGGTAATACCGACCAAGCAATCAACTTGGTGAATGTGCTCCGTTCACGTGCTGCGGGCAGCACACAGATGATAGCCAACTATCAGAGCAACTACGGAGTGAAGATGTATATTGCCAACTATAAAGGCTCATACTCAAAGGACGATGCCGTCAAGATTGTCAAGATGGAGCGCCGCTTGGAGTTGGCTATGGAGGCAGAGCGCTTCTTCGACCTTGTACGCTGGGGTGACGCTGCTACTGTACTCAATAAGTATTATGCAGAAGAGATCGGCAGTTGTGCCATTTATAGCAATGCACACTTCACAGCAAACAAAGATGAATATCTGCCTATCCCGTTCAGTCAGATATCTGCCTCTAACGGACATTACACCCAGAACATAGGTAACTGGTAAATTAAAGTTTTGAGTATAAAGTTTAAAGAATTATGAAAACGATAATATTAAATATCATAGGTGTGATGATGTTCATGCTATCTTTTGTAGCATGTTCCGAGGATCATACAAGCGATTTGCAATTGAGCGGTGATTGTAGGGTAGAGGCATTCGCACTCGACGGCTACGAGGGAACTATTGATTTTGCTACTCGTAGCATCGTGGTACGCCTTCCGGAAGTATATGAGACTTCCGCTATGAAGGTTACTTCACTATCCATCTCCGATGGCGCTCAATGTAACATCAGTTTGGGACAGACCTTGAATATGGATGCTGCCAAGGTTATGCATGTGTCAAATGGTGATGTGTTCCTGGACTGGACCATCAGTGTACTGCGCGATGAGGCCCGCATCTATCAGTTTGTTGTCAACGATATTTATCGTGGTAACATCGATCAGGATGCCAAGACCATTACCATCTATGTGCCTGCTTCGGTTGACATCACCGCCCTCGTTCCTACCATCGAGTATAGTGCCAATGCTACCATTACGCCTGCTTCAGGTGTAAGTCAGGACTTCTCGCAGCCCGTCACCTATAAAGTGACCAACAATTCGGCTGAGTCCACCTATACCGTAACAGTAATTGCCATAGACAAACCTAAGGCGCTCTTTATCGGTGCTGCTTCAACAATGGACGACCTTGATCCTGAGGCAAAGGAGGCTTGTCTGTGGATGATGAGCAACGTAGAGGGAGCACTTTATGCTTCCTTCGCCGAGCTCAAGGCAGGAACAGTTGATCTTGACGAGTGTAAGATCATGTGGTGGCACTACCATAAGGATGGCGGCGTTGATGGACACGACCAGTTCGTTGCCAATGCTCCAGAGGCTATTGAGGCAGTTAATGCGATACGCTCATTCTATGAAAATGGCGGCTCACTCTTCCTCACCCGTTATGCAACCAACCTTCCATCTTTCATCGGAGCCACTGGCGACGACGAATGGACTACACCTAACAACTGTTGGGGTCAGGATGAAGACAAGGCAGAACTTTGCGGCGGTCCATGGGACTTCAAGATTTACGGAGGACATAACGATCACGCACTCTACGCCGGACTCATAACTGGTGACGATCCTAATGCCGTTTACTGCACCGATGCTGGTTACCACATCACCAACTCTACTGCACAATATCACATTGGTACCGATTGGGGTGACTATCCCGACCATGCTGCATGGGAGAATCGCACCAAGGCTACCATCCTCGGTGTGGGTGGTGACGGTGCTGTCGTAGCCTGGGAGTATCCTGCCAAGGACGGTAAGGGTGGTATCATCTGTATCGGTTCTGGTTGCTATGACTGGTACTCTTACACCTTTGAGGCTGGCTATGTGGAGAACTTCCACAAGAATATTGCCACTATGACAAAGAACGCTATCAATTACTTAACGAAATAATAATTATGAAGACGAAGATATTTTCAACATTCGTTATCATGCTGTCAGCAATCACGCTGACAGCATGCAGCGAGGACAACTTTGGTCCTGATCCCGAAAAGGACTGGACAGGTACCACATCCTTCTTCAACTCGACTGACGAGAAGGGTTTCCTCACCTACTATAATCCAGCCATCGGACGCTGTGGCGACCCTATGCCATTCTACGACCAGAGAGAAGGCAACTTCAAGGTACTCTATCTGCAGGAGTACGACAATAACGGACCTTGCTATCACCCCTTCTGGGGCATTCAAACCTCCGACGGCGCTAACTATGAGTCTCTTGGCGAAGTGCTGCCGACAGGTACGTCTGTTCAAGAAGCAGACGCAGCACTCGGAACCGGTTGCGCCGTTTATAACGATGCCGACAAACTGTATTACATATATTATACAGGACATACTTCCAAGGAAGTCGTTTTGCGTGCGACCTCTCCCGATTTCAAGACTTGGACGAAGGATAACGCATGGCAGTTGAAAGGTGAGGACTACGCTTCTGCCAGTGACTTCCGTGATCCACAGGTTTTCAAGGCTGACGATGGTCTGTGGCATATGGTTATTGCTGCAAAACTGAAGTTCGTCGACTTTAAGTCAAATGACTTGAAAAACTGGGAGTTTGCCGGTCAGTTCAACATGGTTTGGGACCGCATGTGTGAATGCCCAGACATCTTTAAGATGGGTGACTATTGGTATCTTGTTTACAGCGAGGCCTACCGTGCCCCTTGGAGCCGCAAGGTGAAGTATATGATGGCAAAATCCTACGACGACCTGAAGGCCTGCTTCAACGATCCTGGTGCTAACTGGCCTAAGGATGGAAAGGAAGGCGTGCTTGATAGCCGTGCTTTCTATGCGGGTAAGACCGCATCCGACGGTACAGATCGATACATTTGGGGATGGTGTCCAAAGCGAGAGGGCGCTACCATTTTTGACAAGAACATCAACGTGGGTGCCGACGGTGAACCTTCATGGGCGGGCGCACTGGTATGCCATAAGATTATCCAGCATTCTGACGGAACCCTTACACTTGGTGCCGTTCCTGCTATAGCAGCCAAGTATAATCAGGCTCAGAGTGTCAATGTAATGACAAGCAGCGGCTTTAGCAATGGTACCCTTTCAGGTGACGATGCATATGTGCTCTACAATCGTTTGGGCAACCACAACCACATCTCTTTCGCTGTCACTACTAGCAACAACTGGGACAAGTTCGGTGTTTCCTTTGTTCGCGGTTCTGATTCCAAAAAGTATTATACCATGGTTGTCAATCCTGAGAACGAGAATTGGCGCAAGGTTAACTTCGAAGAGGAAGGTCAAGAGGGCAAGGGCTTTGTCGAGGGTATTGACGGCTACGGTTTCTCTCGTCCTGCGGACAATGTATATAAGGTAGATATATATACCGACAACAGTGTTATGGTAATGTACATTAACGACAATGTATGCTACACCAACCGCATTTATGGCATCCAGAAGAATTGCTGGAGTATAAATAATTACGGTGGTTCGGTGACAGTTACCGATGTAAAAGTATTTGGTTATTAGTTTTCATAGGCAAAATCACAAAGAGTATTTGTATTTTCGGATGACTGTCGTTTGGGGCTCCCTTTTTGTGGAGCCCCAAACATTTGTATGTTTCGTTGCTTGCAAATTTGTTTCGTTGTAACATTTTTATGAAGAAATGAAACATTTGTTTCAAGGCATATGTGCTTTTTCTGCTACCTTTGCATGCAAAATCAAACTAATAACATGATGAAGAAACTAAGAATTATTGCAGCCGTTGTTGCTTTTGTTGTGACAGGGAGTGTTGCCGAGGCTCAGATTGCGGCTCCCGAACATCTAAATGATACTCACACGATGCTTAGAGTGACTCCAACTGCTCGCTATCTTCTCCTTCCAGTAGAGGAAAAGGAGGAAAATGCACATGTAGATGTGCTGGTGAACAATCACGTGGAGAGAGGCTTTAACTTGCGATTGGCAGTTGACAAGGTTGACTATTTCGTCCCAGTGGAGTTAGAGGTGGGCAATTCACCTGTACTGTTTGACATCACTTTCCCAAGCGACCGCCACAAGACAGGCTCGGTGAAAAACTTTGTGTGCTGGAAGGAAATGAGCCTGACAGACAACTTCGACACAACGAATCGCGAGAAATACCGCCCCGTTTATCATCACACTCCTAAGTGGGGATGGATGAACGACCCTAACGGCATGTTTTATAAAGACGGTGTGTGGCACCTGTACTACCAGTGGAATCCTTATGGCTCGCAGTGGGAGAACATGACTTGGGGTCACAGCACGTCGCGCGACTTAGTGCATTGGGAGAAGCAGAATACGGCCATCGAGCCTGATGCTTTGGGTTCTATTTTCTCTGGCAGCGCTGTTGTTGACAAGGACAACACGGCAGGTTTCGGTGCAGGGGCCATTGTGGCGATGTACACGTCAGCAGGTAGGCATCAGACGCAGAGCATTGCCTACAGCACTGATGGCGGGCGGACGTTCACCAAGTATGCCGGCAACCCGGTGTTGACTTACCCTGCTCCTGACTTCCGCGACCCGAAGGTGTTCTGGCACGAGGGCACAAAGCGCTGGATTGTTGTGCTGGCAGTGGGTCAGGAGGTGCAGTTCTATTCTTCAAAGAACCTTAAGGAGTGGACTTATGAGAGTTCCTTCGGTCATGGATATGGCAACCACGAGGGTGTGTGGGAGTGTCCTGATATGCTGGAGTTTGACGGCGGTAAGTGGGTGTTGCTCTTGAACATCAATCCTGGCGGTCCTTATGGTGGCAGTGCGACGCAGTATTTCACCGGCACGTTTGACGGTCATAGGTTTGTTTGCGACTCTAAGCCTTCTACGACGAAATGGATGGACTATGGCAAGGATCATTATGCCACGGTGACTTTCTCTAATGCCCCTGAAGGCCGACGTGTGGCTCTGGCGTGGATGAGCAACTGGCAGTATGCGGGTGTTGTTCCTACGATGCAGTTCCGCAGCGCTAACAGCGTTCCCCGCGACCTTGGACTTTTCACTTCTGGCGACGAGACTTATTTGTCGAACGTGCCATCGAAGGAGATGGATGCCGTTCGCGGCAAGCAGATAAAGAAACCTGCGAATGTGTGTGAGATAGTGGTTGATGTGAAAGGCTCGTCGGTGATTACGTTGCAGAACAGCAAGGGCGAGAAGGTGGTGATGCGTTACGACGAGACGGAGCGTACGTTTGCCATGGACCGCAGGGAGAGTGGCATTACATCGTTCAGCGATGCGTTCCCTGTGGAGACTGTTGCCCCGACGCATGGTGTGATTCGTCAGTTGCGTATCTTCGTTGACAATGCGAGCATCGAGGCTTTCGACAGCGAGGGCAAGATGGTGATGACTAACACTGTGTTCCCCACCGAGCCATATAATATGATTAAGGTAAGTGGAGGAAAGGCCAAGATCTATGAATTAAAAATATAAAATACCGAAACAATAATATTACAATCTATGAAACAAAACAAGACAGCCCTGCTTATCCCTGTGATGCTGTGTTTCTTCGCAATGGGATTTGTTGACCTTGTGGGCATTGCAAGCAACTATGTAAAAGAAGACCTTGCGCTGAGCGACTCTGTTGCCAACGTGTTCCCCTCGCTGGTGTTCTTCTGGTTCCTCATCTTCTCGGTGCCTACGGGCATGCTGATGAACAAGATAGGTAAGAAAAAGACCGTCCTCCTTTCGCTCGCAGTGACTGTGGTGTCATTGATGCTGCCGCTATTTGGCGAGAATTTCCCCATCATGCTTACGGCATTCTCGCTGTTGGGTATTGGCAATGCGCTGATGCAGACATCGCTGAACCCGTTGATGGCGTTGGTTACTGGTGGCAAGAACTTGGCATCGTCGCTTACGTTCGGACAGTTTGTTAAGGCCATTGCGTCGTTCATGGCTCCTTATCTGGCTATGTGGGGTGCCACTGCCGTGATTCCTGACTTGGGTCTGAACTGGCGTGTGCTGTTTGCCATTTATTTTGTGGTGGGTCTATTGGCTGCTGTGCTGTTATGGATTACGCCTATCGAGGAACAGAAGATAGAGGGCAAGGCATCGTCGTTTGTTGACTGCATCAAGTTGCTGGGCAAGCCTATCGTGCTGCTTTCTTTCCTGGGTATTATGTGCCATGTGGGTATCGACGTGGGCACTAACACCACGGCTCCTAAGATTTTGCAGGAGCGTCTGGGCATGACTCTTAACGATGCTGCCTTTGCGACGAGTTTGTATTTCATTTTCCGTACTATTGGCTGTCTGACGGGCAGTTTCTTCTTGCGTGTGATGAGGACGAGGGTGTTCTTCATCATCTCGGTTGTGATGATGGCTTTGAGTATGGCTTTGATGTTTGGCGGCAATACTAAGTTGTTGCTTTATGCGGGCATTGCTCTGGTGGGCTATGGCAACTCGAACATATTCTCGATGTGTTTTGCCCAGGCGTTGACGGCTATGCCGGAGAAGCAGAACGAGGTGTCGGGACTGATGATTATGGGTCTTTTCGGCGGTACTATTTTCCCGCTTGTGATGGGCTTTATGAGTGACGCTATGGGTCAGGCTGGTGCTGTGGCGGTGATGGCTGTAGGTGTCATATATCTGATAACATATATCAAACAAGTTAAACAATAACAATCATGGAAAGAAAAATAGTGGGTCTGGGTGAGGCGCTATGGGACTGCCTGCCCGAAGGAAAGAAACTGGGTGGTGCTCCTGCCAACTTTGCTTATCATGCAGGGCAGTTTGGTTTTGACACTCTTGCTGTGAGTGCTTTGGGCGAGGATGCTCTTGGCGAGGAAACGATAGCGGCTCTTGAGGAGCATAAACTGAACTACCTGATGCCTCGTATCCCTTATCCGACGGGTACTGTGCAGGTGACGCTCGACAGCCAGGGCATACCTACGTATAACATCCGCGAGGGTGTGGCATGGGACAATATTCCTTTCACGGCGGAGATTGAGGAGGTAGCCAAGAATTGTCGGGCTGTATGCTTCGGCTCGCTGGCTCAGCGCAGCGTTGTCAGTCGTGAAACGATAGGCAGGTTCCTTGATGCTACTCCTTCGGATTGCGTGAAGATCTTCGACATTAATCTGCGTCAGAGTTTCTTCACCAAGGAGATTATTGAGGCCTCGATGCGCCGCTGCAACATACTGAAGATTAACGACGAGGAACTGGTGGTGGTGAGCCGCATGTTCGGTCTGCCCGACCTTGACGAGGAGAAGCGCTGCAAGCAACTCATTAAGGATTATGATTTGGACATTCTGGTGCTTACTTGCGGCACCAATGGCAGTTATGTCTTCACGGCTGACAAGTCTTATTATCAGCCTACGCCGAAGGTTGAGGTTGCGGATACCGTGGGAGCGGGTGACTCGTTCACGGGCTCTTTCTGCGCAGCGTTGCTGAAGGGTAAGTCTATTCCTGAGGCGCACGAACTGGCTGTGAAGGTGTCGGCCTTCGTTTGCACTCAGAATGGTGCTATGCCTACGTTGCCCGAGGATTTCCTGGTATAAGCGGAAAAGTTCATTTTTTCGTCTAAAGATAATTAAGGCTGTGTCTGATTATAGATACAGCCTTTTTTCGGACTAAGAATCAGGGAACGTTTTCGTTAAGCCATAAGAGCAGAACCGAATTTATTCGAGTTATGCCTTGGCTAGAAAAGGTCGGATAGAATCCAACGTTTTCATGCAGCCGAGAGCAGAGTCCAAACTTGTTTGGCTATGCCGAGGCAAGGAGAGAGGTCGAATGAAATTCAACTTTTACTTAACATGATTTATGAATAAGCAACTTCGTGTTTCTTGACACGGATTGTTTTTTTGCTTATCTTTGCACTGTCAAATCATAATGAGCATTTTTAATATGGAGACAAAAGAAGTAATTAGAAACATTCGAGAGAAAAACAATCTCACGCAAGAACAGTTCGCAGAATTAATTCATGTAACCCGCCAGGCGGTAAGTCGGTGGGAAAATGGTGAGACACAGCCAGATACTGAACAGTTGAAGACTTTGTCAAAAGAGTTTGGAGTGTCTATCAATACACTGCTCGGTGCTCCTCAAACATTGTTCTGCCAATGCTGTGGAATGCCGTTGTCGGACGACGCAATGATTAGCCACGAAACGGATGGCAGTTTCAACGAAGAGTATTGTAAATGGTGCTACGCAGATGGGAACTTCACATACAAGAACAAAGAGTCCTTGCTCGATTTCCTCGTCAGTCACATGCCCAATCCCAACAATCAGACAGAATCCGAACGCCGTCAACTCTATGACTCGCATCTCTCGATGCTTAAGCACTGGCGATAAGAATCCGATGAAAAGCAAAGAAATAACCATTTTTCTTTGCTTTTCATTTTTTTGTACTATCTTTGCACCAGAACATTGAAAAGGGTATAGAATGAAGATATTTGCGGTTGGAATGAATTACGCGCAACACAATAAAGAACTGGATGGCGCGTTATATATACCAGAGGAGCCTGTGATTTTCACCAAGGCAGACTCTTCGTTGCTGAAAGACGGTAAGCCGTTCTTTGTGCCCGACCACCTCGGACGTGTTGACTACGAGACTGAGATGGTTGTGCGCATATGCCGTTTAGGGAAGAGCATTCCCGAGCGTTTTGCCCACAGGTATTACGATGCCGTGACGGTGGGAATAGACTTCACGGCACGTGACTTGCAGCGACGGCTGCGTGATGCCGGTCAGCCGTGGGATTTGTGCAAGGGCTTCGACGGTGCCGCCGCCATTGGCGAGTGGATTCCGAAGGAGAAATTCCTTGATGTTCAGGCGCTGCATTTCCATCTTGACATCAATGGCCGAACGGTTCAGGAGGGCTGCACAAGTGATATGCTGTTTGGCGTTGACCGCCTGATAAGTTACATCAGTCAGTTCTTCACTCTGAAAACTGGCGACATGCTCTACACCGGCACTCCTGCTGGAGTAGGACCGGTGAAGATTGACGACCACCTGACGGGTTATCTTGAAGACCGCAAGGTGATGGAGTTTAATGTAAAGTAAGAACCCACCCTTTATCCCTCCCGAGGGGAGGGAATCGTGACAGAAAAGTGTAATGAGAAGATTTATAACAGGTGTGATTCTGACGATGCTGGCGTTCGCGGCGAATGCACAGCAGGTTTTCTTTAACCTGACGGCTGAGGAAGTTAGGATTGACTCGGTGTTGCCGTATTTTTCTTACAGACAGATGTTGGGAGCAAACTATAACGACTCTGTTTACGCTGTTGAGATAGACTACCCAGAATTTATCGACATGATGCCGGGCGACATCGAGAAATACCAACTCATTTCCGACGAGGTGCCAGGCATGCTGCCCGAGATGGACACCCATGTGGCGGTGGAGCGCAAGAAAGGTGTGCTGGAAACAGGCTTCACCCCTATTGTGTATAGGGACGGGAAGTATAAGAAACTGGTTAGTTTCATGCTGCGCATAACGGCAACGCCAAAGCAGAAGATGCACAAAGTGCAAAGTTCCAAGTTCCAAGTTCCAAGTTCTGAGCGTTACACTGAGACATCGGTGCTCGCCACAGGCAACTGGGCGAAGATAAGGGTGAGCCAGTCGGGCATCCATCAACTTACAGATGCCGTGATAAAGCGTGCGGGATTCTCAAGTCTTGACAAGGTGAAGATTTATGGCTATGGCGGTGCTTTGCAGAACGAGAAACTCGTCGGCGAGGAACTTGTCGCCCTGGACGACCTGAAGGAGGTGCCCACGTGCACTGTTGACGGTCGACGACTCTTCTATGCGCAGGGACCAGTGTCGTGGAACAGCAGTGATGTGCGCGTTCGCAACCCCTATTCCGACTATGGCTATTACTTTATAACACAGAGCGACGAGGCACCGCTGAGCGTCAGTGCAGACGAGTTTCTGGCGGCGAACTATCCCAAGGCCGACGACTATAATGCTCTGCACGAGATAGACAACTACGCATGGTTCCGCGGCGGCCGCAATCTCTTCGAGAACACTCCGATAAATCTCGGTTCCGACAAGACTTATACCATAGCCCGCAAGGGCGCTTCCGACAATGGAAAGATGAAGGTAGTGCTTTCGGCAGGCAGCAATTCCACTGCCGAGGTGTCGGTAAACGACTCTGTGATAGGAACTTTCACCATAACACTTGGCACATACGATGCAGGTAATTCTGCGGAGAAGACATTTGTGGTTTATGGTCTGAAAGACGAGAACAGCGTGAAGATAACACCTAAGAGCGGCGGTCCGATACGTCTCGACTATATCTCGCTGCACACCGACCAGCCAGCACCTGCTCCCGCTCTCAGCAGTGCATCGTTCCCTCAGGCAGAATATGTTTATAACATCACCAACCAGAACCATCATGCCGACCGTAACATCGACATGGTGATTATCGTGCCGACATCTGGGATACTGCACACTCAGGCGCAGAGACTGAAGACATTCCATGAGCAGCACGACTCTATGACCGTGAAGGTGGTGCCTGCCGACGAACTATACAACGAGTTTTCTTCGGGCACACCCGATGCCAATGCCTACCGCAGATACATGAAAATGCTGTACGACAGGGCAGAGACCGAGGCAGAGATGCCACGCTATCTGTTACTCTTCGGCGACTGTGTGTGGGACAACCGCATGAACATCAGCGACATGTCAACATACTCTCTTGACGACTTCCTGCTCTGCTATGAGAGCGAGAACTCGTTCAGTCACACCTATTGTTACATCGACGACGGATTCTTCTGCCTGCTCGACGATGGCGAGGGAGCCGACATTCTGGGATCTGACAAGCACGACATCGCCGTGGGACGCATCTCGGCACGCAACGAGGAAGAGGCGAAGATAATGGTTGACAAGACCATTAATTATATTAATAATGAGAATGCTGGCTCGTGGCAGAATGTAGTGATGTTCATGGGCGACGACGGCAACAACAACATACACATGGAGGACTCGGAGGCGGCGGCACAGCAGACCGAGGCTCAGCAGCCAGGAATGGTTGTGCGACGCGTAATGTGGGATGCATACCAACGCCAGACCAGTTCTACGGGAGCCACCTATCCAGGAGCCACTGCCGACATTCTGCAACAGCAAAACCGCGGTGCCCTGGTGATGGACTATTGCGGACATGGCGGTGCTTACCAGTTGAGCCACGAGGGAGTGGTGAGGATTAGCGATTTCGAGTCGGCCACCAATGCCGGTCTTCCGCTGTGGATTACAGCGTCATGTAATGTGGCGCCCTTCGACGGTGTGGAGGATAACATCGGCGAGGTGTCTATATTCAACCGCAAGGGCGGTGCCATCGCCTTCTACGGAACAACGCGCACGGTGTTTGTAAACCGTAACAGGGAGATAAACCTCGCCTTCCTTAAATATGCGCTCGGATACACCGACGGCAAACCTAACACTCTCGGCGAGGCGCAGCGTCTGGCAAAGAACGAACTGATTACGTCGGGAAAAGACCGCTCTGCCAACAAACTGCAGTACTCACTGCTCGGTGACCCAGCACTCGCTCTGAAACTGTCAACGCAGAAAGCGGTGATTGACAAGATTAACGGAACAGACATCACCTCTGGCACCATGCCTATGCTGAAGGCTGGAAGCATCGTAAAGGTGGAGGGACATATAGAGAAACAAGGGGCAGAAAACACTGAGTTCAACGGACAGGTGACTGCCACGGTGCGCGACAGCAAGGCACTCGTCACCTGTAAACAGCAGGAACCCACAGCAGAGAAAGCATTCACCTTCTATGACCGCACCAAGACCTTGTTCAACGGTTCTGACAGCGTGAGGAACGGAAAATTCTCATTCTCCTTCGCTGTTCCTATGGACATCAGTTACACCAATGGTCAGGGCATGATAAACGTCTATGCCATCAACAACGCCAAGACAGAGGCGGCAAACGGCTTCACCGAGCAGTTCACCCTCGGAGGAACAGAGAGTGCAGGCAACGACTCCATCGGTCCTTCCATCTACTGCTATCTTAACTCCCCGTCGTTCACCAACGGAGGCAACGTGAACGCGACACCATATTTCGTGGCGCAGATAACCGACAAGGACGGAATAAACACCACTGGCAACGGCATTGGTCACGACCTTGAACTGGTTATCGATGGCGACATGTCGAAGACATACATTCTTAACGATAATTTCGAGTACGACTTCGGGTCTTACACTTCAGGAACAACCCACTATGCGATACCCGAACTCTCGGCAGGACAGCACAAACTGCGGTTCCGCGCATGGGACATCCTGAACAATTCATCCACGGCGGAACTGACATTCAATGTGGTGCGCGGGCTCGAACCGACTCTCTACAGCGTCAGTTGCACCGAGAACCCGGCATCAACGACAACGACGTTCATCGTAAACCACGACTACACCGGAAGCAATCTTGACGTCGATATTGACATCTTCGACATCAGCGGCCGCCATCTGTGGACTTACAGCGACACGGGAGTGGCAACAACAGGGACATACACCACCGACTGGAACCTCACCATCGACGGCGGCGAACGCTTGCAGACGGGTGTCTATCTCTATCGTGTGCGCATCAGTGCCGACGGCAGCAGCAAGGTATCGAAGGCAAAGAAACTCATCATAATACAATAAATTCAGGATAATAGAGTTATTATAAATGGTGCGCAAGGTTGTGCACTGCAAAAAACTACACAAGATGAACCAGAAATTAAGAATAATCTTCATGGCTATGACTGTTCTCCTTGCCGTCAGTGCAAAGGCACAGGACAAGAAGAACATGTTCAATCCCGTGAACACCTCAGTGACATCTCAGAGCATCGCGCCCGATGCTCGCGCAGCAGGTATGGGTGATGTGGGTGCCGCCACCGACCCCGACGTTAACTCGCAGTACTGGAACCCTGCAAAATATCCGTTCAACATCAGCCGTGCCGGAGTGTCACTCAACTACACCCCGTGGCTCCGTCAACTTGTCAACGACATGGACCTGGCATATATGGCGGGCTACTATCGCATCGGTGACTATTCTGCTGTCAGCGGTTCGCTGCGCTATTTCTCGCTTGGCGAGGTGATTATGGGCAGCAGTGTCACTGCTGATGACGGCATGACCATCAAGCCTTACGAACTCTCTCTGGACGTGGCTTACTCTCTTATGCTTAGCGAGAAGTTCTCTCTTGCTGCCGGAGTGCGCTGGATTTACAGCGACCTGACATACGACTATAGCGAGGACACATCGCCGGGCTCAGCGTTCGCTGCCGATATAGCACTTTATTATCAGGATTACATCAATCTTGGTGCACGCGAGTGCCAGTTGGGTCTCGGTATGAACATCAGCAATATTGGTTCTAAGATAAGTTTCGGAGGCGACGACCGCAGCGAGTTCATCCCTACCAACCTGCGTCTGGGAGCATCGCTCATGGTGCCCATCGACGAGTACAACCGTTTCTCTATCGCTGCCGATGCCAATAAACTGCTCGTTCCTACTTATCCGAAGATTAACGACGGAGAGTCAACATCCGACTATGAGGACCGTGTTCAGCGCGAATACTATGACGTATCGTCTATCAGCGGTATCTTCAAGAGTTTCAACGATGCGCCAGGAGGATTCAAGGAGGAATTGCAGGAGATACAATGGAGCGTAGGTGCCGAATATACTTACCACGACCAGTTCTCTGTTCGTGCCGGTTATCACCATGAGAGTGAGAACAAGGGTAACCGTAAGTATTTCACCGTCGGTGCGGGATTCCGCATGAGTGTGTTCGCACTCGATGCTGGATACGTAATAGCGACAGCAAAGAGCAATCCGCTCGACCAGACACTGCGCTTCTCCCTCACATTCGACATGGACGGTATCAAGGACTTGTTTAGTAGGAGATAAATACCCACCCTATGCCCCTCCCTAAGGGAGGGGTTTTTAGTTGATTCGATAATGGTTGACTTTATTTTGTATAACTCATATATATTAGACACAATATGAAAAAAGGATATGAAACCACTGATGGTGCTACATATAACCTGCTATTAGAAAAGGCTCGTGAAATGAGAAACAACCCTACAGAGGCTGAAGCATTGTTATGGAACTATCTCGTTGGGAACAAAATGGGTTGCCATTTTAGAAGACAGCATCCTGTTATGGGTTATATTCCAGATTTCATTTGTCTTGAGAAGAAACTGATAATAGAAATTGATGGAGGCTACCATTTTGAGGGTGAACAACCAGAAAAAGATGCGGAGCGTACGGCTGCGTTGTCAGAAGAGGGATACACTGTATTGAGATTCAGTAACGAAGAGGTTACCGGTGGTGTAGATCTCGTATTAGAAACAATAGATGATTATTTAATAACTCTTCCTTCTGTAAGCACCTCTCATAGCAGAATAAATAACACCTCAAACACACCTGTAACTGCTGATGCAAATCCCTCCCTCAGGGAGGGACATAGGGTGGGTTCTGAATTTGCTGATGCAAATCCCTCCCTCAGGGAGGGACATAGGGTGGGTTCAGAATCCCTTAATGCAAATCCCTCCCCAAGGGAGGGATTTAGGGTGGGTATCCGTGTAGGTTTCGGTTACGATGTTCATAAACTGGTGGAGGGACGCGACCTTTGGCTTGGCGGCATAAAGATACCCCACACTTTGGGACTGTTGGGACATAGCGATGCCGACGTGCTGATACACGCCATCTGCGACGCACTGCTTGGAGCAGCCAACATGCGCGACATAGGCTATCATTGGCCCGACACTTCCGACGAAACCGACGGTATGGACAGCAAGATAATACTGCGCGAGACAATGGCACTCATCGCCACCAAAGGCTACCGTTTCGTTAATCTCGATGCCACAGTGTGTGCCGAGCGACCGAAGATTAACCCTCACGTGCCTGCTATCAAGGCATGCCTTGCCGAGATAATGGACACCGACGAGGACAATATCTCCATCAAGGCCACCACCACCGAACGCCTTGGTTTCACTGGGCGAGAGGAGGGAATGTCCGCCTTCGCCACAGTGTTGATAGAGAGATAAGTATTATCCTTAGAATACCACCGCCTTGCCGTTAACGATGTAAATGCCCTTGCGGGGTGTAACGACACGTCGGCCGCTGAGGTCATAGATTGCGTCGGGCTTTTCGGTGACAGTCACTTCTTCTATTCCCGACGTGGCATCCTCAATCACTTTCAGAGTCTGTCCTGTCCAACTGAGTACCGACCAGTTGGAGATGTCGTCAGACTCGAAACTGCCGTTGGCCACCAACTCCGTTGAACCGCCCACTTCCATGCACGAAACATCGTCGATATATACATTGCCGCCAAGTTTTCCGATGGCGAAAAGCAGCACGTCGTGTGGGAAATTGGCCTTGAAGGTCCATGTGAGTTCCTCGTATGTGGTAGTCACATTATAGGTGTCGAGATACTGAATGTCGGCGCTGTTTCCCCATTGGTCGCGGTTGGTGCTGGCATCCCATCGTGGCCAAAGAGCACAAGTGCCGTTATTGTCGCAACGCATGGTAGCCTTCACTACATATTGCTTGCCAGCCACCATAGGTGTTTCCAGTTTGCAGAAAGCCTCCTTGTCCCAAGGGTTGGAGCCAACTGTGCCGTTGTTTATCACGAGCACATGGTTAGGACCGTCGTCTGTCACCGAGACATTGATGTCCTGCGTGTGTGTCTGTCCCAGGAAGTCGGTGTATGTGGCAGTCACGACGCCCGTCTTCGCCTCGCTTCCTATCACCTTTCCGTTGCTGATGGTGAAGTCGCTGCTGCTGAATTCCACCTCTTTCGTAAGGTTTTCCTTGTGCCCGTCGGCAAACGTTCCCCATGCGGTGAGCACCTTGCTGCCGCCCACTCTTATCGTGATGTCGGCTACGGGGTCAAGACTGCTCAGCGAGTAAACCTTCTTCAGGTCATCGTTCCAAGCATATCCTGCCTGCGCTTTTGTCTCCAGTCCCATAGTGCGCAGAGCCTCGTATGCATAACGCTTGCCCATGGTGCGGTAGCCTGCTGCCGTGAAGTGTATGTTGTCGCTGGCGCAGGGACATCCGTTTGACGGAACGACATGAGCCGTGGGAATGACGCTGGGCAACTGTGCTATGATGGTGTTGTGCAGCGAGCACGAGCCGCCGACATCGGCATTCACCGTCTCGCCTGCGAAGAGAGGTACGTCAGCGGCGTTCAGGTCAAGGTCGGTGAGCAGTCGGTTGTATATTGTCTTCACGCTCTGCAACCAAGCCTGCTGACCGTTGTTGCTCTCTCCTTGATGCAGCAAGATTCCTTTGATGACTCCTGCCTGTTGGGCAATCTTCGCCATATCCACCATGCGCTGATATGGGTCGTTGCCATAGGCGCTTATAAGGTCTTTCATCCATTGCTCTTGGTTGGCGATATATTCAGCCACCTTTTCCGACATAAATCCCTCAATGGCAATGCCGCCAACGGCCACATCAATCACACCCACCTTAACATTCGACGGCAATGCAGCAACCATAGTGCGTCCGAAGTAGTCGGCCATTCCCAGACCTGCCCATTGTCTCACGATGGGTGGGGTAGCGGTGTACCATTGTCCCATAGTGCGGCTCGGGTTGCTGAAGTTTTGTGCTGCCAGCACTTGGAATCGCGGATCAACAGTCTGGTCAACTGTTTCGGGCGTAGCCTGTCCTTCCATGTTCGACTGTCCGAAACACAAATAGATGTAGAAATTCGGGTCGGGACTCCCGCCCTGTGCCCATGCTGCCGCTCCGGCAAGCATCAGCACAAATGATGCAATTAATTTTTTCATATTATAGAGTTTGAACATGCAAAGATAACTTTTTTTTCTAACACATCTTTCTTTTTTCATAAAAAACTTTTCTTTTGTTCAAATGATGCTTCGGTGTAATCCATATGTTTTCCACTTGATATGCTTTGAGTATGCCATTCATGCCTTTTGAGGTTGTCATTGATGCCTTTTCGGCATATCAAAGGTATACATCTGGCACCCCCAAAGGTATACTTCTTGCATGTCGTTTGAGCCCTTTTCGCTAATCACCAAATGCCTCTTGCATCATTCTTGCTATAAAAATAGATGCATAGGATAGAGGATAGGTAGAACATAAGTAGAGGTTAAGTAGAGGCAAAAAGGATGTGAATGTGCATCTAAATGGTTTATTTACAGTTATATATGTCGATAATGGTAGAGGTAACGTGATGAATGATGCTTATATTCTTTGATGAAGAAAACGGAGAAAACTTTCGTCTCCTCCGTTTCTTAGTGATAGTTTCTGAATAGATGTGTATAATGAGCATCCTTACTTCTTGCGATGCTGCTTTGGATGGAGCTTAATGTCAAACTTGAGTTCCATACGCAGTTCCTTAACCACTTGCTTTGTCAGATATGCATGAGCCTGCTTGTCACCACTCTTGAAGAGAAACATCAGTCGTTTGCCTCCCAGCGCTTTCTTCTTCACCGAGCATGTGGTAGTGGAAGGCTCGCCGAGTTGACCGCTACCTGTGACAGCACGACCGCGGAACTCGGTAGAGGTATCTAAGTCTTTGCTAAAAAGGTCGAGGATGGAGTCGAGTGTGCTCAATGCGTCATCGCTGTTATCGCCGAGCCAGATGGCAAATTCTTTGATGTCTAATACTTCCATTCCGAGTATTTCATCGCCTTCCAGAAATTTGTTTGTCCGAGCAACACTCAGGTAATAACCGAAGGAGTCGTCATCGTTGGTGTCCTTATAGGTGAATACAGAATAGTCTCCGTGGTCCGTTTCGGCCTCAGCCACTTCCATTCTCATTCCTGCGGGTTGCTTAGTTTGGGCGTTAATAGTGCCAAATGCCATAGTGCTGAGCAACACCGTGCCCATCATTCTAAAAAAGATTTTCTTGTTCATAATGTCTCTTTGGTTTATGTTGTTTGTTAGTGTATATTATTTTTTGCGCTTCTTTGGCTCCGGCAATGCCTTGCATGTTTCGCTTACGAGGGACGAAAGATAGTCGCGGTCGTCCACATCGGCAATGTAGAAGTAGTCCTTTGCTCCATCGTAAGGCGGACACAGTTCTTCTTTTCGGAGCAATGAGCGAACAGCGTCTGTGGGTTTCAGGTAGAAACGGTCGTCACATATAAGCCCGAAGATTTTCCCGTTGCAATAGATACCATAGTCGCCAAACATCTTTTTGGTCACTATCTCACCTGCTCCGTCACATTGGTCGGCGATATATTGCACGAAGTCTGCATTAGAAGCCATGATTTGTTTGCTGTTATTTTTTTCGTGTGCAAAGGTAAATAAAAAACTTTGAAACTTGCAATAAGCAATGTAAAAAAGTAAGTTGAGAGTGAAAAGATAGATAAAGAAAAACACGCTACAATTCTCAACGAACTGTAGCGTGTAAAAAAAATATGTTTAACTAAAAATCCTTTCTGAATCAAAAGACAGCCTCACGGCTCCCTTTGTCATCCTTAACAATCATGAAAAACTTACCTTAAATTTAATAACTAAAAACCTAAATCTATTACTACTAACCTAAACAATCTATTAACCTTTTGACGATGCAAAGGTACGACGAATCTCAATATCACGCAACAAATGCTGTCTCTTTTTGCAACTTTTTGCTCTTTTCTTGACGTAAATCAACATACTGTGTGCGCAAACAGCGTCCAAAATACACTTTTTGTTTTGTTTTTACACAAATAAGGATTACCTTTGCCGAGACTAAGAAAAGTAAAAAGGTAAAAAAGTAAAAAGGTAAAAGGGTGAAAGGTAAAAAGCAAAAGGAAGGGTAGAATGAGATACAAGGTTTTGATAGTGAGCACAAGTGATGTCAGCGGCGGCGCTTCGGTGGCTGCTGTCCGACTGGCAGAGGCACTCAACAACAACGGTGTTGAGGCGCGGATGCTGGTGCGCGAGCGTCTCACAGACAAGCCTTTCGTCGCGCAGATGGCAGGACGCTGGCAGCAGAAGTGGAACTTCTTGTGGGAGCGCCTGCGCATCTTCTTTTCAAACCTTTTCTCAAGGAAAAACCTGTTCACCGTCTCTATTGCCAACACCGGGCAGGACATCACGCACACACAGGCATTCCGCGATGCCGACATCATACATCTTCACTGGATTAATCAGGGCATGCTCTCGCTCGACAATATACAAAGCATACTAAAGGGCGGCAAGCCCGTGGTGTGGACAATGCACGACATGTGGCAACTGACTGCCATCTGCCACTATGCCCATGAGTGCCGTCGCTTCACCGAGAGTTGCGGACGGTGCCCCTTCCTGCGCTTTCCGCATGAAGGCGACTTGTCCAGCAAGGTGTTCAAGAGGAAACAGTCGGTGCTGCGTGACGCGCGAATACAGTTTGTTGCCGTCAGCAAATGGCTGCAAGGTGAGGCACAGGCGAGCAGCCTGCTTAAGGGGAGAGACATCTGCGTTGTGCCCAATGTGCTGTCGCTTGAGCGTTTCAGGTTGTTCCCGCGCGACGATTCACGCCGCCGTCTCGGCATCAAGGCGCGTTACGTGGTGATGTTCGGTGCCGGCCGCATTGACAATCCCATCAAGGGATTCGGCTATCTCTGCAATGCCCTTCGGCACATCATCGACACGCAGAAGATGGCGAAGGACGACCTATGTCTGCTGCTTTTTGGCGGCATAAAAGACCGTGCGGTGCTCCAGCAGATACCTGTACCTTATATATATAATGGCTATGTGGAGGGCGACGACACCCTTTCGATGATGTATTCCGCCGCCAACTGCGTCGTCTCATCGTCGCTTTACGAAACCTTCGGGCAGACACTTATTGAGGCATTGGCATGTGGTTGCCTGCCCGTGACGTTTGATAACAGCGGACAGACGGACATTGTTCGGCACAAGGAGAACGGCTATCTCGCACGGTGGAAAGACTCCGAGAGTCTTGCCGAAGGCATCGTTTGGGCTGCCACAGGCAACGACATCGACCGCGAAAGACTGCGCAGCGAGGTGCTCGACACCTATTCCGAGCGAGTTGTTGCCGGGCAATACATAGACATTTATGAAAAGGTAAAAGGGTAAAAAGGTAAAAAAGTAAAAGGGTAAAAAGGTAAAAAAGTAAAAAAAGAGAAATGATTACCTTCAGCGTAATAACCATAACATACAATGCGGAGGCGGTGCTTCAACGCACTCTTGACAGCACACTGAGCCAGACATGGCGCGGTGTGGAGCACATCATCGTTGACGGTGCGTCGAAAGACAATACCGTCAGCCTCGCGGAAGCATACCAACGACAGTCTGACGAAGCACAAAACGGACACCAAGTGAGCATCAAGTCGGAGCCCGACGGTGGTCTTTACGATGCTATGAACAAAGGACTGGCGCGCGCCACAGGCACCTACGTCATCTTCATGAATGCCGGCGACACCTTTGCCTCGCCCCAGACACTCGCCGAGATCGTGGCTAAAGGCCGGCTCGATGAGTTGGAGTCGGCACAAAAACCGCTGCCCGCTGTGCTCTATGGCGACACCGATATTTACGATGGCAATGGTGAATATCTCGGTCCGCGACATCTCTCCGTACCCGAACGTCTCTCGTGGCGCTCGTTCAAAAACGGCATGGTGGTGTGCCACCAGGCTTTCTATGCCCGCACGGACATCGCCCGACACACGCCGTTCGACCTGAAGTACCGGTATTCTTCTGACGTTGACTGGTGCATAAACATAATGAAGGCTGCCGAGCGAAGGAGCCTCCCGATGGTCAATGTCCATCAGGTGGTCGCCCACTACCTGCGCGAAGGACAGACCACCCTGCATCACCGCGACTCCTTGAAGGAACGTTTCGCCGTGATGAAACAGCACTATGGTCTCCTCACAACACTATTCCAGCACCTCAAGTTCGCTCTCCGCAACCTCCGTTAATTATCTTTTATCCGCGAATTACCGCTAATGGGACGATAATTAATGCAAATTAAAGGACAAGAATAATGACTGGAATGGGTATGATATATCGTAAAATGTTTCAGATATGCACTAATATTTACGTTCCATTTACGACAGTTTGCGTTTAGAAGTATCGCCTTGTAAATAATGCATTAAAGAATGTATACCGATAATGCATTTTTTCTGACTAAAAAGCGAAAATCAATATCACAATATCACATTCGTTGTAACGTTTTGGAACACAGGGAATTGCGTGTGATATTGCAATGTCACACAATATCACACTATTTCATGCAAGCAGAAATGACTTCTAGTGGTGCCACTTGTGCCTTTTGGGGAAGTGATTAGGGTCTAATCACTCTCTCACTTGTGCCTCCTGACCTCCTCACTTGTATATACCTGACCTCCTCAGGAGATACACCTGACATGCTCAGGAGTATCTCCTGACAGCGGCATCAGATGTTATTCGCTTTTTAGTGGTGTTGAGTTACTGACCCTACCCCTAACCCCTCCCCTACATGGGCGGGGAAAGTGATAGTCGGAGAGATTAGAGTGGAGAGTTTAGAGATTAGGCTTTTATATTAATACTACATCTTAATATGTTGTGTTTTAATAATATACAAAAGTTATAAATGCTATATGGTAACAAATAGGTAACAATACTAAAACGTTTTTATAACTGCGTTTCATTATATAGCCTCTCTTGTAATGTAGTTATAGGACAAGAGGATTCAACAACGCTTTATAATTCAATGTCAACGAAAAGAGAAATGGAACGTGCAATCATTTTAATGAAATTGTGGCTATGAACAAATGTTGTCATATACGAATAGTTTAAAAAACCGAATTAGATTATTAAATTAGCCCTATAATACACAAGTAGTTACATTGAAAAATACATTTTTTTGAAGCATTATTATACAAAATCTTGCCCAATCCGAATTACAGTTGTACCTTTGCACAGCGAAACAGCTCGAAAGTTGTTTCACTAAAAATATAGAATACGATGAGTACGATAGAAGAATTGCAGAAACTCTGTAAGACGCCCTTGATTTCTTCTCATGGAAACGCACGGGCAACAAGGTACCATTGGGTATGATTCCCCTCTCCTGGTTTTTCTATATATCTGCACATACGTTCATCCGTAAAGCCCCCAGCAACCAATGGGCAAATATAATGAAACAGATATGACAGAAGCCGGAATCCCATGAAGTATATCAATATTCAAAAAAGAAAATAAATACTGTTTTGAGAAAGTTATCACAGAACTTTAAATACAAATGATCAGCAAAACATATTACAGATACATTTGGCTTCTCAACACGTTGCTGAATAGTTGTCCTCTATCGATTGAAGAGATAAATAAGCTGTGGGAGGATTGTCCACTTAGCAATGGGCCTATACCACTACGCACTTTCCATGAGCAGAGAAAGGGAATCAAGGAAATGTTCGGTGTGGAGATAGTATGCGACCGTTCACATGGTAATGTATATTATGTCAAGAACCCAGAGGTGCTGGAGAAACAGAAGGTCGCTAAATGGCTGCTGCACAAGTATAGCATTCCTCAGGAGTTTGCGACTTTCAATAGCATGAAGGACAGAATCTTATTGGAAGAGATTCCATTAGGAACATCTTTCCTTGATGACATCATCGAAGCCATGCAGAAGAATGTTGAACTGCAGGTTGACTACCAACGATATGAAAACGATCAAGAAGAATATAATCTGCAGGAGTTTCATATCCAACCATACGCTTTGAAAGTCTTCAATCGTCGATGGTATCTGCTTGGGTATATAAAAGAAAAGCATGATTTGCGTACCATCGCCCTCGACCGCATTCTTGACTTGAAAATCCTTTCGACCAGTTTCACCTTGCCTGAAGACTTTGATGCTCAAAAGTACTTTTCTAATGTTGTTGGCATCTTTGTGAATAAAGATTTACCCATTACAAAAGTCAAAATCCGCGCCTACGGCATTCAGGCAGAATACCTTCGCTCTACTCCGCTCCATAAAAGTCAATCCGAAGGTCGCTCCAAATATCGTGAGTTTGCAGAATTCACCTATAGACTGTGCATAACACCAGAGTTGGTCAGTCAGTTGCTGGCAATGGGAGATAAAGTTGAGGTGTTGGAGCCAGCAACACTTAGAGAGATAATAAAAGAGCAATTACAATCAATATTAAATAGATATGGAAAAGAGTAATATGTCTTATACAAAATTTAAGGAGAAAGTTTTAGACAAACTTGCGGATTATAAAAAAAATGTGTTGAAAATTGAAGAAAATGGCATTTTTCGTTATAGAGGAAAAACACCCCCCAAAAAGCATATATTGCCTATACCCTCTGGAAAAAGCAGACAGGACATAGTGAAGGAATACAATGTTTTGAAATGCTTGAAAAGTGAGGACTTTCTCATAGAAAAGGAATTACATCGTTATGCTCATCATCTAAATTCTTCACAACTTATGTGCTATAATTTCTTTAGGCCGTATATTATAAAAGAAGGAAACAAGACCTGCCCCAACGATGCCTTAATAGACTTGCTCAGTAAGTATATAGCCATTAATAAATGTGATGATGCAGAGTGTCAATTTGAATATGTACAAGGTGGCGAGTACGAGGGAGAAGGCACAAACTTTGATTTCTATTTGAAGTCAGGTGGAACTGAGGTGTTCTTCGAAATAAAATATACAGAAGCAGGATTTGGCAAATGCGAAAATGATGATAGACATAAGGATAAGTTTGCACGTATCTATAATGGATTGATTAAAAAATGTCCAGCTATAAAAGACTCAATAACATTTAACGATGAGTTTCGCAAAAACTACCAATTGTTCCGCAATTCAATTCGTGCCACGGGCAAGAACAAATATGTTATCTTCATATATGATGAAAACAACCGATATTGCAAAGATCAATTGGATGAGTTCCTTAAGAAATACATTACAGATGATTATAAGAATATGAATATAATAGGAATTACATGGCAAGATTTGGCACATAAATTAAAATCACCCCATAGGGAAGAATTCATAGATAAATACCTAAGCTATCCAAAATAAATGTAATTATCGGCCTCCCTTCTGCGGTGTTTTTGCACAACAAACAGCAAAAACGCCGTTTTTTTGACTTTTCATTCGTATAATATAATAAAAGGGTATTATATTTTATCACATGAGTAAAAGCAAAATAGCAACATTGGATGCCAGCCTAAACAAAGAAGCTGAAATCTACAAGGAGTTAAAAAAACAGCAAGATTGGTGGCAAAGACTTCTATCAATCAAAGGTGTATATGTGGAAATACGCAAGGATGATATTGTGGATATCTATTATGAAGGTGGGAGAATGGCTGAACTTAGATGCAAAAGCAATAATTTAACAGCAACTTGTCACCCCAAGTATATTGGGATGGATGTTCCAACAGGCTCCGATCCCAAATATGTTGATTGTTTAGAGGTTCTAAAGAATAATCCGTTCTTCATAATCAAAAACATTCAAGCTAACTATTCCCAAAAGGATGGGAAGGATGAAGAAGATATTAGCGAGAAGAAGATTCAGGGCGACATGATATGCAGGCAAAATCCAATATTCCTTGATTCAGAATTTGCTCATCGTTATGAGATTGGAAAACGACAGACAATTCGTTTTGACCTCGTTACGATTAAGAGCAATCAACTAATCTTTATTGAGCTAAAACGCATAAAAGACAATCGAATGCTCAATAAGGAAGATGACGAGCCCGAAATACTCAAGCAGATGGAAAAATATCAAAAGTTCATCAAGGTCAATAAAGACAAATTACTTGATTATTATAAAACATTATATGAGATAAAGAGTTCATTAAAATTGCCTGTTCCAGAATGTGAAATTGAAAAACTTTTTGTTTGTGAGGTTCCACATCTTATTATAGTAGATACATACAAAAGCCTTGGAGGGAGAAGAAAAGCCCGCATAGCGCGAATGAAAGAGATACTTGACAAAGCTTCATTTTCCTATACAATCGAAAAGTTGATTACATATGAAATGAAGCAACAAAAACAACAAGAATTATTCCGCAAGAGCATTACAAACAAAGGCTTTAAATATATTCTTGATGATAGCGAAAGGGACAGGAATTTATATAACTGGCAAGATAAAGACTCTGTGCAGAGGGTTAAAGAATATTTTAAGGATAATAAGATAAAATGGTGGAATTGTTATTTCGATGCGCCAAAAGGACAGAAGCCAGATGGATTGAATATTACCCGTCACCTTGTTTCGTCACAGTTAGCTTGTATCAATCACCTTTTCTTCATCAAGCATGATAAGGAAGCTGTGCTGTCAATTATCAATGGCGTCAAAGATATGCCCGTGAAATTCAAGGATGTTTTGAGTATTCCTTGCGACAAAGGCTCTGATAATTATATCGCCTTTGAAGTGGTTGCAAGTAAGGATTATCTTCACGAGAAAGATTTAAGACGTGGAGAGTTCTGTACATCTGTTGATGCCTTTGTATATGCACTTGATGAAAACAACGAGCGTTGGCTTATCCCCATTGAGTGGAAATACACAGAAACATACAAAAGAGACGATAAATCAATCGAGGCGGACCCCAAGAAAGAACCTGGCAACGAATCAAAGGGTAAAACACGATTGTCCCGTTACTGTAACACAAAGGGGGATAATCTGATAGGAAACAGCAAACAACTAAAAAGTCTCCCAGATTACAAACACAGCATCTACTTTCAAGAACCTTTTTACCAGTTAATGCGTCAGACACTATGGGCAGAATGTATTTGCAATAATAAAGAAGAGAAGATGCTTCCTGCTGAGCATTTCGTACATATCCATGTATGTCCTAAAGAGAATAAAGAACTATTGGATAAATGGTATGCAGAAGTAACTAATAAGCCATCTATGGAAGAGGCCTGGAGAGAAATGCTATCTGACCAATCATTGTATCATCTGGTTGATCCAAAGGAACTTCTGCGACCCATAGCCAAGTCGTATCCAGAACTCTATAATTACTTACAAGAGAGATATTGGCAATGAGAATACTACATATTTCTGATACTCATAGCAAGCATCGCGAGTTGCCCCCTTTGCCAAACGCAGATGTCATCATTCACTCTGGCGATTTTACCTTTGCTGGTAGTGAGAATGAAGCATACGATTTCATCAATTGGTTTTGTGATTTACCTTTCCAACATAAGATATTTATTGCTGGCAATCATGATCTGTGTATGTATGTAGAATCTTTCGCTTGTTTAGAGTACCTACTTATCATTTTTCGACTTCAAACAGGTAGATAAGAATGACCACATCAACGCACTGAAATGATAACGACTTTTTGCAGTAATTAGAAAATAGCATAAATTTCCATTCCCATTCTGCGGCGTTTTTGCACATCAACAGGCAAAAACGCCTTTTTTTGTGCCTTTTCATTCGTATAAAGATACATATATATGGGGGGCTATTCCTCTTAACAATCAGTAATTAGAATTATGAGTAAGAACAAAGATCAGAAGCGCAAAGCGCAATTGGCTGTACGAGCAAAGAATGAATCATTCCGCTTTCAAGTGGAATTCACAAGAAAACAAAAAGGTATCAACATCATAGGGATGGAACAGAATTTGACCGCTGAACTGGATGCCATTTGTCAAAACGGCCTTACAGATGCCTTGCTCGACTTGGCGAAGATAGTAGAGGGAATACGGAAGGAACTGGGCTTCGAGCAGGAGGTTGACAAGTGCTCCCTGAATGGTTCCCTCGTACCATTTATACTCGGCATCACTGCGACTCAACCGGACAGCACCACCTATGTTCCTGGCATATTCACGGAACACCAGCCTCTACAAGTGACTATCGCATTTGACAACGAAATTAGGAACCAGGCAGTTAACTGGATGAAAGCAAATGGATATGAGATTTCTTCATACCTTGGTCAACCCCTACTTAAACTGAAGAATGTAAGAATAGCTATTAAAAGAGTGCTCAAGTCATAAAGTTATTTCATCTTCTGAATAAACAAAAAACAGCAACGAATGAGACAATTCAAAAACACCAAGAAAATTACCGAACGCAACAACATTTCAGTAAACAATTATCTCAAAGAAGTAAATCGTTATCCTATGGCAACAGTAGATGAAGAGGTGATTCTCGCACAAAGGATCAGACAAGGCGGTAAGGAGGCTGACAAGGCGCGTAAGAGACTTGTAGAAGCAAACCTTCGATTCGTTATCTCTGTAGCCAATCAGTATCATCAGTCCAACATAGACCTCTCTGACCTAGTTTCTGAGGGAAACATCGGTCTTATCAAGGCTGCAGAGCTTTTTGATGAAACACGGGGCTTCAAGTTTATATCGTATGCCGTATGGTGGATTCGTCAGTCCATCTCCTCTGCTATCTGTGAGAATGGCAGAGCCATCAGGTTACCTCTTAACCAGCAAGCACTCCTAAACAAGTATTTCATTCTGATGAATAAAACGATACAAAAGGACCAAAGGGAACCAACGCCAGCGGAGTTTGCAGAGTTTGCAGACATCAGTGAGTACAAGGCAAGTATGCTTATTGAGCAAAACTACAAGACATTGTCTATGGATGCGCCACTCTCTGAAGATACAGGTACCTCCGTCGGCGACCTTGTGCCTTCTCGTTATAGAACTGACGATTCATTAGACAAGGAATCTCTCCATCAGGATATAGTGGCTATACTCAACCATATTCTTACAGCCAAAGAAAGAGAAATAATAATACGTAGTTTCGGTATTGGTTGTAAGGAGGAAGGGCTTGAAGATATTGGCGTCTCACTCGGTTTATCCAGAGAACGTGTCCGTCAGATACGTGAAAAGGCTCTCAGGACAATTCGACGTTCCAATAAGATTGGAAGATTGGCACAATACATTTGATAATTTTTTCAATAAAAATATTGATTATGGTAAAGAAAGAAAGGAAATTGACAAAAAAGGAACTTGAGAGTTTTACTCTGGCCTCTGCATTTGAGATGATATATGAGAAATCTTGCGATAGCAAACTTTCACAAGAGTTCTACGATACGAGCAATGACGCTATCAGTTTTGTTAGCAAAGAATTAAACGTTACGCCTTTTCAATCGATTATGCTTGCTATACTTGCAAATAGCGATGAAGCTAAATCTCTATACGAGATGTCAAGCTATACAAAATGTTCTCCAATCAGATTTCGTATTCACAAAGAAGAACTGGACGATTTACATTATAGGCACTTTGTGCAATGGAGTATGGTAAGATGCTCATTAGAATACCGAATTCGTGATGAGTTTATGGAGGCTATCATAGATAATATACCATATACACCCAAGAAATATGAAGACTACACAACCTACGATGTCTATACAAAAATTGCCAAATGGATAGAGATGCTAAAACGCGATGAAGGATTATATGAAGATATAGTTAAAAACGTCAGACGACTCTTGGAGTCAACGAGACATCTGACATTTTCCAAAGACTTACTGACCTCCGAAATGAACAACCTTGCTGTGATGGTAGTTCTTCTCACAGTGATGGATAAGATAGAACACAACTCAGATTATATTTCGTCTTCTGAGATTTTACGAGTTCTTCCAGAAGAATCAGGCATAAAGTCTTTCATATTTGTTCTAAATGCCAACACTTGCATATTGATAAAAAAAGGGTGGATGGAAAACTACACAGTTAACGGCATGGTTGAACCAGACAAATTTTGTCTTACTGATAAGATATTAGAAACTACTCTTGTAGAACTTATGGAATACATAGGCAGGAAGGACGAAACAATAAGCAACTTATTACTCATGCCAGATGTAATCGTAGAAAAGCACATGTATTACAATGAACGTGAATTAGAAGAGATTGAACGCTTGACCAAACTACTATCGATAGATAGATTCAAGGATATTCAACAGCGTCTTAAAGAAGCAAATATGCGTACAGGTTTCACTTGTCTCTTCTATGGTTCCCCTGGCACAGGAAAGACAGAAACTGTGCTACAATTGAGTCGTAAGACTGGACGTCCAATCTTTCAAGTAAATATTTCCGAGTTGAAATCAAAGTGGGTTGGTGAGAGCGAGAAGAAGATACAGGGACTTTTCAGTAAGTACGAGGCAATGGTCAAGAAGTATGATATTTGTCCTATCCTATTTTTCAACGAGGCAGATGCCATTATCAACAAACGCTCAAATAATACCGATGCGGCTGTTGACAAGATGGAGAATGCCTGTCAAAATATCATTCTTCAAGCGATGGAGAAACTCTCTGGAATAATGATTGCCACAACCAACCTCACAAATAATTTGGATTCAGCATTCGAACGGCGTTTCCTTTATAAAATATGTTTTGATAAACCGACTGTGGCCACCAGAAAACAAATTTGGAACGCCATGTTACCCTCCCTTAGTTGTGAAGAAGCGAGAAGTCTTGCAGAGAGGTATGATTTCAGTGGCGGTCAGATTGAGAATATTGCACGAAAACAGATTGTTGACAGTATTCTCTATGGACACAATCAAGATATTTCACACGTTAGGTCTTATTGTCAAAGTGAAAAGATCAGGAATTCTATTAATAAAAGAATTGGATTTGTTAATTAATAAAGTACAAGAATATACTTTACGTCACGTCAAGAGGATTTACTGCATACTAGCCGAGGCTTGTGCTGAGAGAAATCCATAATGACTAGCCTCCAAAACTGCGACTAAGTGTCGCAGTTTTTATTTTGCCAATCGCTTGTGTCTGTTCTCCCAAAGCCTTTCAATATCTTTCTGATGCTCCGCTTCATCGGTGTATAGAAACTCAATATAATCAGCCTTATCTGCCCATTCTTGATTGAGCCTGGCAAACTCACGGAGCAGCACATACTTCTTTTGAATTGTATGTAGCTTGACATTGTCGTTGGCGATGATGCATGGCTCTGAGTTTCACTCGAACCCGTTCACGTTCGGAAGAATTCAAACAAGTTTGATTCTTCTCTCACTTAATCACGGCTTTACGTCAGATGCCCTTCTGAGTCGGCTTGGCAAAGAGGCGGCGACCATCGAGGGTGTACCAAACCCCATCCAAACCTTCCCGGGGGAAGGCTTCAGCATCATTTCCCTCAGGGGTGAGGCTTCTGATGCCCGTAGTCTCTTCGTCGTCGATGTTGAGAACAAAGGCGCGGGCCTGCTGTGGCAGGTCGCCAGCCAATTCATAGAAAAAGCCTCCTGGCATGACGCCGAGAGGCTTTGTTGTGATTCTTATTGCGATTTAGGAATATCTTAAGATTTGTCCAACCTTTACACGCATGTTCTTGCCGATGTGGTTGAGGCGGCAGAGGCGCTCGATGCTTACGCCGCGCTTGCGTGCGATGCTATACAATGTCTCGCCCTGCACCACCTTGTGATAGCGTACTTCGCCGGTAGCAGATGCCTGCGGACGCGACTCCTGCTGGCGTGCTGGCTGTGCATAAGCCTGCGGATTGCCCTCAGAAGAGGCTACGCTTGGACCTGCGTCTTTGCCGCGAAGACGGTTGGCGGTGTCGCTCTCGCGCTCGTATGTGCGCTTGCGGAATACATAATAGTCGTCTGTAACATCCTGGTTGCGGAAGTCGAACATCAAAGCAGGGTTGAGCGCAACGCCGCAAAGACGTGTCTCGAAGTGCAGGTGAGAACCTGTGCTGCGGCCGGTATTGCCACCAAGGCCGATGGGGTCGCCGGCACGTACGTGCTGGTTCTCTGAAACGAGGTGCTTGGACATGTGGCCATAGATGGTCTCCAGTCCGTTGTTATGACGTATCACGACATAGTTTCCGTAGCCGTTAGCCTCGTAACGTACGATGCGAATCTTGCCGTCGAATGCTGCACGGATGGTGTCGCCGATGTACACCTTAATGTCAAGACCCTTGTGCATGCGGCCCCAGCGGCGTCCGAAGTTACTTGTGATGACACGGCTCGGTGTAGGCATGCAGAAATGACGAAGGTCGATGCGGAAAGAATCGGGCAACTCGGTAGCACGATGTGCGTATTTGTTGCTCCACTCGCTGTAGAGTTGTGCTGATGGGTTGGCAGCCATCTCGCGTTCTGCTATACTGCGCAGTGCCACGGTGTCCACTGCCTTCATTTTACGGTCAACTGGTGCCTGGAATGCAACGATGTCCTGTGCCATTGTAGGAATGGCTGCAAGGGTGAGCACAGTTGAAATTGCTAAAGTCTTTATTGTTCTTTTGAATTGCATAATCTTAATTATAGTTTCACAAAGAAGGAAAATGACAGAATACCCCTTTCACAAAGCATTTGACCAACAAAAAGCCAATCATTTCCCCAAAAGTCGCTGCAAAGATAACGATTTATTTTTTATCTTAGTGTGTGCGTTAACATTTTTATTGTGTTTTTAATAATTTGAGTTGAGGAGTTAACAAGTTGAGTAGTTAACAAGTTGAGTAGTTAACAAGTTGAGTAGTTAACAAGTTGAGGAGTTAACAAGTTGACGAGTTGTTTGTTGATAAGTTGTTAGTTGATGAGTTCTTTGCAAACAAAGCGAGCGAGAGTTGTGTGACACTAACTGATGGCACCCCAGTTGATGTTGGTCTTGCGCAATGCGGCAAGGCGCGACCACAGCATCTGGTTCTCTGCCTTGTTGCATTCGGGGTCGTCCTCGATGATGCGCTGTGCCTCGTCGCGTGCCAGTTGCACGAGTTGTCCGTCGCGTGCGATGTCTGCAATCTTCAGGTCGAACGCCATGCCACTCTGCTGTGTTCCCTCCAAGTCGCCAGGGCCGCGCAGTTTAAGGTCGGCCTCTGCTATGCGGAATCCATCGTTGGTGTCGCACATTATCTCTATTCTCTTGCGTGTGTCTGTTGTCAGGGCGCGCTTCGTTACGAGCATGCAGTATGACTGGTCGGCACCGCGTCCCACCCTGCCACGCAACTGATGGAGTTGCGAAAGACCGAAGCGCTCGGCGTTGAGGATTACCATAACCGACGCGTTGGGCACATTAACGCCAACCTCGATTACCGTTGTTGCTACCAATATCTGCGTCTCGCCGCTTACGAAGCGTTGCATCTCAGCCTCTTTCTCTGCCGACTTCATCTTGCCGTGCACCTTGCTCAGCCGCATGTCTGAGAACACTTCGCACAGTCGTCCATAGCCCTCTTCAAGGTTCTGCAGGTCCATCTTCTCGCTTTCCTTTATCAGCGGGAACACGATGTACACCTGTCTGCCCTGTCTCACCTGCTGGCGTATGCCGTTATAGAGACTTGCCGTCTGGTCTTCATACTTATGAAGCGTCTGCACGGGCTTGCGTCCAGGCGGCAACTCGTCGATGACGCTCACGTCGAGGTCGCCGTAAAGAGTCATCGCAAGGGTGCGCGGAATGGGGGTGGCGGTCATCACCAACACGTGCGGTATGCTTCTCTTGGTGCCTTCCTCGGGTGCCGCCTTGCTCCACAGTTTCGCTCTTTGTGCCACGCCGAAGCGGTGCTGCTCGTCAACCACGACGAAGCCGAGGCGCGAGAATTGCACCGTGTCCTCGATGACAGCATGCGTTCCCACCAGTATATGCACCTCGCCCGTAGCAAGACCCTCCAGAATCTCCTTGCGTTTCTTGCCTTTCACGATGCCCGTGAGCAGTTCCACGCGCACCGGCATGTCGCCAAGAAACTCTTTTATCGTGGCAAGATGTTGCTCGGCGAGAATCTCTGTAGGAGCCATGATGCATGCCTGATAGTTGTTGTCTATGGCTATCAGCATCGACATCAGGGCCACAAGCGTCTTTCCCGAGCCCACGTCTCCTTGCAGCAAACGGTTCATTTGCTTGCCCGAAACCATGTCTTTCCGTATCTCGCGGATAACCCTTTTCTGTGCTTCGGTCAGCGGGAAGGGCAGGTGGTCGTGATAGAACGTGTTGAACATCGCCCCCACGTGCTTGAACACAAAGCCGCTGTACTTGCGCCGTTGGTCGGAAGCATAGCGCAGGATGTTCAACTGCACGTAGAAGAGTTCTTCGAACTTCAGCCGCTGGCTGGCGTGGCTCATCTCCTCGGCACTCTTCGGATAGTGGATGTGCCGCAGTGCCGAGTCGCGCGACACGAGCCGCAAGCGGTTGACGATGAATGGCGGCAGCGTCTCGGGAATCTCGTTCTGGATGCGCGCCAGCATGTTCTTCGTTATCTTCTCCACGGCGTGCGATGTCATCCCTGCCTTCTTCATCTTCTCCGTGGTGTTGTAGTAGGGCTGCATCCCCATGGTGGAGAGTTCAATGTCTTTCGCCAGGTCAATCTCGGGATGCACAAACTGATAGCGCCCGCCAAATATCGTTGGCTTGCCGAAGATGATGTATTTGGTGTTTACCTTCAGGTTTTTCGTAAGTTGCTGGGCGCGTGCGAACCACACGATGTCAACATATCCCGTATCGTCGGTGAAGTGAGCCACGATGCGTTTCTTGCGTGCTCCCATGCTGTACTCCTCGAAATCGAGGAACTCGCCCATTATCTGCACGAACGGCATCTCGCCGTTTAGTTCGCTGATGTGGTAAATCTTAGAGCGGTCAACGTATTTATAGGGATAATACTCCAGCAGGTCACCGAATGTCTCGATGCCCAGTTCTTTCTTCAGCAGTTCCTTGCGGTGAGGTCCCACACCGGGAACATACATTATGTCTTGCTGGAATATGTCTGCCATTTGCTGTCAAACAATCACTCTTCTGCCAGCACCTCCGCAATCTTCAGGTCGAAAGGCGTGGTTATCTTTATGTTCTCGCGGTTGCCTTCCACCAGGGTGATGGTTGCGTGTGGGCGGCTGTCGGCTGATGTGTGTCGTGCGAAATAAGCCTCCACCACCGAAGCGTCGTCTGTAAATCCGTCGTTATACGGCTGGCGGTAGGCCTGCTTGTGCAGTTGTATGTCGAAAGCCTGCGGTGTCTGCACCAGTCGGTAGTCGCCGCGCGGCACCGTCACTCCCTCGGGTTGCTCTGCGGTTACGTGGCGCAGGGTCTCGATGACGGGTGTCACGGGCACCGCCGTCCCTTCTTTCCGCGCCGTCTCGTAGCAGCGCTCTATTACCTCGACACTGGGGAACGGGCGCACTCCGTCGTGCACCGCCACCACTCCCTCGGCATCGTCGGGAATCAGAGCCAGTCCGTTTGTTATCGAGTGGAAGCGCGTCTGTCCGCCGTTGGCCACTTGATAGTCCTCGCAGAAGTCATAGTCCTCGCATAGTTTGCGCCAGTAGTCCTGCTGACTCTCAGGCAACACGAGGATTATCTTCAACGAGCCACTATATTCGCGAAACCTTCTGATGGTGCGCATCAGTATCGGAACACCGCCGACAGGCAGAAACTGCTTGGGCACGTCGGCACCCATGCGCAGTCCTTTTCCGCCTCCAAGTATTATTGCATAGTCCATTCTTTGTTAGGAGTTATGATGTGAAACAACTCGACTTGCCCGGCAGATAACACTGCCCAGATTGGTAAAATAGGCTATTTTACTTTTCGCATGATGCCGGCATGCATGCCAAAAGACTCTCTGGCCGCTGCCGTCACAGCGTCAAGTCACTTCTCCATCAGGTGCAGGAATCTCATTCCTTCTGCCACCGCATGCGATGTCTCGGCGTCAACGAGACGTTCGAGCAGCGAGTATGCGTATGGAAGCGCTGCTGCAGGACCCTCGCCAGTGGTGATGTTGCCATCCACGGTGAACAGTTCGGCAGTGTATTCGGCACCGAGCAGTGTCTGCTCGAAGCCTGGATAGCATGTTGCACGGCGGCCGCGAAGCAGTCCCAGACCGCCCAATACCAGCGGTGCGGCACAGATGGCGGCAATCATCTTGCCCTTCTCTGCCTGCTTCAGTAGTGCCGCCTTCACTCCCTCGTGGTCGTTGAGGTTGGTCGCTCCGGGCATTCCTCCCGGCAACATCAGCAGGTCGGCGTCGTCGAGCAGCGGCTCAGCCTCCTCGAAAGTGAGGTCGGCATGTATCTTCACACCGTGTGCCGACTCCACGATGTCGGTGCCCGTGATGCTCACTGTCTTTATATCCACGCCCCCGCGACGCAGCACGTCAACAGGAATCAGGGCTTCGATGTCCTCGAAGCCGTTAGCCATAAATTGAAAAACTTTTGCCATGATTTATCAATTTTGTTGTTAGATTTATGTTATTTCAATTAAAAATATTACCTTTGCAGATAATTCGCGGCTCCTGACCGTAGCGGAATACCGCACCGCAAAGATACAAAAACTTTGCAAAACGGCAAAGAGTTGGTAACGAAAGTTTAAATTATATGCAACAACGACGGTTACGATTCGCCATCTTCGGGAACACTTACCAGGCCAAAAGCGCTGAGGCAGTGAGCAAATTCCTCAACTGCGTGGCGCGGCGTGGGGGCGAGGTGTGCATCGAAAGAGAGTTCCACAAGTATCTCTCGCGCCAGCACGACCTTGTCTTCGATGCTGCCGAGGTGTTCAGCGGCACTTATTTCGATGCCGATTTCGTGGTGTCGATGGGCGGTGACGGCACGCTGCTGAAGGCTGCCAACTATGTTGGCGCACGCCAGTTGCCTATCATCGGTGTGAACACCGGGCGCTTGGGATTTCTCGCCGACACCACAACGGAGGAGATTGAGACTGCCGTTGACGCCATCTTCGACGGCAACTACAGCACCGAAGAGCATGCTGTCATCGAGGTGAAAGGCGACATCGCGGGCAGCCCATACGCCCTGAACGACATCGCTGTGCTGAAGCGCGACAATGCTTCGATGATTTCAATCACGGCATCCATCAACGGCGAATATCTCACAACCTATCAGGCCGACGGTCTGATAGTGGCAACACCTACTGGCTCAACAGCCTATTCGCTCTCTAATGGCGGTCCGATAGTGGCGCCGCAGTCGGGCATCATCTGCCTTACTCCTGTGGCACCGCACAGCCTTAACGTTCGGCCTATCGTCATACCAGACTCAGCAGAGATAACTCTCTCGGTGGAAAGCCGCTCGCACAACTTCCTCGTCGCTATCGACGGACGCTCGGAGAAGTGTCTCGAAGGCACTACGCTCACCATCCGCCGCGCCGCTCATAACATAAAGATAATGCGCCTCTACGGCCGCAACTATTATTCCACTCTGCGTGAGAAAATGATGTGGGGAAAGGACAATAGGAGTTAAGAACGAAAAATTATGAGTTTTAAATAATACAATATACTTGTCAATTTGTTTACTTGTCAACTCGTCAACTTGTTTACTTGTCAACTTGTCAACTTGTTTACTTGTCAACTTGTCAACTAATAAATGAAAGTAAAGGAACTGCTCAGAATGGAGGACAGCCGCTATCCGGTGCGACAGATACTGCGCTGGTTGTGGCGTGCATGGAGAGGCAACAGGCTCCAGGCGGCGCTTAATGCTGCACTGGGACTGATAGGTGTTGTCATCTCTCTCTCGCAGGTGTGGGCAGTACAACATGCCATCGACGTGGCAGCGCACACCATCGAGGGTTCGCTTCCCTGGGCAGTGGCGTTCATGGGACTGCTCATCTTGTGCGACTTCGCCCTTCACATAGCAAGCATCTGGGTGCGCAACATACTGGGCATCAGGGCACAGAACCGCATGCAGCAGCGCATGCTCGACCGAATACTGCGTTCAGAGTGGCACGGCAAGGAGCGTTTCCATAGTGGCGACGTCATAAACCGACTCGAAGGCGACGTGGGCAACGTGGTGGGATTCCTCACGGAGACCATTCCAAGCACGCTTTCGGTACTGGCAATGTTCCTCGGCGCATTTTTCTATCTCTTCTCAATGGACGCTCTGCTGGCGGTGCTCATCATCATCATGCTGCCCATATTCATCCTTGTCAGCAAGGTTTACATCAAGCAGATGCGCAAACTGACGCGCAAGGTGCGCGACAGCGACTCTAAGGTGCAGAGCGTTTTGCAGGAAACGGTGCAGAACCGCATGCTGATAAAGACTCTCGAAAGCGACTCGATGATGGTGGACAAACTGGAGAGCACACAGAGCGAACTGCGTCACAATGTGGTGAAGCGCACCATCTTTTCTGTCTTCTCAAACCTTATCCTGAACTTCGGTTTCGCCCTTGGCTATCTCATTGCCTTCCTCTGGAGTGCAACGAGAATGTATAACCACACGTTGTCGTTCGGCGGAATGACCGCTTTCCTGCAACTGGTGGCAAAGATACAGGGACCGGCACGCTCGCTGACGAAACTTGTTCCGGCATTCGTAAGCGTGTTCACGGCTGCCGAACGACTTATGGAACTTGAGGAGAATCCGCTCGAAGAGCAGGGCGACCCGATAGAGATGGAAAGTCCGTGCGGCGTGCGCCTTGAGGATGTTTCATACGCTTATACTGCTGAGGATGGCGATGTCGTGAAGAACCTTACGTTCGACTTCTACCCTGGTTCGTGCACCGCCATACTCGGAGAGACTGGGGCTGGCAAGACAACTCTGGTGCGCATGATTCTCGCACTGATAAAACCGCAAAGCGGAAACGCCATTATTTATAATAAGGAGAACGAGCACCCGCTGTCGCCGCTGCTGCGATGCAACTTTGTATATGTGCCACAGGGCAATACGCTGCTCAGCGGAACCATCCGCGAGAACCTGCGGCTGGGACGCGTCGAGGCTACAGAGGAAGAGATGAACGAGGCGTTGAAACAAGCGTGTGCCGACTTTGTCTTCTCATTGCCGCAGGGCATCGACACCGTCTGCAGCGAGAGTGGGGGAGGACTCAGTGAAGGACAGGCACAGCGCATAGCCATTGCCCGCGCCCTGCTTCGTCGCGGAAGCATCATGCTCTTCGATGAGGCTACAAGTGCCCTCGACCCCGACACCGAGCGCCAACTGCTGCAAAACATTCTTGAGAAACGAGACAAGACCGTAATCTTCATTACCCACCGTCCCGCCGTAGTCGATTACTGCGACCAGACGTTGCATATAGAGAAGATATAACATTAACGTGAGTTCGACGAATGATTT
>DGTS01000027.1 GCA_002394385.1 Prevotella sp. UBA4330
ACACGATGAAGAAGGCGGGAACCACAAAGAGCAGGGCAATGGTACCTACGGACATACCACCCACAACGCCAAGGGCGAGGGCACGGTTACCGTTGGCACCGGCACCACCCTCGATGATGAGCGGAATCATACCGGCAATCATGGTGAACACCGTCATCAGGATGGGGCGCAGACGCTCCTTGCAGGCCTCGAAGGCGGCATCGCGGATGCTCATGCCCTGGGCACGGCGCTCAGAGGCGAACTCCGTAATCAGGATGGCGGTCTTGGAGAGCAGACCGATGAGCATGATGACACCCGTCTGCAGGTAGATGTTGTTGTCCATGCCCGGCAAGTGAACCAGTGAACCCAGGTAGGCGCAGACAAAGGCTCCCATCAGTCCGAACGGCACGCTGAGCAATACGGCCCACGGGGTGAACCACGAGTTGTAGAGCGAGGCCAGGATGAGGTAGATGAGAATGATACATATTATATATATGAGGGCAGTGGTGTTAGAGCCGGAGGCTTCCTCCAGTTCTCGCGACATGCCGCTATATTCGTAACTGTAACCGTTAGGCATGGTCTCCTTGAACACCTCGGCAATCACCTTGTGGGCGTCGCCCTCGGTGTATCCGCTGGCGGCCTGCACGAAGCAGGTGATGCTCTGGAACAGGTTGAAGTGCTCAACGCTCGACGTTCCCACAATCTCCTTCAGCGTGACGAACTCAGAGATAGGAGCCATCTTGCCGCCGCGCACCTTCACGAAGATGTTGTTCAGCGACGAGGGGTCGAGGCGGTATTCAGGTGAGGCGCTGGCCATGATACGGTACACCTTACCGAACTGGTTGAAGTTACCCACATACGAACCGCCGCAATAGGAACCAAGCGTCCTCAGCACAGTAGCCGGCGAGACACCAGCACGGTCGCATTGGGTGGCTTCTACATTGACTTCATATTTCGGGAAACGTTCAGAGTATGATGTCATAGCCATACTGATTTCAGGACGCTCGCCGAGCTTGGTAAGGAAGTTGGTGGCCAACTTGGCAAACTCCGAGAGGTCGCCGTCGTTGAGGTCCTGCAGCACCAAGTTGACGCTGTTGTTGGAACCGTAGCCCGGTACCTGCGGCAACTGGAACGGCATCACCTGCACGTTCTTTATTTCCTTGCAAGCGAAGTACAGGCGGCCGATGACAAGGTCAACGTAGTGGTTGAAGCCCTCACGCTCCTCCCAGGTTTTCAGGCGGATAATCATGGTGGCATAGTTGGAACCCGAGCCCGACATCATACCGTAGCCGCAGGCCGTGGCGAAGCTCTCCATCTCGGGAATCTCCTGTACCTTGGCCTCCACCTTCTTCACAATCTCACGCGTCTCATGGAGCGTGGTACCCTCCGGGGCACGGATTTCGGCCAGGATAACGCCCTGGTCCTCCTGTGGCACCAGTCCTGAAGGCAGGTTCTTCATGAAGAAGATGAGCAGCACGGCTGCAATGGCCAGCAGACTCCATGCCAGCACAGGGCGTTTGATGAACTTCTGCACAGCCTTGGAGTACTTGTTGTAGATGGCGTTATAACTTACGGTATATGCTTTCTTTGTATAATAGGTGAGGCTCTTGCGCTCGCTTTTCTTCTCCGTGATCTTCAGCATGATAGCACAGAGGGCAGGGCAGAGCGTCAGGGCTGATACGCACGACAGACCTACGGCCGAGGCAATCGTCACACCAAACTGGGTGAAGAACGAGCCCGACGTGCCGGGCATGAAGGCCACGGGGATGAATACGGCCATGAATACCAGCGTACACGATACGACGGCCACCGACACATCGCTCATGGCTTCGCGGGTGGCCTGCTTGGCATCGGTAATGCCGCCCTCCATCTTCGCCATCACGGCCTCTACCACCACGATGGCATCATCCACCACCGTACCGATGGCCAGCACGAGGGCGAAGAGCGTCAGGATGTTGAGCGAGAATCCCGCCAGCGAGACGATGGCAAAGGTTCCCAGCAGGGAAACGATAATCGATATTGAAGGGATAATCGTGGCCTTGAAGTTCTGCAGGAAGAAGAACACCACGAGAATCACCAGGATGATGGCGATGATAAGCGTCTCAACCACGTTGCCGATGGCGGCATAGAGGAAGTCGTCGCTGGTCTCGAGCTTCACGAACTCCAGTCCTGCCGGCATCAGGGGCTTCAGGTCCTCATAGAGCTGGTCGATGCGGGCATTCACCTCGGTGGCATTGGCGCCCGGAGCCTGGAACACCATGAAGATGGTGCCCGGCTTTCCGCCGATGTTAGAGATGAAGTTGTAGCTCATGGCACCAATCTCCACGTCGGCCACGTCGCTCAGATGGAGCAGGTGACCGCCGTCGCTGGTCTTGAGCACGATGTCGTTGAACTCCTCGATGGTTTTCAACGTACCCTTGTACTCCATAGTGTATTGGTAGGAGTTCTCCGACTGTGCGCCCAGCGAACCTGTAGCCGAGACGAAGCTCTGGCCGCCGATAGCAGCGAAGACGTCGTTAGGCTCCAAACCATATTGCGCCATCACATCAGGCTTGAGCCAGATGCGCAGGGCGTAGGTGTTACCGAGTGCCATGACATCGCCCACACCGGTGATACGCATCAGGCGCGGTTTCAGGTTGATGTCGATATAGTTGGCCACGAAGTCGTCGTCGTACTTGCCGTCAACGCTTCGGATGGCACCAATCTGCAGTATGTTGCTCTGCTGTTTCATCACCTGCACGCCCACCTTGGTCACATCGGCAGGTAGCAGGGCCGTGGCGCGGCTCACGCGGTTCTGCACGTTCACCGCAGCAATGTCGGGGTCGGTACCCTGTTTGAAATAGACCACGATGCTGACATCGCCCGATGATGAGGCCGAAGAGGTCATGTAGGTCATGTCGGGCACACCGTTGATGTTCTCCTCCAACGGCTGCACCACCGACTTCATGATGGTGTTGGCATCGGCACCCGTATAGCTTGTGATGACACGCACCGTGGGCGGCGCGATGTTAGGGTATTGCTCGATGGGCAGCGACTTCATGCAGATGAAGCCCACCAGTGCTATCACGATAGAGATGGCACAGGCCATCACGTATCTGTTGATGAAAATATTGTTCTTCATTCTCGGATTATCGTTGTTAAATGATTGCGTTATAACGTTACGACGTTATGACGACATTACTCTGCTTCCTTCGGAAACAGCACCCGCTGTCCTTCCTGAACGTTGTTGGCACCTTCGGTCACAATGCGGTCGCCCACTTTGAGGCCGGAATTCACGATGACGTCCTTACCGTTGCCGGCAGAGGTGGTGGTCACCGTAACGGCCGTGGCCGTGCTGTCGGCCTTCACCTTGTATACAAGCGACTTGTCCTGCAGGCGCACCACGGCGTTCTGCGGAATCACCATCACGCCCTTCTGCTGGAAGGGGAGCACCACGGTGCCCTGAACGCCCGAGAACAGATGACCTTCGGGATTGGGGAACGTGGCCTTGGCACCCAGCGAGCCTGTGGCAGCGTCGACGACACCCGTCAGACTGGTGATGCGGCCCTTGTGCTTGTATTCCGTTCCGTTCTTCATCACGAAAGTCACGTCGGGCAATGCGGCCATGTGCTTCTCTTTCTCGTCACCCTTCATGCCGGCCTGCACCTGCGCCTCGATAATGGCTTCCGAGACAGAGAACTCTGCGTCCATCGTGGTGTTGCCGCTGAGGATGGTGAGGTAGGTGGCTGGCGATACCTGGTCGCCGGTGCGTACGGGAATCTCGCCGATGACACCGGTCACGGGAGCCGTGATGGTGCAGAAGCCGAGGTTCACCCTGGCGCGGTTGACTGACGACTGTGCCTGGGTTACTGCAGCCCTGGCCTGGCTGACGGCAGCCGTTGCCTGGTTGTAGCTGTTGCGGGAATTCTCAAGCATATAGGAGCTCACAATCTTCTTGTCGAACAGGTTCTTGTTGCTCTCATACTCCAGCTTGGCGCTGTTGGCCTGTGCCTGAGCTGCCGAGAGGTTGGCCTGTGCAGCCTGGAGGTTGGCACGTGCGGCCTCTACTTCGTGCTGGGCATTGCGCGAGTCGATGATAAACAATGTCTGTCCCTTGCTCACGCGCTGACCTTCGCTGACGCATATTCTCATCAGCTGTCCACTCACCTGCGGCGTGATGGTCACGTCGGACTGACCTTTCAGTTTTGCGCTGAATTTCATGGGAAGTTCAACGTCGGATTTCTTAACGGTAATCGTTTCGAACGATGTCAGTTTTTCTTTGGGTATGTCCAACCCGCAAGCCGTCAAACAGCCGATTGTGGTAAAGAGTGTGAACACCCATACCAAAGCATTGGTCTTTTTCATTTTTTTCAATGATTATGTTTTTATTGTGTTATTTTCTTGAACTGCCACCATAGTCTATCTGTCCAGGAGCACCATGATCGTGAGGTTGATCAGGCAAAGAGCAACAGCCACCACAAGCAGATAAATGACTGCCATGATCCAGTGCTCAACAAGCCATTCGTAGGTGCCCGCCATCCACTTATGGCGGATGATGAATCTTTGAATCCTCGATTTTTTGGAAACTTTCATCCCGTGATTACATGATTTCAAAATTAATATCATGCAAAAGTACTTTTTTTACACGCGCAGGCAAACAGCAAAGACAAATGGTCAAGTGTTTTCAGACAAATGGTCAAATAAAAAAGCCCTGAAATCAGGGCTTTGGGGAGTGGCGGTATAGTTTGTGTATGCTAAACTTCGCTGTTGGCACGGCGGTATTGGGAGGGGGATATCTGGTATTTGCGGCTGAAGTATCGGCTGAAAACGGACGCATTGGAGAATCCTGCCTTGGACATAATCTCGGTGATGGGCAGGTCGGTTGTAACGAGCAACTTGCTGGCATACTCCAGACGCAGGTCGTTGACAAACTGGGGCATGGAGTCGTATTTGCTGCCCTGAGAGAATGCCGCGCCCACGCGCTCTTTGGTGATGTGAAACTCGTCCATGATCATCTGCCGGTCGAACGACGGGTTGAGGAACAGCAGCCGTCGGCTGACCTCGTGCTCGATGTAGTGGAAAAGTTCTTCGGGAGAAAGAGAATCGAGTGAGCCGCCCGAAGGGATGACCGGCAAATGGGTCTCAAGGCCGGCGTCAGCGGCAAGATTGTCAGGGCTCCCCTCCGCATTGCGCTGGTGACCGTTGGCTAACTGCTGTAACTGCTGTTTTAGTTCCTCGTACTTATCTTTATATGTAAAGGCCTCCTTTATCTGCTTGGCCAGCGCGCGGTTCTTCAATTGTGTCTTGCCCCATTGGCGGGCAGCATACCAGGCAAAGAACAAGCCAAGCATGGCAAGAATGCCGATGAAGAATGCCATTATGGTGACATATTGCTTGCCTGCCTTCTGGCGGTCTATCTCCTGCTGCTGTTCCTGTGCATGGAAGCGGGCAGCGTAGAGATGGGCCTTGCCTCGCAGCAGACGGTCGTTGAGGGTTTTGCTGAGCGCCTCGTATTGTTCGAATAGGCCGACGCTTTCTGCATCGCGTCCCTGTGCCTTGGCGGTCTGGGCATGTTCGTATAGAATTGCAGCCATTCGGGCGTTCACGGTGTCGCCCTGCTGGCGCAGGTCGGCTTCAAGGTCAGCGCAGGCAGCCTCTGCCTTGTCGTAATGTCCCAGAAAGCGCCACGTCGGTGTAATCTCCTCGCGGCCATTCATGGTTTTGGCGAAGTCTGTCTGCTCGTAAAGGGCAAGATTCTGGCTGGCCTTTTTCGCGGCGGCAGCCGATTCTTCACGATTCGCTTTTCGTTCTTCACTTATTTTCGCGTAGGCGTGTGCCTTGTATAGATAACACTTGGCCCGATAGAACTCGATATAGCCGGGGCGCTGTTCATCGGTCACCTCACGGTAGGAGTCGTCGTGAAACTCGTCGGGATGCTGTTCATAGTCGGCCAGGAGGTCAAGCATCATTTGTGCCACGGGTGGAATGTCGCTATACCGTTGCTCCAAGTCGAGCACACTCACCTTGCGCTTCAGGGCGATAATGCTGGCATCCATCTCAGCCCACTTACGTTGGCCTTTGAGTTGACGGATGACATTGTCTATCTTGGCCAGCCCCTCGTCGGTCCGGCCTATCTGGGAGAGTGCCATGCCTATCTCCGCCTCGGTGCGCAGGGCTTCGGTTTCCAGCCCCTGTTGCCTGACGAGGTCTAACAGCATCGTTGACCAATGGATGGTCTGTTCGTCGTCGTGATGCAGCCGGCAGGCATTCACCAGCATCTCCAGAATGTCCTGCCGGTAGCCCAGGTCTTTCTTCGCCTCGTCGAGCGTTATCAGGCGCTCACCGATGATGATAGCCGAGTCGAGCCGTAAATAGTCAGTCGATTGCGCATATATCTTGGCACGCATCAGGTCGGTGTGGTAGTAGGGCAACGCGCCAATGCGCTTGAGCGAGTCAATCATCTGCATCCCTCTCTCAGGCGATTCATTGGCCGCCGTCAGCACCTTCTGATAAAGAGATATGACCTCGTTCTGCTTAAGCGACGGATCCCATGCCGACCGTTTGCAACTTACGACGGTCAGCATCGTGAATACACCGACAATATATAATATGTATTTAACAGTTCTCATATTTGAAAAAACGCTACAAAGATAGTCATTATTTCTCATATATGTGAATCCATCCGCTGTTTTAACCTCTTTTTGACTTTATTATAGCCAGAAGTAAGTACTCAGCGCCCACTTTCTTAAACAAAATAATTCAAAAATCTGTCACAAATCTTGTTCCCCCTCCGTTATTAGGAGGGGGCGTTTCAACCGCACAGTAAGGACATTTTGGTGAGATTTTTGTAGATTTTTGTCTATTGGTCAATCTGTGTCGTTACTTTCAGAAAACTACGCCTGCCCCTTCTTATAGAGAGGTACCCAATCCACCTTGGCATCGCCCACCAGGTCATAGACGATGGGACCGTTCTTCCCGCCCAGGCGCTTGCAAAACTCCCGTAGCACCTGCAAATTCAAGCGATTATTGTTGAATTGCTGTTCCATTGTCGTCGAATTTGTTGGCAAAGGTAATGAATTTTACCAAGAAATCGTTTCTTTTTGTTATAAGTAGGGCTTACTTTAGACAAAATTTGCTTAAATTACGCGCGAAATGATGAACAAACTCCTTACTTTCGAAAAAAAAGAGTACCTTTGCAAGCAAATTAATGCCACTTTTTAAGTGGACTCAAAGTTTAATTATGGGAAAGCCATTCAAAGTAGAGTTGGAAAAGCTTGCGGGCACCATAAAGTGGGCTGAGCAGCAAGATGTGACGGCATTGCGCTCTTTCTTCTCATTAAATGCTGGTACCCCCTTGATTTGTATCGGAAGTGGTGGTTCATATAGTGCAGCAAGCTATGCGGCCATGCTCTATAAGCAGATGTGCGGGCTTGCAGTTCCTATGACACCTCTAGCTTTTGATACATATTCTGATACTGTAATACGTGATAGCAAATTATTATTCTTCAGTGCAGCGGGGCGAAATAAAGACTTCTTGATTGCGTTCCAACATGGTTTGGAAGTAGGAAGGGGTGATATGACAGGGATCTGCCTTCGTGAAAGCCCCAAGTGGGATGAGGTTATTGGCAAATATAGTACTGATTTTAATAAACACACATTTCCTATTCCTACTGTAAAAGACGGTTTTCTGGCTACCAACTCTCTTGTAGCCTTCTTTGTGCTGATGTACCGTTGTTTCTTTGATGCAAAACCGTCAAAGTATATCCAGAAAGGAATAGGTTATAGTTATAATCATGAAATTGATTTCTCGAAGATAGACAACTTCATTGTTCTTTATAGCAATTTAAGCGAGCCAGTGGCTGTTGATTTGGAATCCAAATTCTCAGAAGCTGCACTTGGTTCTGTCTTGATGGCAGACTACCGTAACTTTGGACATGGTAGGCATCAGTGGTTTGACAAAAAGGGGGGAAATTCTAGCATTGTGGCTTTGGTGAACGAGAATGACCGCCAGCTGGCAGATAAGACTTTAAGCAAGATGCCAGATGATGTCAATGTGGTTCGCATTGAAACAGAACTCAGTACGCCACTTGCTACCATTGACTTGTTGGTGAAGTCGTTTCAGTTGGTTGCTACCATTGGAAACATGAGAGGGATAGACCCCGGACGTCCGGGTGTCCCTGACTATGGAACCGAATTATATCATCTGAATTACGTTAAACTAATTAGTGATGATTGCATTAAACTAACAGCTAAAGAATTGGCAATATGTAGGAAACTAAGGCTTGGAAGCAAGGCTTTGATACCTGCAAAAGAATATGAAGAGTATTCAAATGCGTATGATGGGTTCATTTCAATGTTGAGGGAGAAAGAATTCGATCTTCTAGCTCTGGATTATGACGGAACCATTTGCAATGTGGATAGGAAATCAAGATATAATGAAAAGTTAGAGGATTCTATTGCCAAAAAGCTGAACAAGTTACTTTCAGATGGAATAAAGATTGCCATCATGACTGGACGGGGTGGTTCAGTTCATGAACTGTTGAGGAAGTCTATCCAGGAGGAATATTGGCAGAAAGTTTATTTGGGCTGCTATAATGGCGCAGTTATTGTTACTCTGTCTGATGACGCTACCGCCATTGAAGCAATTAAGGACGCTCCGTTGGATGAACAATTGGCGAAGTTGGAAAAAGAAATCAAGTGTTATTCTTTCGTGCCAACCGTCAGAAAATACAGCACCCAATTGTCATTTACTTGTATGGACAAAATGAAGGCATACGAAATATGCAATGAAATTATTCTTTCCAATAAACTGGATAAGCTTCATGTGTGGAGTTCAAGCCACTCTATGGATATTGTAGTCAGCACTAGGGCAAGCAAGTCGGCTGTAAAGGATATTTCCGAAGATGTGTTGGCGATAGGAGACCGCGGCGATTATGAGGGTAATGATTTTGAGATGCTTTCCATTCCTTATTCCCTGAGTGTTGATGGTGTGTCGCGCAACCCTAATAGTTGCTGGAATCTGGCGCCCAGGGACCTGAGAGGTTTGGATGTCGTAAAGTATTATCTGCGCAAGATAAAAAAGACAAATAAAGGTTTTAAAATTAAATTCTGAGCCTATGCGATTTAATCTGGCAAAACAGTTCCTTGCCCGGCTGATGAAATGGGACGATATTGAGGCTACGGAGCATTTGAAGGAGATAGATTTGATGTCAGACATCAAGTATGACTCCTATGACCAGTTTATGCCTGGCATAAAGTTCGTGGGGAACTTTTATCTTTGGCTGAGTCAGTTTGAAGATATCGATGACAGGAAACTTATGTATGAGTTTGTGAAGAAGTATATCATCTATATTAACTCAACCCAGATTTCACATCTCATTGATTTGCTTTATAGCACCAAGATTATACCTGCCATTAGACAGAAAGTGGTAAAGGATTTTAGGAATCATGGCTTGACTGTGAATAAATACAACAACAAGCGGCTTGACAACGCGGCAGAGTTTAAGTCACACAAACGAAAGACCCTGTTCATCGGTCTTAGTGATGGTTCGCATATTGATATTATCCGCAGAAACAGCTATTTGGATAATGACCAAGTGCTGACAAATTATTACCCTGATGACACAAAAATCAAAGAACTGGCTGAGGAACTTGAGAAAAGTAAAGACTTGGTAGAGGGTTCGGAAAAGAAATTCGAATCTATCGCATTGATTGATGACTTCACGGCCAGTGGCTCCTCGTTTATCCGGATAAAGGATGATGGAACCTTTGCAGGGAAGTTGCCCAAATTCTTTGAGGCTATTAACGATAAAAAGGAATTCAAAAAACTTTTGGTTGACGGTTTTGACATTCATTTGTATTTCCTAATAGCGACCAAGAGTGCTTTGGATCATATTAATGCTATGTTGGAACAGTATAAGAAGCAGCACCCTGACTTGAATGTAACGTTGGAGTGTGTCCAAATGCTCTATGAAGATGCGAAATTTACCAGTCACACAGGAACGGAAGCGTTGGCAATCAAAAAAATCATCAGCCAGAAACGATATATCAATGAGCCTGCATTGACCAGGGCCTATAAGGAAAGTTATCCAGCAGGCAATACTGACTACTATCTCGGTTATAGGCAATGCGCCCTAACGATTGTTCTGAACCATAACACACCTAACAATTCCCTCCCCATCATCTGGCAACCCAAGAGAGAGGCGGGAGATAGACTATACCCTTTGTTCTACAGAATTACACGTCACTGATTATGCAGCAGTATGAGAATCCATTTAGCATGAGAGCTTCAGAGAAGATGACAGCGGATGATGTATTCGTCAGTCTCTTATCTGATGATTCGCTGTATCCTCTGAAGGAATACAGTGACAGGGGCTCATTGTGGGGAAACTTAACCTACATATGCAGTGCTCCAGGTGGTGGAAAGACAACGATGATGCGTTGTTTCTCCCCGTCAGTTGTATTCAGGGTTCATAACAACAAGAAGGACAACGACAAGATGTTCAAAGCCCTGAAGAGTATGGGCGTGGTCACTTCCAATAGAATACTGAAATGCGGAGCATATCTGCTGACGAACAGGAGTTATGCAGATCTGGAAGATGAAGAGGTGTTCACCAAACCACAGGCCAGACGGCTGCTTTTTGCCTTGTTGAATGCCCGGTTTACATTGGTGGCTATTAAGGCTTTGCAGCAATTGAAGAATCTAGCATATGAACAGCTGGGACAAGTGGAATTCGATCCCTCGCTGGAACTGTCGAACAGGTTTGCCCCCAACCCGACACCCCATACAGCCAAGGAGCTGTTTGACTGGGCTGCAGGAATAGAACGACAAATAACGGACATCATAGAAACATATGAAAACACTGACGAGAAGCACGGTCACGATTCATTATTCATTTTGAATGAACTCCATGCGTCGGATTTTACTATATCGGGCAAAACTATTGTAGATGACTTTATTTTCCAACTGGACGATTGTCACAAGTTGTCTAGGACGCAGCTTGACTTTCTGCGGCAGGAACTGGTAGAGACGCGTATCAGCAATACCGTTTGGCTGGCCATGCGGTACGATAAGTTTACTTATGAGGAGTTGATGCCTAAGACAGACATGATAGGTCGTGACTATAACAGCATTCATTTGGGAACGGACAACAAGTTCGAGAAAATGCTGGGAAGTATAATGGAGAAGCGTTCCAATCTGTCCAGACATGACATCAAATTGAACAACTCATTGGAACAGTTGTATATACTTTCTGACGATCAGTATCAGACAATCATTGATTACAGCAGGAAAGACCTTGCTACGAAATTTGGTCTTTATGATGAATTATTGAGCTATATAGATAAAAACTTTGATACGTCCAAGGACATGGCTGAACAGACCTTTGCACTTATGTTGTTCGCACAACGAGAATTCAAAACGTCGTTCCCGATGTTCCCGCATGAACAGGCTTCTTATAATGAGCATATCAAGGCTGACCTTATAAAGATAAGCCGAGATATCATACCTGCAGTTTTCAATCATCCGATGTATTACGGAACGGACACATTGAAAGAATTGTCCCCTAATAATACAGAACAGTTTATCAGCTTCTGCAATGTGCTTTATGAACAATTGCTCACCCAGAAACTGTTGCATCCCCGTAAAGCCTTGCTGTTGTCTGCTGCTACACAGGATAGGCTCATCAAAGACGAGTGCAAGAAAAAATTGAAGCGGATGCTGACAGAGTACGGTAGAGGAGTATTTACTTTTATCAACAATCTGGGAGGGTTCTGTAAGAGCCAGACGTTGCAATTGGGTAGTTCATACGGTACAGTAAATGGTTTTGCCATCAAGGAAGTGGACACGCTCTTTGGCAAGACTACCAATATGATAGATGACACCCAACTTGAAAGCGTATTAAGAATATGTCTGGCCAATAATCTGCTGTTTACCAGAGAAACAAAGCAAGGCGAGAAGGATAAGGAGTGGACTGTGTTCTACCTGAACCGCTGGATTTGTGCCGCTTTCTCTTTGCCCTTAGGCTATGGCGGTTGGAGAAAAAGAACCATAAGGGAGTTGACTGACTGGATAAAAAAAGAAGAAAAATGGGAAGTTGGGATTCGTATGTGATGTTCGAGGGTGACGAACAAGTCACCCAATTTTGGAGTGACGCAGATCGTCCACATGGTAAAACCCTGCTCATCATAGGTGAGGGCTTTGACCCACGTATGAATAATGTTCTCAGGTTTTTTGTGGAAACAAAAACGGAGATTGACTGCAAAATCATCGTTTTTGGCGACTATACGAAATCTCCAAATGCGCCAATGATAGAGCGGAATATCGAAGCCAGAAAGACATTGCTTGAAAAAGGTGCGGTGCAGTCCTCAGTCTACCAATTGAAGATAGGGGCAAAAAAAGATTTGAACAGGGGCGTGAAGTTAATGAACAAGGAGATAGAGAGTCTGACAAACGGTTATGATAACATTATCGTGGACATCAGTGCTTTGCCCAAGGTGTTGTACTTCAATCTGATCAAATCTATCTACAAAAGTCAAAATAATAAAAACCTGTTTATTATGGTTTCTGAGAATGCAGAAATTGACAGACGCATTAAATACATCAATCTGGCAGATGATATAGAACCGATGGTGAAGTTTAATCCCGGTATCGGACTGGAGGCGGAACCTGACAGAATAAGGATTCAGATCTCATTGCTGGGAGAGAACGGAATGGAGAAATGGAACAAGATTCTAGGACATTTCAATCCGGATGAAGATTTCCCCGTCGTTCCTTATCCTTCATTGGACCCTTTCAGAACAGATTCGATTATCAAGGAGTATGAAGAACTATTTAAACAAGAAGATGCCAAGGACAATATCATTTATGCTCACGAACGTAATCCCTTTGAATTGTATAGATTGCTGACGAGGTTTATCCTGTCGGAAGACGAAATTTTGGGAAAGGTGAAGCAGATGGCTTGTTATGGGATAGCTCTGTTATCTAGCAAACTCCTGTCGGTTGGTGCGCTTCTGACTGCGATGGAGAATGAGAATGAAGTTGCCATTTATAACGTTATCAGCCGTGATTATGTCATAGACAAAGACAATATAGATTTTGATGAACTGAACAAAAAGAGTACCACTTTTTTAATGTGGATAAAAGGTGAAGCATATAATGACTGATCCCCAAAATATAAAGGTTAAGAAACAATAAAAAACAAGATTGTTCTTTATTAATTTGCGAAGTTAGACAAAAAATGTCTATCTTTGCAAACGAAATATTAAATACAAGATAATGGCGAGCATAGCAAGCTGGATATATGATAAGCCATTTAGAGGCAATTACACCTTCACACACGATGAGGTGGCGCAGGCATTCCCTGATATGAGTGCCGGCAGCATTGCACGGGCACTGACCAGGGAGGTGAGCAAGGGACGGATTATGTCGCCCCTGCGCGGCTTCTACGTCATTGTGCCAGATGAGTATGTGCTGCGCGGGGCTGTGCCGCAGTCGTTTTACTTAGACAACATGATGCACCATCTGGGACGCAAATACTATGTGGCTCTGTTGAGTGCGGCAAGTTATCACGGAGTTTCGCATCAGGTTCCGCTGCGGTTCAGCGTGATGATAGAGCCTCCCGCCATGCGCGACAAGAAGGGAGAGAAGTACCTTACGCATTATTTCTGCAAAAGTCATATTCCTGAGACATACGTGGAGAGACGGCAGACGCGGACGGGCTACATTAACGTGTCGTGTCCTGAACTGACGGCAGTGGATTTGCTGACGTATCAGGCTAAGACAGGAAGCGTTTCGCGGGCTGCGACCGTTCTGGCTGAACTGGTGGAGAAACTGGATTTTGGGCAGCTGGGAGCTGACTTCGTGAAAGAGGTGCCTGTAACCAGTCTGCAGCGTTTGGGCTATATTCTGGACGAGGTGCTGGAAGAAAGGGAAGCGGCAGAGCCAGTACAGGGATTGTTGAAGTGTAGCAGTTCTGTGCTCCAATATGTTCCCTTAAAGGCGGGAAAGAGCAGCGAGGGATGTGAACGTAATGCTAAGTGGAAAATCATTGTGAACGAAACCATCGAAATTGACGAGTTATGATACCAGAGCGATTTATTACGGAATGGAGTGAACAGGCCCCGTGGGTGGTGAATAAATTCATCGAACAGGATTTGATAGTCTGCCGTGCGTTAGTGTCTATTTATAGCGATACATTTCTTTCGGAGCATCTGGCATTCAGAGGTGGCACGGCATTGGGCAAGTTGTATCTGAAGCCGCAGCCTAGATACTCGGAGGACATCGATCTGGTGCAAGTGCAAGCAGAACCCATCAAAGAGACGATAGACCATCTAAGGGACGCGTTGGCTTGGCTGGGTGAGCCAGTGGTGAAGCAGAAGAAACACAACAATACGCTGGTGTTCAAGGTACAACCGATGGATATGGATGCGGGGGAGATACACTTGAAGGTGGAGATTAACTGTAAAGAGCACTTCTCGGTATATCCAATGGTAAGAGTTCCTTTTGCGGTGAATAGTTCGTGGTTCAAAGGTGCTTGTGAAGTGCTGACCTATGAATTGGCAGAACTGACAGGGACGAAACTGAGAGCTGTTTATCAGCGGAGAAAAGGACGTGATTTGTTTGACCTGTGGAAGATTCTGACGTTGATACCGGAGATTGACCGAGAGCGGGTGATGGAAAGCTATGAGCGGTACTTGGGCTTTACGGCTTCCCATCTGCCCACGTACAAGGAATTTGTGCTGAATATGGAGGAGAAACTTCAGGATGAGGAGTTTCTGACGGATACCCAAATGATTCTTGGGCCACAGGTGGAGTATGACCCTCAGGTGGCGTGGGAAAAGGTGAAAGCGGAATTGGTGGAGAGACTTAATCCTGAAGTATGAATATTGATACTTGAAACATGGAACTTGAAACAAATAATATCATAGTTGGTGCAGGCCTGATCAGTCTGGATGTGTTGATTTGGGATGGACAAAGAGTCCCCATATCCTATTACGTTGGTGGCACATGCGGTAATGTGATGATGATTCTCTCCCACATGGGTTGGAATGCCTATCCCATAGCCCGTTTGGATAGCACAAAAGACGGGGTGAGAGTGTTGGATGACATGAAAAAGCACCGTGTACACACTGATTTTGTCTCTACTCAAGACGGTAAGACACCGGTGATCGTGCAGCGTAACTTCATTAACAAGGACGGTGTTCCCACACACAAGTTTGAATCGCGTAACAATATCGGTCGGTTCTATCTGGACTTCAAGTCGTTGACGCTGAAACAGGCGAATGAGGTGATTGAAAGGATAGACTTTGTGCCAAAGGTATTCTTCTTTGACAGGGTTTCACCCGCCATCTTGAAGCTAGCCACCACATTCAAGGAAAAGGGTTCGGTGATATTCTTTGAGCCTTCCAGCCGAGGAGGTAATGTCAGCCTGTTCTACAATTGTGTTGAAGTGTCTGATATAGTCAAGTTCTCGGAACAGAGGATAAAAGACCTTAACCAGTTTAAAGATTATAAGGATAAGCTGTTTATCCAAACGCAAGGGGCAAAGGGTTTGAGCTACCGCTTGAGTGGCGATTGGAAGCATTTGGAATCTGTTGCAAATGAAAAAGTGGTGGATACTGCTGGTGCGGGTGACTGGACAGCGGCTGCTTTGATTAATTATTTGTTCAAAGACAAAGTAGTGTTTGGAATACTCAATCTCCTAGAATCAGATTTGGAAACAGCTTTGAAAGAAGCACAGAAATTAGGTGCTGAGAGTTGCTCTTATGAAGGGGCGCGTGGCATGATGCAGTAATGAAATAATAAAGGACACAGGATTTGGACATCAAAGATGTGTCTTCTGAAAGACGCAATCCTATACTGGCAAACGTGATGGCTCAACTTGACTATATGGAGAAACGAGGTAGCGGACTCACACGCATCTGTAATGAGACCAAAGCCTTGGAAGGTTATAAGGACGAACTGAAGCCAGTGTTCAAATCTACTCCGACTCAATTTCAAACCATCATTTATGCCACTGCCGACACACAGAATGTCGGAGATAATGTCGGAGACGTGTCGGAGACAAAACTCACTGAGCGTCAACAGAAAATCCTCAATCTCATCAAAGAATCTCCGACAATCACCGGCAAACAAATGTCGGAGACTTTGTCGGTGAGCCAACGCACCATCGAACGTGATCTTTCCGCTTTGCAGAAGCTTGGTGTTCTGAAGCGTGAAGGCAAGGATAATAATGGGGTATGGATTGTCGAGACTATGTTATTCATATAACTTTAACGTGAGTTCGACGAATTCAGAATAGTGTGAGTTGTGTGTCTATGACTCTTTCGCAAGCGATGCTTGGTTTCTTTGGAAAGAAACAATATGCGGCTAAAGCTCCAAGCATATTGACAATGAAATTGTCAAACGACCTGTGACGTGAATGCTCCACCTGCGCGATATTCTTCAGCTCGTCGTTGATAGTCTCAATGATGGCTCCCTTCATGTTGCTCTTGAGCTTCGTTATGAGCTGGATGCCGTCAACGAAGAGGCGCTGGAACAATTCCTTGCCAATGTATCCTTTATCCCCGACGAGTTTTCCGTAGAGGAATTCCACAAAAGGCTTGTAGTCAAGCGGCTTGCGGTCATCTACATCTCCAGGCGTGATCATGAAGTTGAGCAATTCCCCCTTCTCATTACAGATCAGATGCAGCTTGAACCCGAAGAACCAGCCCATGGAACACTTGCCCCTTTGGGCGATTCCCTTGAAGACCCTGTGTATGTGGATCCTCTGGTTCTTGCATACCCTCAGCGGCGTGCTGTCAACGAAACTGATACCCGTGCACTTGCCAAGCAGCACCTTCTTGATAAACAACGTCAACGGAATCGCCACGTCGTGCTCCAACTCGACAAAACGATTGTATGAGGCAACGTGCGGGAACAGATGGCGCATGTGTTTACAGACGGCTTCCAGATAGAAGTGCTTCAGGCAGCGGTAGCCGGAGTCGTGGAAAAGTATCAGGATGAGCATCACTTCCGACTTGGACAGTGTAGAATCACGGTGATAAGCGCGCTTTTTAGCCTCCTTTATGGTATATTTTGACATCATGGCGTCAAAAAACTTGCAGAAATCATCTGCAATACAAAATAATTCCGTAACTTTGTCCTCGGTGATCATAGCGATTATTGTTTGTAAAACTTTGTATTTTGACACTATAAAGTTACAACAATTTTCGCTAATCACCAAATTTTCAGACAGTTATATTTCGTCGAACTCACGTTAATTTATTTAATTTTTAAACCCGTCCATTTTTAGTGGACACTAGTGAAAATTTCAATGAATTATGCCACACATTAATGTAAAATGCTATCCCAAGCATCTCACGGAGAAACAAATGAGCGATTTCGTAAGCGAACTCACTCAAGTAATAGAGAAACATCTCAGTGCCACCGACGAGTCAATATCCATCAGTTACGAGGAGATTCCGGCAGAACAATGGAAAGACCTGGTGTTCGACAAGGAGATAAGACCAAACATGGGAACGCTTGCCAAAAAGCCAGGGTACGATATGTAATATAGCCTATTTTACTGAGTAATATAGTCTATTTTACTCACCAATATAGCCTTTTTTACTTTTCAGAAAGCATTCCATCGTTGTGTGAGAAGGCAGAACTCGTGGAGAGAAAAGTCACTTTTTCCCAAAATGTGTTTGTCGTCTTACTATTGTTATGTATCTTTGCCGAAGAATAATCACAACACAGTGTATTAGCAAAGTAATTACTAATATTAAAAACTCAGTAATCATGAAAAAGAAACTTATGGTATTGGCAACACTCTTGATGATGGTTGTAACAATGAATGCACAGAGTATTATAGGTATATGGCAGGCGGACCTCCCTTCGAGCGAGTTCGAGTTCTTTATGGAGTTTGACGAGAGCTCTCAAGTATCGTTCGTCATAGCAGGCGACATCAAGGAAGAAGACATGTCTGCCAATGTGTATGTAGGAGTGCACGGCATTTATAAACTTGATGGTAGCACCATCACTTTCGACGTTAACAAGAAAGAGCCGGAAATTGAAATCGAAAACCTTAAGCTTTCAGGCGAACTTGAAGGAAAAGAGGAAATGGTTAAGGGACTGCTCAAGAGTGCAATGGACGGAGAAAAGGAAGAACTCTTCGCCGACTTTGACTTCGACAAGGCAACAATCAAGACGCTCACTGCCGACACTATGGAACTGGTTGTCGAAGGCGAGGAACAACCTTTCGTGTTCAACAGAGTACAGGAGTAAGAGCCCTCTCTACATCCATATCACGAATCAATAATGACCAAATGCCTCGACCCTGGCATTTGGTCATTTTCTTTACTGTTCTCAAAAGGGGAGGTGAGATGAACCAGAAAAAATCCAAAAAAGATAGCAGAATTAAAAAAAAGTTATTACCTTTGCACGTGTAACTAATAAATAGTATCAACAGTAATTTATCTTATCATGAAATCAAGTAATTGTTTCCCGTATCTGTTCCTTTCCCTGCTCCTTTCTCTTCTCGGAGCAAATGCTTATGCTCATGACATCGCGGTAGAAAATGCTGACGGCGTTACCATCTACTATAATTACATAAATGATGGTGCCGAACTTGGAGTGACAAATAAAGATGATGACAAAACTGAAATTGGAATAGGAGTTCTCACTCCATCTTATTCTGGAACGGTGAACATCCCTGAGACCGTGACATATATGGACAAAACTATTAGAGTGACGTCAATAGGGGAATCGGCATTCTCAGGCTGTTCCATTACCTCAGTGACAATTCCCAATAGTGTGACATCTATCGGAAATTTCGCCTTCTCTCACTGCACAAATTTGACTTCATTGTCAATTCCCGACGGCGTGACATCAATAGGTGACGGTTCCTTTTCATATTGCATGGGCTTGACCTCATTGTCAATCCCCAACAGTGTGACATCCATCGGAGTGGGTGCTTTTTATCTCTGTACAAGTCTTACTTCTATAATTGTCGATTCTGACAACACATGTTATGACTCTCGCGACAACTGCAACGCTCTAATAGAAACAGCAACAAACACCCTGTTAACAGGATGTCAGAAAACAACCATCCCCAACACAGTGACTTCGATAGGCGATCGGGCATTCCTTGGCTGCAAAGGCCTTGGCTCGCTGACAATCCCTAACAGTGTGACATCCATCGGGGAAAATGCATTCGTTAGTTGCTTAGAACTAACCTCCGTGACAATCCCTAACAGCATGACATCTATTGGCGATAATGCGTTTTATCAATGTGAAGTTCTTACCTCAGTAATCTCTCAGATGGAGTATCCATGTGCAATCAATTATTCATGTTTTGAATATGGAGCGTTCGAAAATGCCACACTATATGTTCCTCAAGGAACAATCAGTAAATATAATAGTACCGACTATTGGTATTACTTCGATAACATCGTGGAGGGAGAGCCAACGGGCATTGAAAAGGCCTCGCTGAGTCAGATGAAGATTGAGGCTGGTGACGGATTTATCAATGTGTCCGGTATCGCGGACGGTCAGCAGATAGCAATCTACCAGACTGACGGCAGGCAGGTGGCAACAGCCAGTGCCCATAACGGCACTGCATCGGTGGCGACAGGCATTAATAAAGGCTCAACAGCAATCGTCAAGATAGGCAGTAGGGCAGTGAAAGTAGTGATGCAATAGTATTTCTATGTCTCAAAGATAATCACTTGAGTGATAGGTCAAAGAGTCGGTTGTTCCTCTGATTTTGCAGATTAAAATAAAAAAGGTAGAAGGGAGTTATTTCCTTTCTACCTTTTTCAATGTTTATTATTTCTTTCCCGTTAGCTTGGTCAGTGCCCTGATGGCCATTTCTTGTTCTGGGGCGAGGGCGGGAATGTTGTGCTGGCGCTCGTAGGCCTGCAGTTCGTCGAGTGTCATGTTGCCACTGAGTCCCTTGTTCAGTTCCTTGGAGCGAGACTTGAACTCTGCCTCGTCCATGTAACTATGCTCTGCGGCATAGAGGTAGATGATAGTTATTTCCCTGCCCTTAGAGGAGTCGTGCTCCCAGTGGTTCATCTCCATCACGATGTTAAAGGGCTGTGGCTCGCCGTCGTCATCCAGCCTGTACACCTCCGTGTACTGGTAGTCATAGTTTTTCTCCTCCTTGACTTTCGCCCGCTTCTCACCATTCACCTTTCCGGCATAAATCTGCATCTTGCCGCCGTCGAGGGTAGCGCGGTAGAGTCCGTCGGAATGCTGGAAATGTCCTACCACGCCCTCGGGGTTGCTGACCGTCCAGCGGTTGCCGTCCTGCGCCATACTCAGTTTGTAATAGTCACAGAAACCTTTGCTTTTGCGCACAAGCGTCTCTATGGGCATGGCTGCCCTTTTTGCACCTTCTTCTGCTTTCAACTTGAGACCAGAGACATTCCACCCCACGGCTTTATTGGCAGCACCGCCGTAGGACCACACATTACGGGTCTTGCCTTTATAATGCTCCCGAATCTCGTATGCCACGGGTATGATGCCTGCGGCGTAAGTGCGCAGAGAGTCACCGATATAACTGAATCCGCGGAAATAATACTCAATGAAAACGTAGGGCTTGGGCTTGACAACCACCTCGTCGAGACCATAATCCACACTTTCCATCGTGACTCGCCCGTTCTGCAATGATGCGACGTTAACCAGTTGAGGTTTGAAGGCGACGTGGGTCAGTGCTACCTTGGTGGCTCCATTCACATCGGTCAACACACCGTTTAGGTCGGTGGTGCCGATAAAGGTGCCGCTCTCGGTCAACACGCTTACCAGAGGAATACCATTGCCATCATCGTCAACGACTTGTATTTTCTGCGCTTGTGCACTGATTACTGTCATTATGGTGACAGCAACCATCATAAGTAATTTTTTCATAATTGTTTCTTTTATTGAGTGTAATAATAATGTCTTTTTGTGTTATTATCATTCTCTTTGCAGAGACGCCTTGTTGTGGAAAGGAAAAAAAGCAAGTCGCATTGCCGCCACTTGCCATTTTCCCATGTGCGCCTGATAGGACTCGAACCTACACGACAGGAGTCACTAGATCCTAAGTCTAGCGCGTCTACCAATTCCGCCACAAGCGCAGACGTCATATTCTGTCATTAGAAATGTGGTGCAAAGGTAGTGTGTTTTTGGATAAATACCAAATAATGCGCCTGTTTTTTTATTTTATGAACTTCACCTTCGATGCATCGCGGGGCTTTGCGGCGGGCTGTTCGTCGGGATAGCCCACAGCGAGGATGTAAAGCAGTTCGTAACCCTCGCTGAATCCCAGTTGCTCGATGTATGGCTTCGCCTCTTCCGAGGAGTTGAGAAATCTTACCGGTCCTCCGAGGCAGCATGTGCCGAGTCCCAGAGCCTGTGCTGTGAGCATCATGTTCTCGCCCAGCAGTCCAGCGTCAAGTTGTCCGCTGCCCTTGGGTGTTGCCACGCAGATGATGTTCGGAGCGTTTCGGAACATGTTGCGGAAGTTCTTGTCGCGGCTCACTGCATCGGGATTGGCTTTCTTGTAGATGTCTGTGAGAGCCTGAATGAGGCTGTAGTCCTCCACCACGCGAATTTCCCAGGGCTGTTTGTTGCTGCCGCTTGGTGCATTGATTCCGCATGTTGCTATCTGCTCCAGTTTGGCATGTTCCACTGGTTGGTCGATATATTTGCGTATGCTTCTGCGTTCCATGATGTTCTTTACCACAGGATTGTCTGCAAAGACATTATCTTTTATCCATGCGCCTACCACCTCTCCGATGTACTCGGTGTGTACTCCAGCAGGGAAGTTTGCATACATGCGCTTCGGGGCATCACTCTTGAAGTTTGCCTTGTCGAATGGTGCTGCGTACATTGTCTTACATTCGATGACCATTGTTGCCTCTTTGTAATAAGGTGTTCCGTTGGCTGTGTATGCCGTATGCAGTCCTAATGCTGCCCCCTTGTCGCCGTCGCGTCCACTGTGGCTGCCCATATAGTCGAGCACATTGCTCATGTCTTCGCCGAAGGACATCACTGTGAAGTACTCCGACTGGTCCATGAACTGCTTCGTGTGACGTTTCTCTGCCACATAGACGGTCATTGCCGTGCGTCCCCAGAGAGTTCCTATTCCTCCCCATCCTATGGTCATTGCGTTCTCTTTAGAATTGTCTCCGGCGCACAGCAGTTGCGCCTTGCGGAACCATTGGAACCCATTAGAAGTGAAATCTTCTTCCACACTGATTTCTGTGAATCCGTTCTCTTCTTGTGCTTGCATGCCGAGGGGCATGATGAGCAGCATTGCTGCCGCGAGAGTTCTGATAAAACCTTTCATGAGATAGTAATTTTATAAGATTGTGAGTTTATTTGTCAACGCTTATTGTAAGAGTTTCGGGATGGAAATGAATGCCTTTCCCGTCGATAAATCTTGAGAGAGAGCCCGCCTCAGCAAGTTCCTCCGGCGTTCCAACCTCAAGTTGTGTGGCGGCAGAGAGCAGCCACAGGCGGTCGGCCAGTTGAAGAGCCAGTTCGAGGTCGTGGGTTGAGAGGAATATTGTTTTCCCGGTCTCGTGAGCCAGTTGGCGCAGAAGCATCAGCATGTCCACCTTCGAGGGATAGTCGAGAAATGCCGTTGGCTCGTCGAGATAGATTACCGGCGTTTGCTGTGCCAGAGCCTTTGCTATCATCACTTTTTGTCTCTCGCCGTCGCTAAGCGTTTGTATCATGCGTCCGGCGAGGTGTGTGATGCCAGTCTTTGTTATGCTGTCTTCCACTATTTCGCGGTCGTTCTCGTTAAGAGTGCCCCAGAATCCGGTGTAGGGCGAGCGTCCCAAGCCTACGAGTTCGGTGACGGTGATGTTCTGAACGTCGGGTTTTGTGGTGAGCACCACGCCAATGAGCCGTGACACTTCCTTGTCGGTGAGCGTTTCAAGTCGCTTGCCGTCGATGGTGATGCTGCCTTCGAGCGGCGGCTGAAAGGCACTAAGGGTGCGCAGCAGGGTGCTTTTGCCGATGCCGTTAGGGCCTATGAGGCATGTCAGTTCGCTCGAGTTGAGCGTGGCGTTGATGCCTTCTGCCACTATTTTTCGGCTATGTTTGGTTGTATATCCTATAGAGAGGTTCTCGAGTGTAATCATTTTTCTGCTTTGTATGCTGCTAAGACATCGCGGCATACGGGACGTTATGGGGTTAATAACTTGCGCGCATATTCTATGATAGTGTCTTTTCCGTCGAGGAAGTCGGCAGAGGTGATGGACACATGATGGTCGGGCTCGATGCCAAACTCGGTGGATTTCTTGTCGCGGTCGTACATCGGGCACGCCGAGAAACGAACCGACCATCCGCATGGCAGTTCCGACGAGAACGGCATTCCTGCCCCTCCGCCAGTCTTATCGCCCACGATGGTTACGCCAGGACAGCACTTCATGTATTTCACAAACTCGTTGGCGGCGCTGAACACCGTGCGGTTGGTGAGCACCACGACGGGCTTTTGCCATCGCATACCATTCGAGGGTTTCAGCCGTTGCTCTTCCATTGCAGAGAAATCGTCGTGCCCCCGTCCTGTCTTATGCTGCATGTATCCCACCAGAATCTCCTTGTTGGTGAAGCGTGCCGCCAGTTGTTCGGCATTGGTGAGATTGCCCCCGCTGTTGTTTCGGATGTCTATTATCAGTCCGTTGCATGTTGCAAGGTCGGAGAATACGGCGTCCAGATTTCCCTCGCCGATGCCGTTTGAGAATGAAGTGTACCTCACGAAGCCGATGTTGTCGTCGAGAGTGCGATACTCCAGACCAGCAGCGATTTTGTAGTCGGTGCCCATATAGATGCGCATCAGCGAGTCGCTGTAGTTCTGTGGATAGTCTTCGTGCCACGACCAGTTGCGTGCCACGTCAAACGTGCTGTACATGTTGACATGTCCGTCGCGCAGTTCGGACAGCATGTTTGCCATCACCTCGAACATCTGCGAGTCGCTCATCTGGCTTGAGAACTGCGGAGCGTACTTCTGATATATGGCATCCCAGTCGAGTCCATATTCCGTCTTCTTGTATGAGAAGAAACAGTAGTGCTCGTCGAAGATTCGCCACAATGCCTCGAAGTTGCCTCGCGGTGAATCGTCGTACTGCTCCTCGTCAACGCAGGAGCAGAACATGCCGAGCATCAATATATAAATAATGTAGCGTTTCATAGCCTTAATGGTTTACTATATGTAGGCGGCGCGTGATGCCGAAGACCACCATGTGGGAGTAGTTATGATACTTCAGGTTGTTCACATCGGCCTGCTGGTAATCGCCGAGATAGCCCAGTCGGAGCGACACTTTCTTGAGATGCAGTTGCAGGGTGAGTGCGTGCCGCATCGAGGGAGTGTTGAAAGGGTGGGAGAGCACTACGTTGTGGTCGTAGTTGCCGCGTGTGAATATCTCGTAATACGACTGTCCGTAGTGTGGCATGAACATCACTCCGAGCAGCGGAATCTGCACTCCATAGTCGAGTGTAAACCGCTTGTTGAACATCATGAAGTCGTAGGCTGCGGCTGCAGAAGGTGCTATGTTAAGCCCCAGTCGCAGTTGGGCGGGGTTGTTTCCGTTGCGTGTGTTGTAGAGGAAACCTATGCCTGCCTCTGCCGCGGCTCCTGCTTTGATATGCAGACGGTTGCCGAGGAAGTCCCAATGTCGGTGCTTCCCTATGGTGAGAGTGTACAGTCCAGCCAGATTGTCGTTGTCATCGCTCCGCGGAGAGGTGAACGAGAAGTATGTCTGGTGTGTGATGTCGGTGCTCCAGTGGCGGTAGTCGGTTGGGGCTGCGATGGCATCGCAGCATAGTGGACTGGCTGTTTTGCGCCTCTGGGTGTGGTCGATGAAGCGCAGTTCGGTGCCGTTGTAATGCTCGGGCGAGATGTAAGTGTCGAGAATCTGTGCTGCTCCTATGCCGAGCATCGTGGTGTGTGTGATGTCGGTGCGCGGCATTTGGGCTTGAGCCGGTCTGCCATCAGCGTTGTCCTGGGCGAAAGCGCATAGTGCCTGCATCAGCGATGCAAGCACTACGAACAATGATATGATGCTGTTATTCTTCATCGGGGAAAAGGCTTAGTTGACCTGTCTCGTCTTCAAAATGGCGTGTCTGGGCGGGTGCTTCGGCAGTAGGTGCTTCTTCGTTGATGTTCTCATCGTTGCCGTTCTCATCTTCCTCGTCGCCATCCTCGTCGTTTTCAGGCTCGGGGAAGCGTAGCGGCTCCAGTTCCTCAACGCTCTCTATGGTCCATGTGCTGATGCGTTTGCCGTGAGCCTTGAAGCCTTTCACGCCCACAAACTCCTCTGCCTCAATCTCTATAGGGTCGCGGAAGGCATCGCCACCGCCGAATGTCACCTTCACGCGAGGATAAACCTGACTGGTGAGGAGCATCGGCTTGGAGTCTCCCTCGGTGCCGAGATAGTTCTGCTTATTCTTCTTCGCGTCGAAGAGGAAGCGCTTCAGATAGAGGTAGTTGTTGTTCTCGGCATCGAAAAGCACCGCTGTCCACACCTTGTTGGGGTCGAACTTCTCAATCACCTTGATGTTTGTATCGTAGTGGTTGTTAAGGTCGAAGTTGGTGGTGTAGAAGTCTCCGTTGTCAAGAACGACAAGAATCTGGTCGTCGTCGTTGAACTCCCCGAGATAGCGTCCATGCTCGTCGTAGTTCAGTCGCTGCACATCCTCGTCGAACCACACCTTGCGTCCTCCGAGAGTAGAGTGTCCGTGGCTCTTCAGCGTGATGCGTGTCACGGGCACCTTTGTCAGCAGTCGTCCTGCCGCTCCGCGTCCCTTGATGCTTATCTCGCTGAAATCCTTGTCCATGAAGAGTTTCTTTCGGAATGCCGAAGGCTGCAGCGCCACCTTTATCACCTCTGCCTCGCCGTTGGGGTTGGCAGTGAAATAAACCACGCGGCTGCCTGCCGTGCCTCTCGTTGTGTCGTATTCGCGTTCGCGTGTGACCGAAGGTATTGAGAATCTCTTTATGTAATAGGCTCCCGCCTTTCCGTCGCGATACACCATATTATATACGGTGCGGTTGTCGCCGCGCTTGAATATCCCGACGTGTATTACGTTCTTGCCCACGAAAATCTTCTCTGCCACCTTCACCACCTTGAACTTTCCGTCGCGATAGAACAGTATCACGTCGTCGATGTCAGAGCAGTTGCACACGAACTCGTCCTTCTTCAGTCCTGTTCCGATGAATCCCTCGGTGCGGTTGATGTAGAGTTTCTCGTTGGCCTCTGCCACCTTAGCCGCCTCAATGGTGTCGAAGTTGCGTATCTCGGTGCGGCGCGGGAAGTCTTTTCCGTACTTCTCTTTGACGAAGGTGAACCAGTTGATGGTCACGTCGGTCATGTGTGCCAGGTCGTGAGCAATCTCCTTCAGTTCGGCATTGATGCGAGCCATCAGTTCGTCGGCCTTGTCTTTGCTGAACTTCAGTATGCGTTGCATCTTTATTTCGAGCAGACGCAGGATGTCGTCGCGTGTCACCTCGCGAATGAGTTTTGGCTTGAAAGGCTCCAATCGCTTGTCGATGTGTGCCACAACCTTGTCCAGATTCTCTGCCGTCTCGAACCCTTTGTCCTTGTAGATGCGCTCCTCAATGAATATCTTCTCAAGCGAGGCGAAGAACAACTGCTCTTCAAGTTCGCCCTTGCGTATCTCCAGTTCCATGCGCAGCAGCGACATCGTGCGGTCAACCGAGTGGCGCAGCACGTCGCTAACAGTAAGGAAGCAGGGCTTGTTGTTTTCTATAACGCAGCAGTTGGGCGACAGACTTATCTCGCAATCGGTGAAGGCATAGAGCGCGTCAATGGTCTTGTCGCTCGACACTCCGGGTGCCAGATGCACCTGAATCTCCACCTCTGCGGCGGTCAGGTCTTCCACCTTGCGTGCCTTTATCTTGCCACGCTCTATGGCTTTCACTATCGAGTCTTGCAGTGTCTCTGATGTCTTGGAGAACGGAATCTCTCGAATGACGAGCGTCTTCTGGTCGAGTTTCTCAATCTTTGCACGCACCTTGACCGAGCCTCCGCGCTGTCCGTCGTTATATTTCGACACGTCTATGCTTCCGCTTGTCGGGAAGTCGGGGTAGAGCACGAAAGGTTCGCCACGAAGATAACTTATCGCGGCGTCGCACAGTTCGTTGAAGTTGTGTGGCAGAATCTTTGAGGACAGTCCCACGGCGATGCCCTCAGCACCTTGCGCTAAGAGCAACGGGAACTTCACAGGCAGCGTTATCGGCTCCTTGTTGCGCCCGTCGTAACTCATTTTCCACTCCGTTGTCTTGGGGTTGAAGACCACATCAAGAGCGAATTTCGACAGTCGTGCCTCGATATATCGTGGTGCCGCAGCCGACGAGCCGGTAAGAATGTTGCCCCAGTTGCCCTGAGTGTCCACCAGCAGGTCTTTCTGTCCGAGTTGCACCAGGGCATCTCCTATGGAGGCGTCGCCGTGAGGGTGGAATTGCATTGTGTGTCCCACGATGTTCGCCACCTTGTTATATCGGCCGTCGTCCATGCGCTTCATCGAGTGCAGAATGCGTCGCTGCACGGGCTTCAGACCGTCTTCGATGTGCGGTACGGCACGCTCCAGAATTACGTATGAGGCGTAGTCGAGGAACCAGTTCTGGTACATTCCGCTCAGATGGTGCACCGCGGAGGCGTCGAAACGGTTCACGGGGCGGTAGTCGGAGTGGATACTCGTGACGTCGTCAGTGCCTTCCTGCTCTTCCTGAGCCTCGTTGTTCTCTTCGTTGTTGCCGTCCTCCACGGCTTCGTTCTCTTCGTTTTGGGTAATATCTTTTATATCGTCGTCCATGATTGATTAGTTGTTCTCAAGAAAAATGTTGCGAGTGCAAATTTAATAAAAATCTTGGAAACAAACGAAAGATTATGTTTTTTTGTATAAAACGGGCGCATTGCGAGTGCCACTTTTAACCAGCGGTTGCGCCAACTATATGAAATGGCACCCCGAAAGTATATCTTTGGGGGTGCCAGATGTATATCTTTGAGGTTGCCAAAAGGCATCTTTCGCATTGCCAAAGGACATCTTTCGAAACGTGAAGGCATGTCTCTGCGAGTGCTGTTGACGGCCTATCGCTTTATATGTGAATAGATGTAGGCGTTAATTGCGCTCACCGCCTTGCTGAAGTCGTCGCATTTCTGCATGCGTTTCTTGTCCTTCACCTCGAACGCCACTATCACCGAGCCCGATATGTAGGTGCCATCCTCAAGGGTGATGTTGCATCCCCACGGTCCCACATCGGTGACAAAGATGTCCGAGTCGGTGTAACTGCCTTGGATCTCCTTCATCTTATAGGCTTTCACCATCTTGCTCACATGCATGAAAACGCTGTCGCCAACGGCCACAGAGTCGCGCTTCACATACTCGTATCTTCTGTATATCATGCCGCCGTTGTCGGTCTTCTGAAGCGTTATCTCGCCCTCGTTGGTGTATCTTTCGCCGTTGTCGTCGGTGTAACACATCATTCCTGATGCCGTAGAGAAGTTGTAGTAGGTCACCATTTCCTCTGGTGCCACCTTCACATCGTTAATGTTCACCACATCGGTGTCGCCGCCCTTGCCGCCGCCGTTGCCATTCTTCAGAGAACAGCACGAGAAAACCAGCAGCGCAAGCGCTATCATACAAAGTGCATAAGTCATTCTTTTCATCGTGTTCATTTTATTTGTTTATGTGTGTGATTGTTGGTTTCTGACCGTCTGCGTGTGGCCTATTTCAGCATCTCTTCAGGCACCAGCGACTGCAAGTAGCCGCTAATCTCATTCACGCCGCTTCTTAATGCCTGGTAGCGTTCCATCTTCTCTTTGTCTTTAACCTCGTAGAAACTTGGATAACTGCCCCAAAACAGTTTTCCTCCTTCAAGTTTTGCGGAGAAGCCATAACTGCCCACGTCGGTCACGAAAACTTCTGAATCGTTGTAGTTTCCACGGTTCTCCTCCACCTTGTAGCGCACAATCATCTCGCCAACGCGACACATCACGCTGTCGTCAACCATGATGGTGGCCTTCTTGATGCCTCGGCGTACGAAGAGTTTGTTGCCGTCGGCCTCTTTCTTCAGCGACAGTTCGCCTGGGGTGGTGTAGCGGTTGCCCTCGTTGTCTGCGAACATCCTCATGCCAGAGGGCTGGTTAAACTCGAAACTTACTGCCTTCGGAGCGGCTGACTGTGCCTCTCCCTCGCAGCATTTCTTGCCCTTGCAGCATTCCTTTGAGTCCTTTTTCTTGCCGCAACAGTCGTTTTGTGCGTTGGTAGCACCTGCTATAAACATTGTCATAAATAGGATAAATAATAGTCTTTTCATGTCTTATTTGGTTTAGTTTTAATATAGATGGTCATCATTTCGCTACAAAGATATGAAATATTTCTTAATTATCAATCATCAGTTTACATTTTTCAATTATTATTTGTAACTTTGCAGCCAATTATTCGAATAAACCTAATTAAACATGGCACAAGAAGACGTTTTTAAGAAGATTGTATCTCATTGCAAGGAATATGGCTTTGTGTTCCCTTCAAGCGAGATCTATGACGGCCTTGCCGCAGTTTACGACTACGGACAGAACGGCGTTGAACTGAAGAATAATATCAAGCAATACTGGTGGAAGTCGATGGTGCTCCTGCACGACAACATCGTTGGTATCGACAGCGCCATCTTTATGCACCCCACAATATGGAAAGCCAGCGGACATGTTGACGCTTTCAACGACCCGCTCATCGACAACCGCGACTCAAAGAAGCGCTATCGCGCCGATGTTCTCATCGAGGAGCAGATAGCAAAGTATGAGGAAAAGATTGCGAAAGAGATTCAGAAGGCTGCCAAGAGATTTGGCGACAGTTTTGACGAGCAGAAGTTCCGCGAGACAAACCCACGCGTGCTGGAGAACCAGCAGAAGCGCGACGCCCTGCACGAGCGTTATGCTGCCGCGATGAATGCTATGGACTTGGAGGAACTGAAGCAGATTATTCTTGACGAAGGCATCGTTTGTCCTATTTCAGGAACAAAGAACTGGACCGACGTTCGTCAGTTCAACCTCATGTTCTCTACCGAGATGGGAGCCTCTGCCGACAACTCGATGAAGGTTTATCTGCGTCCGGAGACGGCTCAGGGCATCTTCGTCAACTACCTGAATGTGCAGAAGACGGGCCGCATGAAGATTCCTTTCGGCATCGCACAGATAGGTAAGGCGTTCCGAAACGAGATTGTTGCACGTCAGTTCATCTTCCGTATGCGCGAGTTCGAGCAAATGGAGATGCAGTTCTTCGTAAAGCCCGGCACCGAACTTGAGTGGTTCCCGAAGTGGAAGGAGACACGAATGAAGTGGCATCAGGCACTGGGCTTCGGCGCAGAGAACTATCGTTTCCACGACCACGAGAAACTGGCTCACTACGCTAATGCCGCTACCGACATCGAGTTCCACATGCCATTCGGATTCAAGGAGGTTGAGGGCATACACTCACGCACCAACTTCGACCTCTCTCAGCACGAGAAGTATTCAGGCAAGCAGATAAAGTATTTCGACCCGGTGACCAACGAGAGTTACACTCCTTATGTCATTGAGACTTCTATTGGCGTTGACCGCATGTTCCTCTCAATAATGTGCCACGCTTACACCGAGGAGCAACTGGAGAACGGAGAGACACGCGTGGTGCTGAAACTGCCCGCTGCGCTCGCACCGATTAAACTCGCCGTGCTGCCTCTCGTCAAGAAAGGCGGACTGCCAGAGAAGGCTCGTGAGATTATCGACGCACTGAAGTTCCACTTCAACTGCACATACGACGAGAAGGACACCATAGGAAAACGCTACCGCCGTCAGGACGCAATAGGTACTCCGTACTGCGTTACCGTTGACTATGACACGCTGAACGACAACTGCGTCACACTGCGCAACCGCGACACTATGGAGCAGGAGCGCGTGAGCATCGACCAGTTGAGCGCACTCATCGAGGACAAGGTGAGCATCGCTTCGCTGCTGAAGAAATTGCAATAAACAGCAAACATAATGAGAAAAGAAAAGACCATAGCAATAATAGTTGCCCTCTTGTCTCTCTGCATGTTCTCATGCAGCGAGGAAGAAGGCAATGAAGGGGAGTTCGACAACTGGAAAGAGCGCAACGAGACTTACTTCAACAACCTCTACAACAAGGCGAAAGGCTCTACCAGTGGCACATGGAGGACTTACACCTCATGGAGTAAGGAGGAGAGCGCAGCCACCGCGCCCGACGACCATATCGTGGTTGAGGTGCTCAAGGAGGGCACAGGGACAGAATGTCCGCTCTACTCTGACGAGGTGACAATTCATTACAGGGGCAACCTGATGCCGTCAGACAACTTCCCACTGGGCTATCAGTTCGATTCCTCTTGGTACGGGGAGTACAACCTTGACGCCATGATGCCTGTCGAAATGACTGTGTCCGGCACTGTTGACGGCTTCATCACGGCGTTGCAGAAGATGCATGTGGGCGACCGCTGGCGCGTTTACATCCCTTATGCTCTTGGCTATAAGAACAGCACGTCGAACGCTGCGATACCCGCATACAGCACTTTGGTGTTCGACATCACGCTGGTATCGTTCAAGAACAAGTAGCAAAAAAACACATAAAAGAGCAAAAAAATGGTGCTGTGTCCGCACACAACATTGATTTAAGTCAATAAAAGTGGCAGTTTCTGACGATTCTGCCACTTTTTTATTGTAGATATTACAAACATTCATAACTTTGCATTGCAATTCAGAAAAAGGTATTAGTAAGGTAAAAAAGATTAGGGATTAGTTATAGAGAAAACATAGATTTAGGTTAGTGAATAGGTAAATAAGATTGTTAAGGACAATAGGTTGATAGTTGATAAGGTAAAGACGAAGATTGGATTAAGGATAACACGATGCTGGGGGGGAGCCTCCGGCAATAAAAAAGGAAAAAGATTGTGAATATAAATATGACTGCACCGTGAGGCGCAGTCTTTCATTTTAAAGTAAAGAAAGGATATTACAATGAGTATTACAACACTTTGCGCCGTGCTCACGCTCTTTGCTGCAGCTGGCTTTGTAATGGACAAGAAAGTAGAGAACCGATAAACCATATTCCGATAAGGTAAGGTTTTTTCAGGAACATACAACAACGGGCGACTTCTGTCAAAGGATGTCGCCCGTTTTTTGCATTTATATTTTGTCATTCGAGCGAAAAGTTGTAACTTCGCAACCCAAACCTAATACTGATGTTCTCGAAGAGGAAGAGCGACTCTCTGCTTGAGATGATTCGCAATAAACAGCAGATGACGGGCAGCCAGAAGATGAGTCTGATTGTCCTCCTCAGTGTGCCGGGCATTCTTGCACAGATGACCAGCGTGCTGATGTTCTACATCGACGCTGCAATGGTGGGTCATCTGGGTGCCAACGAGTCGGCAAGCATCGGCCTCGTGGAGTCATCGACGTGGCTCTTCGGCAGCATTACGGGCGCCACTTCAATGGGATTCTCGGTACAGGTGGCACATTTCATCGGTGCCAACGACTTCGTCAAGGCGCGCGCCGTGTTCCGTCATGCCATCATCTGCACGCTTCTCTTCAGTCTTTGCGTGGCTCTTGCCGGTGTCATCATCAGTCCTCGGCTGCCTTACTGGCTTGGTGGCGGCGAGGAGATAGCGCACGATGCCACGGTCTATTTCATGGTGTTCATGTTCATAATGCCGTTTTTCCAGTTGTCAAGTCTGTCGGGAGCGATGCTCAAGAGTTCGGGCGACATGCGCATACCGAGTGTTATGAGCATCGTGATGTGCATCCTCGACGTGGCGTTCAACTACATCTTTATATTTGTGTTCGGTCTTGGCGTGCTCGGAGCGGCCATCGGAACGGCCATCGCTGTTACCATCGGGGCGCTCGGTCAGGCCTATTTCGCCATCTTCCGCAGCAAGATACTTGCTCTGAGACGTATCGACGAGCCTTTCCGTTGGGTGGGCGACTATGTGCGTAACGCGCTGAAGATAGCGTCGCCGATGGCAGCGCAGTCGATGCTCATGGGCGGAGCGCAGATTGTGAGCACCATTATTGTTGCTCCACTTGGTGTCTTTGCCATTGCCGCCAACTCGTTTGCGGTCACCGCCGAGAGTCTGTGCTATATGCCTGGATATGGAATCGGCGAGGCAGCCACCACACTTGTGGGTCAGAGTATCGGTGCCGGGCAATATGGTCTTACCAAGTCGTTCGCCCGCATGACCGTATTCCTCGGCATGGCGGTGATGGCTTTCATGGGAGTGGTGATGTATGTCTTTGCGCCGGAGATGATTGGGTTCCTCTCACCTGTTGAGGAGATACGCCAGTTGGGCACCACGGTGCTCCGCATCGAGGCGTTTGCCGAGCCATTCTTCGCTGCTGCCATCGTGAGTTACAGCATCTGTGTGGGTGCCGGCGACACGTTGCGCCCTGCGCTGATGAACCTTGGCTCGATGTGGATAGTGCGCCTTACGCTTGCAGCATACCTTGCCCCGCGCTACGGTTTGCAAGGAGTCTGGTTTGCGATGGCAATAGAACTCACGTTCCGAGGCACCATTTTCCTCGTCAGAATATTCAAAGGAAAATGGCTAAAGAGGTTGGTGTAGAACTTAGAACTTAGAATGTAGAGTGTAGAATGTAGAATTATGATTACGTTTCAAGAACAAGCCTTGGAGCATGGCTCATAGTGGTAATCATAATTCTACATTCTACACTCTACACTCTACACTCTGCACTCTACATTCTAAGTTCTGCACTCTACATTCTACATTTATTTCGTCCTCTCCAAGTATCTTTCCATGAGCCATGCGTTTTGCTCTGGAATGGTCATGTGACTGTTGTCGAGTTCCAGGGCATCGTCAGCCTTGCGCAGCGGTGACACTTCGCGATGGCTGTCGAGATAGTCGCGCTCCTGCACGTTCTTGAGAATCTCGTCGTAGTCGGCTTCCATTCCCTTGCCCTTCAGTTCGTCGTAGCGACGCTGGGCGCGCACTTCTGCCGATGCGGTGACAAAGACTTTTAGTTCGGCATCGGGAAAAACAACGGTGCCGATGTCGCGACCGTCCATCACAATACCTTTCTCCTTGCCCATGCGTTGCTGCTGAGCCACAAGAGCCTCGCGCACAAATGGCAGTGCCGCCACAGCGCTGACGCGGTTTGATACCTCCATTCCGCGTATCTCCTTCTCCACGAGTTCGTCGTTGAGATAGGTGTCAGGTTTCCCCGTCTCGGCGTTAAACTTGAACGAGATAACCACTTCTGGCATCTTTGCTTTCAGTTCCTCGGTCATTATCTCGCCCTCAGCGGTATAGAGATTGTTGCGCAATGCGTAGAGCGTTACGGCACGATACATCGCGCCGGTGTCAACATAAACATATCCGATGGCCTTGGCAAGGTCTTTCGCCATGGTCGATTTTCCGCACGAAGAGTGCCCGTCAATAGCAATAGTAATCTTTTTCATATCCTTAGAAACTTATTTTTCTGCAAAGGTAATGAAAAAAAACGATAACTCACAAATGACCTTTTATAATTTCACTTTTGGCTCCTTGTTTTGTCATTAGATACAAGTGGGATTGCAAGGTATATCAAACGGGGAGACAAAGTTAATAACTTTGTTGAACAATCTTATTAACTTTGTTACCTCGTTTGTATCTAATTGAAAACCAAATGGTTATGAGCGGGGTTCCGTTAGAGGCTGAATGAGACGTTCACCATTAGCGAACTGGACGACACATGATACTTGGCGTAGGCGAGCGAGAGTTTGAAACGGTCGAGCATCAGACCTGCTCCGAGCGACAATCCAGCCATGTGGCTGCTGCCTTTCTCCTCGTCTGTGGCAATGATTGACATCTCGTCGGCGCGGCGGAAGTTGTATCCTGCTGCAAAATATATTTGCGGTGAGAGTATGATGTCAACGCCCGCCACGAGGTGGTTGATGAACTTATAGTCCCAGTGGTTAAGGTCAACGAGCGTCGCCGAGAGTCGGAAAGGCGAGCCGACGAGGCGTTTCGACACACCCACCTGCACGTCGATGGGCATTTTCTCATAGTTGTCGTCGTATGCTTTCAGTTGTCCTCCCAGGTTCTTTGCCACTGCCGAGATAGACCATTCATGGTCGGGGTCGTAGTAGTTGAGTCCCAAATCCACGCCCATAGCAATGGAGTTGTAGTCGCCGATATACGAAGTGATGAACTTGGCAGTGATACCTCCCACGAGCCGTTGGGTGAGTTCGTAACTGAAAACGCCGCTGATGGCGATGTCTTTCGCCGAGAACTCTCCCGTCTGCACGTTGTGCTCGTCCATCTCTTTCATTGTGCCGTAGTTGACGAACTGTGCCATTGCGCCCACTTCGGCACGCTCGTTGATTGCCTTGTTGAACGATGCGCTGGCGGTGAACGACCCCTTCATGTATGTCATGAAGTTAAGATTCACGGTTTTGTCGCTCACCGAGCCGAGCAGTGCCGGGTTGTTGAACATCAGCGAGGGGTCGTCTTCTATTATGGTGATGTTGTCTCCTCCGAGTGCGCCGGCATGAGCACTGACGGGCAGTCGCAGGAAATTATATTCCGTTTGGCTCTCTTGCGCCGCCGCAATGGTGGCAAGGAGGGTCATCAGAACTGAAAAAACGACTTTTTTCATCTACTTTCTATAATTTTAATACAAAGATATACCTTTTTTCAAATAAGTGTGTTACTTTTGCAGAAAAATAGTGCGAAGAGCCTCGCGGCACGTCTGCGAGAGTCGCATTCTTAACATTCTGCGCCCGTCACGATGTGACAAAACACAATATAATAACGCAGAAAAACGTAGTTTAGTGTTATGGAAGTAAAGAAATCGGCACAAGCCGACCTCGAACGCCGAAAACCTACGGGTTTTCTTCTTGGCCTGATAGTGGCTCTTGCGCTGCTGTTGGTGGCATTGGAGTTTGCTTCCAGTTCTGCTGAAGACAGCAACGCCGACGCCGAGTTTGACGAGATGGCGCAAGACTACGAGATGATGCCACCCGAGGAACAGCAGGAGTATGACGCTCCTGCGCCAATGGTGCCGGCACCGGCACTCACCGAACGGCTGAACATCGTTGAGGAAGAGGTGGCTACTGATATTAAAGAGGAGGGCGAGAAGACGCAAGAGATAACAAACACCGAGACCGAGGGACCTAAGAACGAAATGGTTCCGCCAGACGACCCCACGGCTCCAACGCTGGAGGACGACCCTAACAACCCGCTGCATTTCCAGGTGGTGGAGCGACTGCCGGAGTTCCCGGGCGGTCCGAAGGAACTGATGAAGTGGCTCACCCAAAATCTTCGCTACCCTCAGCAGGCGCTGACGCGGAAGCAGCAGGGCGAGGTGATGGTGCAGTTCATAATCAACCGCGACGGCACTCTCACCGATTTCAAAGTTACCAAGTCGGCGGGCACAGCCCTTGACAACGAGGCTCTGCGCGTGATGCGCATGATGCCGAAGTGGACTCCCGGTGAAGACCACGGCAAGAAGTGCCGCACGCTATTCATCATTCCCGTGGTGTTCAAGATATAGAAATGGGTGAGGAGTTATGGAGTTAAGGAGTTATCTCCATGACTCCACATAATAAGAATAAAACATCATAAACTCAAAGATATGAAAACATCGGAAGAAATACTGAAATTAGTGAACGACTATCTGGCTCAGTTGCCTTACGAGCGCAAGCCACAAAGCCTGTATGAACCGATAAAATATGTCCTCTCGATGGGCGGAAAACGTGTGCGACCGGTGCTAATGCTGCTCGCATACAATATGTTCAAGGACAATCCAGAGAGCATCCTCTCGTCGGCATGCGCGCTGGAGACATACCATAACTACACGCTTCTGCACGACGACCTCATGGACAATGCCGACCTGCGACGCGGACACGAGACGGTGCACCGCAAGTGGGATGCCAACACGGCGATACTCTCGGGCGACTCGATGCTGGTGCTGGCATACGAGCGCATGGCGCAATGTCCTAAGGAAAAACTCGCAGAGGTGCTCTCGCTGTTCACCGAGACGGCACTCGAGATAGGCGAGGGACAGCAGTACGACATGGAGTTTGAGAATCGCACCGACGTAACCGAGGCTGAGTATATCGAGATGATACGCCTGAAGACAAGTGTCTTGCTGGCATGCGCCGTAAAGATGGGCGCCATTCTTGCCGACGCTTCTGCCGAATATGCCGACAACCTGTATAAGTTCGGCGAGCAGATAGGACTCGCGTTCCAGTTGCAGGACGATTTCCTCGATGTTTATGGCGACTCGGCAGTGTTCGGAAAGGCCATTGGCGGCGACATCACAAGCAACAAGAAAACGTTTATGCTTATTAATGCGCTCAACCATGCTACGGCAGAGCAGCGCGAGGAACTTACGCGGTGGATAACGGCAGAGCAGTTTGATGCCGCCGAGAAAATAGCCGCCGTCACCCGTCTTTACAACGAGATAGGCATCGACCGCATGGCTAAGGAGAAGATAGAGTACTACTTCGCTCAGAGCACTCAGTATCTGGCACGTGTCAATGTGCCCGACGAGCGCAAGCAGGAACTTATAGCCTACACACACGAGATGATGAAAAGAGAGAAGTAATTCCACATTCGTAATTCCACATTCGTAATTAATAATGCCTTACCGACGACTCCCCAAAACCGACTCGGCACGTCTGAAAGCATTGAAGACGGTGCTTGAGAACAACAATGTTTACACTGTTCAGAACCGTTTCATCGACTGGAAAACGCTGAACCGCGCTCAGCCGGCATACGACCGGCTGCTGACAGCATGCGAACAGTACAAGATGAGGATGGCTGCGCAGACGAGAAACGCGCCGAAGATGGATCGTCTGATGCGCAACGCCACCATCTATGTCAGCCACTTCATACAGGTGTTGCTGATGACCATAGAGCGCGGAGAGATGAAACGCTCCATGCTCTCATACTATGGCATGAGCGAAGACCAGACGGCAGTGCCGTCGCTCAAGGCGGCAGAGAGCGTCATCTCGTGGGGAGAGAAAATCGTGGAGGGAGAGAAGAGACGTGTGAAGGCTGGCGGCCGACCGATATACAACCCTTCGATAGGAATGGTTTCGACACATCTCGACATCTTCCGCGAGCAGTATAACTCGCAAAAATCACTGCAGGAGCAGTCGGCAAAGGCGCTGGAGAACATCCAGATGTTGCGACCCGAGGTTGACGACATATTGCTGGATTTGTGGAATCAGGTAGAGAAACGTTTCGAGAACGAACCTCCAGAGGTGCGCTATGCCGAGTGCCGCAAGTACGGAGTGGTTTATTACTATCGCAGACATGAGGAACACCTATATTAATATAATAGATACTCACGCTCATCTCGACGGTGAGGAATATGCGGATGACCGCCGTGAGATGATTGAGCGCGCCCGAGAAGCGGGTGTCGCCAAGGTGTTTCTGCCTGCTATCGACCTGCCTTCGGTGGATAGGGTGGTGGCGATGAGCAGGGAATATGCTGGTTATTGCTATCCCATGATAGGTCTTCACCCTGAGGAAGTGCGTGCCGACTATAGGGAGGTTCTTGCCAAAATGAGACAGATATTGGATTCTTCGCTTTCGTCCGATACGCCTTTCATTGCCGTTGGTGAGGTAGGTCTCGACTATTATTGGAGCCGAGAGTTTGCCGACGAGCAGTTGAAGGCGTTCGAGGAACAGGTGAAATGGTCTGTCGAGACACGCCTGCCGCTGATGATTCACTGCCGGAAGGCGCAGAACGAGATGGTGCACGTGCTAAAGAAATATGCTTCGGAACTGCCTGGCGGGGTATTCCATTGCTTCACAGGCAACGAGAAAGAGGCTGCCGAACTGTTGCAGTTCGAGGGTTTTGTGCTCGGCATAGGTGGAGTATTGACCTTCAAGAAGAGCCATTTGCCCGAGGTGTTGCAGGGTGTTCCGCTCTCGCGCATTGTGCTTGAGACCGACAGCCCCTACATGGCACCAGTGCCCATGCGAGGCAAACGCAACGAAAGTGCATACGTCGTGTATGTAATGAAGAAACTTGCCGAGAGCCTTGGCGTTGACGAGGAAGAGGTGGCACGGCAGACTAACGAGAACGTGAAGCGAGTGTTCGGCGTGGGCGATTAATGGCTTTTTATCTTCGGGAAACGAAAAAATCTCTGCAATCGTTATGTTTTTTGAAAGATAAACCGTAATTTTGCACCGCAAAACAAAAGGAGAGATGCTCGAGTGGCTGAAGAGGCACGCCTGGAAAGCGTGTAATCGGCGAAACCGATTCGGGGGTTCGAATCCCCCTCTCTCCGCTGATAATCATAAAAAGACTTCCCCCAAAGGAAGTCTTTTTTCGCAGATAGCAAGGTCATGAGGATAGTTGTACTTGACGGATATACTGCCGTGCAGAACGATTTGTCGTGGAAAGAGATTGAAGCGCTGGGCGATGTTGTGGTGTATGACCGCACATGTCCAGGCGAAACTGTTGACAGGTGCAAGGATGCGGAGGCGGTGCTGACGAACAAGGTGATAATGTCTGAAGATGTTATCTTCCGTCTGACAGGTCTTAAATATATCGGCGTGCTTGCCACAGGATATAATGTCGTGGATGTTGAGGCTGCACACAAGCGTGGAATCGTGGTCACTAACATTCCTGCATACAGCACACAAAGTGTGGCACAGATGGTTTTTGCGCACATACTTAACGCAGCGATGCACGTTGACCATTATGCCGAGGAGAACCGCAAGGGGCGATGGGCACGTTCAGAGGACTTCTGCTGGATGGACACTCCTGTCATAGAACTCTGCGGAAAGACGCTCGGCATCGTGGGTCTTGGCAACATTGGCAGTGCTGTTGCAGGTATCGCCCATGCGTTTGGCATGAAGGTGGTGGCGCAGACATCAAAAGCACAAGAGCAACTGCCTATATATATAAATAAGGTGACGATGGACCAACTGTTCCAGTGCGCTGATGTCATAACGTTGCATTGTCCTCTGACCGACAATACACGCGAGATGATATGCGCCGAGAGCATAGCAAGGATGAAGAAAGGCGTGATGGTGGTTAACACCGGTCGCGGCCCGTTAGTCAACGAGCATGATATGGCGGCAGCCCTGAAAGAGGGTAGGGTGGGAGCGTTCTGTGCCGATGTGCTTACGTCGGAGCCTCCATCAGCAGACAATCCGCTGTTCGCGTGTCCTAATGCCTTCATCACTCCTCACATTGCTTGGGCATCGCGTGAGGCACGCACACGACTTATACATATTGCAGCAGACAATCTCCGTGCATTTATTTCGGGCGTTCCTAAGAATATGGTTTAACCTGTCTTTACACTCATTCCAATGACAATGGATACGTTGCAATATGTAAATATCTGAACTCTGATACATCAAAACTTCTAAATAATCAGCAATATATGAAAAAGTTTTTTGTATTTTTACTGTTCTTGGCTGTGATTGTAGCAGGACTTGTGTTCACATGTCCTACCAAGCAGCAGCATGTGGATGCTGTGATGAACGAGGTGAACGGACTGATGAGCGATGCCGCATCAGATATTGGTCTCGACACTAATTCTGGTTGGGGAATGGTTGGCAAGGTGGCTATTGGCTCGCTGGCACAAAACTATCTGGAGTCGCAGTTGTACTACAACAACTACTTCGTGTTCAGCACATGCCAGATAACGTTCAATGGCAAGACATCGACCACGTCTGTCGGTGTGTTCAACCATGTGTTCACCACCGACAAGGAGAAAATGAAGGAGAAACTCTTCAGTCTCGACTTCCTTAAAAAATAGTCTTATTCTTTGCTTTTCGGTGCTCTCTCTGCCGAATAACTGATGCGGAGAGCATTGGCACGGCGTAGCGCTTGCTTTACGTCGATAATTGTTCCCATGTCGGCATTGCGGTCAGCCTTGAGGTTCACCGTCATCTGCTGGCGGTCCTCGGGCATCATGCGGGTGCGCTCGTCAATGACGTAGTCGGTAATCTCGTCTGGCGTGACGTATTTGTCGTTCATCTGCACCTTCACAGCAGTGCCTTCTTTTTTCTGCAACTGCATGATGGGTCTTCCTATATAGATATATGTTGCAGCCGATTTCTTGGTTAGTTTCTGCAGTTCTGTTCCCTGTGGAATACGATATTCCACCTTCGGTGCATCGTGACGAATGTGGGTCACGATCATGAAAAAGAACAGTACGGTGAATATCAGGTCGGGCAGCGATGCTGTGTTCAGTCCTGGCACCTTTTTCTTTTGTCTGCGAAACATATATTAATAACGAGTTACGGGTGTCTGATTACGGGTTGTTGCGCATAGTGCGATTGTCATTTGTCATTTCCCCCATATCCTTCTGCTATGCGTTGAGGGTATAGTTGCCGTAGTCGTTCGCGTTGCTCTTTCGAGCATTCGTCGTACGAGCGGTGGTAGTAATGCTGTGCCGCGCGGTTGCGCAGAGTGTGATATGCAGCCACTATCTCGTTCTGAATGTTGAAGTAAGCATCGTATTTTGCCTCGCGGTTGGCTTTCAGCGAGATGATGTGATGCTCGCGGTCGCGGCTTTTCTCTACGAAATCTATAACCCTTTGCCTCAGTTGCTTTGTCGTGGATGCCTTCTCGTCTATCAGCAACTGGTTGTCTGCCGTGAGTTCCAGTTGCAGAATGTTCTCTTTGCTCACGTCAACGGTAGCCTCTTCGCGGTTGTCCATTGGCGGCAACTGTCTCTGCAGTCCCTTGTCGGCATCCATTGATGTCGTGACGAGGAACAGTATGAGCAGCATGAACGAGATGTCTGCTGTCGCTGTGGTGTTAAGCGAGGGAACCTCGCGCTTCCTCCTGTAGAGTTTCATTCTTGGTGCTTAGCGTTTGTTAAGTGAAGAGTATGCTACCGCTGCTATTGCTGCAACGAGCATTGCCAGAGCGGTGAAAATGAACATGTCGGCAGTCTTCAGCCACAGTGTCTGTGCGTATTGCTTGCCATTGATAGTCATCGGGGCTGACGACCCGAACAGGAATGTCAGCACAAGCAACAGCACTACACTGCCCGAGACGATGTATGCTATGCGAGCCGCTGGTACGTTGTTTACCACCGCTGCGCTCTTGTTTCGGTTGCGGAATGCCATCACAAGCGAGAAGACTGTCAGTAGGATGGTGCCGATGATGAGCAGATAGGATATGATGAGTATGACATTTGTCAGTTTCGGTGCATTGAATGAGGGGTTCTCCTCGTAGGGGTTGTCATACCCTATGAGGTAGAATGCGCCGAACGCCACCGCAATGATGCCCACAAGCACCATCAGCACGCGCGATGATATTGTCAGTGTCTTCATTTTCTTAACTTATACTTCATGATGATGTCGAGCATTGTTATCGCCGACTCTTCCATCTGGCTCACCAGATGCTCTATCTTGGAGAGAATATAGTTGTAGAACACTTGCAGAATCAGTGCCACGATGATACCGAAGATGGTGGTGATGAGTGCCACTTTCATTCCTGCTGCCACCACACTCGCGTTAAGGTCGCCGGCCATCTGTATCTGGTCGAACGCCATAACCATGCCGATTACCGTTCCCAGGAATCCGAGAGACGGAGCGATGGCTATGAAAAGAGTAATCCACGAACAGCCTTTCTCAAGATTTGCCGACTGCACCGAGCCGTAGGATGCTATCGAGCGTTCTATCTCGTCGATGCTGTCGTCGATGCGCATCAGTCCTTGATAGCAGATAGATGCCACGGGACCTCGCGTGTTACGGCACAGTTCTTTCGCCCCTTCAATGTCGCCCGCTTCCACTTTCTTGTCGATATCGGTCATCAGTTTCTTGGCGTTTATATGACTAAGACTGAGATAGATAATCCGCTCTATGCAGAACGCCAGACCAAGAACAAGTGCCAGTGCCACGAGACCCATGAAGCCGGCGTTGCCCTCAATGAACTTCGTCTTCAGTTGTTGGTGCAGCGATTGGGGTTGTGCTGCCACGTCGGCATAGTCGCTGTCAACGCCAATCATCAGTTGCTCGTTGGCTATAGAGTCCAGACGGTCGGTTATCGCCATGCTGTCTGTCTGTGCCATGCCGGCATTAATAACGAGCATTAGCATCATCAGCACAGTCTTTATTCTTCTCAACATAATGATGTTTAGTGTTTAATGTTTAGAGTTATGTGTTTGCAAAGGTAGTGCAAATCGTTGGGAATACAAAAACATTTAATTCTTTTTTATTTTATTGAAACCTTAAAAATATTGTTCTTTTTGTAAGAATAATTATAATTATGCCTTTTTTCTTGATAAAATACTTAAAAACTTCGATAAAATGCTTGTAAAATCGAATATTATTGTTATCTTTGTCGAAACTTAAAAGAAAACATAATGGGACATCACAGTTTAGATTCATTAGACAAGAAGATTCTGCGCATGATAGCAGAAGATGCTCGCGTTCCCTTCCTTGAGGTGGCGAGAACATGCAATGTCAGTGGTGCCGCGATTCATCAGCGCATACAAAAACTCATCAATCTTGGTGTGATTAAGGGTTCGCAATTCATCATCGACCCTGAGAAGATTGGCTATGAGACATGTGCATACATCGGGCTCAACCTTAGAACTCCAGAGTCGTTCGACGAGGTGGTTAACGAATTGAGGAACATTCCAGAGATTGTGGAATGCCACTACACAACAGGTGATTATGACATGTTCATTAAGATTTACGCTCTGAACAACCATCACCTGCTCAACATCATCCACGACAAACTGCAGCCGCTGGGACTGGCACGCAGCGAGACAATCATCTCGTTCAACTCGGCTTTCGACCGACAGTTGCCAGTGATTGGCATTCCTGTTGAGGACGAAGAGGAGTAGTACATTATTAATAAACTACGAATTTCACGAGTTATACGGACTTTGCACAGCATTTGAGTTTAATGCAAAGCAATTCGTATAATTCGTGAAATTCGTAGTTTATATAACTTGCCAAGAATCAGTCTCAGTTGCGTTCGTAGTCAACGAAGGCATATTCTTGTTCGTGTCGCTCATCTTTCTGGTGTTCCTCGCGCCACACCTCATGCCAGCCGCTGTAGTCGGGGAAGAAAGTGTCGGCATCGGCAGGAGTGTCCGCAATCTCTGTGAGGCACAGGCGGTCGGCAACAGCCATTGCCTGTTCGTAAACACTTGCACCACCTATTATATATATGTCCTCTTCCTCGCTGCAGTTGCGCAGTGCCTCCTTCAGCGAACGGAACGTGTCGCAGCCGGGGAATGTGGCTTGCGAACGTGTCAGCACGATGTTGCGGCGGTTGGGCAAAGCCCCTTTGGGCAGACTCTCAAAGGTCTTTCTGCCCATGATGATGGTGTGTCCTGTGGTCAGTTGCTTGAAACGTTTCAGGTCGTTGGGCAACCAGTAAATCAGTTTGTTGTCCTTTCCTATGGCGCGGTTCTGCGCCACAGCAGCAATGATGGATATTCTCATACCGATACCTCCGCTTTTATGTGGTCCCATGGGTCGTAGCCTTCCAGTTGGAAGTCTTCATACTGGAAGTCGAACAGACTCTTCACGTCGGGGTTGATTTTCATCACCGGCAGTTTTCTCGGTGTCCTTGTGAGTTGCAGTTTTGCCTGTTCCAGATGGTTAAGGTAAAGATGCGTGTCGCCAGTTGAGTGTATGAAGTCGCCCGCCTCGAGTCCTGTCACCTGTGCCATCATCTGTAACAGCAGGGCATACGACGCGATGTTGAAAGGCACTCCGAGGAAAGTGTCAGCCGAACGCTGGTAGAGTTGAAGCGACAGACGGCCATCAGCGACATAGAACTGGAACATCGTGTGGCACGGTGGCAGCGCCATCTTCTCCACTTCAGCCACGTTCCATGCGCTTACAATCATGCGCCGTGAGTCGGGATGATGCTTTATCTGCTCGAGAACGTTCTTTATCTGGTCGATGGTGCCGCCCTGATAGTCGGGCCATGAGCGCCACTGATGACCATACACCGGTCCCAGTTCGCCGTTCTCGTCAGCCCATTCGTTCCATATTCTTACGCCGTGTTCTTGCAGATATTTCACGTTGGTATCGCCCTTGAGAAACCACAGCAGTTCGTAGATTATCGACTTCAGGTGCAGTTTCTTTGTTGTCAGCAGGGGGAAGCCATCTTTCAGAGCATATCGGCTTTGTGTTCCGAAGATGCTCAGTGTGCCCGTTCCCGTGCGGTCTTCTTTCTTCACGCCTTCTTTCAGAATGCGGTCCAGAATGTCAAGATATTGTTTCATATAACTTTGAACTTTGAACTTTAATCTTTGAACTTTAATCTTTGAACTTTAATCTTTGAACATTGTTTTTAACTTCTAACTTCTAACTCCTAACTCCTAACTTCTAACTCCTAACTCCAATTCGGCACATGTGTTGTCTTTATTCTCCATTCGGCAGGGTAGAGGTTGTTGGCTCTGTTGCCCAGGTTCTTGACAAAGCCCAGCGGCATCTGTCGGTATGTTAGTAGTACATGTCCGCGCGGCATGTCGGCATCCAGGGTGATTGCCTCCTTGCGCAGAAATGCTATTGCCGTTTGCCAGTCCACCTCAGCCTTAGGGAAGGCGTCGCTTTTGAGTTCTGTCGAGAGTGCAAGACACTGGTCGGGTATTATGTCCTTGCCCTTCACCGTGCCGAGACTTATGCCTGCGTGCACCACTCTCAACTCCTTCGTGAGGTGCTTCACTATTGGTTGCCATGCTTTCGGCGTTGCCGTAATGTTCAGTCCATTCTGTTCCACGACATACTCCTCTGGGTTCTTCAGCCATTCCGTGCTGCTCTTTTCCTTGTCGTTCACTTTCATCTTTGGCATCCTCTGTGTGCATTCGCCCTTCTTGCGTATCACCGCCATGAAGAGTCCCTCGCCACGGGTGCGTCCGGGTATGAAACGATAGACGGGGTCGTCAAAGCCAGGGAGCAGCGAGCCGGTGATGCCCCATTCCTTCTCTGTCGGTATCTCGATGATTTCGCCGTCCAGATTCTCGCTTATCCAGCGCACGTTCTCCTCGTTCTCGCGGGTGTTGAAGGTGCAGGTGGAGTATATCATTATGCCGCCTTGACGCAGGCACTGCCATGCCTCGCTGACTATTTCGCGCTGCATCGCGCTGCATTTCTCGACGTTCTTCATGCTCCATTCGCCTATCGTGGCCTCGTCTTTGCGAAACATCCCCTCGCCCGAACAGGGCACGTCGCACAGCACGATGTCAGCCGTGATGCCCGTCTTGCGGATGTCGCGGGGATAGTTGTTCGTCACCACCACGTTTGGCATTCCCCACTTCTTCATGTTCTCTGAAAGAATGCTGGCGCGTTGAGCCACCGGTTCGTTGCTCACCAGCATGCTCCCCTCGGGCAGCAGCGAGCAGGCGAGAGTAGATTTCCCCCCAGGTGCGGCGCACATGTCAATCATCAGCAGAGGCTCTTTGCCCAAGACGTGTTTCATGACATGGTGAAGAAACATCGACGATGCCTCCTGTACATAGTATGCTCCGGCATGCAACAAAGGGTCGAAGGTGAACTGTGGTCGCTCGCCGAGGTATATTCCATCGTCGCACCAAGCCACTCTCTCATGCCCGTTGCCCGCTATGCCGTCAGTGGTTTTCCTCCTGTTCAGACGTATGCTTACAGGTGCCCCGCTGTCAAAAGCACCGAGATATTGCTCCCACAGCGCCTCGCCGAAGGTTGCTCTTGTGCTTTCTATGAAATCATTTGGTAGCATCAACGTTTCTCTTTTTGCTTCGCAAAGATACATATTATAGATGTAAGAAACGAAACTTTTTAGTAAGTTTTAGAAAAAATGTTTATCTTTGTGCAACTTTTTCAGATCGACGAGAGCAGAGTTAAACTATGCCGAGTCAAAAAAAAAGTCGCATGCAATGCAACTTTTGGCCAACTCCCTGCGTCTAACAGTTGTGTAACAAAAAACAAAACGGAAAAGAAATGAAGAAATTTATAGTGTTTTTAATGGCGCTGCTGGTACTGACAGCACCTGTAACAGCAAAGAAACGCCATCATGCAAAGATGAAGAATCATCCTATAACGATGATCGACCAAGACACCGCAGGGGTGGTGGCATATAGCGACACCACATCGCTCGCCACCGACTCGCTGGCCTTCGACTCGCTCGCTGCTGGCAACACCTACTCACGAACGGTGCATTTCACTCTCGACGATCAGGACATCAGCAGACTGATGGGACCTCTGAAAGACCTCATTGGCATTGGCGTGGTCGGAGTGTTTATTGCTATAATCGCTGTAGTTGCCATAATATTCGCTTCGATCCTGCCATTTGTCATTTTCGGACTGGTGATTTTCCTCATCGTCAAACACCATAACGACAAGCAACGGCTGGCGCGTGCCGCTCTGATGTCGGGACAGCCCATACCGCAGAACATCGTGAAGGAGCCAGTGGAGACCGACGACGAGATGTGGCGTAGAGGACTGAAGAACGTTTTCCTCGGACTTGGCGTGGCGGTGCTCTGCTATTGCCTCGGAGCCAACTCACTCGCTGGCATCGGGTGGCTCATACTCATCTGCGGTGCAGGACAGGCCGTGATAGCCAAGACGACAAAGAAAAAAAACGGCAACATCGAGCCTCCATCACCCAACACCCAACCCCCATCACCCACAGACACAGGCACACCGCCGCCCCCACCACCAGTAGAAGGCTAACCCCCCTCGTCCTTAAATGGGGACCGCTAAGGTCCCCTATGCTGCGATGTCATCGCAGCACACATCCCCAAAACAACAAACCATTTAAAACATAAAATAAAAGATGACAAAGAAACTTTATCGTTCTGACGACAGGATGCTGGGAGGCGTATGTGCCGGACTGGCAGAGTATTTAGACACCGACCCTACAGCAGTGCGACTGCTCTATGCGGGACTGACATTCTTCACCGCTTTCAGCGGAGTGATTCTCTACCCAATATTATGGATCATAATGCCCGAGAAACGGCAGAATGGATAAACTGAGCGACATATCTCTGGTGTCACGGGTGGCTGTATTCCAAGACAAGCGCGCTTTCGATGCGCTTGTGAGGAAATACCAGTCACCCGTGAGGAGGTTCTTCCTCGCTCAGACACTCGGAGACAGTCAACTCAGTGACGACTTGGCGCAAGACACATTCATCAAGGCTTACACCAAGATTTCTTCATTCCAGAGCCGGTCGTCGTTCAAGACGTGGCTCTTCAGAATAGCATATAACGTGATGTTCGACTACCGCAGGGCACATCACATAACAGACGAGATAGACAATGCGGGAGTGAAAGGACACCCGTCGGCAGAGCATGACGCCCTGTTGAGCCTCGACATATACAATGCGATGGGAATGCTCAAACCCACCGAACGCACATGCATCGCCCTGCAACTCATCGACGGCTATCCCATCGACCAGATAGCAGAGATAATGCAAATGGCTGAAGGCACCGTGAAGTCGCATCTCTCACGCGGGAAAACAAAACTGGCTAACTACTTAAGACAAAACGGATATGGAAGATGACAAGATGAAAACCACAATAAACATGAACGACGACGACCAACTGCTCGCCTCGTTCTTCACTGATAACACCATCAACGTGCCCGAGGACGACTTCACGGAGCGCGTGATGCAGCACCTGCCAGAGCGCAGCAACCGTCTGGCACGCATCTGGACGTGGCTCTGCGCCATTGCAGGAGTGGTGTTCCTCATCGCCACAAAGTCGTGGCTCACCATATACATGCTGCTCAAGAACATGCTCCTCGGCATCAATCTCGAACAACTCTCACACATCAACCTCGCTCCATATATCCTCGCAATGCTTATCATCAGCGCCCTTATGGGCTATTCTTTGGCAAAGGAAAAAGGATAAGAACCGCCATAACAATCTCTTTAGAACGTCAGAAGTGCTTCCTGAGGTGGTCAGGAAGCACTTCTGGCATTCTCAGGTATATATAAGTGAGGTGGTCAGGAAGCACAAGTGAGAGAGTGATTAGGCCCTAATCACTTCCTAAAAAGGCACAAGTGAGAGAGTGATTAGACCCTAATCACTCCCCCAAAAGGCACAAGTGGCACCACTGGAAGTCGTTTCTGCCTGCGTGAAATTGAGTGAAAGTGAGTGAAATTGCACCTTCACACGCAATTCTCTGTATTCCAAAACGTTACAACGAATGTGAAATTGTGAAATTGATTTTCGTTTTTTTTAATTTGAAAAATACACTCGTAGGAGGTGACGTGTCCCACGTCACAATCCCTCATTTCGTGACGTGAGACACGTCACCTCCTATTTGGACACTGCAAATTTAATTGCATCCTTCAATGCTTTTTTTACAAGACTATACTTCCCGCTCGGGCGGATTTGTAATCCGACCGCATTGAGTATCAGCATTTGCAATGCGACAAGATATATTCATATTAGTTGTTTCTCATATTGTTACTGTAACATCCCGCTCGGGCGGATTTGTAATCCGACCGCATTGAGTATCAGCATTTGCAATGCGACAAGATATATTTATATTAGTTGTTTCTCATATTGTTACTGTAACATCAATAAGCCCTTTCCCTCCACAATAATCTCGCGCAGAACTGTAAAGATAATCCTCAGACTTATCTACAAATTCTTGTCTAACGGGATTCATGTGTATATAGTTGAGTTTCTCCATATAGAAATCATAAGTAGTAATGGACTCCAAATAACTACCCTCTTGCCAGAATTTTGCATTCACAATATTCGAGTCGTTGGCACCACGAAATC